>CAZRNE010000029.1:0-45806 GCA_964601365.1 uncultured Opitutaceae bacterium | reverse complement strand
CGCAGGTCGTCGAGCTCGACCTCGGCAGCGTCGTCCCCAGCGTGGCCGGCCCGAAGCGCCCGCAGGACCGTATCGAGCTGCAGAACCTCCGCCGCGAGTTCTTCCGGGCCGTGCAACGCCCGGTCACCGAGAACGGCTTCGGCAAGAGCCGCACCGAATTCGGCAAGTCCGCGAAGGTCGAGTTGGCGGACAAGAAGAAGGCCAAGGTCGGCACCGGCTCGGTGCTCATCGCCGCCATCACGAGCTGCACCAACACCAGCAACCCGAGCGTCATGCTCGCCGCCGGCCTCCTCGCCAGGAAGGCCGTCGAGAAGGGCCTGAAGGTCAACCCCGCCGTCAAGGCCTCGCTCGCCCCCGGCTCGCGCGTCGTCACCGACTACCTGAAGAAGACCGGCCTGCAGCCCTACCTCAACAAGCTCCGCTTCAACACCGTCGGCTACGGCTGCACCACCTGCATCGGCAACTCCGGCCCGCTCGACCCGGGCATCGAGGACGTCGTGGTGAAGAACGACCTCGTCACCGCCTCCGTGCTCTCCGGCAACCGCAACTTCGAGGCGCGCGTGCACCAGAACATCAAGAGCAACTTCCTCATGTCGCCGCCGCTCGTCGTGGCCTTCGCCCTCGCCGGCCGCGTCGACATCGACCTGAGCTGCGAGCCGCTGGGCACGGCCAAGGACGGATCGCCCGTGTTCCTGGCCGACCTCTGGCCTTCGTTGCAGGAGGTGCGCGACTGCATGCAGGCTGCGCTCAAGCCCGCCGTGTTCCGCAAGCTCTACAAGGATTTCGCCGCGCAGAACCCGAAGTGGAACGAGATCCCCGCCACCGTCGGCAACGTCTACGAGTTCGACGCGAAGTCCACCTACATCCAGGAGCCCCCGTTCTTCACCGACTTCTCGATGCAGCCCGGCACGATCCGCGAGATCAAGGGCGCCCGCGCTCTCGGCATCTTCGGCGACTCGGTCACCACCGACCACATCTCGCCCGCCGGTGCGATCAAGAAGAGCTCGCCGGCCGGCCAGTTCCTCCTCGCGAACGGCGTGGCCTTCGAGGACTTCAACTCCTACGGCTCGCGTCGCGGCAACGACCGCGTGATGACCCGCGGCACCTTCGCCAACGTCCGCATCAAGAACCTGATGCTCGGCGGCGAGGAGGGCGGCAACACGCTCGGACCCGACGGGCAGAAGACCTCGATCTACGACGCCGCCATGGCCTACCAGAAGGCGGGCACGCCGCTCATCGTCATCGCCGGCCAGGAATATGGCACCGGCTCCTCGCGCGACTGGGCTGCCAAGGGCACCAATCTCCTTGGCGTGAAGGTCGTCGTGGCGCAGAGCTTCGAGCGCATCCACCGCTCCAACCTCGTCGGCATGGGCGTGCTGCCCCTGCAGTTCAAGGAGGGCACGACCGCGCAGACCCTCAAGCTCGACGGCACCGAGACCTACGACGTCGTCGGCCTCTCGCCCGCCGTGAAGCCCCAGCAGGACCTCACGCTGCGCATCACCCGCAAGGACGGATCGAAGCAGGACGTGCCCGTCACGTGCCGCATCGACACGCCCATCGAGATCGACTACTACCAGCACGGCGGCATTTTGCCCTACGTGCTGCGGCAGATCGTGGCCAAGAACTGAAGCTCAGATCGCTCCTTTGTCATTCTGAGCGAAGCGAAGAATCCAGCATGACGCCCACCCCGCTGGTCGCTCTGGATCCTTCACTGCGTTCAGGATGACACGCTGCGGATTGTTTTCCCCCCATGTCCGACTCCACGCCCCCGGTCTTCCTCGTCGATGCCCAAGCCGACCCGGTGGTCATCCGCATCGAGGGGCGCGCGTCTTTCATCAACAGCGGCGCGCTGAGGGACTTCATCGTGGAGATGCGCCGGCAGGGCCGGGTGCGTTTCGTCGTGGATTTCAAGCACTGCGCCAGCATGGACAGCACCTTCCTGGGCGTGCTGGCCGGGACCGCGCTGGAATTGCGCAAGCTCAGCCCGCCCGGGGCACTGATCCTGGCCCGCGCCGGCGAGCGCAACCTGGAGCTGATCCACAACCTCGGGTTGCACCGGCTCGCCTTGGTCGAGACATCCGCCCCCCGGGCCGCCGCCAGCTTCGGCCAGGCCCTTCCGGCGGCGCCACGGACGGAGCTGGACAGCGCCCGATTGGTGCTCGAGGCGCACGAGAACCTCGTCGCCGCCGACGGCGCGAACCTGGACAAGTTCCAGGACGTGCTGGCCTTCCTCCGCAACCGCGTCGCCGGCGGGCGCTGACGCTTACCGGGAGCGCGCCGCGCCGGGGTCGGAAGCGCGAAACCCAAGCTTGGCGGCCGGACCCCGGCCGCCATAGTCGCAACGATGCTATTTTTCGTCCTTGGCGGCATGCTCGGCGCGGCGCTGGTCTATGCGCTTTACTGGCGCGCGCAGCGGGAGGCCGCCCGGCTCGAGGAGCAGAACCTGCTCCTGATGGAGGAGCGGCAGATCGTGCTCGATTACATGCACACCATGGTGGACGCCGTCGGCGAGCGCCTGACGCGCGACGAGCTGTTCCAACGCATCGTGCACGCCGCCGTGCTCAGCACCGGCGCCCTGAGCGCCTGCATCTTCGAGAAGGGCGCGGACAACATGATGCGCGGCGTCGCCGTGGAGGGGCTCTTCCCGCCGCACCGGCCCATTCCTGACACGGCCCGGCTGCAGTTGGGCTCGCGCGCGAAGTTCATCGAGCAGGTGCTGAAGTCGGAGTCGTTTCCCGTCGGCGAAGGCATCGTCGGCCGCGTGGCCGTGACCGGCCGCGGCGAGCTCATTGCCGACGCCCCGTCCGACCCCCGCATCGTCCGGCATGACGATCCGGCGCTGACCGTGCGCTCCGTCATCGCCGCGCCGATCATGGTGCGGAAGAATCTCATCGGCGTGCTGTGCGTCTGCAACGCGGCCGATGGCCTGCCCTTCAGCGAAACCGACTATTCGCTCGTCGCCGCGCTCGCCGAGCAGGCTGGTCTCGCCGTGCACAACCAGGATTTCATCGCCCTGCAGGTGGAGAAACAGCGCCTCGACCTCGACCTTTCGCTGGCGAGCGACATCCAGAAGACGCTCCTGCCCCAGGCCATGCCCGTCGTGCCCGGCCTCGACCTCGACGCCCGCTACGTGGCCGCGCAGAAGGTGAGCGGCGACCTCTACGACGTCCTCCGGTTGGGCGACACGCGGGTGGGACTGGCCGTGGCGGATGTCTCGGGCAAGGGCATCGGGGCCTCGCTGCTGATGGCGATCAGCCGCACGCTGTTGCGAGTCCATGCCGCCCGGCATGAATCCCCCGCGCGCGTGTTGTCGGAGATCAACCGCGCGTTGCAGGGTGACGTGCGCGACGGAATGTTCGTGACGATGATTTATGCGGTGGTCGACGTCGCGCGCGGCACGGTGTCCTATGCGCGCGCCGGTCATGAGAAGGCCCTGCTGGCCCGCCGCGATAACGCCGGGACCGTTTGCGAATACCTCGCCAGCGAGGGTCTGCCGCTGGGGCTGGCCGATGAAATGACCTTCGATGCCGCGATCGAGGAAAAGACCGTCGGCTTCGACGCCGGCGCCACCATCGTGCTATATTCGGATGGTCTCACGGAGGCGGCCAATGCCACGGGGGTGGAATTCGGTTCCGCGCGGCTTTCCGATGCCCTGCATGCAGCTCATGGGGCGTCCGCCGCGGGCGTGAACAACGCCATTTTCGCCGCGCTGGAGAAATTCGGCGCGCGGCAGCTCCGCGACGATTACACGATTTGCACGGCAGTGCGGACTTCCGGCGCGCCCTAAGGCGGGCATTGCCTTCGGGGCTGCGGCGCCGCAGGCTGCGTCCGCTTATGAACTCGATGACTGGCTTCGGGCGCGCCACCGGCGAACACGCGGGCTTCGCCCTCACGGTGCAGGTGGCGTCCGTCAACCGCCGCTCGCTCGACCTGGACCTCAAGCTGCCCGAGGCCTGGGCCGCCCTCGAGGCCGCCGTGGCGGAGGCCGTGCGCAAGGTGGCGCATCGCGGCAAGGTCACGCTGCGCATCGAGGCGGCGCCTCCGGCCGGCGCGACACTCGATTGGGACGAGGCCGCCGTGGCGGAGGACCTCGAGCGCCTCGCCGAGCTGGCGAAGGCGCGCGGCATCCGCTTTGAACCGACCGCCGACCTGCTCTGGCAGATCGCCCGGGCGGAGGCCGGCGAGGCCGGTCTGCCGCCGGCCGACGGCGCGGCACCGCACGTGCTGCGCGTGGTGGAGGAGGCGCTGCGCGCCTTCGGCGCCATGCGGGCGAAGGAGGGCGAGGCCCTGCTGGTGGATTTCCTGACGCGGCTGGAGAAACTGCACCAGCACGTGGAGGCCGTGGCGGCGCGCGCGCCGCAGGTGGCGCCGGCCTACCGGGAGCAACTGCTCGCGCGGCTGCGGCAGGCGGGTCTGGAACTGGACGTGTCGGACGAGCGCGTGCTCAAGGAAGTGGCGCTCTTCGCCGACCGGTGCGACGTGACCGAGGAGCTCACCCGCCTGCGCAGCCACCTGAAGCAACTGCGCGACTGGCTGCGCCAGCCGGGGGAGGTGGGGCGCAAGGCCGAGTTCATCCTGCAGGAAATCGCCCGCGAGATCCACACCCTGGGCGTGAAGGCCAACGATCTCGCGGTCTCGCAGCACGTGATCGAGTTCAAGAACGAGCTGGAGCGCATCCGCGAGCAGATGGCGAACGTCGAGTAGGGGACTGGCCGCATCATAGTGTCATTGCGAGGAGTCCCGCCCAGGCGGGGCGACGAAGCAATCCATGCTTTGTCTGTGGATCGCCACGGCCTGCTTCGCAGGCCTCGCGATGACAGTGAAGGTGCGCGCTGGTCAGTGACCAGAGGCGGCATCCGGTGATCCCGCCCTACACCTGATCTTCCGCCGGCGACGGTTGCCGCAGCGACCAGAGCATGTAGCCGATCACGCCGCCGACGATGCAGGAGTCGGCGATGTTGAAGGTCGGGTAGATGTAGGAGCCGAAGTGGAAGTCGAGGAAATCGATCACGTGGCCGTGCCACACGCGGTCGATGAAGTTGCCGACGATGCCGCCGCAGAGCAGCCCGAAGCAGAGCTGCGCGAACCGTTCCTTCAGGCCGAGGTGCCGGCGCCAGAGATAAATCGCGACCAGCGTCACGAGGGCCAGCCCGGCGAGCCAGGCGCTGCGGCCGGCGAAGAGGCTCCAGGCGGCGCCGGTGTTGCCGACGTGGACGAGGTTGAAGAACCCCGGGATGACCTCGATGTGGCCCGGCGGGCCGTAGGTCAGGTGCGGGAAGCGGGCCAGGATGGCGAGCTTGGTCGCCTGGTCGGCGGCGAGCACGGCGGCGGCCACGAGCCAGAGGCGGCGGTAGGCCGCGATGCGTTGCCAAGGTGTCGGTCGGTCGGCCAACGCGGGTCAGCCTCAGTCTTCGCCGCCGTCGGCGTCGTCGCCCATCTTGGCGGCGCCTTCCTCCTCGCCGGCCTCGGTGAAGAGGCCGCCGCGTTCGCGGGCGCGGTGGGAGTGACGCTCGACCTGTTTCTTGGCCTCGGCGGAGTAGCGGGTGAAGGGCACGGCGAGCAGGCGCTCCTTGTCGATGGGTTTCTGCGTGATCTCGCAGATGCCGTAGGTGCCGTTGTGGATGCGCTTGATGGCGGCCTCGATCTCGGCGAGCGCCTCCTGCTCGGAGGACACGAGGCTGAGGGCGAAGTCGCGGTCGAAGGTGTCGGTGCCGGCGTCGGCCATGTGCTGGCCGTAGCCGGAGAGGTCGCCGGAGTCGTCCTTGGCGGATTTGAGCAGGGTCTCCTCGGTGTGCTCGCCGAGGGAGGCGAGGACGTGGTTGCGGAGGTCGACCAGCAGGCGGAAGTAGCGGCGGTGCTTGTCGGGCACCTTGTCCTCATCGAGGTCGAAGGCGGGGCGGCGGGAGCCCTTGTTGGGGTTGAAGCCGAGGATGTCGGTGAGGGAGGCCGGCTTGATGTGGTGCGGCTTGTGCGGGCGGTCGAGCTTGGTGTCGGCGTGCTTCGTGTGGTTCACACCCTTGGCGCCGGCCTTGGCCTGCTTGGCGGCCGAGTCGGCCTGCTTTTCATTCTTCTTCGCGATCTCGCGGACCTCATCGAGGCTGAAGGCGATGGCGGCCTTGGGGGCGCTCTTGCGCTCGAGAATCATCTTCTTGAGATCGGCGGAGGACATGGCCTTGCCGCCCGCGGCGGGCTTGGCGGGCGCCTTGGCCGGGGCCGGTTTCGCGGCGGCAGGCTTGGCCGGAGCGGGTTTTTTCTTCGCGGCCGGCTTGGGCGCGGGCTTCTTGGCGGTGGTCTTTTTCTTCGTGGCCATAAGGGGACGGTTCAGGAGTTAAGGGCTTCGGCGCACCGAGGGCAAACATCTCCGTGCGCACTGTGAACAACTTTTGGCACCCACCGCCAGCAGCGGGGGCAGCGGACGAGGCCGGTGGTCTGGGCGTGGCGGGGGGTGATTTGGAGTGCCGCCCCGGCCTTCGGTTCCACTTCCGCTCGTGACACTATGAAAAATTCGGGCAGAAATGCGGCGTGTCGCTCCATGGCGGCGAAGGCGGGGCTGGCCGGATCGGCGGAGAGAGAGACGACGGCGTCGAGGGCCTTGCCGATGGTGCCGGCCTGACGCAGGGGCTCGAGCTTCTCGGTCACGGCGCTGCGGACCTTGAACAGCTCGGCAAATTCCGCATCGAGCGATTGATTGCGCCAGGCCGCGGGCGCCACCGGCCAGTCCTGCAGGTGGACGGATTCCTCGCTGTATTCCTTGCCGGTCCGGGCGAAGCTCCAGGCTTCGTCGGCCGTGAAGGTGATGACGGGGGCGAGCAGGCGGACGAGCGAGTCGAAGATGTGGTGGAGGGCGGTCTGCGAGGAGCGGCGGAGCGGGTGGTTGGCGCCGAGCGTGTAGAGCCGGTCCTTCAGGATGTCGTGGTAGGTGGCCGAGAGCGTGACCGAGCAGAACTGGTTGCAGAGCTGGTAGACGCGGTGGAACTCGAAGGCCTCGTAGGCCTTTGTGCACTCGTCGATGAGCACGGCCGTCTGGTGCAGGGCCCAGCGGTCGAGCGCGTCCATCTTCTCCACCGGCACGGCGTGCTTGGCGGCGTCGAAATCGAAGAGGTTGGAGAGCTGGAAGCGGAAGGTGTTGCGGAAAAGACGGTAGGCTTCGCCCACGTGCTTGAGGATCTCGTCGTCCACCGGGATGTCGTCGCGGAAATCCTGCGAGGCGATCCAGAGGCGGATGACGTCGGCGCCGTATTGCGCGATGTAGGCGTCGGCGGTCTGCGGCTTCTGGTAGGTGGAGCTCTTGGAGATCTTCTGGCGGTTCTTGTCGACGATGAAGCCGTGGGTGAGGACGGCCTTGTAGGGTGCGCCGCCGAAGGCGATGACGCTGCACCAGAGCGAGGACTGGAACCAGCCGCGGTGCTGGTCGCTGCCCTCGAGGTAGAGATCGGCCGGCCAGTGGGTGCCGCCCTGGCCGCGCCTGAGCACGGCGGCCTGGGTGGAGCCGGAGTCGATCCAGACGTCGAGGGTGTCGCGGCCGCAGGTGAGGGTGGAGGGGTCGGGCCAGCCGGCGGGCAGCTTCACGCCGGCGAGGATCTCGGCCGCGGAGGAGGCATACCAGAGGTTGGTGCCCTGCGCGGCGACCTTGTCGGCCACGGCGCGGATGACGCCTGCGTCGATCCAAGGTTTCTTGTCCGGGCCGTAGAAGGCGATGATGGGCACGCCCCACGAGCGCTGGCGGCTGATGCACCAGTCGGGGCGCGACTCAACGGCGCCGCGGATGCGGGCCTCGCCCCAGGCGGGCACCCAGCCCTGCGCGGCCTCGATCTTTGCGATCTCGGCGAGCGCGACCTGGCGGTGCCCCGCCTTGTCCAGCGAGACGAACCACTGGTCCACCGCGCGGAAGACGATGGGGGTCTTGGAGCGCCAGCAATGCGGGTAGCTGTGCGTGAGGTTCTGCTTCGCGAGCAGGGCCCCGACGCTGGCGAGTTTTTTCATCACGCCGATGTTGGCGGGCGAGGTTTTCTTCGCCGCGAGGTCCTCGACACTTTCAAGCGTGGTCAGGCCGACGAGGTCGGCGGGGATCCGGCCGTCGTCGACATATTTGCCGTCGTCACCGACCGGGCAGTAGATCTCGAGGCCGTATTTCAGGCCGGTGAGATAGTCGTCGTAACCGTGTCCGGGAGCGGTATGCACGCAGCCCGTGCCGCTGTCGGTCGTGACGTAATCCGCGAGCACGACGGGCGAGGCTCGGTCAATGAAGGGGTGACGGGCTTCACGGTCTGCAAGATGTCCACCATCGAAAGTGGTTAGGATGGGCGGCTTGGACTCAATCTTGGCTGCGGCGAGAACCGAAGGCAGCAGAGCCTCCGCAACAATGATACATTCGGTGCCCAAATCAGCGACGACATATCTAGCATCGGGATTTACTGCGATCGCTAGATTGGCAGGGATCGTCCAAGGAGTTGTGGTCCAGATGACAATGTAAACGGGTTTGCTGGTCGCGAGATCACCGATTTTCAGGGCCTCGACCGCCGGGACGAGAAATTTCACCCAGATGGAGGGCGAGACGTGGTCCTTGTATTCGATCTCGGCCTCGGCGAGGGCGGTCTCGAAGGGGATGGACCAATAGACGGGTTTCTTGGCGCGGTAGACGAGCCCTTGCTCGACGAAGGCGGCGAAGGTGCGGAGGATGTCGGCCTCGAAGGCCGGGGCCTTGGTCTTGTATTCGCTCTCCCAGTCGGCGAGCACGCCGATGCGCTTGAACTGCGCCTTCTGCTTGGCGATCCAGCCCTCGGAGAATTCGTCGCACTTGGCGCGCAGCCCGGCGGTGGTGAGGGTGAGCTTCTTCTCCTGGAGCTCGCGTGAGACCTTCTGCTCGATGGGCAGGCCGTGGCAGTCCCAGCCGGGCACGTAGGGCGTGCGGAAGCCGCGCATGGACTTGTAGCGGTTGACGAAATCCTTGAGCGACTTGTTGAGCGCGGTGCCGATGTGGACGTCGCCGTTGGTGAAGGGCGGGCCGTCGTGCAGCACATAAGCCGGCTTTCCGGCGCGGTTGGCCTGGATGCGGGCGTGCAGGCCGAGCTTCTCCCAGTGGGCGACGCGCGCAGGCTCGCGCTTGACGAGATCCGCCCGCATCGGGAAGTCGGTCTTGGGCAGCAGCAGCGTGTCTTTCAGGTCGGCAGCCATTCGGGAAAAGCGCCGGAAAGTAGCCCCGGGGGTAGGGGAGTCAAGGGGCGAGAGGAAGGGGATGCGGAGTGCGGAACGCGGAATGCGGAGTGCCGGAAAAGCATGGGTTCAATGGGTGAAGCGCGGTTTTGGGGCGCACTCTGAACAGGGTAGGGCGAGGCGTCCTCGCCGAGCCGCTCGACCGGAGCACGATAATTTGCCGGTCGAAGAGGAGCGGCTCACCGGGGACGGTTCGCCCTACCTTGGGAATCAAGCCACCATATTCGCGCTGCTCCGGTTTTGCTCAGCGCCAGTCGCGCACGGTGGCGACGAGGGCCTCCATGCACTCGATCTTCGCCTCGGGCATGATGCCGTGGCCGAGGTTGAAGATGTGGCCGCGGGTGCCGCGCATGGTCTCGAGCAGGCGGGTGGCCTCGCGGCGGACGATGGCGGGCGTGGTGTTCATCAGGACCGGGTCGAGGTTGCCCTGGAGGGCGATGTTGTCCGGCACGAGCTTGCGCACGACGCCGAGGTCGACGGTCCAGTCCACCCCGAGCACGCGGGCGCCGCTGAAGGCCATGTCGGTCAGCTGCATGGGCGTGCCCTTGGCATAGAGGATGACGGGGAAGTCCTTCGGCAGGGCGGCGATGATCTCGCGCATCCAGCGCAGCGAGGCGGCCTCGTAGTCCTGCCCCGCGATGATGCCGCCCCAGGAGTCGAAGAGCTGGATGGCGTCCGCGCCGGCGCGGATCTGCAGGCGGCAATACTCGATGAGGCCCGCGGTGAGCTTGGCCAGGAGCGCGTCGAAGAAGGCGCGGTCGGTGTAGAAGAGCTGCTTGATGCGCGAGAAATCCTCCGAGCTGCCGCCCTCGACCATGTAGGTGGCGAGCGTCCACGGGGCGCCGGCGAAGCCGAGCAGGGCGCGCCCGCCCTTCAGCTCGGCCTTCACGCGCTGCAGGGCCTGCGCGACGTAGTCGAGATGCGCCGGGACGCGCGCGGGGTCGAGGCGGTCGAGTTGGGCGCGGGTCTCGAGGCGGTATTCCATCGCGATGCCGCCCTCCTCGCGAAACCGGTAGCCCTGGCCGAGCGCCTCGGGGATGACGAGGATGTCGGAAAAGATGATGGCGGCATCGAGGGCGAAGCGCCGCAAGGGCTGCAGGGTGACCTCGGCCGCGAGATCGGGCGTCTTCACCATCTCGAGGAAGGAGTGCTTGGCCTTGAGCGCGCGGTATTCGGGCAGGTAGCGGCCGGCCTGGCGCATGACCCAGAGGGGCGGGCGGTCGAGCGGCGCACAGGCGCAGGCGGCAAGGAAGCGTTCGCGGGAAGTCATCGGGGCGGACTTTCAACACCCTGCGTGCCGCGCTCAACGCTCAATTGTCCCGAAATAATGCCGGCCGGGACGCTCACGGGTTGTGGCCGGACGCTCAGGCGGGTTTGGCGCCGCGCTGGAAGAGCTCGGTGATGACGTCCTCGATCGGGACGTCCTGGATGCTGATGTCGTCCACGGGTCCGGTCGAAAGGATCTGCTGGCAGACCGCCACGATATGCTCGCTGGGCACGTGCAGCAGCACCTCGCCGTCCTCGCAGACCTTGCATTCGCCGTGCAGCGGCTGCCAGTCCGGGGGAAAGGCGCCGTCGCGGGGCTTGAAGCGGATGATGCGCTGCTGCGCGCCGGCCCCGGCGATCTGGTCAAGGTCGCCGTCGTAGATCTTCTTGCCATGGTCGATGACGATGACGCGTTCGCACAGCGACTGGATGTCGGCCATGTAGTGGCTGGTCAGCAGGATCGTGGTCCGGTGGCGGCGGTTGTAGTCGCGCAGGAACTCGCGCACGGCCTTCTGCGAGACGACATCGAGGCCGATAGTGGGCTCGTCGAGGAAGAGGACGCGGGGGCGGTGGAGCAGGGCGGCGATGAGTTCCATCTTCATGCGCTCGCCGAGGGAAAGTTCGCGCACCTGCACGTTGAGCTTGTGGGCGACGTTCAGGAGGGCCACGAGCTCGTCGAGGGTGGCCTGATAGGCCTTCGGTTCAAGGCCGTAGATGGCGCGCAGGAGGTAGAATGATTCCTGGGCCGGGAGGTCCCACCAGAGCTGGTTCTTCTGGCCGAGCACGAGGGCGAAGAGCCGGCGGTAGGCGTTCTCGCGCTTGGTGGGGTCGAAGCCCGCCACGCGTGCGGTGCCGCTCGTGGGGTAGATGAGACCGGAGAGCATCTTGAGGGTGGTGGTCTTGCCCGCGCCGTTGGGGCCGAGAAAACCGACGAACTCACCCTCCTTGATCGTGAAGCTGATGCCGTCGGCCGCGCGGGTTTCCTCGTAGTCGCGCTTGAACAAGCCTTTCACGCCACCCCAGAAGCCGGGCTGCTTCTTGTAGGTGCGGAAGACGCGCGTGAGGTTCTCGACTGCGATCATGCAGGCGGAGAATCCAGAAGTCAGAATCCAGAATCCAGAAGATTTCAACCGCCGGGCCGGGTTCGGGCATTATTTGCGTGTCAGGCCCCGTTTCATCGCCTAGCAAATGCTGATGCCGAGGCCTACCCCCGCACCGACGCTGGTGCTCAGCGCCATGCCGTCGGAAATCCGGCTGTTCCAGACGCGGCTGGTGCGGCCCCGCCGCGGGCGCGTGGAGTGCTTCCCTTGGGTCGCCGGGCGCCTGAATGGCCGCGAAGTCGTGACGGCGGTGACGGGCGTCGGCGTGACCAACGGGGCGATGGTCGCCGCGCTGTTCATCGCGGCGGTGCGACCGCGCGAGGTCGTCGTGTGCGGCACGGGCTCGCGGGTGAACGCCCGTCTGCGCACCGGCGACACCATCATCTCAACCAAGACGATCCACCACGCCGCCGGCAGCCTGACCGACCGCGGCATGGTCTACCGGGCCGTGCGCGGACCTTTGCCGGGGCGGATGACGAGCTGGTATTACCGGCCCGATGCACGCCTGCTGCGGCTGGCGCGGGCGGCAGCCAAGACCTACCGGGCGGAGCCGGTCACGGCCAACGGCTCGACCTACGTGCCGTCCGTCCGTCCGGGCATCGTCTGTGCCAGCGACATGTTCGGCGTCTCGGCGGCGAAGATCCGCGACCTCCGGGCGCAGCTGGACCCCGACCTGATGGAGATGGAGAGCGCGGCCATCGCGCAGGTCTGCGTGCAGTTGGGCGTGCCGCACATCGTCTTCCGCGCGGGCAGCAACCTGACCCAGCCCAACCCCGGCGGCGATTACCGCAAGCTCGGGCAGACGGCCGCGGCCGCGGCGGCGCGCTGGACAATCCATTTCCTCGGGCATCTGGCGAAAGAGGGCCGGGCATGAAGCTCATCTCCAAGGGCGACGGCGAGGGCTTCGTCGCGGCGTTCATCAACAACCTCGTGCAGCTGCTGATCCTCGCGCCGCTGTGCGTGGGCGTGCTGGGCTTCTCGCCGGAACTGGTCTACGGGCGCATCCTGCCGGGCGTCGCGATGTCCTTCCTCGTCGGCAACCTGTTCTATGCTTGGCAGGCGCTGGAGCTGGCCAAGCGGGAGAACCGCACCGATGTCTGCGCGCTGCCCTACGGCATCAGCACGCCGGGGTTGTTCGCGCACGTTTTCCTCGTGATGCTGCCGGCCAAGCAGCTGGCGCTGGCGCAGGGCCTGCCCGACCCGGAGCGCTTCGCGTGGCACGCCGGGCTGGTCGCGTGCTTCCTCGGCGGCGTGTTGGAATTCAGCTGCGCGTTCTTCGCCGGGTGGATCCGGCGGCACACGCCGCAGGCGGCGATGCTCGCGACGCTGGGCGGGGTGGGGCTCGGGTTCCTCGGGCTGGGCTTCCTGTTCCAGATCTTCGCCGCGCCGCTCGTCGGCTTCAGCACGCTGGTGCTGGTCTTCGTGGTGTTTTTCGGGCGGATGCGGTTCCGCGGCGGCGTGCCGGCGACCGTCGTGGTCCTGGCCGTCGGCACCGGGCTGGCGTGGGCGACGGGCCTGGCGCCCGTGGGCGGTTGGCAGGTGGAGCCGCTGGCGCATGTCCGCGCCTATTTCCCGGTGCCGATCCCGGGCGAGCTGTGGGCGGCGCTGAGCGGCCCGCACATCCTGCCGTATCTCTCGGTGGTCATCCCCATCGGCCTCCTCGGCGTGCTGGCCTCCCTGCAGAACATCGAGTCCGCCTCGGCCGCGGGCGACAACTACCCCGTCGTGCCCAGCCTCGTGTTCAACGGCCTTGGCACGCTGACCGCGGCGGCCTTCGGCTCGCCGTTCCCCACCTCCATCTACATCGGGCATCCCGCCTGGAAAAAGCTCGGCGCGCGCGCCGGCTACTCGGTGCTCAACGGCGCCGCGATCACGCTCGTCTGCCTGACGGGCACGATGGCCGCGCTCACCTGGGCCATCCCGGCCGAGGCCGGCATCGCCATCATCCTGTGGATCGGCATCATCATCGCGGCCCAGGCCTTCGAGGTTACCCCGAAAACGCATTACCCGGCCGTCATCGTCGGTCTGCTGCCCGCGCTGGCGGCATGGACGGTGCTGATCGTCAAGACCTCGCTCGGAGCCGCGGGCGCGAGCCTCTCGGCGGAGATGGTCAAGGCCGCCCACGGGGCCGGTGCCTACCTCGGGGGCGCCTTTGCCCTGGAGCAGGGTTTCCTCTACACGGCGATGATCTGGGCGGCCGTCACCGTGTGCATCATCGACCGCGCGTGGTTGCGCGCGGCGGCGTGGGCGGCAGTGGGGGCCTTGCTGGCGCTTTCGGGGTTGATGCATTCCTACGCGCTGACCGGCCGCGACACGGTCATCGACCTGCCGTTGCTGGGTTGGTTGACCGGGCAGCTGGCGCAGGGCCGCGACCTGTTTCCCGCCGGGGCCGCCGCACTCGCCTACGGCGCCGTGGTCCTGATCTTCCTCCTGATCCGGTTCGTGGCCGTGCCGCGGGCCGACGATGAAATCGCCTGAAACCATGCCCGCCAAACTCCCGCTCATCGACCTGCACCGCCACCTCGACGGCAACGTCCGCCTCCAGACCATCCTCGACCTCGGCCGGAAGCACAACATCCGCCTGCCCGGCGACACCATCGAGACGCTGCGCCCGCACGTCCAGGTGATGGAGGTGATGCCCGATCTGCTCGCCTGGCTGGACAAGCTGCATTGGATGATCGCCGTGCTCGGCGACTACGATGCCTGCCGCCGCATCGCCCGCGAGAACGTCGAGGACGCGCACGCCGAGGGCATCGATTACGTCGAGCTGCGCTTCAGTCCCTATTTCATGGCGGGGCCGAACAAACTGGATCCCGCCAAGGTGGCCGAGGCCGTGGTGGCCGGCATCGAGGAGGGGCGCGCCAAGACCGGGCTCAAGGTTAACCTGATCGGCATCCTCAGCCGCACCTTCGGGGCCGAGGCCTGCCGGGTGGAACTGGAGGCGCTGTTGACGCAGCGGGCGCAGATCACGGCCCTCGACCTCGCCGGCGACGAGAAGAACTTTCCGGCGGAGCTCTTCGTCGAGCACTTCAAGCGCGGACGCGATGCCGGCTGGGCGGTGACGGCGCACGCCGGCGAGGCGGGCGGCGCCCGGAGCGTGTGGGCGGCCCTCAAAATGCTCGGCGCGACCCGCATCGGCCACGGCATCCGCGCGATCGACGACCCGAAGCTGCTCGACCATCTCGCCGAGCACCGCATCGGACTGGAGATCAACCTGACGAGCAACGTGCAGACGAACACCGTGCCAAGCTTCGCCGCGCATCCGATGAAGGAATTTCTCCGGCGCGGTCTGCGGGCGACGATCAACACCGACGACCCCGTGGTCAGCGGCATCGACCTGCGGCACGAACTGGAGGTTGCGGCACCGGCGGCGGGATTGACGCCAACGGAAATCGCGCAGGCCCGCCGCAACGCCGTGGAGATCGCCTTCCTCCCGCCGTCGGAAAAGGCCGCGTTGCTGGGCGCGTGAGGCCGCGTCGCGCCCGCCTCACGCGTGGCCGAGGCGCTTGTAGTCGAGGATGGTGTGGCTGATGTGCCCTTGCTTGAGGCACTGCACGTCCGTCAGCGGCTCCGGCGGTGAGACATCGACGATGTGCCCCCAGATGAGGCGGTGCGAGCCGTCGTCGGCCGCGGGGCCGAAGATCTTGGGCACATGCACCTGCGCCGGCACGGTGCGCATCAGCTTCGTCTGCGGGGCGCAGGGGATCGGGAAGTTGACGTTGTGCACCGTGAAGCTGTTGCGGCCCATGCGGGGGAACCACTCGCCCACGAGGGTGGCGGCGCGGGCGGCGCTGTGGCGGAGCGTGGCCAGGGTCTCGGCGTCGGGCCTGCTGCCGTGCTCCTTGAGGAACGCGTAGGATTCGGGCGACACGTCCTGCGAGAACGCCGCGGCCGGCAGGCCGTGCAGCGCCCCCTCCCACGCGCCCGCGATCGTGCCGCTGGCGAGGATGAAGCCGAGCGAGCCGTTCATGCCGATGTTGATGCCGCTGACGATGCCGTCGAGCGGTTCGGTGATATGGTGGCCGAGGGCGATGTTGACGCAGTCGGAGGGCGTGCCGTCCATCATCCAGGTCGGGCAGCCGAAGCCGCGGTCGACGCGGGCGGTCTTGACGGGCCGGGCCCGGGTCTTGGAGGCGCCGGACCAGCTTTGCTCCACCGCCGGCACGGCGATGAAGAGCTGGTGCCCCGCCTGCTTCAGGGCGGCGACCAGTTCACGGAAAAAGACCGAGTTGATGCCGTCGTCGTTCGTGACGAGGAGTTTCATGGGTGTGTGTCGGGGCAGCTTTCAGCATTCAACCATAAGCTGTCAGCAACAGACTGGCGCGCTGGGGCTATCGGCTAGGGCACGATGAAATTGCCGACTTCGGTGTCCTCCGCGCCGAGCGGCGCCAGCCTGGCATCCAGGGCGCGGTAGGCGGATCCGTGCGTGTCGAGGAAGCGCTGCCAGTCGGCCTCGCTGCGCCACCGGTCGATCGTGAGGTAGGGCCCGCCGGTTTGCGCGGGATGGAGCAGCTCGGTGCCGAGGTAGCCGTCGCCGAGGCGGAAGAGGCGGGCCCAGTCGCCGGCGGGGCCGTAGGCGGATTCGAATTCGGCGGTGCGGCCGGGCGCGGCGCGGAATTTCCAGACGCGGACGTAGGGCATGGCGGAACTGTAAGCGAGGAGCGCTGAGCTGTAAGCCGGAAATGCGGCGAAAAGAAAAGCCGTCCGTCTTGGGATGGCGACTTGATTGGGGTGGGCGTCGGCGTCCCTGCCGATGCGTGTCGCCGCCGAGGATCCAGCCTTCGCCAAGGCTTCGGCGGACAAGCTGGCGGCGACCAGTGGCGGCTCGTCCGGAGGACTCGCCCTACCAAAAGAAAAACCGCGAGCGGGGTCGCGGCTTGGGAGAGGGGCGCGAGCAAGCTCGCTGCCTGCAGTTTAGGACTGGGCAGCCGGAGCCTCGTCCGCCTTCGTCACGTTGCGACTATGGCGAGACGAGGCGGGCGGCACAAAAAAGCCGGAGGCGTAAGAGCCTCCGGCTTGATGGAATTGAGACAGCTCAAGACTCGATCGGAGCGGCTTCAGGTTGCGGTTGCTCGCCGCCCTGCTTCTGGGCGTCGAGCTCCTTCATCGCGGCGCGGCGGCTGAGGCGGACCTTGCCGGTCTTGTCGTCGATGCCGATGCACTTCACCCAGATCATGTCGCCGACCTTGACGACGTCCTCGGTGCGGCGCACGCGGAAGTCCGCGAGCTCGGAGATGTGGACGAGGCCTTCCTTGCCGGGGAGGCACTCGACGAAGGCGCCGAACTCCTTGGTGCCGGTGACGCGGCCCTGGTAGAGCTTGCCCATCTCGATCTGGGCGCCGCCGCCGCAGAGGGCGTCGATCTCCTGCACGGCGCGGTTCATGGCGTCGGCATTGTTGGAGTAGATGAAGACCTTGCCGGAGTCGTCCTCGGCGATGTCGATCTGCGCGCCGGTGGTCTCGGTGATGCGGCGGATGGTCTTGCCGCCGGGCCCGATGAGCAGGCCGATCTTCTCGGGGTCGATCTGGATGGTCTGGATGCGCGGCGCGTATTTGCTGAGGTCCTTGCGCGGGGCGGGAAGGGCGGCGAGCATGACCTTGAGGATCTCGATGCGGGCCTCGCGGCACTGCATGATGGCGGTCTTGGCGATCTCGAAGGGCAGGCCGTTGATCTTGAGGTCGAGCTGGAAGCCGGTGATGCCCTTGGTCGTGCCGGCGATCTTGAAGTCCATGTCGCCGAAGTGATCCTCTTCGCCGAGGATGTCGGTGATGGTCTTCCACTTGGTGATGGAGCCGTCGGGACCGTTTTCGGTCATGAGGCCGCAGGAGATGCCGGCGACGGGGGCGATGATGGGCACGCCGGCGTCCATGAGCGAAAGGCAGCCGCCGCAAATCGAGGCCATCGAGGTCGAGCCGTTGGAGGCCATGATCTCGGAGACGACGCGGATGGAGTAGGGGAAGACGTCCTCGGGCGGGAGCACGGGGACGAGGGAGCGCTCGGCGAGGGCGCCGTGGCCGATCTCGCGGCGGCCCGGGCCGGTGAAGCGGCCGGTCTCACCGACGGAGAAGGGCGGGAAGTTGTAGTGGAGGATGAACGACTTCGAGGTGGCGCCGCCGGTGAGGCCGTCCATTTCCTGGGCCTCCTTGGTCGGCCCGAGGGTGGTGATGGCGATGTTCTGGGTGTCGCCGCGCTGGAAGGTGGCGGAGCCGTGCACGCGGGGGAGCACGCCGACGACGGCGCTGAGCGGGCGGAGGTCCCTCTCGCCGCGGCCGTCCGCGCGGACGCCCTTGGAGAGCACGGTGTGGCGGTAGGCCTTGTATTGCAGCTCCTCGAACACGACGTTGAGGTCGACATCGGTGAACTTGTCGGCGCCGAGCTCGGCGGTGAGGGCGGCCTTGGCCTCGTCCTTGAGGAGCTTCACGGCGGCGCCGCGGGCGGCCTTGTCCTTGCCGAAGATGGCGGCGGAGATGCGCTCGGCCGGGACGACGCGCTCGATGATGGCGCGGGCCTCGGGGGTGGCGCCGACGAGCGGGAAGGTGGCCTTCGGCTTGCCGCAGAGGCGCACGAGCTCCTCGATGGCGGCGATGATGGGCTGGATGGCCTGGTGGCCGAACTCGAGGGCCTTGATGAACTCCTCCTCGGGGAGCTGATCGGCGGAGCCCTCGATCATGAGCATGTCCTTCTTCGTGCCGACGTAGATGAGGTCGAGCGAGGAGGACATCATCTGCTCGAGGTTCGGGTTGGCGACGAACTGGCCGTCGATCAGGCCGACGCGCACAGCGGCGATGGGGCCCGCCCACGGGATGTCAGAGATGGCGAGGGCGGCGCTGGCGCCGTTGACCATCGGGATGTCGGAGTCGTTGAGCTGGTCGGCCGACATGAGCTGGCCGATGATCTGCACCTCGTTGAGGAAGCCCTCGGGGAAGAGCGGGCGGCAGGGGCGGTCGCAGAGGCGGGAGGTGAGGATCTCCTTCTCGGAGGGGCGGCCCTCGCGCTTGAAGTAGCCGCCGGGGAAGCGGCCGGCCGCGGCGTATTTGTCGCGGTAGTCGACGGTGAGGGGGAAGAAGTCCTGGCCGGGGCGCATGGTCTGGGCGACGCAGGCGGTGACGAAGACGTTGGTCTCGCCGACGCAGACGTTGACGGCGCCGTTGGCGAGGTTGGCGTAGGTGCCGGTGGAGAACGTGATGCCCAGGCCGGGCACGGTGACATTATGCTTCTGATTCATGGTTTGGATTTGGGTGCGCGCGGCGTGGCGCCGGGCGCGGGGTTGACGGGTTTTCCGTTTCGATCCCCTCCTGAATCAGCTCCCGAGAAATTTCGGATTGCGGTCCCGGATCCGTCCGGGGCGGCAAGCGGAAATGTCCCGAGTCTCTGGTTCGTGAGGGTCAAGCAAAGGGCGGCCCGTCGGTGGGCCGCCCTTTGGGAAAGCGGGTTACTTGCGCAGGTTGAGTTTCTGCAGCAGGTCGTTGTATTTGGCGATGTCCTCGCGCTTGAGGTAATCCAGCAGCTTGCGGCGGCGGGAGGCCATCTGGAGGAGGCCGCGGCGGCTGTGGAAGTCCTTGCGATGCGTGCGGAGGTGCTCGGTCAGGTGATTGATCCGGGCGGTGAGCAGCGCGATCTGGACGTCGCTGGAGCCGGTGTCCTTCTCGTGGGTTTTGAACTGGGCGATGACTTCTGACTTAACGGGTTGTGACATGGTTTATGTGGTTGGTGACGCGGTCGTTGGTGGATCCCGCCGGGGCGGGACCCGTGCCACCCGTCCCGCCAAGGCGGGACCGGCAACACCGTTATCCGTCCGGTTGCCCGGACTGACCGTGGTCGGCCCCCGCGACCAGCGGGTTCCGACTAACGAAGGGGCCATTAACCAAACCGCTCGGTCGCTGGGCAAGCGTTATTTTGCGGCCGACCGGGTGCGACGGGATGGCTCACAGACATCATCTTAGGTAACCCAAATAAACGATCATACCAAGCATTAGTGTTAATGCGCGTCTTGGGATAGTTGGGTAATCCTTTGAAAGAGCACGCAGCAATGCTTCGGTATCTATGTCATCTGGATGGGACGTGGCACTACGGGTTGGCCTCAGATAGAGTAACAGGTCACTTTTCGCTTGGTCATATGCCCGACCGAGTAGGATGTATCGTGCATCAAAATCTGCTCGTGTGAGCCAAGATAGTTTGCGCCGAACATTCCTAAACGCGTTGGCTGGCGACAAAATCCCGAGGAAATGCTCAGTGCGCGCGAATTGCCCGGCGATTTCGTAGTAGGCTTCGTTGTTTTGCTTTTTCGTCACAGGATTTCGAATGGCTCACCCGGCCCGCAGGTGCAGGCCCTTGATGCCCGCGCAGCCGGGCAGTCGCTTCAGCTTGGCGAGGATGTCGAGGCGGTGGTGAAACAGCTCCTGCCGCACGACGCTGTGCGAGACGAGCACGAGCAGCTGCCCGCGCTCGACGACGACCGGGTGGGAATACTGCGCGTTGGCGGGGCCCACGAGCTCGGGCCATTTCTCGCGGATGCTGTGCTCGAGCGAGTCGTGGCTGATGCGGTATTTGACGAGCAGCTCGTCGATGAGCGCGCCGAGCTCGGCGGTCTTGCGGCGCTTGGAGCGGTCGCGGTCCTCCGGCACCTCGCGCAGGGCGGCGACGAGGTTCTCGACCTCGCGGCTGAACTCCCTGGGCTCAGCGGGCATCGGGGGCGGGCGGCGTGCCGCGGTGCTCGTGCTCGTAGAGGCGGCTGTAGCGCACGAAGGCGCCGAAGGCCGTCGCCCAGGCGATGTAGAAGCCGGGGTAGCCGTCGAGGCAGCCCAGCCGCAGCACGTAGGCGCGGAAGAAGCGCCAGAACGGCCGCAGCACGGCGGCGGCGAGGGAGAACCGCGCGCCCTTCGCGGTCTGCTGCTGGACGAAGAGGTCGGCGAAGGGGTTGATCTTGGCCACGTGGCTGCTGAGCGTCGGGAACGAGTAGTGGTGCAGGTCGCCGCGCAACGTGGCCACGGCGCCGTCGACCTCCATCTTCTCGTGCACGAACTGGTCGCCGCCCCAGCGGGCGTGGGCGCGGCAGATGAGCCGCAGGCTGAGGTCGGGATACCAGTCGCCGTGCGTGATCCAGCGGTCGATGAACCAGACTTTCCTCGGGAAACGCGCGCCGTGGAAACGCTTGTGGTCCCCGCGGGCGAAGAAGGCCGTGATCTCCTCCTTGAGGGCGGGGGAGAGTTCCTCGTCGGCGTCGAGGCAGAGCGCCCAGGGCTGGGTGGCGCGGTCGAGCGCCCAGTTCTTGGTGTCGCGGTAGCCGCGCCACTCGGTCTCGAAGACGAGCGCGCCCAGCTCCTCGGCCACGGCGGCGGTGCGGTCGGTGGAGTTGTTGTGGACGACGATCAGCTCGGCCGCCCAGCCGCGCAGGCCGCCGAGGCAGCGCGGGAGGTTGTGCGCCTCGTTGCGGGCGATGACGACGACGGAGAGCGGCAGGGGGGCGTTCAAGTTGTAGGAGCGAGCTTGCTCGCGATTAAAGTGATGGAAAGCACAACGGACTACCGAATCGCCTGCAAGCAGGCTCCTACACCAGACCGAATAGGGAGCGCGGGATCTGGTAGAGATAGCCGCAGGAGCGCCAGGCGCGGACCAGCGCCTTTTTCGCCGCCCCGGTTTGCAGCACGACGACAGCCAGCAGGGCCAGCAGGAGAAAGCCGGCGGCCTTCAGAACGTTGGTGAAAAACCGCGACAGCAGGTAGCCGCCGGCGCCGCCCTGCTGGGCGCGGTCGACGACGCGCGAGCGGGCGGAGTCGAAGGCATGCCGCGCCGCGTAGCGGAAGGTCGTGCGCGAGGCCGGCATCTGGTGGAGCACCTTCGCGGCCGGGGCGAACCACACCTCGAGACCCGCCGCGCGCACCCGGCGCACCATCTCGCCGTCGCCGCCGCCGAAGAGGTTCTTGCCCTGGCGGTCGAGGCCGGTGGCAAAGGGTCCGACCTGCGCAAAGACCCACTTGGGGAAGGCCAGGTTCGCGCCCATCGGGGTCTGGCGCGGCCCGAGCGGGCCGGCGTCGGCCCGGAAGGCGAGCGGGGCGTGCCACTCGGCGACCCAGTCCGGCTGTCCGTCGGGGAAGACGGGCACCACCTCGCCGCCCACGCAGCCGATGCGGCGTGCGGTGTCCCGGGCGAAGGGTTCGGCGATGCGGCGCACCCAGTCGGGCTCCATCAGGATGTCGTCGTCGGCGAAGAGGATGATGTCGTGCCGCGCCTCGGCCAGGCCCCGGTTGCGCGCGTGGTCGAGGCCCTGCTTCGCCTCGAAGACATGGCGCGGCGCGTGGGGGCCGGCGGCGAACTCCGCGACGGCGGCGCGGGTGTCGTCGGTCGAGTTGTTGTCGATCACGAGCACCTCGAGCCGGTCGGCGGGGTAGTCCTGCCGCGCGAGGCCGGCCAGCGTCTGCCGGAGGAATTGCGCCCGGTTGTAGGTGCAGATCGCGACGGTGACGCTGGGGAGGGTCATGGGGGGACGCGGAGATTTGTAGGTCGGGCCCCGGGTCCGACACGAGAGAATTGTCGGCATCCGCCTCCGCCAAGGCTCCCGCCGACGCGCGCTTCGGCGAGGCCAGCCAGCGGGACGAGAAGAAAAAGCTTTCCGCGTCCGGCCGCGTCGGGTGGATTGGGCGCATGGCTTTCAAGCACTGGCCCGTGGTCCGCGACGTGCGGTTCTCGCTGAAGATCGGCCGCTACCTGCGCGGCGCGCGCAAGCGCCGGCCGGACCTCAACTGGGACGAGTTCCGGCGCGTGGCCGGGCAGTTCCGGCAGGACGACATGGGCAGCTTCCCCGAGCGCGGGTTCCTCTTCCAGCTGGCGGCCGACGCCCCGGCGGACGCGCAGGTGGTGGAGATCGGCTCGTGGATGGGCGCGTCCACGTGCTTCCTCGCCGCCGGGCTCAAGGGGCGGGGCGCGAAGGTCTTCGCCGTGGACAACTTCCAGGGCCTCTCGATGTGCGGCGAGGACGTGGCGTGGTATCAGCGGCACTTCCGGCAGCTCGGCACGCAGAGCACGCTGGAGATCTTCCGCGCCAACTTCGCCGCGCTCGGCCTGTCGGCGCGCGCCGAGCCGGTAGTGAGCGACTCGCTCGCGGCCGCGCGGTCGCTGGCGGCGAAGCGCGGCACGATCGACCTGATCTTCATCGACGGCGACCACAGCTACGAGGGCTGCAAGGCCGACATCGAGGCCTGGCTGCCCTACCTGAAGCCGGGCGGCGTGGCGGCGTTCCACGACTTCGGCAGCCGGGCCAGCGGCGTGACGCAGGCGATTTTCGAGACCATCAAGGCCGGGCGCTTCGCCGGGATTGTCGGCGTCGCGAACACCATCATCGCGTTCCGGGTCTGAGCGCGGCGGCCACGGCGGCGAAGACGTCGGCGGGTTCCAGCTTGCGCACGCAGTAGCTGCGGTAGGAATCGGATTTCACGCAGGGCTGCGGGAGGTCGGGGAGGCAGGAGCAGGGCAGGCTCGTCTGCAGGACCGTGTGCTGCGGGCCCAGCGGGCGCCAGATGACGGCGTTCTGCGAGCCGTAGAGCGCGACCACGCGCACGCCCACGCTGGCGGCGAGGTGCATCGGGCCGCTGTCGTGGCAGAGCAGGACCGGGAAGAGGCTCATCAAGGCCGCGAGGCGCGGCACGCTGAGGGTCTCGTTGAGGACCACCGGTGCGGTGGCGCAGCGCGCGCGGATATCCTCGATGATGGCGGCCTCGCCCGGTCCGCCGACGAGCACGGCGCCGGCGCCGAGTTCGCGCTGGCAGCGGTCGATGACGGCGGCGAAACGCTCCGCAGGCCAGAGCCGGAAGGCGCTGCGGGAGCCGGTGTGGATGAGAATTTTCGATTTTTGGTCTTCGATTTTCGATGCAAGCAGGCTGCGGGCGTAAGCGATGTCGTCGTCCTTGGGTGTTAACCGGACTTCGCGCGCGGCGACGGGCACGGCGACGGCGCCGAGCAGGCGGAGGTAGGTCTCGGTGATGTGCTGGCGGTCGTAGTCGTGGTTCGTGACCCGGGCGGTTTGCGTGTAGGCCCAGCCGTATTTGAAGGGAATCAGCTCGCGGTTGAACGTCGCGCGCTGCCCCGCGCCCGAGAGGCGCGCGATGAGCGCGGTCTTGTCGGTGTTGTCGAAGTCGAGCACATGCGTCGCCCCGGCGGCGCGGAGTCGGCCGAGGAAGCCGGGCCATTGGCCGAGCGAGGCGGGCAGGGGCAGGACGGCGTCGACGTCGGGATTGAGCGCGAGCACGCCGGCGTAGGCCGGCTCGACCACGGCGGTGATCCGGCCTTGCGGCGCGTGCAGGCGCAGGTTGCGGAAGACGGAGCCGAGCAGGACGATGTCGCCGAGGTAGCGGCGGCGGATGACGAGGTAATGCGGCGCGGCGGCGGGCATGGCGCGTCACGCGCCGGCCGTCTGCCGGTCGTAGAGCGACTTGTAGAGGGCGTTGCCCGCGTAGAGCGAGGCGTGGTTCCCCTGGGCGACGATCGCCCCGCGGTCGAAGACGAGGATGAGCGAGGCGTCGCGGATGGTGCTGAAGCGGTGCGCGATGATGAGCACGGTCTTGCCGACGACGAGGCGCTTGAGCGCGTCCTGCACGGCGGCCTCGCTCTCGGAGTCGAGCGCGCTGGTGGCCTCGTCGAGGATGAGGATGGGGGCGTTGCGGAGGAAGGCCCGCGCGATGGCGAGGCGCTGCTTCTGGCCGCCGGAGAGGAGCGCGCCGCGCTCGCCGACGACGGTGTCGTAACCCTGCGGCTGTTTCTCGATGAAGTCGTGGGCGTGGGCGGCCCGGGCGGCGGCGAGCACCTCGGCGCGGGTGGCGTCGGGCCGGCCGAGCAGGAGGTTATTGTAGATCGTCTCGTTGAAGAGGACGGGATCCTGGGAGACGAGGGCGATGTTGCGGCGCAGGTCGGCGAGGCGGAAATCGCGGACGTCGAGCCCGTCGATGGTGACGCGGCCGGCCGCGGCCTCGTAGAAGCGGGGGACGAGGTTGGCGAAGGTGGACTTGCCGGCGCCGCTGGGGCCGACGAGGGCGCAGACCGTGCCGGCGGGGATGCGGACGGAGACGCCGCGCAGGGCGGGATGGTCGCCGTAGGCGAAGGAGACGCCGGCGAACTCGATGTCGCCGCGGAGGCGGCCGGCGGGGCGGGCGTCGGCGCGGTCGGTGATGGTGACGGGCTCGTGCAGCACGACCTCGAGGCGGTCGAGCGAGGCCTCGCCGCGCTTCAGCTCGTTGTTGAGCGCGCCGAGTTTCTTGATCGGCTCGTAGCAGAAGTAGAGCGCGGTGACGATGGCGAGGAAGTCGTCCTTCGAGATGCCGGCCTGGTAGGCGTAGACGAGGGTGCCGGCGATGCCGGCGGCGGAGACGAGCTCGATGGCGGGGCTGAGGGCCTGGGCGTATTTGGCGATCTTGAGCTGGAGGGTGAGGAGGGAGCGGCTGCGGCCGGCGAAGGCGTCGGTCTCGCGCTGCTCAAGGCCGTAGGCGCGCACCTCGCGAGCGGCGGAGAGGTTCTCGGCGAACTGGCCGGTGATGGAGCCGAGCTGCGCCTGGAGTTCCTCGGCGCGCTTGAGGATGCGGCGGCCGACGTAGCGGATGGGCAGGACAGTGAGGGGCACGACGCCGAGGCAGGCGAGCAGCATGGCCACACCCTGCGCGTGCCACGCCAGGTAGCCGACGGAGCCGAGGGCGAAGAGCAGCGTGCCGGGCTGCTTGATGCCGTCGTTGGCGAGGACGGTCAGCGTGGTCTGGAGCTGGGTGGTGTCCGCGAGGCCGCGCGAGAGGAGGTCGCCGGTCTGGCGGTTCTGGACGAAGGAAAGCGGCAGGAGCTGGAGCTTGCGGAAGTAGTCGACGCGGACGCTCTCAAGGATGCGCGTGCCGGCGAGCTGGATGCAGTAGCCGTTGAGGTAGCCGAAGGCGCCGCGCAGGGCGAAGATGAGCGGGATGTAGGCGGCGATGACGAGGATGTCGCGCCAGGGCAGGTCGCGCGGGCCGTCAAAGATGGCCGGGAAGACGGTCTTGATCATCCACGGCAGGCCCACGCCGGTGGCGGCGCTGTAGACCAGGCCGGCGAGGGTGGCGACGACCAGCGCCCCGCGCACCGGCCGCAGGTAGGAAAAATAGGGACGGAAGCGGCGGAGGGTCATCGGGGATAGATCAGCGGGATCGATTGGCGTCCGTGCCGACGGTAGAGCCGGAAATGAGAATCCAAGGTGAAGACTTTGGCGCGATCATGGAGTTCACTCATGCGCACGAGACAAGCGTCGGCCATGGACATGGGCAGGTCCTGATACTTCGCGATAAGTTGCGTGACGGCCTCCAAGTTGTCGTCGAAATCGAACGAGACCTGCACCAATCCTTCGCGAAGAAAACTCAGAAGCGTGGGAATGCCCCGATGGGCATGAGGAAGAAGAAACAATGCCTCCGACAGCACGGCTTCGCAGGTGAGGAATGGAGGTTGCAACGAGGCCAATTGGGCCTTCGCCCAATCGTGCCGCGCGTCGGCGCCGTCGATTATGGCCACGAGGGGGCCCGTATCAAGAATGACGGGATTTGCCATAACCCGCCATATACTTGGGATTCGTAGATAGATCTCCCGGCCCAGAGGCGACGCCAATCAAGTGTCGGGCTCGCTCATAAAACGAGCCGGAAGCAGTGGTACTGGACAACCGGGCATAAGCCTCGCGCAGAACGGCGGACTTGGACGTGCGGCGGCGCGCGGCGTCGGCCTTGAGACGCGCGTGCTCGGCGGGGCTGAGCTTGATGGTGACCGTGGGCATGCGGCATCGGTATTACCGAATTGCCAGAGTGTCAATACGGCCTTCTCAGCCCTTGGCGGCGCGGACGTCGAGCGCGTCGCGCCCGCCTTGGCCAAGGCTCCGGCGCGGCAAGCAGGCGCATGATGCGGCGAATCCTCTTGGCATGGATCAGTCTTTGGCGGCCCTCACGTCCAGGGCGTCTCGGAGGCCGTCGCCGAGGAAGTTGAGCGAGAAGAGCGTGAGGGAGAAGACGGAGCCGGGGAAGAGGAGGAGCCAGGGATATTCCTCCATCTTCTCGGCGCCGTCCTTGATGAGGGTGCCCCACGAGCTCATGGGCGGCTGCACGCCGAGGCCGAGGAAGCTGAGGAAGGCCTCCAGCAGCATGACGGCGGGGATGGTGAGGGTGGTGTAGACGATGACGGGCCCGAGGAGGTTGGGCAGCATGTGCCGGAAGATGATCCGGCCGTGGCCGAGGCCGAGCGCGCGGGCGGCCTCGATGAACTCCATGCGCTTCAGGCTGAGCACCTGGTCGCGGACGATGCGGGCCATCGTCAGCCACTCCACCGCGCCGATGGCGACGAAGAGGAGGATGATGTTCCGGCCGAAGAAGACCATCAGCAGGATGACGAAGATGGTGAAGGGCAGGGCGTAGATGACGTCGACGATGCGCATCATGACCGTGTCGGCCTTGCCGCCGACGTAGCCGGCCACGGCGCCGTAGACGACGCCGATGGTGAGGGCGACGAAGGTGGCGCAGAGGCCCACGCCGAGCGAGATGCGGCCGCCGTAGAGGAGGCGCACGAGGAGGTCGCGCCCGAGCACGTCGGTGCCGAGCCAGTGGGCGGCGGAGGGGGCGCTGGCGCCGAGGTTGAGGTCCTGCTCGCTGTAGCCGTAGGGCAGGAACCACGGCGCGACGACGCAGAGCACCGCCAGCACGGCGAGGAAGAGGCCGCCGGCGACGGCGGGCCGGTTCCGGGCGAGGCGGTGCCAGGCGTCCTCCCACGGCGAGTGGCCGGCCTCGAGGTCCGGGGCCGGGGCGGGGAGGGCGGTGTCGGCGGGCGCGCTCATTCGAACTTGAGCTTGGGGTTGAGCCACACCTGGGCGATGTCGGCGGCGAGGTTGAGCACGACGATGAGCGAGGCGTAGAGGATGACCGTGCCGAGGATCATCGTGTAGTCGCGGTTGAAGGCGCTGTTGACGAACTCGCGCCCGAGGCCGGGGATCTGGAAGATGGTCTCGATCACGAACGAGCCGGTGAGGATGCCGGCGATGGCGGGGCCGAGGAAGGTGACGACGGGCAGCAGGCCGCCGCGGAGGGCGTGGACGAGCACGACGCGCGGCTCGGAGGCGCCCTTGGCGCGGGCGGTGCGGATGTAGTCCTGGCTGAGCACCTCGAGCATGCCGCCGCGGGTGAGGCGCATGATGTAGGCCGCGTAGACGAAGCCGAGCGTGACGGCCGGCAGCACGCGGTCGAGCGGCACATACCAGCCGGAGACGTTGACCCAGCCGAGGTGGATGCCGAAGAAGAGGGCGAGCAGGGGGCCGAGCACGAAGGTGGGCACGCAGATGCCGATCATGCCGGTGGCGCCGCAGAGGTAGTCGACCCAGGTGTTGCGCCGGGCCGCGGCCAGCACGCCGAGCGGCAGGCCGACGAGGAGCGCGACCGCGAGGGCGAGGCCGCCGAGCTCGAGCGAGACGGGCAGCTTCTGCCCGATGATCTCGTTGACGGTGCGGTTGGAATACTTGAACGACGGGCCGAGGTCGCCGCGCGCGACCTTGCCGAGGTAGTTGACGTATTGCCGCCACAACGGCTGGTCGAGGCCGTAGTGCGCCTCGAGGTTGCGCAGCACCTCGGGCGGCACGGCCTTCTCCGCCGTGAACGGCCCGCCGGGCACGAAGCGCACCATGAAGAACGTCGCGGTCACGATGACGAAGAGCACCGGGACGGCTTGGAGCAGGCGGCGGAGGGCGTAGCGGAGCATGGGGCGCTGGATCGGAGGACGGCAAACAGAGGACAGAGGACGGACGACCGAGGCCAGAAGGAAAAACCGGTGGCTGATGCCCTTACCAACGCCTAGGGCGCCTCGAGCCACATGTCTTGGTAGGGATGGATATCGAAGAGGTTGGAATGTCGGCCGCGCACGGCCGGGTGGACGAGATGGCGGCTGGTCTCATGGAACAGAGGCATCACGGGCAGGTCGCGCAACAGCAGCCCCTCGGATTCTCGGTAACGGGCGAGGCGCTGGCCTTCATCGAGGCTTTTCGCGGCGGACAGCACGAGGCGGTCATAGTCCGGGCTCGCGTAGCCGGTGGTGTTCTGACCGTTGTCGCTCAGGTAGAGCGTGAGGAAGGCGAAAGGGTCGGGGTAGTCGCCGAACCAGCTGGAACGGGCGAGGGCATATTCCTTCCGGATGCGTTCCTGAAAGAAGACCTTGCTCTCCCGCAGGCTGATGGCGACCTGCACGCCGAGGTGCTTGCGCCACTGCTGCTGCGCGATCTCGGCGATCTCACGATGGAGCTGGCTCGTGTTCGTGACGAATTCGACGGGAGGGAAGCCCCGGCCCTCGGGAAAACCGGCTGCCGTCAACAGGCGGCTCGCCTCCTCCGGGTCGAAGCGCAGCGCGTCCGCGTCGGCGCCCGCATAGGCTCCGAAGGGCGGCACGAAGGTCTGGGCGGGCTGGATGCCGCTGGCCGCCTGGCTGGCCACGATGCCCTGCCGGTCGAGCGCGAGCGAGAAGGCCCGGCGCACCTTGTGATCCGAGAAGGGCGGGCGCGTGACATTGAAGACGTAGGCGTAGGTGGCGAAAATTGGCGCGACGACCAGGGGGCCGGGTTCTTGCTTGGCGTAGTCGCGCAGCTTGCTGACCGGGACGTTTTCCGTGATGTGCAGCTGGCCGGCGCGGAAGGCGCGCTCCTCGGCGTCGGCATTATCGATGGGATAAAAATGGATCTCGTTCAGCCTGACCCGCGTGGCGTTCCAATAGTGCGGGTTGCGCTTAACGATGATGACCTGCCCCAGTTTCCATTCTGCGAGCACGAAGGGGCCGTTGCCCACCTGCCTTCCGGGCCGCGACCAATCGGCGTAGGGCCGGTCCACTCCGCCGTATTGCTCGAGCATCCCGCGGTGCAGCGGATACCAGGACCAGTTGCCGAGGAGGAAAAGAAAGTAGGGGGCGGGGTGGTTCAACTCGATGACCAGCGTGCGATCAGCGATGGCGCGAATGCCGACCCGGGAAAAATCGGATGCCCCGGACGCGGTGAACTCCTTGGCCCCGCGCACATCGTCGTAGTAGTAGCGGAAGGGCGATCCCAGTTTGGGCGAGAGGATGCGCTGCGCGCTGAAGACGAAGTCATGGGCGGTGAGCGGCTCGCCGTTGGACCACTTGGCGTCCGCGCGCAGGTGAAAGGTGTAGGTCAGGCCGTCGGGCGAGATCTCCCAGCGCTCGGCCACTCCGGGCACCGGGTGCAGTGTCTGCGGGTCGAAGCCGACGAGCCCCTCATTCAGCGCCATGAACACATTGAAGTGCGATTGGAACTGGAGCATATGCGGGTCGAGATCCTGCGGCTCGGTCGCGATGCCCTGGTGCAGGATTTGCGACCGGTTGCCGATCTCGACGAGCGATTCGCGGCGGCCGCAACCCGCCGTAACAAAGGCCAGAACAGCGACGGCCAAAGTCGGAAAAAACGCGCGCGAGGTCAGCACAGGGCGGAGGCAAGCGCCACCGCGAGGGGGTGGCAAAAGAAAAGCCGCGGCAAGGCCGGTGTTCGGATTACGAACATCGGCACGCGGGGCTCACCTCTTCATCATCGCGTCGCGCTTGGCCTTGAATTCGCTGCCGGGCTTCCACTGCGGCCACTGGTCGCTGTCGGCGATGGCCCAGGCGACCTTCATGAGGAAGGCGCCTTCCTGGATCATGCCGGCGAGATCCCAGTCGGGCTTTATCTCGTCGGTGACCTTGTGGTAGTCCTCGGCGATGTATTTTTCGACCATCTGCTGGCCCCAGCCGGGGGGCTTGCCGATGAAGGTCTTGCCGGCGTTGGGGTAGAAGGCGGGCACGCCGACCTTGGCGAACTCGAAGTGGTCGCTGCGGTAATAGCTGCCGTATTGCGGATTGGCGTCCGGGATGATGGTGCGGCCCTCGGTGGCGGCGATGGCCGTGGCGATCTCGTCGATGGTGGTCTGGCCGTAGCCGACGACCTCGATGTCGGCGGTGGGGCCGTATTGGTTGGCGCCGTCGATGTTGAGGTTGGCGACGGTGCGGTCGAGCGGGTAGAGGGGGTTCTCGGCGTAATACTTCGAGCCGAGCAGGCCGTATTCCTCGGCGGTGACGAAGTTGAAGAGGATGCTGCGTTTCGGGCGATGGGGCGAGGCGGCGAGGGCGCGGGCGGCCTCGAGCATGGCGGCCGTGCCGGAGGCGTTGTCGGCGGCGCCGTTGAAGATCTGGTCGCCCTCCTTCTTGGGATCGCGGCCGAGGTGGTCCCAATGCGCGGTGATGACGATGTATTCGTGCTTCAACACCGGGTCGGAGCCCTCGAGCAGGCCGACGACGTTGCGGGAGTTGACCTCGCGGAGGGTGTTCCTGACCTCGAAGGCCGCCTTGCCGCCGAGGGGGACCGGCTTGAAGCCGCGCTGGCGGGCGGCGAGCTTCGCCGCGTCGAAGTCCTGCCCGGCGGCGGCGAAGATGCGCTTGGCGGCGTCGAGGTTGATCCACGCCTCGACGGGGACGCGGCCGGCGTTGCCGTCGGGGTTGCGCAGGTCGAGGTTCTCGCGGCCCCAGCTGCCGACGACGACGGCCCAGGGATAGGCGGCGGGGATGGTCTCGTGGACGATGAGGCAGGCGGCGGCGCCGAGCTCGGTGGCCTTCTCATATTTGTAGGTCCAGCGGCCGTAATAGGTCATGGCGCGGCCGCGGAAGGTCTTCTCGTCGAGCTTGGTGGGGTCGGCGGGATCGGGGATCGGCGGATCGTTGATGAGCATGATGACGGTCTTGCCGCGGACGTCGACGCCCTTGAAGTCGTCCCACTCGAACTCGGGCGCCTGCACGCCGTAGCCGACGAAGACGACGTCGGAGTCCTTGACGTCGATCTGCTCGCGCACGTGGCGGGAGACGGCGATCATGTCGTTGACCTGGACCAGCGGGAGGGACTTGTCGCCGATGGCGAGGGAGGCCGTGGGCGTGGAGGTGAGGCCGACGATGGGCACCTCCTGGAACCAGGAGCCGTTGGGATTGCCGGGCTTGAGGCCGGCTTTCTGCAGCTCGGCGGCGATGTAGTTGACGGTCTTTTCCTCGCCGGCCGTGCCGGGGGCGCGGCCCTCGAATTCGTCGGAGGCGAGCATCTCGACGTGGCGGCGGATGCGCTCGGCGCTCATGGCGTCGAGGGCGGGCTGGAGCCGGGACAGGTCGGGCGCCGCGGCGAAGGCCGGGGTGGCGAGGAGGACGGTGAGGGCGAGGTGGCGGATCATTTGAGTTCGAGGTCGTGGTAGAAGCGCGTCCAGAGGCCGTCGGAACGCCAGCCGTGGACGCGCGGGGAGAGGAGGAAATTCTGGGTGTTGAAGTAGAGCGGGATGACGGGGAGGTCGGCGAGGATGAGCGCCTCGGCCTCGCGGTAAAGCGCGAGACGGCGTGCCGCATCCGTGGTGCGCCCAGCTTCGAGGACGAGCCGGTCGTAGGCGGGGTTGTGCCAGCGGGCGTAATTGACCGGGGAGGTGGAGAGCCACTCCTCGAACAGGGCCGCGGGCGCGGCGTAGTCGGGGATGGCGGGGAGGAAGGCGAGGTCGAAGTCGCCCGCGGCGGCGGCCGCGAGGTGGACCTTGCCCTCGCGCTGCACGATCGCGACGTCGAGGCCGAGTTCGCGTTTCCACATCTGCTGCACGGCCTCAAGAACGGGCGTGTTGACCCAAGTGGAGATCTCGAGGCGCGGGAAGCCTTTGCCGCCGGGGAAACCGGCCGCGGCCAATAGTGCACGGGCTTCCTCCAAGTCCTCGGCGAGGCGAGAGTCTGTCGAGGTGGAGCGAGGCGTCCCCGACTCGCTCCGAACGCGTCCGGAGACCGCGCTCCACCTTCCGCTTGCGTCGCGCAGATCGAGATCCGGTTCGTAGCCGCCGAGGCCGGGCGGGATGAAGGAGAGCGCCGGGCGCTGCCCGCCGCGGGTGACCTGCTCCACGAGGGCGCGCCGGTCGATGGCGACGGCGAGGGCCCGGCGGACCTGCGGGTTGTCAAGCGGCGCGCGCCCGGTGTTGAGGGCGAGGTAGCGGGTCTCGTGCAGCGGCTGGGTCTGGAGCACGGGCGGCGTGTAGCTGCCGAGCTTGGAGAAGGGCACGGCCAGCGTGGCGTCAATCTGCCCGGCGCGGAAGGCGCGCTCCTCGGTGTCGCCGTTGTCGAAGGCCTGGAAGCGGATGCCGTCGAGCTTCACGCGGCCGGCGGCGTGGTAATGGGGATTCCTCGTGACGGTGATGTGCCGGTGCGCGTGCCACTCGGCGACGACGAAGGGGCCGTTGCCGATGTCGCGGCCGGGGATGTAGCGCTCCCGGCCGTCCTCCGTGGTCACGTGCGGATAGACCGGGATCCACGGGCCCGAGGCGGCGAGGGCGGGCAGGTCGGGATTGGGCCGGGCCAGCCGGAGCACGAGGGTCTGCGGGCCCGGCGCGGCGGCGCCGATGAGCGCGGGATCGGTGAGCTTGCCGCGGTAGAAATCCTCCGCGCCCGCGAGGCTGAAGAACAGGTGGGCCTTGGGCGCGGCGGTCGCGGGCGTGAGGGCGCGCCGGATGGAGTGGACGAAATCCTGCGCCGTAAGCATGCGGCCGTTGGACCAGCGGGCGTCGGCGCGCAGGTGGAAGGTCCACGTGAGGCCGTCGGCGGACACCTCCCAGCGTTCGGCGACGCCGGGCCGCGGCGCGCCGCCCGCGGGGTCGGGCACGAGCAGGCCCTCCTTGACGGCGCGGATGACGAAAAATTCGTCGGGGAGGGTGGCGAGCTGCGGGTCGGTGGTGGCGGGCTCGTTGCGGTGGCTGATGCGGAGGATTTTTTGAGGCGCTGTGGCCACAGGCGCGGACGGTTCGTTGCGAGAGCAGCCGAGAAGAAGCGGCCACAAGAAACACAAAAGTGGAAAACCACCGAAAGATGTCATTCTGAGCGCAGCGAAGAATCCCGTGTCGTTCCAGAATATCGGCGTGGATTCTTCGCCCGCCACGGCGGACTCAGAATGACAGGGTGCGGATATGCAGGCGTCGACGAGCGACACCCCTATAACTCGAAACAGAAGGCTATTCCTCCAGGCGGACATGCTGGTAGTCGACACTGTCGGACGGGGTGGGTTTCCAACCGCGGACGCTGGTCTGGATGAGGTAGACGTGCGGGTTGTAGAAGAGCGGGGCGATGGGCGCCTCGTCGAGCATCAGCTGCTCGGCCGTGCGGAGCAGGGCGGCGCGGGCGGAGGCGTCGGCGGTGCGGGCGGCCTCAGCGAGCAGGCGGTCGTAGTCGGGATGGCCCCAGCGCGTGTGGTTGTTGCCGCTGTCGGAGCGCCAGAGGTCGAGGAAGGTCGTGGCGTCGAGGTAGTCGCCGATCCACTCGGACATGAGCACCTGGTAGTTGCCGGCACGACGGTCGGCGAAGACGGTCTTGTTCTCCTGGTTGCGGAGCGTGACCTGCAGGCCGAGTTCGCGCCGCCACATCTCCTGCACGGCCTCGGCGACAAGGCGGACGGTGTCGTTGTTCTGGTGGAGGATCTCGATCGGGGGCAGCCCGGCGCCGCCGGGGTGGCCGGCGTCGGCCAGGAGTTTTTTCGCGGCGGCGACGTCGTGCAGCGGCCGGTCGGGCGGAGAGTAGCCCGGGATGCCGGGGTGCGTGACCGAGGTGGCGGGCTGCTGGCCGCCGCCGATGATGCGGTCGGTGATGGCGGTGCGGTCGATGGCGAGGGAGAGCGCGCGGCGGATCTCGCGGCGGTCGAAGGGCGCCTTCGCGGTGTTGAAGCGGAAGAAGTAGGTGTCGAGGTAGGGGTCGGTGCGCAGGTAGGGCGAGTTCCCGGCGCGGTAGGCGCGGGCCTTCACGACGGGGATGGCCCAGGTGATGTGCAGCTGGTTGCGGCGGAAGGCGCGTTCCTCGGCGTCGAGGCTTTCGATGGGGTAGAAATGGATGCCGTTGAGCGCGATCCGGTCGCGGTTCCAGTAGGTGGCGGACTTGGCGACGACGACGTGCTGGTTGGGGGACCACGCGCGCAGTTCGAAGGGGCCGTTGGAGACGATGCGGCCGGGCTTGGTCCACGGGTTGCCGCGGCGGGCGGGATCGCCGTGCGCCGCGATGGCGCGGACGTTGACGGGGCGGAAGGGCGGGTTGATGAGCAGGAGCGGGAAGTAGGGGGTCGGCTGCGCGAGCGTGACGGTGAAGGTCCGCGCGTCGGGCGCGGCGAGGCCGACGGTCGAGAAGTCCGCGGTGCGGCCCTTGTGGTAGGCTTCCGCGCCGCGGACGAGGTAGAACAGGTAGGCGTAGTCGGCGGCGAGCGAGGGCGTGAGCACGCGGCGCCAGGAATCGACGCAATCCTGCGCGGTCACGGCCTCGCCGTTGGTCCAGCGAGCCCCGGCGCGCAGGTGGAAGGTCCAGGTGAGGCCGTCCGCGGACACCTCCCAGCGCTCGGCCAGCGCGGGCGCGGGCTGGAGCGTGTCGGGGTCGAGCGTGACGAGCGGGTCGAAGAGCGCGGGGATGATCTTGCCCTCGCCGAGTCCCGTGACGACGTGCGGGTCGAGCTCGGTGGGTTCCGAGCCGATGCCGTAGTGGAGGATTTTTTCGCGGTTGCCGGTGGAGACGGGCGTCTCGGGCCGGCCGCATCCGCCTGCGCCGATGGCTACAGCGAGGCAAGTTCCCCAAAACAGGAGGCGTGGCATCTCCTTGGATGGCATCAGAAACACCGCGGCGTAAAGCCCGTCCTACATTTTCCCGATCAGGGCGACGGCGTGGGCCGCGATGGCGTGGCCGCGGCCGATCTCGTCGGCGCCCTCGTTGGTCGTGGCCTTGACGCCGACGGCGTCGACGGAAATGCCGAGGGAGTGGGCGAGGGTGTTCTTCATCTCGTCGAGGCGCGGGGCGATCTTAGGGCGCTCGGCGATGAGGGTGGCGTCGATGTTGACGGGGCGCCAGCCGGAGGTGGCCAGGGCGGCCACGACCTTGCGGAGGAGAAGCTGGGAGTCGGCGTTCTTCCAGGCCGGGTCGGTGTTGGGGAAATAGTGGCCGATGTCGGGCAGGCCGGCGGCGCCGAGGAGGGCGTCGCAGATGGCGTGGGTGAGGGCGTCGGCGTCGCTGTGGCCCTCGAGGCCGAAGTCGCAGTCGAACCAGACGCCGCCGAGCACGAGCTTGCGGCCCTGCACGGTGCGGTGGATGTCGTAACCGTGGCCGATGCGGAGGTTCATGGAGATATGGTCGCCACGGACGCCGCGAAGGCCACGAAAAAAACCCGGCCGGGGTCCGGATTGAAGCCGCGTGAATGGGCCGCGGTAGCAAACCGCGGGCGGCCTAGGCCTCGGGCCGGGCGAGCAGCAACTCCAGCAGCGGAAGGTCGGCGGGCGTCGTGAGCTTGTGGTTCGGCCGGTCGTTCTCGAGCAGGGCGATGGGATGCCCCAACAGCTCGACCGCGGCGGCGTCGTCGGTGATCGGGCGGCGGCGGCGGGCCGCCTCGGCGTAGGCGCGGTCGATGAGGTCGCGGGCGAAGACCTGCGGGGTCTCCATCGCCCAGAGGTGTTCGCGGTCGAGCGTGCGCAGGCGGCCGGAGCCGCGGTGCTCCTTGATGGTGTCGGTCACGCGGTGGGCGAGGACGACGGCGCGCTCGCGGCGGACGATCTTGTGCAGGGCGACGAGCTGTTCGGGCTGGATGAGCGGCCGGGCGCAGTCGTGGATGAAGACGTATTCGACGTCGGGGGGCAGCTCGGCGAGCGCGGCGGCCACGGAATCGCGTCGTTCGGCGCCGCCGGCGACGAACAGCGCCGGGGTGGGCGCGTAGGCGGAAAGCTCGAGCATCTGCCGGCGGTCGCGGTAGGTGACGACGTAGAAATCGGCCACGCCGCTGCGGAAGAAGGCGCTGGCGCTGTGCGCGAAGACGGGCTTGCCCGCGAGCGGCGCGAGGATCTTGTCGGCCACGGCGCCCTGCATGCGGTGGCTGCGGCCGGCGGCGAGCAAAATGGCGGCGGTGCGGGACATCGCGGGGGCAGGTTGGAGTTAAGGTTGAAGCAGGTTAACCAACCCAGACAGCTCAGGCCTCGTTGAGTTGCGTGATAATGTCGCGCGTGGCGGCGGCGGGGTCGGGGGCCTGCAGGATGGGCCGGCCGACGACGATGTGGGTGGAACCGGCGCGCGCGGCCTCGGCGGGGGTCATGACGCGTTTCTGGTCGTCGCCGCCGCCCTCGCCGGCGGGGCGGATGCCGGGCGTCACGAGCCGGGTGTCGGGCGGGAGCTGGGCGCGCAGCAGGGCGACCTCGTGCGGCGAGCAGACGAGCCCGCGCAGGCCGGAGTCGGCGGCCAGCCGGCCGAGGCGGGCGACCTGGTCGGCGGCCGGGGCGCCGACGCCGACCTCGCGGAGCGTGGCGTCGTTCATCGAGGTGAGCACGGTCACGCCGAGGAGGAGCAGGTCGGGGTTGCCCTTCTGCTGGGCGGCGAGGGCGGCGCGCATCATCTCGCCACCGCCGCCGGTGTGCAGGGTCAACATGCGGATGGGCAGGGGGCAGAGCGACTCGACGGCCTTGCCCACGGTGTTGGGTATGTCGTGCAGCTTGAGGTCAAGGAAGACGTGGAAGCCCATGCCGGCGACCTCGCGGACGTAGTTGGGGCCGTAGGCGGTGAACATCTGCAGGCCGATCTTCACCCACTTGAGCTCGCCGCGCAGCTGGCGGAGGATAGGCGCGGCGGCTTCGCGCGTGGGCACGTCGAGGGCGAGGATGAGTTCGCAGGGCATGGGGCGGGGGAACCACGAATGGACGCGAATAATCCCAAATTGAAGGAAAAACAGCCCGCCCGGGATTTGTGTTTATTCGGGGCGGCCCGCGGTTAGCCCTTTGGTCCGTGGTCACGGTCTTCAGTCCCGCCAAGGTCAACCTCCTGCTCGCCGTCACGGGGCGGCGCGCGGACGGTTTTCATGAGCTCGTGTCCGTGGCGGCGCCGCTGGAATTCGGGGATGAGCTGAGGGCGGAAGACAGAGGACAAGGCACGGAGGACCGACCGCGCTTCACCTTGGAGTGCGATGCGCCGGGCGTGCCGGTCGACGCAAGTAATTTCGTGCTGCGCGCGGCGGCGGCCTACGCGCAGGCGACGGGGTGGGGCGGGCGGGTGCATTTCAAACTCACGAAGCGCATCCCGGTGGGCGCCGGCCTCGGCGGCGGCAGCAGCAACGCCGTGGCGGCGTTGCGGGCACTGGAGCGGTTGGGCGGGGAAAAGCTGCCGGCCACGAAACTGGCGGAGCTGGCTGCGGCGCTCGGTTCGGACTGCCCGCTCTTCCTGCACGGAGGTCCGGTCGTGATGCGCGGACGCGGGGACAAGGTGGAACCGTTACCGGAAACCGCGGCGCGCCGGCTGCGCGGGCGGCGTGTGCTCGTGTTCAAGCCCAGCTTCGGCATCGCGACGGCCTGGGCCTACCAGCGGATGGCCGCCCGCGGGACCGATTACGTGCCGGCGGCCGGGGCGGAGCGCCGGCTCGCGGAGTGGCTCGGCAGCGATGCACCCGCCGAGCAGCTTCTCGCCAACAACATGGAGGCGGTGGCCTTTGAAAAATACGTCGGGCTGCCCGTTTTGATGGAGATGTTGCATGCGGAGTTCGGCCTCGCGCCGCGCATGAGCGGCAGCGGCAGCGCGTGTTTTGCGCTGTTGGGCGAGAAACAGGCAGCGGAACCGGTCATCGCGCGCATTCGCGAATGCTGGGGTGCCGGCGCCTTCGCCGTCGTGACACGGTTGGCCTGAAACCGCGGCAATCCGAGGGCGATTACCGCTGTAGTGCTGTCGCACTTGGCGCTCCCGAGGTGTGACAGGAGTGTGCCACGGTGGCGCTTTTCCCAACGATCACCAGCTCGGGCAGACTACGTAAAGCGTTGGACTAGAGTATTCTAAATTCTGAGGTCGGGCGGCACAGGCTTTGCAATCCCGTGCGCGCTATGAGCAAAATCCTAGGCATCGACCTCGGCACCACCAATTCCTGCATGGCCATCATGGAAGGCGGTGAGCCGGTGGTCATCCCGAACGCCGAGGGCGCGCGCACGACGCCGTCCATCGTGGCGTTCACGAAGACCGGCGAGCGCATCGTGGGCCAGGCGGCCAAGCGCCAGGCGGTCACCAACCCGAAGAACACGATTTTCTCCGCGAAGCGCCTGATCGGCCGCAAGTTTTCCGAGGTGCGCGAGGAGGCGAAGAATTTCCCCTTCAAGGTCGTCGAGGGCAAGAACGGCGACGCCTACATCGAGGTGCAGATCGGCGACAAGACCGAGACCTTCGCGCCGCAGCAGATCTCGGCCTACGTGCTCGCCAAGCTGAAGGCCGACGCCGAGGCCTATCTCGGCGAGAAGATCACCCAGGCCGTCATCACCGTGCCCGCCTATTTCAACGACGCCCAGCGCCAGGCCACCAAGGATGCCGGCAAGATAGCCGGCCTCGAGGTGCTCCGCATCATCAACGAGCCCACCGCCGCCTCGCTCGCCTACGGCCTCGACAAGAAGAAGGACGAGAAGATCGCGGTGTTCGACCTCGGCGGCGGCACCTTCGACGTCTCCATCCTCGAGATCGGCGACGGCGTGTTTGAGGTGAAGGCCACCAACGGCGACACCCACCTCGGCGGCGACAACTGGGACGACGCCATCATCACGTGGCTTGTGGACGGCTTCAAGAAGGAGCACGGCATCGACCTGCGCAAGGACCCGATGGCCCTCCAGCGCCTCAAGGAGGAGGCGGAGAAGGCCAAGATCGCCCTCTCGTCCGCGACCACCTACGACATCAACCTGCCGTTCATCACCGCCGACGCCTCCGGCCCGAAGCATCTCAACGTCCAGCTCTCGCGCGCGAAGATGGAGCAGATCTGCGACAGCCTGTTCGAGCGCTGCATCCAGCCTTTCAAGAACTGCCTCAAGGACGCCGGCGTGACCTCGGACGACATCGACGAACTCGTGCTCGTCGGCGGCATGACGCGCATGCCCAAGGTCATCGACATCGCCAAGCAGCTCGGCGGCAAGCAGCCGCACCAGGGCGTCAACCCCGACGAAGTCGTCGCCGTCGGCGCGGCCGTGCAGGGCGGCGTGCTCAAGGGCGAGGTGCGCGACGTGCTGCTGCTCGACGTCACCCCGCTCACCCTCGGCATCATGACGGCCGGCGAGGTCGCCACGCCGATGATCCCGCGCAACACGACCATCCCGACCAAGAAGTCGCAGATCTTCTCCACCTACAGCGACAACCAGCCCGGCGTGGAGATCGTGGTCCTGCAGGGCGAGCGCCCGATGGCCCGCGACAACAAGAACCTCGGCACCTTCAAGCTCGACGGCATCCCGCCCGCCCCGCGCGGCGTGCCGCAGATCGAGGTCACCTTCGACATCGACGCCAACGGCATCCTGCACGTCACGGCCAAGGACCTCGGCACCGGCAAGGACCAGAAGATCACCATCCAGGGCTCCTCCGGCCTCTCGAAGGAGGAGGTCGAGCGCATGACCAAGGAAGCCGAGGCCAACGCCGCGGCCGACGCCAAGCGCAAGGAAGCCGTCGAGACGAAGAACCAGCTCGATACGACCGTCTACCAGCTCGAGAAGACCCTCAAGGACGCGGGCGACAAGCTCCCGGCCGAGGTAAAGGGCAAGTTCGAGACGGCCATCGCCTCCGCCAAGAAGGACCTCGAGAGCAACGACACCGCCCGCATGAAGTCGGCGCTGGAAAACCTCCAGAAGATCGGCGGCGAGCTTTACCAGCAGGCCCAGGCCGCATCCGCCCAGGCGAATGCCGGCGCCGGCGAGCCCGCGGGCGCGGCGGCCGGCGGCGCCAGGAAAGCCGCCAAGAAAGCCGGCGGCTCCAAGGTCGTCGATGCCGACGTCGAGATCGTCGACGACGAGAAGAAGTAAGCCCCTTTCGCGAACCGGCGCCGCGCCACGGCCCGGTTCGTTTTGTTTCCCATCCAACCTTCAACCCACAACCCACAATACCCACATGGCTAAAGTGAACATCAAACCCATCGGTGATCGCGTGCTCGTGCAGCACATCGAGGAAAAAGAGCAGGTGCGCGGGGGCATCATCATCCCCGACACCGCCAAGGAAAAGCCCCAGGAGGCCAAGGTCATCGCCCTCGGCACCGGCAAGCGCGACGAGAACGGCAAGGTCACGCCCTTCGAGGTGAAGGTCGGCGACCGCGTCCTCATCGCCAAATACGGCGGCACCGAGGTGAAGATCGAGGACGTGAAATACACCCTCGTCCGCGAAGACGACATCCTCGGCGTCATCGCCTGAGCGCGCGTCCCCACCACCCAAACTTAAACCTCCAACCTAAACTCCAAAACTTATGGCAGCCAAACAACTCCTGTTCGACGAATCCGCCCGCCAGAAGGTGCTGCGCGGTGTCGAGATTCTCTCCAAAGCCGTCAAGGTCACGCTCGGCCCCAAGGGCCGCAACGTCGTCATCGACAAGAAATTCGGGTCGCCGACCGTCACCAAGGACGGCGTCACCGTCGCCAAGGAGGTCGAGCTTCCCGACCCCTATGAGAACATGGGCGCCCAGATGGTGAAGGAAGTCGCCTCCAAGACCAGCGACGCCGCCGGCGACGGCACCACCACCGCCACCGTGCTCGCCGAGGGCATCTACCGCGAGGGCCTCAAGAACGTCACCGCCGGCTCGAACCCGATCTTCCTCAAGCGCGGCATCGACAAGGCCGTCGAGGCCGCCGTCGCCGAGCTGGCCAAGATCTCCAAGAAGGTCAACGACCGCGAGGAGATCCGCCAGGTCGCCACCGTCTCCGCCAACTGGGACGAGACCATCGGCAACATCATCGCCGACGCCATGGACAAGGTCGGCAAGGACGGCACCATCACCGTCGAGGAGGCCAAGTCCATCGAGACCACCCTCGACGTCGTCGAGGGCATGCAGTTCGACAAGGGTTATCTCTCGCCCTACTTCTGCACCAACATGGAGGCCCAGGAGGCCGTGCTCGAGGACGCCTACGTGCTCATCCACGAGAAGAAGATCTCCAACCTCCAGGACCTGCTCCCGCTCCTCCAGACCGTCGCCAAGAGCGGCAAGCCCCTGCTCGTCATCGCCGAGGAGGTCGAGGGCGAGGCGCTGGCCGCGCTCGTCGTCAACAAGATCCGCGGCACCCTCAACGTCTGCGCCGTCAAGGCCCCCGGCTTCGGCGACCGCCGCAAGGCCATGCTCGAGGACATCGCCGTGCTCACCGGCGGCAAGTGCCTGACCGAGGACCTCGGCATCAAGCTCGAGAACGTCACCGTCTCCGACCTCGGCCGCGCCAAGCGCATCGTCGTGGACAAGGAGAACACCACCATCGTCGAGGGCGCCGGCAAGGCCGCCGACATCCAGGGCCGCGTGAAGCAGATCCGCCGCCAGATCGACGAGACCACCAGCGACTACGACCGCGAGAAGCTCCAGGAGCGCCTCGCCAAGCTCGCCGGCGGCGTCGCCGTCATCAACGTCGGCGCGGCCACCGAGGCCGAGATGAAGGAGAAGAAGGCGCGCGTCGAGGACGCCCTCCACGCCACCCGCGCCGCGGTCGAGGAAGGCATCGTCGCCGGCGGCGGCGTCGCCCTCCTGCGCTGCGCCAAGGCCATCGAGTCCCTCAAGCTCGAGGGCGACGAGGCCATCGGCGCCCAGATCGTGCGCCGCGCGATCGAGCACCCGCTCAAGCAGCTCTGCGCCAACGCGGGCGTCGACGGCGGTGTCGTGGTCAAGGAAGTCCTCGGCAACAAGGGCAACTTCGGCTACAACGTCGCCACGGGCGAGTTCGAGGACCTGGTGAAGGCCGGCGTCGTCGACCCGACCAAGGTCACCCGCACCGCGCTGCAGAACTCCGCGTCCATCGCGGGCCTGCTGCTCACGACCGAGTGCATGATCACCGAGATCCCCGAGAAGGAGAAGGCCCCGGCCCATCCTCCCGGCGGCGGCGGCATGGACTACTAAGCCGATGAGCCAGAGACTTCACCGTCTCACCTGAAAACTTCGAGGCGCTCCCCGAACGGGGAGCGCCTCTTTTCGAAATTACCTGCTTTATGGAAATAGCCTAAACAACATGACGTCCCCAATGCAAACCACTAACCCTTTAACAAATGGAACTCCGCCAATATACGGTGCAGTTCGTGCGGTAGGCGTTCTGAAGCCGAAATTCCAAGATCAAACGGCAGGCAAGGTTTTTGCCGATTCACTTGACGTGAGGGGCACTGCATTTTGGTTAGCAAAGGAGAAAGTTCTCATCACTTGCGCACATGTTGTCCAAGGATTGGTGGAGGCACCTTTAGAACTGTCAGGGCTTTTAGTTGTCGGGCACAGAGGCACATTCCTACGTGCATCAATAGCGGCCGTTGACTATTTGCATGATTTAGCGGTTCTACACCTTGGAGCACCACAGGATGTGATTGATGCCGAGGCCGCTACTGGACTTCATATTGGAGATCATTACCCACAAGTTGGCGTGCGGGTAGCGTATGCTGGTTACCCTCTAGGGCAGCAGCTACTTGCTGCTTCTCCTCATCCTACCTACACAGTGGGCGTGATTGGCACCCAGCAAAGAGGCAGCGCTGGACTAAAGAATATTCAAATATCAGGACCGGTTGTTGGTGGCTATAGCGGATCACCCATTGTTCGAGAAGATCAGCCGACCTTTGTTATAGGTGTTGTAAGCAACAGTCCTTCTAAAGAAGCAGGACAGGCGGGTATCTTTATGGCAACTTCTTGGGAGCATTTGTCCGCGCTTGCACGGACTGCTGCTATCTAAAGGACTGAGAAAGGGTCAGGCTGCGAGGACTGAGAAAGGGTCAGGCTGCGGATGTTGATGTCTAGATCGAGGCAGCTCCGGCCTGAGCAAGCCCGGTCTCTAGGCAAGGAGTCCGGAGATCATCGCTCGAACCGATCTTGTCACGGAGCGCACTGAGGCGGCACAGAGTTCACGGAAGATTGCTCGGTGATCTCGGTGCATCCTCCTGTCTTTCTCCGTGTCGAAAATGCCCCGGTCGTTTGTCCCGGCTCGTCGGGACGACCCGCCCTACCTCAAGAATCATCCGCGGCCATCCGCGTGATCAGCGGGAAAACCTCGGGATTGACCATTACTAGAAAACGTCTTTATTGCGACGATATGACGACGCTATCTCCCACCAAGGCCCGCGCGAATCTCACCCATTGGCTGAAGAAGGCCTCCGCCGGAGAGGACATCGGCATCCTCTGCGGCGACAAGGTCATCGCCCTGCGCCCCGTGCGAGTGTTCTCGGAAGATTCCGATTACGCCAAGCGCGAGTATGGCGTCACCGACGCGGAGCTGGACGCCTTCGTCAAGCGGGTGAACAAGGAAGTGAAGCGAGATCGCAAGGCGGGCCGCGTCACCAAATACAAGGGAGACTTTCGTGCCGCCCTTAGAGATTGAATTCACCTCGCGCTTCCGAGCAGAAGCTCGCGCGTTGCCGACCGAGCGGCAAACACGGATCGAGCAGGCACTCGCGAGTTTCACCGACGCATTCGGCAGCCGCACCTACACGGCGGACTGGGGATGCGTCGTTTGAAGCGAAATTACTTCGAGTTCAGGGTTGGACGGGACACGCGGGTGGTTTTCAGCCTGGAGGGCAGCGTCGTCACCTTGCGGACAGTCGGAAGCCATGACGACGTGCGGAAGCATCTGAGGGGCCTCTGAGCTACTTGAGGTTCAGTTTGTAGCCGATGTCGAAGACCTGCTCCGCCTTGCGGTCGAAGGGCAGGCGGCCCTTGGAGTAGGTGATGCCGAGGCCGTTCTCCATCTCGAGGCCCACGGCCCAATACTCGAAATTGGCGAGCCCGGCGTTGCGGATGGCGGGGGAGGGAGAGATCTCGCGGAACACGCGGTAGCTGCCGAAGGCCCACACGTCCTGGCCGCCCACGCGGGCGACCTTCGTCTTCATGGCCAGTTCGCCGCGCCAGCGGCCGTAAGCGGACCTGTCGGGGTCGATGGCGAGACGGCCGGTGTTCTTCTCGGGGTCCACCTGCTCCAAGCCCACCAGCACCAGCGGCAGGGCCTGGCCCGAGGGGCGGAACGAAGCGTCCGCGCCCGTGAGGTAGCGCAGCCCGGCGAACGGCCAGTCGAAGACGTTGAAGTCCGCCCACGCCGACTTGGGGTTCCACGCGCGGATGACGCCGCTGGCGACGAAACCGTAGGCGTATTGCCGCTGCGTGAAGTCCTGGTTGCTCTCGAGCGAGAAATTGCCCGACGCGCGCCAGAAGAACTGCGTGGCCAGGCGGTCCATGACGTGGCTTTCGAACGCGCGCCATTCGGGACTGGCATCGAGCTGCTCCGGCGTCATGGCGGAGGGGTCGACGGTCAAGTCCGCGGCCAATTGCGCGAGCTGCTGGGTTTCCCGCTGCCATTCCGCGGCGTTCACCACCGGCTCGAAACCGCCCTTCGAGCCGAAGAGGTCGAAGCTCGCGCCCGTGTCGAGAAAGTCGGCGGGGTTGCGCTTGGGATCGAAGGCGATGTTGCCCTTGGCCCGCACCGTGAAGCTGAGCGACATCGGATGGCCGGGGCGGGCGTCGAGCTCATGGTTCTTGAGCGACTTTTCGTAGGAATACTGCAGCCCGAGCGAAGCGTCGGCTCCGTCCTTGGCCTCGAAGGCCTTGAAGCGGACGTTGAGGTTCTTGAGCGCGCCGGCCAGCGCGCCGATGTTGCCGGCGGAGCCTTCGGCGCGGCCGCGCAGCGCGTCGAGCACCTGGTTGAGGGTGTCGGGGTCCCTCAGGCGGGCCTCGAGCCTGCGCTTGAGGGCGGCCCGCGCCGCCTCGTCGAGGAGCGGGCTCTTGATGGCTTCCAGCACGGTCAGGACATCCGGCGCGGGGTCCTGCGCGTGGGCGACGAGCGCGAGGGCGAGAAGGGCGGGGGCGAGGAGGCGGCGCAGGGTCTTCACATTTTTTCCCCCGTGAACCGGTAGGCTTCATCCACCGTGGCGGCGAACTCGCACAGCGTCTTGTCGGCGCTGACGAGCACATCGGCCATGCCGGTCGTGGCCTTGGTGCGGTTGTAGCCGGGCTCGTATTTCGCGCCGAGGCCGTTGACGAACATGTTGTCGAGCTGCGCGGCGAGGCCGAGCGCCTCGGTGCGGCGCGCCTCGGGCGTGGCGGCCGGGCTCCAGTAGGCGAACTGGCGCATCTTCAGCTTGCCCGCGGCGCCGAAGACTTCCTTGAACTGCTTCAGCACGCGGAGAAAGGCCCACGAATTCACGCAGGCGAGGTTGTTGTTGGTCCAATTGCATTCGGCCATGGGCGGAGTGGGGTCGGGGGTGGGGGAGAAATCAGATGTCCATTTCCGC
>CAZRNE010000028.1:29125-45845 GCA_964601365.1 uncultured Opitutaceae bacterium | reverse complement strand
CGGTTGTAGATCTTCAGCTTCACCGTGTCGCGGAAGATGATCGTCCGGTTGCTCAGCGTGTGCGGGCAGATGGGCGTCATGGCGATGACGCCGGCCGCGGGGTGGATGATGGGGCCGCCGGCCGCGAGGTTGTAGGCGGTCGAGCCGGTCGGGGTCGTGAAGATGAGCCCGTCGCAGAGGTAATCCGTCACCAGCTCGCCGTCGGCATGCACCTCGAGCCGCACCAGGCGCGAGTTGACCTCGTTCTTGATGAGCACGTCGTTCAGCGCGATGTCGTGGTGGCGCGGCCCGATCTTGCAATCGAGCAAGGTGCGGTGGGCGACACGGTAATGGCCGCGCAGCAGGTCGGTGAAATGCGTGCGCGCCTCGTCGGCGGAGAAAGTGGTGAGGAAGCCGAGGCTGCCGCGGTTGACGCCGATGACGGGGATGCCCTCGCGCGCGGCGTCGCGCACGGCGCCGAGCAGCGTGCCGTCACCGCCGACGACGCAGCAGGCGTCGCAGCCCTTGAGGTAGCCGCGCGGCATCTTGCGGCCCTTGTTCAGCTTGATCTGCTTCACGCCGGCCCGGCCGGCGATGTCCATCAACTCCTGCGCAAGCTCGGCGGCGCCCGGTTTGTCCGGGTTGACGACGAAGGCGAGGCGGCGCAGCGGTCGCATGGCGGAGCGATTACGCGAAATTCCGCGGATAAGGGAACATCAATCTGTGACCCGCTTCCGCAGGCCGACGAGATACTCGCGGTTGCCGTCGGCGCCGTGCACCGGGCACTCCATCTCGCCGTGGAGCGCGGCTCCCGGCAGCTCGCGCAGGGCGAAGTCGCGCACCTCGGCCAGCACGCTGGCGCGCACGGCGTCGTCGGCGATGACGCCGCGCCCCTTGTCCACCTCGGCCTTGCCGGCCTCGAACTGCGGCTTCACGAGAGCGATGAGCACGCCGCCGGGCCGCAGGAACGGCCAGACCGCCGGCAGCACGGACTTCAGCGAGATGAACGACAGGTCCATGACGACCGCGTCGTAGTCGGCGCGCGGCAGGTCGCCGGAAGCCAGCGAACGGGCGTTGATCTTCTCGAGATTGGTCACGCGCGGGTCGCGCCGGAGTTTCTCGTGCAACTGCCCGTGGCCGACATCCACGCAGGTGGCCGAGGCCGCCCCGGCCTGCAGGGCGCAGTCGGTGAAACCCCCGGTCGAAGCGCCGACGTCGAGCACATGCGCGCCGCGCAGGTCGACGGGAAACCGGTCGAGGTAGGCGGCCAGCTTTTCGCCGCCGCGCGACACGAAGCGCGGGGGCTGGTCGAGGGTGAGGTCGAGGTCGGCGGGGTATTCCTTGCCCGGCTTGTCGAGGCGCTCGGTGCCGTGCCGCACGCGGCCGGACATGATGAGCGCCTTGGCCTGCGCGCGGGTGGGCGCGAGGCCGCGGGCGACCAGCAGTTCGTCGAGGCGCTGTTTGCCGGGCATGAGGACAGGAAAAGAGTGGCGGTCGGCTGCGTCCACGCGATAAAGCTGCGGCTGCCACATGAAATCCGCTCAGGGCAAACGACGGCGTTGGTGGCGTTGGCTCGCCTGGGGTGCGCTCGCGATGGCGGCGGGGTTCGGCGTCTTGCTGGTGTGGCTGGCGACGCCGCGGCCCGGGCAGTTCCTGGAGCGGGTGAGCGCCGTGACCAAGGTGGAGACGGAGCCACCACGGCCCGCGGCGGATGGTTTTGTCAGCCAGGCGGTGCGGCTGCACGGCGAGAACGGCCTGCGCGTCGACCTGCGGGTGTTGCGGCCGACGGGGGAGCACGCGCCGCTCCCGCTTCTCGTGCTGGTGGCCGGGCACCGCACGGGGCGTGACGCGGTGGATCTGCTGGGCGCGCCGGGGCCGTATGTCGTCGCGGCTCTGGATTATCCGTATGACGGGCCGGAGCGCCCGCGGGGCTTGCGCCAATCCGCGGCGGCCATCCCGGCCGCGCGCCGGGCCTTGGCGGATACTCCGGCGGCGGCGCTGATGGCCATCGAGTGGCTGGCGGCGCAGCCTTGGGTGGATTCCACCCGCATGGAATTGCTCGGCGTGAGCCTCGGCTCGCCTTTTGCCGGGGTGATCGGCGCGCTGGAACCGAGGATCCGGCGCGTCTGGTTCATCCATGGCGGGGCCGGCCTGCACGCCTGGCTGGGGCACAACCTGCGGGAGCGGATAAAATCGGACACTTTTCGCCGGCCGGTCGCATGGCTGGCCTATGCCTTGGCGCACGGACCCAGCCTCGAATCCGAACTCTGGGTGCCGCGCATCGCGCCGCGCCCGGTGGTCGTGATCGGGGCACGCGAGGACAAGCGCCTGCCCGCCGAGCTCATTGAGCGGCTGCACGAGGCCGTCCCCGGACCCAAGGAACTCATCTGGATGGAGGGCGGCCACGTGGACCGCCGCCCCGAAGCGGTGCGGCAGCTGCTCGACCTCGTCCGTTCCCGCCTGGAACCCGGTTGAGGCAACGAAATCAGCCGGGTTTTTGCCGGGCCGGTGACCAGCACGTGGTGCGGCCGCCGATCTCGCCGCGGCGGAGCAAGGCGCCGGTGCGCGGGCAGCGCCCGCCGTCCTCCCAGCGGTGGTTGAAGAGCCACGAACCGGGCATGAATTCGTTCAACTTGGACGGCATTTTTCCGCCGACGCCGGCGTTGTATTTCAACGCGCCGCGGCAGACAAAGCGGCAAGCACGATGGAGGGTTTTGATTTCCTTGGGCGTGAGCGAGCCGGCGGTCCGGGCAGGATGGAAGGCCGCGCGCCAGAGGATCTCGTCGGCCATCCAGTTGCCGATGCCGGGGAAACGCTCCTGCATCAGCAGCACGGCCTTGATCGGCGCGCGGGCCCGGCGGCGCAGAAAGTCGGTCACGGCTTGCACCGTGAAGGCGGGCGAGAGAATGGCAGGCGCGATCTCAGTCCACCAATCGGGAGCGGAGAGACCGCGATGAAACCGCACGCCGCCGAACATCCGCGGATCGGTGAAGACGAGCGCGTGCTTGGCCTGCACGAGCACGAGATGGTCGTGCTTGCCGGTGACATAACCGGGCTCACGCACGAGCAATTCGCCACTCATGCCAAGATGGATTCCGAGCCATGCATTGCCGCTGAAGCGGAAGAGCATCTGCTTCGCCGCGGCGTCGGAGCCGAGCAGTTTGGTCCCGGTGAGGGCCCGACGCATCGCCGGCACGTCGCAGTCGCGGAACACCCGGGCGCGCGGGTGCGCCAGCACGGCGGTCACGCGGTCGCCGTGGCCGACGGCCCAGCGCCTGCGGTAGAATTCGACTTCGGCGAGCTCGGGCATGGGAAGAAAAGGCTGAAGAAACGAAAGGCGGAAGGGCTGAAGCAATCACCATTGTCGCACTGCGATAGGTTGCCGCCATCTGTCATTCTGAGCGTAGCGAAGAATCCAGTGATCGGAGCAGCATGCCGCATTTATTCGTGGATTCTTCGCTGCGCTCAGAATGACACGCTGGAGAACACCATGGCGGATGAGGTTGAGATGCATCCCGGTTTTGCAGCCATTCAGCTCTTCAGTCTTTCAGTTTTTCGAGCGTGGCGACGAAGGCGGCGAGGTCGGGGAAGAGCGGCACGCCGGGGCGGAGGCGGCCCTGCCAGGCCGAGGCGTCGTATTTGCCGGTGCAGACCGCGGCGGCACGGATGCCGGCGTTGAGGCCGGCGTCGAGATCGCTTTCGCGGTCGCCGACCATCCAGCAGTGTGCGGGCTCGAGGTGATGCGCTTCCATCATCTCGTGGATGAAACGCGGCGACGGCTTGCGGTAGAGCGAGGGCTGGTCGGGGGCCTCGGGCGCGATGCAGGTGCCGGCAAACAGATCGGGACCGAGTCCGATCAGCTCGAGCATGCGGACGTTGCAGCGGTGGGTGTCCTCGATCGTGTGGTAGCCCCGACCGATGCCCGACTGGTTGGTGAAGAGGAAGAGCAGGTAGCCGAGTGCGCGGGCGCTGCGGAGCGCATCGGGCACTCCGGGGATCAGTTGCACGCCGGCGGGGTCGGCGAGGTAGTCCCGGTCGAGGATCAGGGTGCCGTCGCGGTCCAGAAAGATGGCTTTCGCCATGGGCGGATCAGGTCTCGTCGCTGACGTGGGCGAGGATTTCCTCGGGGGTGACGGTGGCGGTGCCGAGCTTGCCGACGACGACGCCGGAGGCGACGTTGGCGAACTGGGCGGCCTCCTCGATCACGGCGCCGGCGGCGAGGCCGAGCGTGAGGGCGGCGATGGCCGTGTCGCCCGCGCCGGACACATCGAAGACCTCGCGCGCCATGGTGGGGATGATCTTGCCGGCCTTGCCCTGATGCGAGAGCAACATGCCGTCCTCGCTGAGCGTGATGACGAGGTGCTTGGGCTTGTAGCGCTCGTAGATACGGGCACAGACCTCGGCGGCGGGGAAGGGCTGGTGCGGCTCGGGCTCGAGGCCGGCGAGCTGGAGGGCTTCCTTGCGGTTAGGCGTGATGAGGTCGGGCTGGTAGAAATTGAGTTTCCGGCGCGGCTTGGGGTCGATGGCAATGAGCTTCTTGTGTTCCCGGGCGATGCCGGTGATGCGGTTGATGAGGGCGTCGCTGAGCAGGCCCTTGGCGTAGTCGGAGAGGATGATGGCATCGGCGGCCTTGACGGCCTTCTCGAACAGCGGCCCGAGCTTCGATTCGTCGATCTGGTAGTCGTGCTGCGGGGACTCGCGGTCGAGGCGGCAGATCTGCTGGCGGCGGACGACGACGCGGGTCTTGACGATGGTCGAGCCGCTGCCGGGGGTGGCGATGGTCTCGATGCCTTTGTTGATCAGAATCCCCTCGAGGCGCTTGCCGGCGTCATCCTTGCCGAAGAATCCGGCGATGGCGGCCTTGGCGCCGAGGGAGGCGATGTTGAGCGCGACGTTGGCGGCGCCGCCGGCGCTGTAGGAGTCGCGCTCGATGTCGATGATCGGCACGGGGGCCTCGGGTGAGATGCGGCCGGTGTCGCCCCAGATGTAGTGGTCGAGCATCACGTCGCCGACGACGAGGACGCGGAGCTTGGAGATTTTCTTGAGAAGCGATTTCATCGCGGGATCAGCGTATTTCCCAGTTGTAGGGGTGGTGCGAGAGGAATTTCGGGCGGCCGTCCTGCACCTGCACGACGTCCTCCCAGCGGCAGCCGCCCAGCCCGGGATAATACAGGCCGGGCTCGACTGTGAGCACGGCGCCCTTCCGCAGGGGGTAGGACGACGGCGCCATGCGGCCGGGGTCGTGGACGGCGAGGCCGAGACCATGGCCGGTGCCGTGAAAGAAGCCGGTCGAGCCATTCTTGCCGTGGGTGGTCTTGTAGCCGGCGTCGTCAAACACGGCCTGCACGGCGGCATGGACATCCTTGCCGTCGCCGCCGGCGCGGATCTTGCGCAGGGCGGCGAGCTGGGCCTCGCGCACCGTGGCGACCATGCGGCGCTGCACTTCGCGCGGCCGGCCCTTCAGGTAAGTGCGGGTCATGTCGCCGTAATAGCCGGTCTTCTCGACGCGCGGGAAGATGTCGATGATGATGAGCTCGTGCGGGCGGAGCGGGCCGGAGCCGACATTGTGCGGATCGCAGGCCTGGTCGCCGCCGGCGACGATGGTGTGGCGGGCGTGACCGCCTTGCTCGAGGATGGCGGACTCAATGGCGAAGCGCAGGCTTTCGGAGGTGAGGGGCTTGCCGCGGTGGAAGAGGTTGCGGCCCCGGATCCGGGCGCCGCGCAGGATGCGCTCGGCCACCGTGTAGCCGACGGCGCAAAGCCGGTTGCCCTCGCGGATCTGCGCGGCCTCCCACGGGGTCTTGATCTCGCGCTCGGGGAAGAGCATTCCCCTCGCGAATTCGAGCCGCAGGCCGAGTTTGTGGAGTTTCACCCAGAGCGTGGCGGAGAAATCGTCCGCGACGCGGAAGCGTCGGATGCCGTAGACGCGCGCAAGGCAGGCGATGACCTCGGCGATGCCGGCCTTGGCGCCGTAACGGGCCTTGGCGCGCTCCAGCCATTGCTCGCGGGAGAGCACGGTGTCGAAGGCACCGGTTTTCTTCACGCGTCCGAATTCCAACGCGCCCTGCACGGTGATCTTCCGTCCGGAGGAGGTCCCGAAGGCGATGAACGGGTCGTGCACCTCAACGCGGCCGAAATAGAGCATGTCGGCGCTCACGAGCGTGTCGGTGTAGAGGAGTGGGGGAGGGCGGCGCATGAGAAAGGTTGGAATTTTCCGCGCATTAGCCATGAATCGCCGGAAAACGCCAACCATGTTTTCCCACCCCGCCCGTTTCCTCCTCTGCGCCCTCGCCGGGCTGGCCTTGCTGACCGCGTGCGGCGAAGCGAAAAAGGAGGCGCCCCCCGCCGTGAAGGGTTTGGAAGAGTTTTTTCCCATCAAGATCGGCGACCGCACGGTGCGGGTGCAACTCGCCGCGCTGCCCGCCGAGACGCAGCAAGGCCTGATGTTCCGCAAGGAGCTGGGCGCGGACGATGGCATGCTGTTTGTCTTCACGCGGCCGCAGCAGCTCGGATTCTACATGCGCAACACGACCATCCCGCTCGACATCGGCTACCTCGACGCCAAGGGGGTGTTGCGCGAGGTCTACCCGCTGCATCCGCTGGACGAGCGCTCGGTCGTCTCCCGCGCCCGCGACCTGCAGTTTGCCCTCGAGGTGAACCAGGGGTGGTTCAAGCGCAACGGTGTCGCGCCCGGCGCCCAGCTCGACCTCAAGGCCGTCGCGGCGGCCCTGCGCGCCCGCGGTCTGCAACCCGAGGCGGCGGGACTGAAGTGAAGGGCGAAACCCCGATGCGCATCCTCGTGGTCGAGGACCAGACGCTCGTGCGCGAGCTGCTCGTGCTGGCCTGCCGCGAGGCGCGCCCCGGCGCCGTCGTGCAGGGCGTGGGCACCTGCGCGGAGGCGCTGGTGGAGGCCCAGCGCGCACCCCCGGCGCTGGTGCTGCTGGACCTCGTGCTGCCCGACGGCGACGGCATCGAGCTGGCGCAACCGCTCCTCGAGGCCGCGCCGCGCGCGCGGCTCATCGCGCTGTCGTCGCACGTGGACGAGTTCACGCTGCACCGCGCCCTCGCGTCGAAAATCCACGGCATCCTCGACAAGAACGAGCAGCCGGTGCGCATCCTGCGCGAGGCGATGGACGAGGTGCTGGCCGGCCGGCGCTACCTGTCGTCCGCCGTGCAGCGCCTGCGCGCCAACCTCCGGGCCGACCCGGCCGCCTTCGACAAGATCCTTTCCGACCGCGAGCAGGCGGTGCTGCGGCTGGTGGGCGAGGGCCTCGACAACGACGCCGTGGCCGCGCGCCTGAAGATCAGCCCGAGCACGGCCAAGAACCACCGCCTGAACATCATGGCCAAGCTCGACCTGCACAGCACGCCGCAGCTCATCCGCTACGCCATCGAGAAGGGCTTCACCCGGTTGCGGGAGTAGCCGGGCTGCCTCGCGCCACCGGCACGCGCACGAAGAAAGTCGCCCCCGGCCCCGGCCAGCCACGCGCCCGCGCGATCTCGGAGGGACTCTCCACCCCCACGCTGCCGCCGAGCAGCCGCGCCAGCGCGCGGCACAGGGCCAGGCCGATGCCGGTGCCGGGCACGCCGCCCGCGGTGGCCCGCGAACCGCGCGCAAAGCGCCGGAAAATGGTCTCCTGTTCCTCGGCCGGCACGCCCGGGCCGCCATCAGCCACCTCGATGAGCAACTGTCCGCGGCCCGCTCCCTCCTCGGTGTAGAGGGCGTGGATGAGGACAGGCGCGGCGGGAGCGTGGCGGTGGGCGTTGGCGACAAAGTTGGCCACGATCGTCTCGAGCTTCGCCTCATCCCCCAGGAACCCGTCGGCGAAATCCGCCGGCAGATCGAGGGTGAGACGCTCCGGCGACTCGGCCCCCGCGCGCACGCGGGTGAGCAGCTCGCGCACCGTGAAGGACCGGGCCTCGACGGCCGCCGCGCCGGCCTCGACGCGCGAGAACGCCAGCACCTCGTCGCACACGCGGGCGAGGCTGCCGGTGGCGAGCCGCAGCAGCCGCGCCTGTTCCCACTGCGCTGGTGTCAGCTCGCCGGATTCGAGGTCGCGCACGACGGCGGCCAGGCCGTTGGCCGGGCGGCGGATCTCGTGCGCGAGGTTGTCGAGGAACTCCGCGCGGGCGGTGTTGGAGAGCGAGAGTTCCCGCGTGCGCTCCTGCACCAGCTGCTCGAGGCGCGCCGCCTGGCTGCGCAGCAGGCCGACGCGCCAGCGGTAGACGCTCCACGCCAGCGCCAGGGCAAGGCCCGTCCACAAGGCGAGCGCGGCCGGCGTGCGATACCACGGGGCCGCGATGGCGAAGGCGACGCGGTGTTCGGGCCCGGTCCGGCCGAAACGGTCCACCGCCCGTGCCAGCAAGGTGTATTCGCCGGAGGGCAGGGCGGAGAACTCCCATTCGGGCATCGCCTGGGGTTGCGACCACTCGTGGTCGCGACCCGGCAGACGGGTCTGGAACCGCAGCCCGTCGCCGTCAGCCGCCGCCCCGGGCACGGCAAAAGCCACCCGGATGCGGTTGCTGCCGGCCGGCAGTTGGACGGCCGCCGCGCCGGGCAATGCTTGCCGCACGCCCTCGACCGAAAATTGCATGAGTTCCAAGGCCGGCGCCGCCGGTGCCTCGGTCAGGGCCGTGGCATCGAGGCGCAGCAAAGCGTTGTCTCCACCAATCCACAGCCAGGTGGTGTCCTGCCCGGTGGTGACACCCAGATAACTCACGTCACCGGCCTGCCCCAGACCCGGGATCTGGAGCGGTGTGCACTGCAAGGACGTCGCCTGCGTCGGATCCTCGCCGACACGCAGCAAGGCCCACGGTGCGTCGGCACTGGCTGCATCCCGGATGCACCAAACCGCGCCGTCACCGAGGGAGGTGGTGGCCACCACACGCCATGATGCCGTGGACGGCACGGGGACGAAGCGCCCGTTGGTCTCGTCCCAGGCATGGGCGCGTCCGCCGGCGATCGCGCAAACCACGCTGCCGACCACGGTGAGATGGGAGATCTCGGCGGGGGCGACTGTTGGATCGGGCAATTTTTCCAGCCGCACGGGTCCGGTTTCTGCCCGGGCGAACCGATGGACCCGTCCGCTCTGGCTCAGGACCCAGATGCGCCCGGCGGTGTCTTCGAGAGCTTGCGCAACAGGGCCATCCGGAAGACGGCCCAGCTCCTGGTCCGCAAAGTCATCCCTCTGGCTTCGCCGCCGGCGGATGCGATCACCTTGGAAATACAGCAGACCCCCGGCGGCGACGTTGAATCCGCCGACGGGCCCCTCGCTCAGGTGCCGTTCGACGCGGCCATCGGCCGAGACGGACCAGAGGCCGTCGCTGGCGCCGAGCCAAAGCCGGCCGGCCCAAGGCGCGGCGTCGAGAAGCCGGTTCCAGATATGGTCAAGGCGATCGATCTGCCGGCCGGGTATCCCGGTCTTCTCTTCCGGTATCGTGTAGACGCGGCGCCACGAGACGATGCGGGGACGCCCCTCCCACTCGAAAATCCGGGTGAGGCCACCGGGGGTGTAACGCGAGCGCTGGTCGAAGATCGCCCCCGTTTCCACCCCGGACCACCGCGCCAGCCCGCCGCTGATCATGCCGATCCACAGCGAGCCCTCGGCATCCGCGATGAGTGAATCGATGTGGTCATCGGGCAGGCCGTTCTGGGTGTTGACGAGCCCGCGGATGCGGCCGTCGGGGTCGGTCAGCACCAGACCGCCGAAGGCGGTGCCGATCGCCAGCAGCCGGTCGTGCAGGAGCACGGCATGCAGGGCCCGTCTGCCGCGCAATTCGTTCGAAATCGGATCGAGCCGCGTCCAGCGGCCGTCGCGATGCGCGTAAAGCTCCTCGTAGAAGAGGCCGAGCCCGCTGCCATCGGCGCGCGTGACGTAGCCGGTCAGGGGTTGGTTCGTCGGCAGGCCGGCCTGCGGCAACCAGAGCCTCGGACCGCCGCTCTCCCAGCGGAAGAGCCCCCCGCCGCTCTGGTAGATCAGCAGGTCGCGGCCGGTCGTGTAGGCGTAGAGCCGGATGGGCGAGGGGAGTTCGAAAACCTGGAAGCGAACCCCGTCCCAGCGCGCAACCTTGGTGCGCGCGACAAAGACCACCTCCGCCTCGCGCACGAACACCGAGTAGAAGATCGTGTTGATCTCGTCCGCAAAGGGTGTCCGGCCCAGTTCCGCCGCGAGCGATCGAAACACCCACAACCCGGTCGCCTCGCGCTGCGCATAGCCGATGGCGCCGTCGCCGCCGATCCAGATCCGGTTGTCGCCGTCGGGCGCCAGCGCGGTGATGCGTTGCGCGCCGGGCACGTCGATGCGCTGCCAATGGTGGCCGTCGAACACCGCCAACCGCGACGAGCCGACAAAGAGCAGCCCGCGTCCGTTGCGCGCGATGGCCGTGACCTGTCCGCTCACGTAGGCGCGGCTCGCCTCCGGAGCGTCGAGGATGGGATAGCCGGCTCCGCGCGGTGCCGCGCGGAGCGGCGGGCCGGCCGCACCGGCCAGCGCCGCTGCGATGAGGATTGCGCACCACCGGGCCATGGAACCGGAACGCTACAAAGCGCCCGCGCCGGCCGGCGAGCCAGATTCCACCGTGGCCGTGCGCAGGCGGAAATCCGCCTGCCGCGGGTGGAGCCGGCGGAGTCTTTCTGGCAATCTCCGCGGCATGTCATGCCGCCCGCTTCCTGCTAGACCTATAGGACTAAGCGGCGGCGTTGTGGGCGCCCGGGTGGCACCGTCTGCTCCTTCCGCGCGGTCCACCCCTCCGCGCCTTTCCTCTCCCGACCATGCAATCCCCTCGCAATCCCGTCGTGCGCGGCTCCCGCCGTGCCAGTCTCGTGGTGGCGGCCCTGCTGGCCGCCCCGCTCGCGTGGGCGCAGACCGCGCCCGCCGCCCCTGCCGCTTCCGGCAACGAGCCCCCGCCGATCACGCTCGATAAGTTCAACGTCTCCGCCACCAAGGTGCAGAGCTACCAGGCGGACAGCGTGCAGATGGGCGCCTTCCGCGACGTCAACCCCACCGACGTGCCGCTCACCATCAACGTGCTCACGCGCGAGGTGCTCGACGCCCAGGCCGCCCGCGGCCTGCACGACGCGCTCAAGAACACCGCCGGCGTCACCCGCTCGCAGATCTCCGCCGCCGCCTACGACAACCTCGCCATCCGCGGCATCCTCGTCGAGAACCGCGGCAACTACCGCCTCAACGGCTCGCTGCCCATCATCAACCTGGCCGACACCACGATGGAGAACAAGGAGCGCGTCGAGGTGCTCAAGGGCACGTCGTCGCTCTACTACGGCTTCATCCCGCCCAGCGGCGTCATCAACATGGTCACCAAGCGCCCGCTGCCCACGCCCCTCACCACCATCACCGCCAGCGCCAACATCCACGGCGGCTACGGCGGCGCCTTCGACATCTCCCGCAGCTACGGTTTCGGCCAGGACCGCTCCGTCGGCATCCGCCTCAACGGTTCCTCGGGCAGGGAGGAGCAGGGCATCGAGCGCTATGACGGGCACCGCGAGTTCATCTCGGCCGCGGTGGACGTGAAGTTCTCAAGTCGTTTCGCCATCCGCGGCGACTGGGAATACCTCGTCAAGGACGTGGTCGAGACGCCCGCCATCCTGCTGCCCACGGTGAACAGCGTGCTCGTCATCCCCGCCCGGCCCTCCAACAAGACCAGCCTTGGCGGCGACTGGCAGCGTTACGACGCCTGGATGCAGAACTGGTGGATGCGCGCCGACTTCATCATCAACCCGAACTGGACCATCTACGCCGAGACGGGCCGCGCCCACACCCGCCGCGACCGCATCTTCTCGCAGTTTATCTTCGCCGCGCCGCAGGCCACCACGTTCACCACCGGCGCCGGCAACGTGCAGGTGGGCTTCTTCCCCAACCAGAACTACGAGAACGAAAACTACCGCGTCGAGCTGTTCGGCCGCTTCCACACCGGCTCCGTGCGGCACGACTTCTCCGTCGGCTGGACCACCAACACCCGCGAGCAGAATTCCCGCGCGCTGGGCAATAACGTCAATGTCGCCCAGAATTACTACAACCCCGTGCCGTTGCCGCGGGCCAACCCCACTTCCACCACCATTCGGGATGTTCCCTCAGAGATCGAGGACACCGGCCTCTACCTCAGCGACCGCTTCTCCGCCTTCGACGAGCGCCTGCAGGTCATCGGCGGCGTCCGCTACACCGACTACCGCAGCACGACCACGACCAGCAACTACGTGATCGACGGCGAGACCAACCCGCTCTTCGCCGTGGTCTGGAAGCCCACCGCCAAGTCCAGCGTCTACGCCAGCTACCTCAAGGGCCTCGAGGCCGGCCAGACCGCCGGCGCCGCGCAGGCCAACGCCGGCTTCGTCCTGCCGCCGCTCACCTCCGAGCAATACGAGATCGGCGCCAAGGCGCAGTTCTTCGAGGGCGTGCTCGTGCAGCTGGGCTTCTTCGAGATCGAGCGGCCCAGCGCCTTCGTCAACGCCCAGAATTTCCTCACCGCGAACGGCCTGACCAAATACCGCGGCGTCGAGCTGTTCGCCTCCGGCGAGATCACCAAGCAGCTCTCGCTCGTGGTCTCGGGCAGCATCCTCGACGCGGAAAACCTCAACGCCGCCAACGCCACCACCTACCAGAAGACGCCCAACGGCCTGGCGAAGTTCACCGGCTCGGCGTTCGCCGAATGGCGCACGCCCGTCAAGGGCCTCGCCGTGTCCTTCGGCGCCTACCACACCGGCAAGCGCTGGGTGAACGACCGCAACGACATCCAGGTGCCCGGCTTCACCACCGCCTCCCTCGGCGCCAGCTACCAGTTCAAGCTCGGCGAGACGTCCTACACCCTGCGCGTCAACGGCGACAACGTCTTCGACACGAACGCCTGGGACGCCGTCGGCGCCAGCGGCACCTCGTCGCTCCTCGGCGTCACCCGCCCCCGCAACTTCAAGTTCAGCCTCACCGCGAGCTTCTGATCTCCCATGGCATTTAGGTAGGGTTAATCGTTCCCCCGGACCATCGGTCCGGGGGAACACCGCCCCCGCTTCCCCCATATGAAAACCATGCGCCTTCTCAGCCTGCCCGCCGTGCTCGCCGCCTGCGCCTTCGCGCAGGAGCCGGTCGAGGTCAGTCCCACCAATTACATCGACCGCGAGTCCAAGGAGGTGACCGGCAAGCTCGCCCTGATGGAGCAGGAGGTCTACCAGCTCAAGACCGAGCTGAACGTCCTCGTCTTCCGTCAGGAATACGGCGACCGCCTGCAGATGCGGCGGGTCATGTTCCCGTCGCTGCCGGAATACAAGATGGTCATTCCCGGCTACCTCTTCACCCCGAAGGATCTCGCCCCCGGCAGGAAATACCCCGGCCTGGTCATGGTCCACGGCGGCAACTACAACCAGTTGTCGTGGGAGTGGTTCGCCTGGATCGAGGAGGCCGTGCGCCGCGGCTACGTCGTGATGTATCCCGAATACCGCGGCAGCTCCGGACACGGCGAGTCCATCTACGAGGCCAACTACGGCGTCTGGGACCTGGACGACGTCCGCGCCAGCGCCGCCTTCCTGGCCGCGCAGGACTACGTGGACGCCAACCGCCTCGGCATCCTCGGCCACAGCCGCGGAGGCATGCTGACCGTCCGTTCGCTCCAGGAAGACCCGAAGCGCTTCAAGGCCGCCGTGGACCTCGCCGGCCTCAAGGACATGGTCGCCTTCATGAGCTACAAGACCGACGCCCGCCGCCGCCAGATCGCCGACGACAAGCACTACGGCGGCAAGCTCCCCAACCAGAACCTCGCCGCCTACATCGAGGTCTCGCCCGCCTTCTTCGTCGAGAAGATCGAGACACCCATCCTCGTGCTCTCCACCACGGGCGACAAGACGGTGCCCTACCAGCTGCACAACAAGCGCTTCATCGAGGCGCTCAAGGCCTACGGCAAGACCCACGAGTCCCACCTCTACGAAAACGCCTACAACGGCCACAGCTTCCCCTTTGGCGACGCCCCCGAGGCGCTCGACTCCCGCCGGCGCGTCTTCGAGTGGTTCGCCAAATACCTGAAGCCCTGAACACGCCCCGTCCGATGCACCTGCTTCGCGCCGGCTCCTCCGTGCTTGCCCTGGGCGCGACGCTCGCGCTCGCCGGCGCACCGCTGCCGGCCGGTTCCTCGGACTTCACGCTCCCCAACGAGGGCGAGCCGCTCAAGGTCTACACCTACAAGCCGCCGACCTATGCCGGCGGCCCGTTGTTCGTCGTCGTCCACGGCTCCGACCGCAACGCCGCCGAGCACCGCGACTGGTCCGTCCACATGGCCGAGCGCTTCGGTGCGCTCGTCGTCTGCCCCGAGTTCGACGCGGCCCGCTTCAACGACGAGCGCTACAAGCGCACGCTCGGCGTCACGCTCGGCGGCGTGCTCCAGCCACGTGAGAAGTGGACGACGAACGCCATTGCGCGGCTCGTCGCCGAGGTTCGCGCGCGCGAGGGCCGGCCGGGGCTGCCGTATTACATGATCGGCCACTCGGGCGGCGGGCAGTTTGTGTCGAAGATGGCGCTGTTCATGCCGCTCGACGCGCAGGGTTTCGTCGCCTGCAACCCCGGTTCCCACCCGATTCCGTGGCGCGACGCCGCGTTTCCCTACGGCCTGGGCGGCCTGCCGGACGAGGTGGCCGGCGACGAGGCGCTGCGGCAGTATTTCGCGCAGTCCCTCACGCTCTTCATGGGCACGGGCGACGTCTGGCAGAACACCGCCGAGGACGGCTTCGACACCAGCCCCGGCGCGATGCGGCAGGGCCCGGTCCGCCTCGCCCGCGCGCAGAATTTCTTCCAGACCTGCCGCCGGATGGCCGCCGAGCGCGGCTGGGCCTTCCGCTGGCGCTATGTCGAGACCTCGTGGATCGGCCATGACGCCAAGCTGATGTTCGCCGCGAAGGAGATGGAACAGGCGCTTTTTGGCGCCGGGACAACCAAGCCATGAAGATGTCCCCGCTCCGTCTCTCGTTTCTTCTCGCCCTCGCCTTGCCGGCTGCGGCCGCGATCGTGCGCAACATGCCCGACGACCATCCGTCCGACGAGGGCACGCTCGCGCGCCCGATGGTCACCGGCCGGCACGGGGTCGTCACCTCGCTGCACCCGCTCGCCTCGATGGCCGGCATGAAGATCCTCATGCAGGGCGGCAACGCCTTCGACGCCGCCGTCGCCACCGCGATGGCCGTCGCCGTCGTGGACCCGAAAAACTCCACCATCGGCGGGCAGGGCTTCGCCACCATCTACGTCGCCTCCGAACGGCGGGTGAAGGCGCTCAATTTCTTCGGCCCTTCGCCGCGGCTCGCCACCATCGAGGCGGTGCAGGGGAAAAATTATTCACACGGCTATCTTTCGCCCGTCGTGCCGTCCTGCCTCGCCGGCTACGCCGCCCTGCACCAGGCGCACGGCCGCCTGCGCTGGCGCGAGGTCGTGCAGCCCGCCCTCGAGCTGGCCGAGCAGGGCTTCGCCGTGACGGAGGACTTCGCCGGCGTGCTCGAACTGCAGCGCGGCGAGATGGATTTTCCGACGACCCAGGCCGTGTTTTTCCCCGGCGGCCGCGCGCCGCGGGTGGGGGAGTTGTTCCGCCAGCCCGATCTCGCGCGCACGCTGCGCCGTGTGGCCGAGGAGGGCGCGCGCGAGTTCTACCAGGGCGACATCGCCCGCCGCATCGGCGAGTTCTTCGAGAAAAACGGCGGTCTGCTGCGCTACGACGACCTCGCCAATTACCAACCGCAGTGGGTCGAACCGCTGCGCACCAACTACCGCGGCTACGACATCTACACCGTCCCGCCCAACGGCAGCGGCGTGGCCCTCCTGCTGCAGATGAACATCCTCGAGGGTTTCGACCTCGCACAGCTCGGCCACAACACGCCCGATTACCTTAACCTCATCGCCGAGGTGCAGCGCCTCGGCATCTCCGACCGCAACCGCTACGTCGCCGACCCGGACGCCATCGGCGTGCCGGTCGAGCGCCTGCTTTCCGAACCCTACGCTGCCGAGCGCCGGGCTCTGATTCGGATCGGTTCGGCCATGCCGGGTGTGCCCGACCCCGGGCTGGCCGGCGGGAAACCCGCGCGCAGCAACACCACGCACCTCTGCGTCGCCGATGCCGAGGGCAACATGGTGTCGCTCACGCAGACGTTGGGGGCCTGGTTCGGGTCCGGGGTGGTCGCGGCCGACACCGGTGTCGTGTTCAGCAACCAGATGCGCCACCTGCACACCGTGCCCGACAGCCCCTCGCGGCTCGGCCCCGGCCGGCGCCCGCGCTCCAACCAGTCGCCCGTCATCGTGCTCAAGGAGGGCGAGCCCGTCCTCGCCCTCGGCACGCCCGGCACCGAGGGCATCTGGCAGCGCCTCGTGCAGGTGCTCGTCAACGTCATCGACTTCAAGATGGACATCCAACGCGCCGTCGCCGCGCCGCGCCTGCTGCACGGCGGCCCCACGCGCCTCGCCCTCAACCCGCCCGCGCTCGTCAAGGCCGAGGACCGCATCGCCCCGGAGACCCTCGCCGCGCTCGCCGCCCGCGGCTATACCGTCAACCGCATGCCGGACGACGAGGGCAGCGTGAACGGTGTGCTGCGCGACCCCGCCACGGGCCTGCTCTACGGCGGCGCCGACCCGCGCCGCTGGGGCAACGAGGAAGGCTGGTGGGGCCCGGCCAATTCCGTCTACGCTATCGGTTGGTAACATGATTGTTCCCTCCACGCGCAAACTCCTGCTTAAACTCCATCTCTTTGTCGGCCTCACGGTCGGCC
>CAZRNE010000028.1:0-29115 GCA_964601365.1 uncultured Opitutaceae bacterium | reverse complement strand
ACCATCATGGCCCTCACTGGAGCGTGGATGGTTTTCCGGCCCCAGTTGGAAGAGAAATTTTATCCCGACATGTTGCGGGCGACGCCCGGCGAGACCCGCGCGCCGCTCGACCTGCTCGCCGCCAACGCCGCCACCGCCTACCCGGGCCGCACCTTCAGCCAGGTGCGCTTCTGGTCCGAGCCCACGCGCGCAGCCATGATCCGCTGCTCGAACTCCGACCAGATCTACCTCGACCCGTGGACCGGACGCGTCCTCGGGATGCAGAACCGCTACCGCGGGCTCTTCGGCCGCGCGGAGGACATCCACCGCTATTTCAGCCTCAATGCCGACATCGGGCGGCAAATCACCGGCATCGCCGCCTTTGCCCTGGTTTTCCTCGTGCTTTCCGGCCTCGTGTTGTGGGTGCCGCCGGTGTGGCGCGGACTGAAGGCCGCGCTCGCCATCAACGGCGCGCTCAACGGGCGCGCCCGGTTGCTCAACTGGCACAAGACCGTCGGTGTGGTCGTGGGCGTATTTGCCGTGCTCAGTGCGCTCACCGGCCTGCCGCACGCCTACCATTGGTATGAGGTCGGCATGTATCGCATCGTGGGCTCGGAACCGCCGGAGGCTCCCGCCGCCTCGCCAGTGACGGAAGGCCAGCAGCGCTTGCCGCTGGAGGCGATTTGGCAGAAGGCGCGCGCGACCTTGCCGGATTACCACTCGGCCAACGTCTACTTCCCGAAACCGAAGTCCAATGCCGTCGAGATCTGGATCGTGGGCGCCGACGGACCCCATCCGCATGCACGCAGCCTTTATCATGTGGACGCCGTCACCGGGGAAATGCTCCGCGCCGTGCCCTGGGCCGAGGCGAGCGCCGGCCACAAGCTCTTCTATTGGGGTCTCGCGTGGCATCTCGGGCAGGCCTGGGGTCTGCCCGGCCAGGTCCTCGCCTTCGTCGTCACCCTCGGCGTGCCCTTCCTCGCCGTCACGGGCACCCTGGCCTGGCTCCGCCGCCGGCGCGCCGGCGGTGATTCCTCAACCGCTTGAGCCGCCGCCGGGGTGCGTTCAGGCGGACGGCAGCTCGATCAACATCTCCAGGCCGCTGCGATCGGTGCGGTTTTTCGCGTGGATGCGGCCGCGATGCAGCTCCACGATCGAGCGGGTGATGGCCAGTCCGAGCCCGGCACCGCCGCTCCCCGTGGATTTCAGGCGGACAAATCGCTCGAAGATGGCCTCCAGCTTGTCCGCCGCCACCCCGGAACCCTCGTCGGTCAACCGCAGGCTCCAGCCACCTTCGGGCGGGAGCCGTGAATACAGCTCCACCCGCCCGCCTTCGGGTGTGGCCCGCAGCGAATTGGACAGGAGGTTCAACAGCACCTGCCGGAGCCGGGCCCGGTCGGCGCAAACCCGGCCCGGATCGTTGTGCGCCACGACAAAGCGCCGGCCCGCGGCCTGTGCGAGCAGGTCGGCATCGTGCGCGATCTCCTGGATGAACTCGTCCGCGGCGAAACCCGCGCGGTCGAGCGCGACTTCGCCGGCCTGCACGCGCGACAGGAAGAGCAGGCGTTCGATCAGCCGGTCGAGGTGGTGGATCTGCTCGATGGCATCCTGCAGCGCCTCGCGCGACCCGGCCGCGGTCTGCGCGTCGAGGGCGACGCGCTCGATGTTGAGGCGGATCAGCGCCAGCGGGGTCTTCAACTCATGCGAGGCGTCGCCGGCGAAGCGCTGCACCTGCTCGAAGGAGGTCTGCAGCCGGTCGAAGGTCTCGTTGAGCAGCCGCGCGAGGCGCGAGATCTCGTCCTCGGCCGCGGGCACGGGGATGCGCTCGGCGAGGTTGTCGGAGCTGATGCGCTGTGCGGTGGCCTCGATCAGACGCACGGGCCGCAGGGCTGCGCGGCTGAGCCAGACCCCGGCGCCGGCGCTCAGGGCGATGACCGTGAGCATCACCAGCAGGCCAAGGCGCGTGTAGGCCGCCACCGCCTCATGGATCGGCGCGAGCGGTCCGGAGAGCCGGACCCGAAGGGACTCGGTATAGGTTTCGTAGACCCGTTCCGGCCCGCTGTCCGGGCTTTCCTTGTTGTAAAAGCGGGGTGGGGGCAGGCGCGGCACCGGTGTGCCCTTGGTGCGTGCCGCCCGGAAGGCCGGGTCGTTCCACAGGTCCTCGACCTCGATGTGGTAGGGAGAGGTGCGGATGCCCATTTCATAGAACAGGGCGGCTTCGATCCGCCCGTTCTCGTTGTCCACGCTGAGCCGGTCGCCGATCTCCTGAAACTTCGCGGCGAGGGCGGCGTCGAGCGATGCAGTGAGCTGCTCTTGCACGAGGTAACGGCCCAGCAGGAATATCCCCAGCATCGTGCCACCCACGGCAAACACGTAGAGCAGGGTCAGTCGGGCGCCGATGGTCTTGAGCAGCACGGGGTGGGTTTGCGCACGCGGGGCGGGTCAGCCGCGGCGGGGCAGAGCTATCCGACGAGGGGAACCGCCGGCAAGGCGCAATCGCTTAAATGGCTTTCAGGTTGCTTTCACCTTCGGCGGGCACTCTCGGGCCGGTTTCCCTCATGGCATTTCCCTTCCGCATGTCCCGGCCGTTGCCGCTGTTGTCCCGCTCCACGCCGGGCGCAGTCGTGCGCCGGATGGCGGCGGTGTTGGGCCTCCTCGCGTTGGCCGCCGCCGCCCCGGGAGATGACCGGACGTCGCACCACCCCGCACGCCAACCCCGCGATTTGCTGCCCTGGGAGCAGGAGCTGCCATCCTACCAGCCCGTGCCCGGCCTCAACGGCCTCCTGCATAGCGTGGGGGCCGACACAATGGACGAGATCGTGTTCGATTGGATCCGCGCCTTCCGCCGCCTCCACCCCGGGTTGGGCATGACGATGGAGGCGCGTGCCTCGCTCACCGCCGCTCCCGCCCTCACTTCCGGACTGGCCGACGTGGCGCCGGTCGCGCGCGAATTGCTGCCCAGCGAAATGGCGGCCTTCGAGCAGAAGTTCGGCTACAAGCCCCTCGCCATCCGCGTGGCCGGCGGCAGCTACGCCACCCAGGGCCGCACCCACGCGCTCGCCGTCATCGTGCACAAGGACAACCCGCTGGCGCGGATCTCTCTCGCACAGCTCGACGCCATTTATTCCACCACGCGCAAGCGCGGGCATCCCGAGGCGCTCATCACCTGGGGCCAGCTGGGATTGACCGGTGAGTGGGCGGACCGGCCCATCACCGCCTACGGCCTGCGCCGGCCCAACGGCATCGTGAATTTCTTCCAGGCGAAGGTCATGCTCGGGGGGGAATTCCGGGCCAACATCAACGAACGCATGGGCACGGGCTATATCGAGGCCTTCGACGCCGTCATGCAGAGCGTGGCCGCCGACCCCGCCGGCATCGCCTACGCGCGCTTTGACCCCGCGCAGCCGGCGGTCAAGGCCCTTGCGGTCTCCGCCGAGCCCGGCGGCCCCTTCGTGGCGGGCACCTTTGAGAACGTGCGCAACCAGTCCTATCCGCTCGCCCGCACCGTGCACGTCTATGTCAACCGCGCGCCCGGCCGGCCGCTCGACCCGCGGGTGCGCGAGTTCCTGCGGTTCGCCCTCAGCCGCGAAGGCCAGCGCATCGTCGCCGGGGACGGCGACTTCCTGCCGTTGCCGCCGCGCCTGATCCGCGAGGAGCTGGCCAAGCTCGAGGATGACTACGTGGCGCCGGCCGCGCACGGCAGGACCCCGGCGCAGAACGGCGGACGCACCTCACGCTGACCCCGGGCGAAGGCTGAACGGCGCTTAAGGCGGTGTTCAGCGGCCGGTCAGAACCCTCGGCGACACTCCCCCTGTCTTCGTTTCCCAATCCATCATGAACTCCACGCCTGATTCCTCCGGCTCAAATTTGCTGCGCCCCGTCCTGCCCGGGCTTCTGTTGGCGGCCTGCACCCTCCTCTTCGGCTTCGGTCTCGGCGTCGTCTTCGGCGTGAACGAGGACGCGATCAAGGCGAGGTTGCGCGACTCGGCCACCGCCGTGCGTGACACCGTCTACCAGGGCGATGAGGCGGCCATCAAGACGGCGCTCGACCGCTCCTGGATCTACATGCAGCGGGCGCACCTGCACGCCGGCGGTCTGGGCTCGGCTTCGGTGGGATTGATCCTGGTGCTGGTCCTCCTGCGTCCGTCGGTGACGGCACAGCGGATCGTGTCGCTGGCGCTCGGCGCCGGCAGTCTCGGTTACTCCCTTTACTGGCTGTGGGCGGGATTTCTCGCGCCGGGCCTCGGCGGCACCGGGCGCGCCAAGGAGGCGCTGAAGTGGTTCGCGATGCCGACCTCCGGCGCCGTGGTGCTCGCCACGATCGCGGTGGTCGTGTTCCTGGTTCTGGCGTTCACCGCGCGTGGCAGTGCGGATCGGCCGCGTTCCTGATCGACACCATATGAGCGCGCGACTGAAGCCGGCCGTCACTGCTCTCGCCTGGGGCGTGCTCGCTGTCCTGGCTGCCGCGCAACCCGCGACCGGCTCGCCCGCGGAGTTCGTCCTGCGCGGCACGCCGGCCGACGAGCCGGTCAAGGCCTACAGCGGCAGCGCCGCCGAGCGCCGCGCCCGCCTCGCCGGCCGCGCCAAGAGCGCCTACGAGCACAAGTTCGACCTCTCCGGCCTCCCCGCCTACCAGCCCAAGCGGCCGATCACCGGCACGATCCGGCTTTGGGGTAACAACTACGTCGGCGATTCCGGCCTCGCCCAGCGCTGGCGCGACGAGTTCAAGCGGCATCATCCCGGCGCGGAGTTCGAGCTGGTGCTGCCCACCGCCGCCGTGGCCGTGCCGGCGCTGTATTTCGGGCTGGCCGACCTCGGCATGAACCATGAGCCGACCTTCTACGACTACCTCGGCCACGTGCGCATCCTCGGTTACGAGCCGACCGGGTTCTCCGTTGTCACCGGCTCGCTCGACATCAGCGGCTGGCAAAACGCCTTCGCCATCATCGTCCACAAGGACAACCCGCTGGACCAGATCACGCTCGACCAGCTCGACGGCGTCTTTGGCTCGACCCGCGCCGGGGGCTGGGAAGGCACGAAGTGGCGGCCCGATTTCGCCCGCGGCCCCGAGAGGAACATCCGCACCTGGGGCCAGCTCGGCCTCGGCGGCGCGTGGGCCGGCCGGCGCATCCAGCCTTACGGCTACAGCATCCGCTACGCGACCGCACTGGAGTTCTCCAACCGGATCCTTCGCGCGAGCGACAAGTGGAACGAGGACATCCTCGCCTACGGCAACTACGTCTCCCCCGAGGGCAAGCGCACCCTCCAGGCCGAGCAGATCATCGCCATGATGCGCGAGGACCGCCACGGCATCGCCTACATCCGCTGGCAGAAGGAATTCGCCAAGGACGTGAAGGTGCTCGCCCTCGCCGAGACCGGTGCCGGACCCTACTATGAGCTGAACATGGCCAATCTCCAGCAGCGCAAATATCCCCTGTGGGGCGACCAGTCTTTCTGGGTCAGCGTCAAGCCCGGCACGAAGATCGACCCGAAGGCCGCCGAATTCATCCGCTTCGTCCTCAGCCGCGAGGGCCAGCAGCTCGTGATGGAGGACGGCAAATACCTGCCGCTGCCCGCCGACGCCGTCGCGGCCGAGTTGGCCAAACTCGCGCGCTTCGAGTAAACCTCACCTCCGCCTCCCCCTCTCATGAACACCACCCGCCCCCGCTTCCTCCGCTGTTTCGCCGCCCTCGGCGCGGCGCTGTGCGTCGTCGCGCTTTCCGCCGCGCCGACCAACGTGCTCCTCCGTGTGCCCGCCGGCGCGGCCGTGCCCGCCGAATTGCCGCCACTGCTGGCCAAGTGGCGCCAGTCCGGCCAGGCCGCCAATGTCCTTTTCCTCACCCAAGGCCGTCCCGAGACCGCCAAGGACAAGCAGATGTTCGAGGCCCTCACCGTGCTCGAGTTCCCCAGCGAGGAGGCCTGGGCTGTCTGGCAGCGCGATTGCGCCCCCGCGCTGCCCGCGGGCGTGCTCGCCCGCCGCGCCGACGTCCTCACGCACGGCGAGATCACGCCGCGCGACTCCAACCGTTCCGTCTTCGTCGTCAACGTCTACACGCCCACGGTGGACCGCGCGCGCTACGACGAGTTCGTGCAGGCCTACATCGCGCCGCTCTACGCCGCCCAGCGGGCCGGCAAGCACCTCGTGCGCTCCACGCTCTACCACGAGCACGGTGACACCGGCCGCGCCAACTCCATCGCCATCCTCGAATACCGCGACCCGCACGCCTTCGCCGCCGGCGCGGCCCAGAAGGACGGCATCCGCACCCAACTCACCGCCAACAACCCCGGCTACGTGAAGTTCCACCCCGTCAAGGACCAGCTCCGCACCAATGACGGCGGCAACTTCGCCACCTACACCGAGCTGCCCCCACCCGACCTCGGTGCGCTGCCCGCCTACCAGCCCGAGGTGAAGATCGTCGGCGGCGTCCGCATCGTCGGCAGCGAACTCAAGAATGCCGTGCCCCGGCTGGCGGAGGGCTTCATGCGCTTCCATCCCGAGGCGCGCGTTACAACCAGCCACATTCCGAGCAGCGAGGGCGGCATCGCCGGGCTCTACAGCGGCATCTCCGACGTGGCCCCGATGGGCGACGACGCGAAAATCACCGACCTCATGCCCTTCCACAACGCCTTCGGCTACATGCCCGTGGAAATCTCCGTCGCCACCGGCGGCTACGAGAAGCGCGGCTCGCTCTTCGCCTGGGCTATCGTCGTCAGCCAGGACAACCCCCTCGACGAGATTTCGGTCGAGGAGCTGGAGCGCGTCTTCGGTGCCGAGCGCACCGGCGGCTGGGAGCTGGCCAACAACAATTACCTCTACACCTCGAAATACGCCCGCGCGCGCGACCGCGACATCCGCACCTGGGACCAGCTCGGCCTCAAGGGGGAGTTCGCCGGCAAGGAGATCGAGACTTTCGGCTACTGTGCGCCCGGATTCGCCACCTACTTCGAGCGCAACTGGTTTCATTGGTCGAAGAAGTGGAACCCCAACTTCCGCGAGTTCGTCGAGACCAAGCAGACCACGCCCGACGCCCACGGCCCCGCCGTGGACAGCCAGGTGCCGTTGCGCGAGCTGGCGAAGAACAAGTTCCTCATCGGCATCGCCGCCCTCATGCACGCGAAGAATCACCCGCACGTGAAGGTGCTCCGCATTTCGCCCCGCAAGGGCGCGCCCGCTGTCGCGCTCACCCCCGATAGCGTCGCCGGTCGCACCTACCCGCTCATCCGCGACGCGTTCTTCTACGTCAACCGGCCGCCGGGCCGCCCGCTCGACCCCCGCGCCCGCGAGTTCATGCGCTTCGTGCTCAGCCGCGAGGGGCAGGAGATAATCGCCAGCGTCGGCTACTATTATCCGCTGACCCCCGACTACCTCCGGGAGCAGCTCAAGAAACTCGACTGAGACCCCCATGAAAAAGACCACCATCCTTCTCCCGCTTGCCGCGCTCACGCTGGCCGGCGCCGTGTCCTCCCAGTCCGAACGGGTCTCCACGGGCCTCGCCATGCAGGAGGCCCGCGCCGAGGGCCTCAAGATCAAGGGCAAGAAAGCCTATTACCCCGCCGACAAGTTCGACCTCTCCAGTCTGCCCGCCTACGCGCCCAGGCAGAAGGTCTCAGGCACAATCCGCCTTTGGGGCAGCAACTACATCGTCGACGGCAACGTCGGCGAAAACTGGGAGCAGGAGTTCCGGAAATTCCATCCGGAGGTGAAGTTCCAGTATCACATGCTCACCACGCGCGCCGCCGTGCCCTCGCTCGTCTTCGGTGTCTCCGATCTCGGCATCGGCCGGAAGATCAAGACCGAGGAGCTGCAGCTCTACCAGCGCTACAAGAACCGCGACCCGCTCGAGATCATCATCGCCACCGGTTCCTACAACGTCACCGGCTGGAACCCCGCGTTCGGCATCGTCGTCCACAAGGACAACCCGCTTACGCGCATCACGCTCGACCAGCTCGACGGCGTCTTCGGCGCCGAGCGCCTCGGCGGCTGGGTCGGCACCGACTGGCACACCGAGGTTGCGCGCGGTCCCGAGAAGAACATCCGCCGCTGGGGCCAGCTCGGCCTCACCGGCGAGTGGGCCGACCGCGAGATCACCCCCTACGGGCTGAACATGCGTTACAGCCAGGCCACGACCATTTCCGACCGCATCCTCGGCGGCAGCGACAAGTGGAACGAAAAACTCCGTATCTACGCCAACTTCGTCGGCGCCGAGGGCGGCAAGGGATCCAACATGGGCTTCGGCCGCCTCAAGCGCGGCCTCAACGAGGACCTCGTGCAGGACCGCTATGGCATCGCCTACGTCGCCTCGCCCGTCGGCCCCAACCTGCCGCCCGAGCTGAAGCTGCTCGAACTCGCCGAGACCGCCGCCGGCCCGTTCTACGCCTACACCATCGAGAACATCCAGTCGCGGAAATATCCCTTCTACGACGAGATCTACGCCTACGGCGACGCCACCAAGGGTGCCGACCTGGACCCGAAGGTCCGCGAATATCTCCGCTTCATCCTCAGCCGCGAGGGCCAGCAATGCGTGCAGCGCGACGGCAAATACCTGCCGCTCACCGCCGAGGTCTCCCGCGCGCAATTGCGGAAACTCGATTAAGCCCCGCCGCCGGGTTCCACTGCAACCGCCTTGTCGGGCAGCCGATGACGGAAATCGAATGAAGCGGCCCATTCTTCTCCGGGCCGCCGGTCTGGCCCTCTTCCTCGCCGCCGGGGCCGCCTCGGCCGCGGCGGACGTGCGGGTCGGCAGCGCGCAAACGGTCGACCCATTGGCGGCGGCTTTGGTCGGACGGTTCAATGAGGCTTCCCCGGAGTTGAAGGCAGAAGTCGCCGTGTCCGGGCGTTTCCCCACGGATGCGATCGCGGCGCTGCTCGTCGGTCGCGTGGATGTCGCCCTCGTTGCGCGTGAGCTGTTTGCGAGCGAACATGCGGCTGCGCTTCGCACCGGTGGCGGATTGCGGATGTATCCGGTGGCGACGGGCGCCCGGTCGCAGCGCGGTGGCACGCACGCCATCGCCATCTTCGTGCAGGCGGGCAATCCGCTGCGCCGCCTCACGCTTCCCCAGTTGACGGAGATCCTGGCCCAGGATGGACGGATCAGGACCTGGGCCGATCTCGGGGTGGTCGGTCCGCTCGCTTCCCGCCGCATCACGGTGCATGGCATGCCGGTGCGGCGCGAGTCGGGCAACCCGCCCGGCGTCGTCAATTTCATGGAGGCCGCCGTGCTCGCCGGCCGCGCTTGGCGCGACGATCTGGTCACGCATGCCGATCAACCGGGCGGCCCCGATTCGCTTGAGGCGATCGTCCGGGCGGTGGCGGCGGACGAAACCGCCATCGGCTACAGCGGCTTCGATTTCGCGATAACCGGCGCGCGGCCCCTGGCCTTGGGGCGGAGCGAAACCGGACCTTTCTTCTCCGGCGAAGAGGCCGAGATCGCTTCGCGCGATTATCCTCTGTGCCGGACCATCTACGCGTGCCTGCGGTCCGATGCGCCGGCGGCCGCCCTTCGCTGGGTGGAATTCGCGCAGGGGCCGGCCGGGCAGGAAGTCATCCGGCGCGCCGGCACGGCGTTCTTCGCCCTTCCGGCCGTGGCGGGCGACCAGGCGGTTTGGGCGACGATCGACGTGCTGCCGGCTTACGCACCGCAGGGCCGTGTGGCCGGCACGGTGCGCCTGTGGGGTCACGGCAGCCATCGCCGCAATTTCATGGGTAATCTGCTCGCGCGCTGGGTCGCGGAGTTCGCCCGCCACCAGCCGGGCGTGCGCTTCGAGAACCGTATGTATGGCACCGCCTCCGCCATCGCCGCCCTCTCGGTGGACGCGGGCGACATCGCCCTGCTCGGCGAGGAAATCAGTCCCGCTTCCGCCGCCGAGTTCCTCCGTGCCAAGGGCTACGCGCCGACCGAGATCCAGGTCGCCACCGGCAGCCTCGATGTGAACTTCTTCGACTACGCGCACATGATCTTCGTGCACCGCGACAACCCGCTCGCCGGACTCAACCTTGCGCAGCTTGAGGCGGTGTTCGGCACCGAGGGAAAGCGCGGCCTCGCGCCGATCCGCACTTGGGGCCAGCTCGGCCTGACGGGGGTATGGAAGGAACGTCCCATCACGCCTTACGGTTGGAAGGTGGACGAGGATTTCGCTCTGTTCTTCCGCGAGCGTGTGCTCGGCGGCAGCCACCACTGGAATCCCTCCATCCGCGAGTTTGTGCACGGCGTGCAACCCGACGGTTCGCAATACGATCACGGGCAGCGCATCCTCGACGCGCTCGCCGCCGACCCGGGCGGCATCGCCATCTCCAACGTCCGTTACGCCCGCCCGGAGGTGAAGGCGCTGCCTCTGGCTTGGAATAACGAAAAGCCGGTGGCCGCCACGCCGGCCACGCTCATTGCGCAAGCATATCCGCTCGTGCGCATCATCCCCGCCTTCATCGACGTTCCGCCCGGCGGCGCGCCAGAGCCCGCCGTGCGTGAGTTCCTCCGCTATGTCCTGAGCCGCGAGGGCCAGCGCGCCCTGGTCGAGGAGACGGGCTACCTTCCGCTTGGCGCTGAAGTGAGCCGCTTGCAACAGGCAAAGCTCGGCGGGGCGGCCGCGACGGTGACGGGACAGGGGAGTGAATCCCCTCCCGAGCCGGCCGCGTTTACCGTCCACACGCTGCCACCGGTCCGCCCGCTGCCGTCCGCGACGAAAACCCTGCGCCTGGCCGGGCCGGGCGCGCTGCTCCCCTTGGCCGAATCCTGGGCGGCGGGATACCTGGCCACTCATCCCGAGGTGAAGTTCGAGTTCTCTCTGCGCGGCACCGATGTCGGATTCGCCGCGCTCACCACCGGGCAGTCCGATCTGGTCTTCGCCGGTCGGGAAATCGCCGCGCAGGAGCAGAAAGCCTTCGAGTGGATCTTCCGTTACAAGCCGGCGCGCGTCGAAGTGGCCACGGGCGGCGTCACGCCCGGCTGCGCGCCCGCCCTCGTTTTCTACGTCCACCGCGACAACCCGCTCGCGCAGCTCACCCTCGCGCAGGCCGACGCCGCCTTCGGCACCGAGCGCCGGCGCGGTGCGCCGACCGCGATCCGCACCTGGGGCGATCTCGGCCTGACGGGCGAGTGGGCCGCGCAGCCGGTCCACCTCTACGCGCCGCACATGGAGTCCGGCACCGGACGCTTCTTCCGCGAGTCCGTGCTCGGCGGCAGCCGCAAATTGCGTTGGGACGCGCTTGCGGAATTTTCTGACACGTTCACCCACGAGCCGCCAACCCACGACGCCTCCGAGCAAGCGCTCGCCGCGCTCGCCCGCGACCGCTTCGGGTTGGCGGTGGCCGCCCCGGAGCCGGGTGACCGGCCCGTGAAGGCGCTGCCGCTGGCCGTCGGTTCCGGGTCCGTGCCGGCCACGGCGGACAACATCGCCTCGCGCCGTTACCCTCTCGCCCGTCCGGTCTACGCTTATTTCAACCGCGCCCCCGGCGAGACGCTCGACCCGCTCCTCGCTGCCTTCCTAAGGCACGTGCTCGGCGAGGCCGGCCAGCAGGCCGTCTCTCGCGACGGTCGCCACCAGCCCTTGCCCGTGTCCTTGCGCGCCGAACAGTCGCGCCCCCTCGACTGAGCGCTTTGGTCAATGTTCGCATTACGAACATGGGGTTCACATGTGCCGCGCCCACGCGGCTTCGTCGGTGTGTGCCTGAACGCGATTTCAGACGCGGTTCAGCCGCCGCTCATTCCGCCGTGGGAGCATGCGCCCATCATCACCCATTCCCTATGAAAAACATCCTCCGCTTCCTGCTTGCCCTCTTGCTCGGCGTCATCGCGCTGTCTGCCGCCGACACTCCCGCCGCCCCGTCGGCCAAGAAGAAAAACTGGACCGCCCCCGCCGCGAAGATCCATGCGCAGGCACTCTGTGACGGGATCATGGCCGCCCATCCCGAGCTGCTCAGCGTCACGATGCAGGGCACGCCGCCCGGTCTCGACAAGGTTTACACCATGTTCGCCGGCTCCTTCCCCGAGCGCATCGGCAACGCCTCTGACCCGGATGACATCGAGGTCATCACCAAGGGCATCACCATCGTCGACCCGCGCTGGCGCCGCAAGGACCCCGTGCCGAAGGTCGTCGTCCTCACGCCGCTGCGCGACGCCACCGGCGAGAACATCGGCCTGATCGTCCTCGCCTACAAGAACGACGCGGCGCACACCCGCTCCGAGCGCGAATTCTACCGGATGGCCTGCGACCTGCGTGACAGCGTGCAGCCGCGCATCGCCAGCTTCGCGGCCCTTTTCGCGCCCGCCGGCCGGTGAACATGCCTCCGCTGGCGGCGATACGATGCGGGGTGGTGATGCTCGCCGCGGTCCCGCCAGGTGCGGGGGCGGAGTTATCCGCTTACGCGCCCCGGCCGGTGGATTTCCCCGCCGGCGCCGCCTACCTCACGTCCGCCGGTGCGATCCGGATCGTCGGCTACAACGACATGGTGGAGATGATCGGTGCGCTCACGGTGGGCTTCGCGGCGTTGCACCCGGGCTTCCGGTTCGAGTTGCAGATGCCCGGCACCAAGGCCGCCGCGGCCGCGCTCGCCTCCGGTCGTTCGGCCTTCGCCCCAATGGGCGCGGCGCTCACGCCGGCGCAGCGCGCGGAGTGCCAGGCTTCGACCGGCGCCGATCCGGTCGAAATCCGGATCGCGGGCGGTTCGCTGGAAACCACGGCGAAGAGCGGCCCGTTGGCCGTCATCGTCCACCGCGACAACCCGCTGCAGTCCCTCGATGCCGCCGCCTTGCGGGCGCTGTTCGCCGGCGCGGCGGGGCCGGGGAGCCTGCGTCCCTGCGGTCTCACGCCGGAGGCGCCGCTGGCCCTGCTTTTTCGCGAACGGGTGCTGGCCGGCGGTGGGTTTGCGACCGGTTATACGCCTTATCCCCAGTCGACTGATGTGGTCCGCGCCGTGGCGGCCGATCCGCGCGCCATCGGTTTCGCGCGCGCCAACGTCCTCACGTCCGGGGTCAAGTCCCTCGCCATCGCCACCGAGCCCGGCGCGGCCCCGGTTGCATTGACGGCGGAGAATCTCGCCGCCGGTCGCTATCCGCTGGACTGGCATCTTCACCTCGTGCTGCGGCAGCCGGTGGAGCCGTGGATCGCGGAGTTCGCGCGCTTCGTGCTCGCGGCGGAGGGGCAGGAATTGCTTGCTCGCGGCGCGCTGGGCTACCGGCGATTGTCGCCGGTGGAGGCCGCCCGCGAGCTGAAGAAATTGCCATGAAGAACACCGCGTCATGCTGCGTGTTGCTCGCCGCCCTCCTCGGCCCCGCCGGAGCGGCGGACCGATTGCCCGCCTATGCGCCGGAAGCCGCCGTGGCCGGGGTGATCCGCAATCACGGCAACGGTTTCGCCGGCCTGCTCCAGCGTTGGGAGGACGCGTTCCGCCGCCATCATCCCGGCGTTACATTCCAGGACACACTGCCGACGAGCGATGCGGCCTTCCCGGCGCTGATCACCGGAGTGACCGACCTCGCACCCAACGGCTCCGAACCCGCGCTGACCGAGACGCTCGGTTTCTTCGAGGTGCATGGCCATCACGCGACCGCCGTTGCCGTCGCCAGCGGCACTTACGACACCGAGGGCCGCTCGCCCGGCGTCGTCGTGCTGGTGCATGCCGACAATCCGCTGCCCGGCCTTACGCTCGAGCAGCTCGACGGCATCTTTGGCAGCGAGCGGACGGGCGGCATGCGCGGCTTCCACTGGTCGCCGGAGGACGCGCGCGGTCCGGAGAAAAACCTCCGCACTTGGGGCCAGCTCGGCCTCACGGGTGAGTGGGCCGGCCAAACGATCCAGACCTACGGCCACGCGCCGTCGGGCGCGGCACGCTTTTTCCAATATCACATCCTCAAGAACTCCGACAAATGGGCCCCCAACTACCGCGGCTACGTCGAGACCGGCAGCAAGATGATCGCGCCCTCCGACAAATCCGCGCAGCGCCTCGGTGTAAGGTCCATGCTGGCGAACGAGCTGGCACGCGACCGCCACGGCATCGCCTGGACGATCATGCCGCAGGCGAAAGGCATCCCCGGCTTGCGCGCCGTGCCGCTCGCGCGCCGCGCCGGCGAGCCGTTCATCATGCCCAGCGAGGCGACGTTCCGCGACCGCACCTATCCGCTGGTGCGCAGCATCTACATCTACCTGAACCGCAAGCCCGGCGCGCCGGTCGAGCCCAAGTTGCGCGAGTTTTTGCGCTTCATCCTCAGCGCCGAGGGGCAGGCCATCGTGGCCGACGGCAGCGGCTTCCTGCCGCTGCCCGCCGCGCCCGTCGCCGCGGAACGCGCCAAGCTCGACTGAAGCGAAATTCAGAATGCCTACAGCCAAGCGAAAGCTGCGTGATTCACCCTGATTTAACCCCGACAAACCCCCGACACCTATGAAGACCACGTGCCTGCTGTCCTTTGCTGTGATTTCCACTGCCACCGTGCTGTCCTTGTCGGCGCAAACCGCGCCCACGCCCGCCGCGGCGGCTGCCTCCGACGAGGAGGTCATCAAGATGGACCGGTTTGTCGTCACCACCGACCTCGAGAAATACGCCGAGAAAAGTTCGACGGCCGCGACCAAGCTGCCCACCGACATGCGCGACCTCTCTTCCAGCGTGCAGGTGCTCAACGCCGCCTTCCTCACCGACATCCGTTCCACGCGCCTCGAGTACGCGTTCAATTACGTGACCGTCCTCAACAAGCAGGGCAACAATGCCAACGCCTTCACGCTGCGGGGCTTCGCCGCCGCCGGCTCGAATCTCCAGAGCATCCAGGTCGACGGCCTGCCCGGGCCGCCTTCGCGCTTCGCCTCGCCCCCGACGATCAATGTCGAGCGCTTCGAGGTCCTCAAGGGCCCGACCTCCGTCACCTACGGGCAGGGCAACCCCGGCGGCATGCTCAACATCGCCACCAAGAGCCCGAAGGCCACGCGCCAGACCACCATCTCCACCAACTTCACCACCTACGCCGGCGACATCAGCGGCTTTGGCGACAAGTTCAGCTGGATCGGCTCCATCGACACCACCGGGCCGCTCGGCGAGAGCAAGAAGCTGCTCTACCGCTTGGTCGCCAGCTATGAGGACCAGGAATCCTTCCGCGACTACTACTTTCAGGAAAACAAATACATCTATCCCTCGCTCACCTACAAATGGAACGCCGACACCTGGTTCACGGTGAAAGGTGAATATGTGCGCGAGGAGCGCCAGGCCAACGACGGCCTCGCCGTGCCCTTCCTCAACGCCGCCCTGCTGCCGCCCATCAACGTCAGTTACCAGGCGCCCAACCACCTCGACACGGACTACGGCGACTCGTGGGCCTTCACCTTCCAGACGCGCGTCTTCGACGCGTGGACGGTGCGCGCCGCCTACCGCACCACCTGGCACACGGACTCGCGCCGTTCGCTCGAGACCGCGCAGGGCGCCATTGTCAGCAACGCCACGAATTTCCGGCTTTCCACCATCCGTCCCCGCTACCGGGTGCAGGAAAACGAAAAGGGTTACAACTTCATCGACGTGAACGCCTACGGATCCTTCGGCCCGGAGAACGTCAGGCACACCATCATCGGCGGTTTCAACGGCGGACGCGAGTGGCTGCGCACCAACCGCCTCGCCTTCGGGCCCTTTACCACCCCTGTCAACCTCTACACCTCGGTCCCCGCCGTCGATGCCGTCTACCCGGCGACCCCCACCGGCCTGCAGGACCGCCAGAGCAACTTCTGGAGCTACGGCGCCTACCTCTCCGACCAGATCAAGTTCGGCACCCGCGCCAACCTCACCCTCGGAATCCGTCGCGAGAAACAGGACTCCTACCAGAAGGACGCGACCGCCAACCGCGGCAGCAAGCCCACCAGCGAGGCCACCTCGCCGACCGTGGGTCTCACCTACCATGTCACCAGCGAGTGGTCCCTCTACGGCGGCTACGCCGAGGGCTTCAAGCCCCAGTCCCCCGGCAATGTCGACGCCAACGACAACCCGCATTTCGATCCCGAGATGTCCGAGCAGACCGAGATCGGTGTGAAGGCCGAGCTGTTCGGGGGCAAACTCTTCGGCACCGTCGCCCTTTACGACCTGAAGAAGAAGAACGTGCTCGTCGGCACCGGCACCACCACGCCCACCGGCAACGCCATCGCCATCCTCTCCGGCCTGCAGCAGAGCCGGGGTGTGGAGGTCAACGTCTCCTACCTGCCGCAGCCCAACTGGCAGGTCCAGGCCGGCTACACTTACATCGACGCCCGGGTGAAGTCCTCGCCCACCGCCACCATCGTCGGCGCGCTGCTCGACAACACCCCGCACAACGCCGCCAGCCTCTGGACGCGCTACAACTTCACGCAGGAGCGCCTCAAGGGCCTCGGCCTCGGCTTGGGCTTCGTCTACACCGGGATGCGGCAGGCCATCATCACCAACGTGCCGACGGCGCGCTTCCAACTGCCCTCCTACACCCGCACCGATGTCGGCGTTTACTATCGTCGCGGCCATTTCGATTATGCGCTCAACGTGACCAATCTCTTCGACCGCACCTACATCGCGGGCGCCTTCCCCGGTGGCGCCGACCGCATCAATCCCGGCGACCCCCGCCGCCTCTCGCTCTCCATCCGCTACGACCTTTGAGAACCTCCCCGATGAAGCTCCGCCTCCTGCCCCTGTTTCTTTTGCCCGCCGCCGCTTTCGCCCTCAAACACGCGCCGCGCGAGCACGACCTCAAGGCCGACCCGGCGCTGCCCGTCTGGACGCCCGCCAGGCTCGAGACGGAGCCGGAGGAGGAGTTCAACCTCGTCGGGGCCGACATCATGGATGAGATCACCCTCGGGTGGGTGAAGCAGTTCCGCGCGGCCTACCCGAAGCTCAGCGTCACGATGGAGGCCCGCTCCTCCGGCTCGGGCGTCCCGGCGCTGACCAAGGGCATCGCCCACGCCGCGCCCGTCGGCCGGGAGGTCATGCCCGCCGAGCGCGAGGAGTTCGTGAAGAAATACGGCTACAAGCCCTTCGCCATCCGCGTGGCCACGGGCAGCCTCGGCTCGCTGGGCAAGACCGCCACCAGCATCTTCCTCGTCGCAAAGGACAACCCCATCCCCGGCCTCACCTTCGCGCAGATCGAGGCCATCTACGCCAAGGAGCCCAAGCTCGGCCTCCCGCCCGCGCGGACCTGGGGCGACCTCGGCCTCACCGGCGAGTGGAAGGACCGGCCGATTCACCCCTACGGCCTCCGGCCGCCGAACGGCATCGAGCAGTTCGTGAAGTGGAAGGTGCTCGACTGGGGCGAGTGGCGCGACGGCATCCAACACGTCAAGGGCAAGGGCTTCACCCATGCCTTCACCGTCGCCGCGCAGGACATGGCCACGCAGAAGGGCGGCATCACCTACGCTCTGCTTGCCAACGTCACACCCGACGTGCGCGTCGTGCCGCTCGCTCGGAAGGCCGGCGAGCCCTTCCTCATGCCGACCATCGAGACCGTCTACCGGCACCAGTATCCGCTCTCGCGCTACGTCTACATCTATCTCAACCGTCCGCCCGGAACGCCGCTGCCGGCCAAGACCAGGGAATTCCTGAAGCTCGTGCTGAGCAAGCAGGGCCAGGATGTCGTCGCCGCGGAGGGTGTCTTCATGCCGCTCCTGCCCGAGGTCGTCCGCGAGGAACTGGCCAAGCTGGAGTGATCCTGTCCATCCGGACTTGGGCCTGACGCGTGTGCCGGCGTAGGCAGCGACCTAGGTCGCGCCAAAACGGGAAATCGAAGGCGGGGCGGGCTTCGACATCCCTGCCAACATTGCTCGCCGCCGGCAATGGCGCGAGCAAGCTCGCTGCCTACAGTTGTCCTGACAGGGCCCTCACACCAGCTTGTAACCGATGCCGCGCACGGTCTCGAAGTAGGGCTTTGTGTCCTTGCCCGCGGCTTCCTCGATCTTGTGGCGCAGCCGGCTCATGTAGACGTCGAGCAGATTGGGGTCCACGTCGTAGTGTGACTCCCAGACCTTCTCCATCAGCAGATTCCGGGTGAGGATGCGCCCGGCGTTCTGCATGAAGTTCTCGAGCAGGGCGAATTCGCGGGCGGTGAGCGTGATCGGGTTGCCGGCGATCGAGACGTTGCGGCTGAGCAGGTCGACCCTGAGGTCGCGGTGCTGGAGCACGGCCTCCTTGTGCGTGGCCTGGCGGCGGTTGAGCGCGCGCACGCGGGCGATCAGCTCCTCCAGGCTGAAGGGCTTGGCCAGGTAATCGTCGGCTCCCAGCTCGAGCCCGGTCACGCGGTCCTTCACGGCGTTGCGCGCGCTGAGGATGAGCACGGGCTCGTTGAAGCCGAACTTCCGCCACTCCCGCAGCAGGTCGAAGCCGTCGCGGTCGGGCAGCATCAGGTCGAGCACGATCACGTCGTATTTCGTCTCGCACAGCGCGTCCTGCGCCGCGGCGGCGCTCTGCACCCAGGTGGTCGTCCAGCCCTGCTGGATCAGGCCCTGTTTGACGAACAGGCCGAGCTTCGGCTGGTCTTCGATGACGAGGACTTTCACGGGGCGCCTTGCAACTGCCCGAGTGAAGCGGCGGCCTGGCCCCCGCGCAAGGGCAGGAACACGCCCTGGTCGAGGATGACCTGCTGGCCCTCCCGGCTGACGAGGAACCGGGCGAACTCCGCCAGCGCCGGCGGCAACGGCCGGCCGGGGCCGCGGTTGGCATTGAAGAACACCAGGCGGGAGAGCGGATAATCCGCCCGCGCCACCGCCTCGTAGTCGGGCGGCACGGCCGGACCGCCGTCAGCGGACACGGCAAGGAGCCTCACGCCCTTGCCCACATAGGCCAGGCCGGTGTAGGCCAGCGCGTAACGGTCGGCTGCCACCGCCGGAGAGATCGGGAAGACCGTGTCGCCAAAGTGCATCTCCGGGTGCCACTCGCCCCGCTTGTCGCCGCGGCTCATGGTGCGCTGGCGCACGAATTCCTCGAAGCCGTTCCACGGCTTCACGCCCCAGCGCTTGATCGGTTGGTCGGCCCATTCGCCGGTCAACCCGAGCTGGCCCCAGGTCGTGATCGCCTCCTTCCCCCGGTGGCGCGTCGCCGAAAAGATAGCGTCGATCTGGTCGTAGGTCAGCGACCCGAGGGGATTGTCGCGGTGCACGATGAAGACCACTGCGTCGAGGAAACCGAAATGCCGCCAGGTGCCGCCGGCGATCGGCATGCTGAACGGGGGATAGCCGAACTTCTCCGCGAACCCGCTCACGTCGGTCGGTTTCAGCTCGCGCGAGACCAGCACGAAGTCGAGGTCGCCCTTGATGAGCTCCAGCGCGCCGAGGCTGCCGGCGTAGGGCGGCGGGATGTCGATCATGACCTTGGGATGGTATTTGCGGAAGGCTACGATCCAGCGGCGGCTGAGATCCGTCAGCACGTCGGACGCCGCGCCCCGGAAACTGCCGCTCAGCTCGACGCCCGGGGTGGGGACGTAGGCGGGCAGGGTGGCATCGAGGGCCGGCTGCAGCAACTCCCGGTCCGGGAGCGTGCGGCCCTCCCGGCGCCAGCGCACCTTCTCCTCCTCGGTGGGCGGTTGGGGCAGCATCCGCCCGGCAAAATAGGCCGGCGCGGGCGGCCCGGCGGGCGCGGTGGCGGTGGCGCTCGCAAGGCTGCTGACGACCAGCGAGCACAAAAGGACGGCGGCATGAGTTTGCATGGCGGGGCGGGGTATGAGCATGGCGGGCGAGGTTAGATCGAGCATGTCCGCCGCACCTGAACCGCGCCTGAACCTGGGAGCATGTCCGTTTCAGACACACGTCAGGTTAACCGGACAGTATCCGCTGCAACGCCCGTGGCTGGTCCTTTTGGACCGGTTTTCGGGCTGCCCTTACCCCGGCAACTTCCGTAACCAGTTTCTCCATACCCCATGCCCCCGGTTGACCTCACCCTGCTGGCCTATGCGCTGATCATCGTCTTCATGGCGCTGATCATGACCAAGCGCCTGTCCGTGCTGACGGCGCTGGTCGTGCTGCCCATCGTCTTCGCGGTCATCGGCGGGTTCGGTCCCGGCATCGGCAAGATGATGCTCGACGGCGTCAAGGCCATCGCGCCCACGGGCGTGATGCTCATGTTCGCCATCCTCTACTTCAGCCTGATGATCGATGTCGGCCTCTTCGAGCCGGTCGTCACGCGCGTCGTGCGGCTGGTGGGCGGCGACCCGGTCAAGATCTGCGTCGGCACGGCGTTGCTGGCGCTCACCGTCTCGCTCGACGGCGACGGCTCGACCACCTACCTCATCTGCACGGCGGCCATGCTGCCGCTCTACAAGAAGCTCGGGATGAGCCGCCTCATGCTGGCCTGCATCATCATGCTCGCGGGCGGGGTGATGAACATCCTGCCGTGGGGCGGGCCGACGGCGCGGGCCGCTGCCGCCCTGAAGCTCGACATGCATGCGCTCTTCGTGCCCCTGATCCCGGCCATGGCCTTCGGCGCGGCTTGGGTGGTCTTCGTGGCGTGGCGCTTCGGCCTCAAGGAGCGCGCGCGGCTCGGCGTGGCCGACGCCGCCACCCTCGCCGAGATCCACGCCAGCGCCGCCACGCCCGAGGAGTTCGAGCGCGAGCAGTCCGTGCGCCGGCCCAAGCTCTTCTGGTTCAACCTCGCGCTGACGCTCGCGCTCATGACCGCCCTCGTCATGGGCGTGCTGCCGCTCTCCATCCTCTTCATGATCGCGGCCTCCCTCGCGCTGATCGTCAACTACCCGAAGCTGGAGGACCAGCGGGAGCGCATCGCGGCCAACGCCGGCAACATCCTCGCCGTGGTGGCGGTGATCTTCGCCGCGGGCGTGTTCACCGGCATCCTCGACGGCACCGGCATGGTCAAGGCGATGGCCGAGAGCGTGGTGCGCCTCGTGCCGCCGTCGCTCGGGCCCTACCTCGCCGTCATCACCGGCGTGCTCAGCCTGCCGTTCACGTTTTTCATCTCCAACGACGCCTTTTACTACGGCGTCGTCCCGGTCTTGAGCGAGGCCGCCTCGCACTACGGCATCTCGGCGGTCGAGATCGGCCGCGCCTCGCTCGTGGGCCAGCCGGTGCACCTGCTCAGCCCGCTCGTGCCCTCGACCTACCTGCTCGTCGGCCTGTGCGGGGTGGAGATGGGCGACCACCAGAAGTTCACCCTCAAGTGGGCCTCGGTCACCTGCCTCGTGCTGCTGCTGGTCAGCCTGCTCACCGCCGTCATCCCCCTCGCAGGCCGGGGCTAGGAAATTCGCCGCCCTCTAATCTGGCGACGGATCGAGTCCGGATCTCTTCGCGCATCAATCACACCGGCGATCACGCTGCGCGTTTCCTCCTGGAAGTAGTAGATGGCGAAAGTGCTGCGTGGCACCAGGGCGCGATGATAGTCCGCAAACTTGATCGGGAAAGTCCATGGGTTGGAAGCGATGTGGTCCACGGTCGCAAAATAACGGCGCAGGAATTTGTCTCCCGTGGCCCCGACCCGGGCCTGGAAGTAATCGTAGGCCGACTGCACATCGGCCTTTACGCACTCCAGCGCGACAACCGGCTTGCTTTTCACGGGCGGCGCCGCAACGAGGCCCGCAGCTCGTCCATGGTGATGATGCGCATCTCTCCCCGTTCGTAGGCCGCCCGGCGCTCGCGGAGCAGCTTCTTGTGACTGGTCGGCACCGGCAAGTCGTCGGAGACCGCCGAATCCCACAGCGCCTCGGCCAACTGCAGGCGCTTCCGGGCTGGCAGGCGCTTGAGTTGCGGGAAACTGGCAAGTGTCATGGCTCGAAATGTTGTTCCAGCTCCGTCTACAGTCAATCGCGCCTTAGCCCTCAAGCCTCGACCTCGTCGTTCCGGCGTTTGCCGACCTTCTCCACCTTCAGCTCATCGCGCGGCAGGACGTTGTCGGTGACCATGACGGAGACGGGGGTCTTGGTCTTCACCCAGAGCTCGGCTTCCTTGAAGAACTTGGCGCCGGTGCTCTCGAGGGCCTCGCCGACGGACTTGACCGGCAGGAGGCGGCCGCGCTTGGAGGCGTTGTAGTCGTAGGCGCCCTTGAAGATGCGGTCGGTGGTCGAGTGCGGGCTGGCGTTCTCGGGGATCTGCACGACCCAGCCCACGAGGTCCTGCCGGGGCAGCTTGCCCTGCGGGTCGGAGAGCAGCACGACGAACTGCTTCTTCACGGGCGGCGGTTTGGCGTCGTCGTCCGCGGACGGCGCGGTGACCTCGTTCAGCTCCTGCACGATGGTGCGGAGGAGGGAGGGGTCGATCTTGTGGCGCTTGAGGATTTCGGCGACCTGGCTGACTTCGATTTTGGCCATGGGAAAAGGGGAAGACGAAGACGGATTGCAGGGATGCGGCCCGATGAGAAGAGAAATGTGGAAGGCCGGAACACGGACGCCGCCGGCCGACGGCAATCACTGCGGGCGCCGGGCCTTGAGGCGGTCGAATTCCTTCTGGCTCATCAGGCGGCGGGGCAGGCGTTTCTCCGCCTCCTGCAGCAGGCGGTCCCACTGGGCGTCGCTGCCCTCGAAGTCGATCCACGGGTTGTGATGGCCAGTCTTCTTGCTGAAGGTCACGTTGCCGCCGTGGAAGCGCACGGAGATGTTCCACTTCTTGCCTTCGTCGTCTTTTTCCCACCAGCCGAATTCCATAAAAGTCCTTCAGGTCACATGCCGAGCTTCATGCCGGGCATCAGGTAATTCTGCACGTAGTCGCGCACGGCGTCGGCCAGCGGTGTCATCGGCCGGGTGTAGCCGGTGGCGCGGAGCTTGGAGATGTCGGCCTGCGTGAAATACTGGTATTTGCCCTGCAGCTCGGCGGGCATGTCGATGAAGTCGATCTGCGGCGGCCGGCCCATGGCGCGGAAGATGGCGTCGGCAAGCGCGAGCCAGGTGTGGGCTTCGCCGGAGCCGAGGTTGTAGAGTCCGCCGGCGGCCGTGGCCTTCTCCGCGAAGTGCAGCGTCATCTCGACGGCGTCCTTCACGTAGAGGAAGTCGCGCTTCTGTTCGCCGTGCTTGTAGTCGGGGCGGTGGCTCTTGAAGAGCTTCAGCCGGCCGGTGGCCTGGATCTGCTCGAAGGCCTTGTGCACGAGCGAGCGCATGTCGCCCTTGTGGTCCTCGTTCGGGCCGAAGACGTTGAAATACTTCACGCCGACGATGCGCGGCAGGAGGCCGTGTTTCTGCGCGTAGAGATCGAAGTTGTGCTTCGACTGGCCGTAGAGGTTGAGAGGGTGGAGCTTGGCGAGGTCGTCGCTGCGGTCGTCCATGCCGGCGGAGCCGTCGCCATAGGTGGCGGCGGAGGAGGCGTAGATGAAGCGGGCGCCCTGCGCGAGGGCCCAGGCGGCCATCTCCTGCGTGTAGGCGAGGTTGTTGTCATCGAGGTAGGCGGCGTTGGTCTCGGTGGTGGCGGAGCAGGCGCCGAGGTGCAGCACCGTGCCGAAGCGGCCGAGGGCGGCGGGGTTGGCCTTGAGCTTTTCCCGCAGAACGTCGGCCTCGACGTAGTCGGCGAACTTGAGCGCGGCGAGGTTGCGGCGCTTTTCCTCGCGGCCGCGGCTGACCGGCACCTGGCCGCGCCACGTCTTACCCTCCTCGACGAAGTCGGACACGACGATGTCGGTGAAACCGCGCCGGTTCAGCGCCCAGACGAGGGCGCTGCCGATGAAGCCGGCGCCGCCGGTGACGAGGATGCGGCCTTGGCTCAGGGTGGACATGGAGATTTTTCAACCACGGATTACACGGATAATCACGGATAAACTACCGAAGGTGTCATTCTGAGCGAAGCGAAGAATCCAAGACGGTAATCGTGGTGCCGGAGTCGACGGAGTATTTGCGCGCTCAGGATGACAGGACATCAGTCTTTCGAGAGTTCGGCGGCGCGCCTGGTGGCGGCGAGGACGGTGTCGCGCAGGGTGTCGCGGAAGCGCCGGTCGGCCATGACCTGCAAGCCGGCGTAAGTGGTGCCGTTGGGCGAGACGACCTTGTCGCGCAGCGCCTCGGGCTCGCCGCCGGTGCGGGCGAGGAGCCGGGCCGAGCCGAGCACGGTCTCGAGCGCGAGCCGGTGGGCGGTGTCCCGCGGCAAGCCGGCGGCCACGCCGCCGTCGCGCAGGGCGGCGACGAATTCGAAGAGAAAAGCCGGACCGCTGCCGACGAGCGCGGTGAGGGTGTCGAAGTGTTCTTCACCGAGCGGCAGGTGTTGGCCGAGCGCGCCGAGGATTTTTTCCACGGCGGCAAGGTCGGTTGCGGCGAGCGGTTTCGCGGCGCAATAGGCCGTGATGCCGGCGCCGATGGCGGCGGGCGTGTTGGGCATGGCGCGCACGAGGTTCCGGGCGCGGGGAAAAACCTGGGCAAGCCGCGCAAGCTTCTTGCCGGCGAGCACGGAGAGAATGAGTTTGCCGGCGGTCAGCTCGGCCAGCCGCGGGTCGGCGCCGGCGAGCGACTGGGGTTTGAAGGCGACGATGACGATGTCCGCCGGACCAAGCAGTCGGGGAAGGTCGGGCTCGTGCGCGATGCCGGTCTCGGCGGCGAGTTTTTGCGCCGTCACGCCGCTCTTGCTCGTGCAGGCGAGGTCGGCCGGTGCGCAGGCTTTGGCCGCGAGCAGGCCGCGGACGATGGCCGAGGCCAGGTTGCCGGCGCCGAGCAGGGCGATGCGGGGGGAAGACACGGGCGGAGAATCCAGAATTCAGAATCCAGAATCCAGAAGGAAAGGCGCGATGACGGGGGGCGTGAACCGCACCGAACGCTTGGAGTCTGATGGCGGGATCAGCGATCCCGCCCTACAACCTACTACAAGCCGCGTCAGGCCTTCGGCTTGCGTTCGAGCGGGTGGCGCAGGGTGCTGATGGCGCCGCCACCTGGGCGGTCACGCAGGAGCACTTCGCCCCCAAGGCTGCGCATGGCATGGCGCGCGATGGTCAGGCCCATGCCGACGCCGACGGTGTGCTTGGAGCTGATGAAGGGTTCGAAGGCGTGGTCCTTGATCGCGGGGTCGATGCCCTTGCCCTGGTCCTCGACGTGCACGAGCAGCACCTTGCCGTCATCGCCGTCGGCGACCTCGGTGCGGATGGTGACATGACGCTGCTCGTCGGGCGTATCCTGGTAGCTTTCCCAGGCATTGATGAGCACCTTTTCGAGCGCCTCCTCGAAATACTCGGAGTTGGTCTCGATTTTGATCTCGCCGGCGTTGTTCTCGAACATGACGGGCTGCGAGATCTTGTAGTCGGTCTGGTAGCGTTCCGCGCCGGCCTCGATCAGGCGCACAAGGTCGACCTTGGCCAGCGGGGGCTTGCTCTGGTTGACGATGGAAGTGAGCTGGCGGATGATGGCGACGATGCGGTTGACGGAGTCCTCGAGGTGGCCGACGTTCTTTTTCACGAGGTCGGGCTTGTCGGCGTAGGCCTTGACGAGGTCGATGTAGCCGATGACGACGCCGAGGAGGTTGTTGAGATTGTGGGCGATGCCCTGCGTCATGGCGCCGATGGTGGCGGTGCGGCGGGAGTCGCCGAGGCGGCGCTGCAGCTCGAGCATCTCGCGGTTGATCTGGACGAAGCGGAGCTGGGTGCTGACGCGCGCGAAGGTCTCGTCGAGATCGATGGGCTTGGTGATGTAGTCGACGGCGCCGACATTGAGGCCCTCGAGCTTGGCGTCCTTGGAGGTGCGGGCGGTGATGAAGATGACGGGGATGGCCTTGGTGTCGGGGTCGGCCTGGAGCTGCTGGCAGACCTGGATGCCGTCCATGTCGGGCATCATCACGTCGAGCAGGATGAGGTCGGGCCGGGTCTCGCGGGTGGCGGTGAGGGCTTCCTGGCCGTTGCTGGCCGTGACGACCTCCATGCCTTCGCGCTCCAGCTTGCGTTTCAGGAGCTGGACGTTGATCGGCTGGTCATCAACGACAAGAATGCGGGGCGCGGCCATGGAATCAGGGCCAGCAAAGCGCGCCCGGTTGGGTTGGCAAGCGCCCTTTGGATACAAACGGCCCTAGTGCGGGATGGATCAGGCGGGACTGGTCAAGGCGACCTTGCCGGTCGCTTGCGTGGCGGGATGGCGATGTCGACCAACTGCCGGTCGCGCAGATAGACGACGAGGATGTCGCCGAGATGCTGGCTGTCGGCGGGCGGCTCGGGCGGCTGCAACAATCTGTCCGTGCTGCGTACGAACATCTGGAACGGCCAGGTGCGCTTCGCCGCCGGGCGCTCGTGTCCGGGCACGATGAGTGGCAGGTAAAGGAATCGATCTTGGAGGAGAGGTTGGCGGTATGACACGCGCAATGTCGTGCCGGTGGCTTGCGCGAATCGCTCGGCGTCGGCGGGTGACACGGTCGCGGAGAGCCATACGACTTTCACTCCGCGCGGCAGGCCTCCGATCGCGAAGGGTGCAGCCGCCGGCGTGATCTCGGAAAACTCGAGGTCGTCGAGAAACACCCGCGGGCGGGCCTCATCGATGACTTCCGCGGGTCTGGCCTTCGAAGTCGTGAACATGGGCAACAGCACTTCGCGTGGAACTGAGTCGGTCTCAAGCGTGCCGTCGACCTCACCACCCAGGTCATTCACGCGGACGTAGATTGTTTCGCCCTTGATGACGGGAGTGACCTTCTTTTCCGCGACCGGCGGTCTCTGCTCATTTCCGGCGGGATCCGAGCGCATGAGCAGTGTTTGTCCGTCAGCGGCCCGGTCCAACCTTGGACCTGCGGGTGGGGTTTCGGCGGGCTGTCCAGCCAACAGAACCAGCAAACACCCATAGCAGATCGCCAACCCCTCCCTACGGCTTACCCAAAGCGTGCTCATAGGAGCAGTAGCTTACGGACATATTTGGATGAAGCGATACTTCTCCTCAAAACGCCGGCACGGGATTGGCTACACGGCCAATCAGGAAGCAGGAGATAGACTGTGCCACCTCGTCACAAATCGCCGTTGACCGGGGGCGGGGTCGCGAATGAAATGCCGTCATGGTGCCGAGCGTCCTGATCGTTGATGACGAAAAGCACACCCGCGAGGGCCTGCAACAGGCTTTGCAGGAACACTATGACGTGAGTGTGGCCAGCAACGCCGACGAGGCCTTCAACCTCATGGAGGCGCAGGAATTCGAGGTCATCGTGACAGACTTGCGCATGCCGGGGAAGAGCGGCCTGAAGGTCATCGACAAGGCCCTGACGCTCGCGAACAAGCCCGCCGTGATCATGATGACGGCCTACGGCAGCATCGACTCCGCGGTCGAAGCCATGAAGCGCGGCGCGGTGGATTTTCTGACGAAACCCGTCAACATCGAGCGGCTCGAGATTCTCATCCAGCGCGCGCTCAAGACGCGCACGCTGGAGGTCGAGGTGAAGCAGCTGCACGAGCGGCTCGACGAGAAGTTCAGCATGGAGGGCGTGGTCGGGCATTCGCCGAAACTGGCCCAGATCATCGAGAAGGTGAAGCTGGTGGCGCCGTCGAAGGCGACGATCCTGATCGAGGGCGAGACCGGCACGGGCAAGGAGCTGATCGCGCAGGCCATCCACCAGGCGAGCCCGCGGGCGCGCGGACCATTTGTGCCGGTGCATTGTGCGGCGCTGCCGGCGACATTGCTCGAGAGCGAGCTGTTCGGCCACGAGCGCGGCGCCTTCACCGGGGCCACCGACCGCCGCGAGGGCCGCTTCGAAAGCGCGGACGGCGGCACGGTGTTCCTCGACGAGATCGGCGAGATCGGCCCGGAGATCCAGGTCAAGCTGCTGCGCTTCCTCGAGACCAAGAGCTTCGAGCGCATCGGCAGCACCAAGACCATCACCGTGGACGTGCGCCTCGTGGCCGCGACCAACCGCAACCTCGAGGAGATGGTGCGCGCGGGGAAGTTCCGCGAGGACCTCTTCTTCCGTCTCAACGTCGTGCGGCTCACCACGCCGCCGTTGCGCGAGCGCACGGAGGACATCCCGCTGCTGCTCGACCACTTTGTCCGTCAGTTCGCGAAGGAGAACAACTACGATCCCGTGCAGATCGAGCCCGGGGCGATGCGGCACCTTTTGGCCTACCCGTGGCCGGGCAACATCCGCGAGCTGCGCAATTTCGCCGAGAATGCCGTCGTGCTACACCGTGGCGGCAAGTTCAGCGAGTTCGACCTCGAGCCGAAGTTCCGCGGCGAGGCCGCCCCGCCGCCCGCCATGGCCACGCCCACGCCGGCCAACCCCCTCTCCATCGAGGACAATGAGAAGCGGCTCGTCCGCGAGGCCCTGATCAAGGCCCGCGGCAACCGCACGGCCGCGGCCGAGCTCATGGGCATCAGCCGCCGCACGCTGCACCGCAAGCTGGCCCAGTGGCCCGAGCTCGACGTGTTGGACCGGTGAGCGATTGAGCAGCACCTGTTGGCCAAAACCGCCCCCGCGCGCAGCCATCAGGGGGTTGTGATGCATGTGCAGGATGGAGGCTTGTCAGGGGAGGGCGGGGGCCTTTGAGTGCGCGGCTCGATTCATGAGCACGGCCCAGATCACCAAGAGCTACGAACCACGCGAGGTGGAGAAGAAGTGGTATGCCGCCTGGCTGGCGTCAGGGCGTTTCGCCGCACGCGTCCAGCCGGGCAAGCAGCCGTATTGCATCATGATCCCGCCGCCCAACGTGACCGGCGTGCTCACGATGGGCCACGTGCTCAACAACACGATCCAGGACATCCTCATCCGCCGCGCGCGGCTCGACGGGCGCGAGACCCTCTGGTTGCCCGGCACCGACCACGCCGGCATCGCCACGCAGGCCGTGGTCGAGCGCGAGCTGCGCAAGGAGAAGAAGCACCGCCGCGACCTTGGCCGCGAAAAGTTCCTCGAGCGCGTCTGGGCCTGGCGCGAAAAGCACGGCTCCATCATCCTCGAGCAGCTGCGGCGGCTCGGCGCGTCGTGCGACTGGTCGCGCACGCATTTCACGATGGACCCGGAGTATTCGCGCGCGGTGCTCGGGGTCTTCGTCGACCTCTTCCGGAAGGGCCATATCTACCGCGGCAAGCGCATGGTGAACTGGTGCCCGGCCAGCCAGACCGCCCTCTCCGACGAGGAGGTCATCATGAAGCCCGTGAAGGGCTTCATCTACGAGGTGCGCTACGAGATCGTGGGGCACCCCGGGCAGTTCGTGACCGTCAAGACCACGCGCCCCGAGACGATTCCCGGCGACGTGGCCATCGGGGCGCATCCCGACGACCCGCGCTACGCCGGGCTCTTCGGCCTGAAGGTGCGCCGTCCGCTCGGCCCGGCGGCGGAGATCCCGATCATCGCCGA
>CAZRNE010000027.1:0-46358 GCA_964601365.1 uncultured Opitutaceae bacterium | reverse complement strand
AACCTCGGTCTCCGGCTTGTTGGGATTGCGTCCCACCCGGGCCTTGCGGACCTGGACTTCGAGGACGCCGAAGTTTCGCAGCTCGACGTTACGACCGGAGGCAAGCGCCTCCATCACAATGTCCAAGGTCATCTGGACGGTGTCTTGGATCTGTTTCTGGGGGAAACCCGTCTTCTCGTAAATTTCGAGAACGATCTCGCGTTTGGTCAGGTTGGTGGACATGGCTGGCGGGGGTTGAAAGCGGGGAAGCTGATTTTCGAAGCGAGGCTTACAATCGTGACAGCCTGCGCTTGCGTCAAACGAAAACCTACGCAAGGGGTTCACCCTATATATTTTACATCCAAACCACCGGAATCGGCCAAAACTTGCCATCTTTTGTAAGTAAATCCTGCCAATGCCCGACCCCAGCGCAGTGAACTCGATGTTTGCCCGGATCGCCCGGCGCTACGATCTGGCCAATCATCTTCTGAGCGGGGGTGTGGATTTCTGGTGGCGGCAAAGGCTGGTCCGCGCGGTGCGCGATGCCGGACCGGCGGCGGTGCTCGACCTTGCCACCGGCAGCGGCGATGTCGCCTTCGCTTTGGCCGATGGACTGCCGCCATCCACCCGTATCGTGGGCATGGATTTCTGTCAGCCGATGCTGGATGAAGCGATCGCGAAGCGTCCGGCCGGCGCCCGGTGGGCCAAGGTTGAATTCCGGCAGGGCGACGGGCTCGCCCTCCCCTTGTCCGCGGCATCGTTCGACGCGGTCACCGTAGCCTTCGGCCTGAGAAACATGGCGGACCGGCGACAGGCGCTGTCGGAAATGCGACGTGTTCTTCGTCCCGGCGGGCGGCTGTTCGTCTTGGAATTTTCCCAGCCCGCCCCCTGGTTCCGGCCTTTCTATTACGCTTATCTCAAGCTGATCCTGCCCATGGTGGCAGGCATCGTGACCGGAGACCGCAGCGCCTACGAATACCTCGGCGGCTCCATCGAGGAATTCCCGGCCCGCCCTGCGCTCAGCGAGGAAATCCGCCGGGCCGGTTTCAGCGAAGTTCGCGCCACCCCGCTGACCTTCGGGGTCGTCGCGCTGCACGAGGCGACGTGCTGAGCCGCGCGGGTCAGTTGAAGGACTTGCCGCAGCCGCAGGTGCTCTTGGCGCGGGGATTCCTGATCTCGAATCCCTTGCCATGCAGGCCGTCGTCGAAATCGATGATCGAGCCGCTCATGTGCGCGAGGCTGGCCTCGTCGATGAGGAACCGGACCCCTTCGCTCTCCAAGGTGCGGTCACCCGCCTTGGGGGCGTCGAAGGACATGCCGTATTGCATGCCGGAGCAGCCGCCGTTCTCGACGAAGACGCGCAGCAGCCTCGCCGGGTCGTCAAGGCCGGCTTGCAATGTGCGCACCTGGGCGGCGGCGCGGGGCGTGAGCGTGATCATCGGGCGCAACCTAGGCCGTGCGACCCGGCTGTCAACCGGGTGCGGGCACAATGCCGCCGGCCGGTTGTCAACGATGCAGCAGGATTCATGCAATTTTTCGCGCAGAATCCTTGCCACGCCCAGCCCGCTTCCCAAATCTCCCGCTCGTGCCCACCCAAAAGCACATCTTCAATGAGCTGCACTATGAGCTGACCCGCAAGATCGCCGAGGGCGGCATGGGCATCGTCTACGAGGCCGAGCAGCGCGGCGCCGGCAATTTCCGAAAGATCGTCGCGATCAAACTCATTCGCGAGGAGTATTCCTCGATCCCCGAGTTTCAGAAGAACTTCATCGGCGAGGCGAAGCTCGTGGCCGACCTGATCCACACCAACATCGTCCAGACCTACCACCTCGGCCAGACGGGTGGGCAGTATTTCATGACGATGGAGTTCGTCGCCGGCGTGAACCTGGAACAGTTCATCGACAAGCACATCGAGCGTGGCGTGCCCATCCCGCTGGACATGGCGGTGTTCATCATCTCGCGCCTCTGCCGTGGCCTCAGCTACGCGCACACCAAGACGGATGCGTTGGGCCGCCCGCTCGGCATCGTGCACCGGGACGTCAATCCGAAGAACGTGATGCTGGCGTGGGAGGGCGACGTCAAACTGACGGACTTCGGCATCGCGAAGGCCCTCGACCTCATGTATAACGAGGAAGGGAAGGTCATTCCCGGCAAGGACGAGTATATCTCGCCCGAGGGCGCCTCCTACGCCGTCACCGACGGTCGCTCCGACCTCTTCGCCCTCGGCATCGTGCTGGTCGAGCTGCTCCTCTCGAAGAACATCTTCCGCGGTGCCAACCGCCTCGATTCGCGCCGCAACATCCTCTCCATGCCGATCCCCCGGTTCGGCTCCCTCCGCCCCGACATCGACGACAAGCTCGAGGCCATCATCCACAAGGCCCTGACCCGCGACCGGGCGCTGCGCTATCAGAGCGCATTCGAGATGCTCACCGACCTGGAGATGTATCTTTACAGCGACCGCTACGGCCCCACCAACGAGAAGCTCGCGGTCTACCTCCGCCATTTCTTCAACTACAGCCCGGCCGGCACCAAAACCACACCGCCTGAACCCGCCCGCGCCAATCCGTAGCGGCAATGCCCATGAGCGGCCCGGGCATTCATCAAGGCTTCCAGCAGCGGCAGTCCCAGCAACTCGTGCTGGCTCCGCAGATGCGGCAGTCGCTGAAGATCCTCCAGGTCGCCGCGCTCGACCTGCGCGCCGCCATCCAGGAGGAGCTGCAATCCAACCCCGCCCTGGAGGAGCTGCCCATGGGCGATGTGAGCTTGGAGCAGGCCGCCCCCGCCGCGGCTGACGAGGGCGCCGCCCCGGCGGGCGACACCGGCGAGGCACTCGATTTCAGCCGCGACTTTTCCGTCCTTGAGAAAATCGGGCAGGACTGGCGCGACCACATGAGCGACACCGGGGGCGTGCGCAGCACCTCGCGGGAAGATGAGGAGCGGCGCGATCATTTCATGGATTCGCTGACCGTCGAGAAATCCTTGTCCGAACATCTGCTGGAGCAGCTTGAGCTATCCGAGGCGACCCCGCCGGTGCGGGAAGCCTGCCGGTATCTCATCGGCAGCCTCGATGACCGGGGCTTCCTGACCTCTCCCCTCTCCGACATCGCCCTGCAAAGCGGCCAACCCCTCTCCGTGGTGCAGGAGGCCGCGAAGCTGCTCAAGACCTTCGATCCCCCGGGCATCGGCGCCGAAAATCTCACCGACTGCCTGCTCGTCCAGCTTGAGCAGAAGGGCCGCGGCAAATCCGTCGCCGCGCGCATCCTGCGCGACCACTTCGACCTGCTCGTCCGCCGGCGCATTCCCGACCTCTCGCGCAAGATCGGCCTGAGCCCCGAGGTCGTGCAGGACGCCATCGAGGAGATCGGCGCCCTCGACCCCGCGCCGGGCCGGCGCTTCGCCGAGGATCACAACCGCGTCGTCGTGCCCGATGTGACGGTCGAGCGGGAGGGCGACGAATGGAAGATCACCGTCAACTCCGACTACATCCCCCGCCTGCGTCTCAGCTCGTCCTACAAGGAACTCATCGCGAAGGGCAAACTGACCAAACAGGAGGCCGACTACCTGCGTGAGAAGCTGCGGTCGGGCAAATTCATCATCAACGCCATCGAGCAGCGGCAGCGCACGATCGAGCGGCTGACCCGCGAGATCATCAATCACCAGCGTGAGTTCTTCGAGGAGGGCGTGCAGAAACTCAAGCCGCTCACGATGACGCAGATCGCTTCGCTGCTCGGCGTGCACGAGACCACCGTCAGCCGCGCCGTGGCCAACAAATACGTCAAGACCCCGCACGGCGTCTTCGAGCTGAAGTTCTTCTTCACCTCCGGCTACCAGTCGGAATCGGGGGAGACCGTCGCCAACACCAGCGTCAAGGAGACCATCGCCGACATCATCGCCGGGGAGGATCCGGCGTCGCCGTTGAGCGACCAGGACATCGTGGGCCTGCTCGAGCAGAAGGGCCTCAAGCTCGCCCGGCGCACCGTGGCCAAATACCGGGAGGAGCTTGGCCTGCTCCCGAGCAACCTGCGGCGGCGCTACGAGAAATAGCGCCCCCTGCGCTCAGGTCCTCGCCGCCTTTTTCTGGTCGTAGAGCTGCGCGGCCTCCTGCACGACCTTGATCAGCTCGGGCAGGGAAACCGGTTTCAGCAGATAGCGGTAGAGGGCGGCCTCATTGACCCCGCGCAGCAGCATCTCCGGCTTCATGTAGCCCGTGACAAGAACACGCTGGGTGTCTGGATGCTCCTCCCGGGCGTTGACGAGGAACGCCAGCCCGTTGCCACCGGGCATGAGGTGGTCGGACACGACAACCTTGAACTCGCGCTTGTGCATCAGAAAGCCGGCCTCGCGCGCCGAGGTGGCCGTCACCACCTCGAAATGGGGCTCGAGCGCGGACCTGAAGACCTCCAGCAAGGGCTGCTCGTCATCGATGACCAGGATCGCGCCCTTCTTCTGCGCCTCCGCCGGCGTGCTCGTTCCTTTGTTTTCCATCGCCGGGCATGCTGCCGCTGGCCCGGTGGCTGGCAAACCGAAACATCGGACCCCGGTCCCGGTTTTGGTTTGCCTGCCATCGAGCCCGGATGATTTCCTTTTCCTCCCGAGGCATGGACACCTTTGATTTGCACGCCGCAGCCCGCGAAGGCCGGTTGGCCGACGCCCCTCCTGGCATCCTGACGCCGGAAAACCTCTCCCGTGCCAACGCCTCCGGCAACACCCCGCTCCATTTCGCCGCCAAATACGGACATCTCGGCCAGTTGCCGGCCGCCGCCCTTTCTCCCGAGCTTCTGCTCCTCAAGAACGACGCCGGCTACACGCCGATCCACCTCGCCGCCCGCGCCGGCACGCTCGACCAGCTGCCCTCCGTCTGCCTCACCCGGGAATGCCTGCTCATCCGCTCCAACAGCGGCTACACGCCGCTGCACCTTGCTGCCACCGCCGGGTCGCTCGGGCAGCTCCCGGCCGGCCTGCTCACCCCCGAACTGGGCGTGCTGAAAACCGACCTCGGCAACACCCTGCTGCACGAGGCCGCCGAGGCCGGCACGCTCGACCGGATCCCGCCGCATCTTTTCACGCCGGAATCCCTCGCCGCCCGCAACGTCAGCGGCGAAACCGTCTTCCACACGGCCGCGCTCAACGGCCACCTCGACCAGTTCGATCCCGCGCTGCTCACCGCCGCCAACCTCCTGGCCGTCACCGCCAACCACGACACCTGCCTGCACGCCGCGGCCATCGCCGGCCACCTCGACCAGATCCCCGCCGCCATCCTCACCACCGCCAACCTGCTTGTCGCCAGCAAGACCGGCTACACGCCGGTGCACGCGGCCGCCGAGTCGGGCTCGCTTCACCAGATCCCCCGCGCAGCGCTCACCATTGACGCGCTCATCGCGCGCAACGAATTCGGCGACACCCCGCTCCACGCCGCCGCCGTCAACGGCCATCTCGACCAGATCCCGACCGGGCTGCTCAACGACGCCACCCTCTTCGTCCGCAACTACACCGGCGGCACGCCCATCGGGGCCGCCATCCGCAACGGCTTCGCCGACCAGCTGCCCGAGCGCTTCCGCCCCCGGCCCCCGACATGGTGGGACAATTTCAAGATCCGCCTCGGCCTCGCCCGCCCCCCGATGGGCTGAAATCCACTTACCTGATGAACACCGCCATCACCGCCATCACCGCGCGCGAAATCATGGATTCGCGCGGCAATCCGACCATCGAGGTCGATGTCCGCCTCGCTTCCGGCCACGCCGGACGCGCCGCCGTGCCCTCCGGGGCCTCCACCGGCGAGCACGAGGCCCTGGAGCTGCGCGACGGCGACAAAAAACGCTACCTTGGCAAGGGCGTTCTCAATGCGGTCGCCAACGTCAAAACGAAGATCGCCCCCGCCCTCGCCGGCATGGACGCCACCGACCAGGTCGGCATTGACCGCGCCATGCTCGCCCTCGACGGCACCCCGACGAAGGCCAAGCTCGGCGCCAATGCCATCCTCGGCGTCTCCCTGGCCACCGCGCACGCGGCGGCCCACGCCTGCGGCCTCCCGCTCTACAAGTATCTCGGCGGCCCCAACGCCAAGGTCCTGCCCGTCCCGATGATGAACATCATGAACGGCGGCGCGCACTCCGACGCGCCCATCGACTTCCAGGAATTCATGGTCATGCCCACCGGCGCCGCTTCCTTCCGCGAGGCGTTGCGCATGGGCGCCGAGGTTTTCCACGCCCTGAAAAAGGTTCTCAAGGAAAAGGGCCTTTCCACCGCCGTCGGCGACGAAGGCGGCTTCGCCCCCAACCTCGCCTCCACCGAGGCCGCCCTCGACGCCATCGCCCTCGCCGTCAAGAACGCCGGCTACAAGCTGGGCAAGGACATCAACCTCGCCCTCGATGTCGCCTCCTCCGAGTTCTACGACCGCGAGAAGCGGCAATACGTCTTCAAGAAGTCCGACGGACGGAAGCTCAACGGCAACGACATGGTCAATTTCTACAAGGAGCTGACCGCCAAGTATCCCATCATCTCCATCGAGGACGGTTGCGCCGAGAGCGATTGGGAGACGTGGAAGAAGCTCACGGATGCCATCGGCTCCAAGGTCCAGCTCGTCGGCGATGATCTCTTCGTCACCAACACGCAGTTCCTCAAGCGCGGCATTGACAGCGGCACCGCCAACTCGATTTTGGTCAAGGTCAACCAGATCGGCTCGCTGACCGAGACCCTCGATGCGGTCGAAATGGCCAAGGAGGCCGGCTACACCGCCGTCATCTCCCACCGCTCCGGCGAGACGGAGGACGTCACCATCGCCGACATCGCCGTCGCCACCAACGCCGGCCAGATCAAGACCGGCTCGCTCTGCCGCACCGACCGCGTGGCCAAATACAACCAGCTGCTCCGCATCGAGGAGGAGCTCGGCAAGAGCGCCATCTACGGCGGCAAGATGTGAGCGCGCAGGTTCCGGCCCGTTTCATGTCGCGCCACGTCCATCTCCTGGCGGTCCTCGTCGGCTTGCTTCCGCTGCCGGCGATGGCCGACGAGACCAAGCCCCCGGATGAGAAGGTCGTCACCCTTCCCAAGGTCGAGGTCACGGCCAGCCAGATCCGGGAAATCGACGTGGCGCTCAAACGACTCGACAAGCAGATCGCGCGGGAAACCAAGCGGCTCGAGAAGACCCAGGCCGACGAGGTCCTGAATTCCGAGAAAGTCTCCCGCGCGGCCGCACTCTTCGGCGGCAAATCCGCGGCGCAACGCGCCTCGGTCACCGCCGTGCGGCTGCAATCCTTGGAAAAGGAGCGCACCTTGCTCGAGTCCCTGAAGGTCCCCCAGCCCGAGAAGGAGAGGAAGCTGGTTGAAAAGGAGATCGAGGCCCAGCGCGCCTATCGCCGCGAGCTCGACCATATCCTGCGCTGAGCCCGCACACTTCGCGACGGATCCGGCCGCACACGACTTCCCCGTTTGCGTCCCAGCCATCCCTGATTACGCCTTCCCGCATGATCAATCTCAACGCCCCCGACTTCACCCAGCACCCGCCCCGCAGCCCGCGCGTCAAGCTCGGCGGCCTCGTCCACCTGCCGCGCCTGCTCGACAAGGCCCGCGCCCACGCGGCGGGCAAGATCGGCGACTACAAGTGGAACTGCCCGCTCGACCAGCGCCTTTGCACCTTCCTCGGCCTCGACATCGAGGCCTTGCTGGCCGAGGTGAAAAAGGGGCGGAGCGACACCGAGATGCTCGCCTGGGTCATGGCCAACAGCACCCACAAGCGCACGCCGTGGGAGATCCGCGCCTGGTCCGAATGGTTGACCAACCTGGCCGCCGGCGACGCCGGCCGCCACGCGATGTTCTCCGAGGAAATCAAGAAGAACGCCCCCGGACGCGAGGATATCGTCACCTTTTTCGACCGCCTGGACCTCGACGATTTCGTCTCTTACGGCGGCAAGGGCTAGGGCATCAGCCGCTCGATCTTCCACGAGCCATCCGGCTGCCGCGCATACCGGAACCGGTCATGCAGGCGGTTCGGACGGCCCTGCCAGAACTCGAAGGTGGCGGGTGCCACGCGGTAGCCGCCCCAGAAATCCGGCAGCGGCACCTGGCCGCTGGAGAATTTTGCCCGCATCTCGGCGAACTTCTGCTCCAGCAGCGAGCGGGTGGTGATGACCTCGCTCTGCCGCGATGCCCAAGCTCCGATCTGGCTGTCGCGGGGCCGGGTCAGGAAGTATTTGAGCGACTCGGCCGCAGAGATCTTCTCCGCCCGCCCGGTCACGGCGACCTGCCGTTCGAGCGGCAGCCACTGGAACAGGCAGGCGACCCGTGGATTGGCGGCCAGGTCGCGGGCCTTGGCGCTTTGGTAATTGGTGAAGAACACGAGTCCGCGCTCGTCGAAACCCTTCAGGAGAACGGTCCGCAGCGACGGCTGCCCGTCGGCGCTCACCGTGGCGAGGCTCATCGCATTGGGCTCCAGGAGCTGGGTCTCGACCGCCTCGCGCATCCACAAGTCGAACTGCCGGAACGGGCTCGCGTCGAGGTCGCCGGCATCCAGCGACCGCGCGGCGTAGTTCCGGCGCATTTCCTCGAGATTCACGGCGGCCAGCTTGGGGAGGCGGCGGGGCTCCGCAAGCCGGGGTTTGACGCACCGTGTCCAATCGCTTGGTTGGCGCTGTGCCGGTCGCCACCCAAGGTCAGGTTCTGCTGCTCGCCTTCAACCCGAGCAACCAGCTTGCCGTGCGCCCAGGCGGCGACGGCTGGGTTCCGGCCTTCGCCGGCGCGACCCTGGCGGAGGCGCTCGCGCGTCTCGCCGCGCATTGGCCGGTGCACACCGAGCCGGTGGAACAATACACGGTTGAACTCGGCGGCGAGCACCTGGAGGTGCATTTTTGCCAGGTGGCGGAGCAGTCCGGCTCAACGACCGGCGTGCGCTTCCTCTCCATTGAGGAACTGGAGCGCGCGACCGACCAGCTTGCGCCGGGTTTGCGCGCGGCGCTGGCCGCCATCGAACCGCACCTCATCAAAATCCCCTACCTCCATCTCGGCGAGAATGACTACATCTACCGCTTCCGGGTGGACCGGGAGCGCAACCGCGCCATCTACGGCCAGGACGGCGCGGCCCAGGCGCTCTACCAAAGCCGGCTTTGCGAGGCCATCAAAGCCCTCTCGCGCACCAACGAACGCTCCGCCGGCCGCCCCGCGCTGCTCGATTTCGGCGCGGTCCGCTATGTCATCCCCAGCCATTTCGGCTTCTGCCTCGGGGTCAAGAACGCCATCGAGCGCGCCTACGAGACACTGGCCGAGAATCCCGGCCGCCGTGTGTTCATGCTGAGCGAGCTGATCCACAATCCGTTCGTGAACGAGGATCTCCTCCGGCGCGGCCTCCGGTATCTGCAGACGGACAAGGGCGTGCCGTATGCCGTCGACGGCAGCCTGGCTGCGCCCGGTGCGCCGGCGCCCCTGCTCTGGGACACGCTCACCGGGGATGACGTTGTCATCATTCCGGCCTTCGGCGCGACCGACGCGGACAAGAAGCGCCTCGTGCGCAAGGGCCTCAAGGTCGCGCAATACGACGCCACCTGCATGCTCGTGGAAAAGGTCTGGAAGGCCGCGCGCGCCTACGGTCGCCAGGGTTTCACCATCGTCATCCATGGCAAGAGCGAGCACGAGGAGACGAAGGCCACGTTCTCCAACACCCAGCGACATGCCCCCGCCATCATCGTGCGTCACATGGATGAGGCGAAGGTGCTGGGCGATTACATCGCGGCGCCCACCCCGGCCAAACGCGCCGCCCTGCTCGCGCGTTTCGGACCCGTGGCCACGCCCGGATTCGATCCCGATATCCACCTCGGCCGCATCGCCGTCGTCAACCAGACGACCCTGCTGATGAACGAGACCTCCGCGATCATCGACTACTTCGAGCAGGTGCTGACCGGGCGCTACGGCGCCGCCGAGGCGGCGGTGCGCATCGGCGGTGCGGGCCGCAAGGACACGCTCTGCTACGCCACCCAGGTCAATCAGGACGCGCTCGGGCGCGCCCTCGAGCAGCCGCTGGATGCCGCCTTCGTCATCGGCGGGAAGAACAGCTCAAACACCTACCAGCTGCACCGGCTCTGCGAGCAGAAGCTGGGCCGGCGCGCCTATTTCATCCAATCCGAGCTCAACATCCGTTCCCGCGCCGAAGTCGACCATTTCGTCTTCTCCGCCCATCAGGCCCCCGCGGACGGCCGCATGGAAGTCCGCCCGCTCTGGGATGATGACACCCCGAAGACCGTGCTGCTGACCGGCGGCGCCTCGTGCCCCGACGGGTTGGTGCAGCAGGTGATCGCCCGCATCAACTCGCTGTTTCCGGCCGACAAACTCCGCCCGGTCGAGGCTGTCCTGGCCGACTTGCAATAGTGCGGACCGCCGGGGGCACGGCGCCCGCGGCCATGGTTGATCAAGGTCCGCGGCCGGTCCGCGGAATCAAAACCGGATGCTGATGCCGCCGCGGATGCCGACGGCGCTGCCGAAATCGATCTTCGCCGTGCGGCCGCCGACCGACTGGTCGTAATCGCCGATCTGCTGCACGCTCACCCCGCCGAAGAGACCCGTGGTCTGGTTGGCGCGCCACTCGATGTTCACGTCGGCGTAGTAGCCGGGCAGAAACTTGCTCTCGCTGCTCTCCTCGGTGGTGGTGATGGGCTCGACCACATCGGTCATTTCCAAGCGCTCGACCACGCTGTAGCGGCTGCCGGCATAGGCGCCGGCCACGCCGATGCTGGCGCTGAGCCCGATGCTGTTGGTGAGGCGTGCCGTGATGGTCGGTCCGACGCGCAGGAGGAAATACGCCCCTTGGATCTGCCAGTTGCCCTGCACGGTGGCGCCGCCCGCCACGGTCGTGGTCGTGGACAAGGAGCCGTCCGGCGTGGTGTTGATCGGCACGGTGGTCTCCAGGCCGCCGGGCGTGATCAGATTGCCGGAGCTGTCGCGCAGGTCGCCGAAAGTGGGCCCCAGATAGGGGGCGGCCGGGGCCGACTGGCCGTTCAGCGAGAAAAAGTCCGTTTCCGTCCTGAGGGTGGAGCGCACGGTTCCTCCGGCCTTGGCGTTGATGTCGTTCAGGCCCACCCCGGCGGTGAGAGCCAAGGTGACCTTGCGGCCGAATTTCCGGAGCTGCCGGTCCAGCTGCATCTCCATGCCGCCGTTCACGCCTTGGTCGGCCGCGGTGGTGGCGCCTTCGCTGATCGCACCGAAGTTGCTCAGGGCAATGTATCCGGGCCGCGCCTGGGCCTGGGCGGCGGTTTGGTAGCTCCATTGGCGGCTGCGTCCGGGTGTGTGGCTGAGCGAATCGGAGGTGATGGTCACGACTCCCGTGTTCGGGTCGGTGACCGTGGTGAAATAACGGCCGCCGGGCGTCGAGGTCTGGATGCGGTTGCCGTTGGCGTCGAGGACGGGGTTGCCGTTGGCATCGAGCAGCGACTCATTGAGCCGGGGCTGGTCGGCCGCCACGGCGCCGTTGTCGTAATTGCGGGTGACGTTGCCCTGCGAGGCGGGGATGCGGGTCCGGTTGGGCACGTTGCCCAGGCCGCCGAATTTCACGTCGGCCCCCGATGAAAGGAAGCGGAAGCCAAAGGAGACCTTGTTGCGCGACTCGCGCCAGCCATCGGTCATGCTGCCGAGCTCGTTTTCCTCGTCGACGAACTCCTCCTCCGCGGGGGCGGTGGGGGCCGTCTGCGCAAAGGCATGGGCGGCGGTCAGGGCGGCGAGGACGGGGAGAAATTTTCTCATGAAGGACGGATGAATAGCGGTCGGTGCTGCGGTATGGAAAGGATTATCGGGCAAATGTTCCTCAGGCTTTTTCCTTGGGCTCCGGCGGGGCGGGGGCGGCAAGGCCGGCCTTTTCGAGCGCGCGTTTCAGCTCGACCTCGCGCTGCTCCATCTCCGTCTCCTTTTCCTGCTGCTCCTGCATTTTGGCAAAGAGCGCGGCCTCGCTCTGCTCGAGAAACTCCTCCCGGTCCTTCAATGCCTGACGCTGCTCCTTGAGCGACTCCTCCTGGCGGTCGAGTTCCTCCTTGAGCTTCTTGAGGGCCTCTTCCTGCTCGGCCGACATGGCGCCGCCCCCGCCACCCTGCTTGGCGGCGGAAATGAGCTGCTCCTTGGCGTCGATCAGGGCGCCGGCCTCGACGAGCTCGCGCTCACGCTCGGCCAGCTTGTTTTCCAATTCGGCCAGCGCCATCTCCCGCTCGGCCAGTTTGGCCTCAAGCATGCGCACGGTCTTTTCGAGCTGCTCAGCCTGGCCGCCGGTGATGGTCGCCGGCCCACCCCACGGTGGTTTCGACTGGGAGATGATGTTGTCGATTTCCCGGCGGGCCGCGGCCGTCTCCTTGGCGGCCTGCTGGGCGCGCATGAGCGGGCTGGGGCGCCGGGTGAGCACCAGCGGCTTGAGGCCCGCGGGCTTGGGGGGAAACTTGACCGGGTTGCCAAAAGGCGGCGGCGGCGGCGCGTTGAGCGTCGGTGCGGGCGGCGGCGGTGCGAAAGACGGCGGAGGCGGTGGCACCGGCGGCGCCGCGGATGGCGGCCGGGGAGGAACGGGTTCCATTCAGGCGGATTATTGGGGCAACTACCCCTTGCCAAACAAGCGCGAAAAGAGGCCTTTCTTTTCGCCGCCTGCGCTCTCGGAAGCGGCCGCCTTGCCCACGCCCTTGAACATGGGCGCCAGCAGGCGGGCGGCCACGGCCTCGCGGGCAGGGTCGTTGATGGGCACGAGATAGCGCTCCAGCGAGCCGCCATCAGTCAGGAACCTGGTGATCTCGTCCTTGCCGGACTTGAAGTATTTGAACGTGGCCTCGATGCCCGCGCGGACCTTGGCCTCGGCCTTGGCGATCTGGTCGGGCGAAAGCTGCTTGGCCGCCGATGTGTCGGCGGCGCTCAGCTTGACGCCGTAGGATTTGGCGAGGCCGAGCACTTCGGGGCGCGGCAGCGCGGCCACGGCAAGGCCGAGCGCTTCCTGCAGATGCAATCCGGTGTGACCCTTGCGGAAGGGGATGAACTGGCCCATGCCCTCCTCGTCACCGTGGCTGAGCACGTTGAGCATGGCCCGGAAATCGCCGCCCAGCACGACCCGGGTGGACATCTGCTGGCCGAGATTGGCGAAGTCGCCGAGCGTCTTCACGCCTTCGGAGGCGCACACCGCCCGCGTGCCCTCGGAGACGTTGATCAGCTCGAGCGGATAGTCCGAAGGGATGTTGAAACGCGAGACGTTCTTGAGGATGGGGTTCTCGTTGGCCGCGGCCTGCTCGACCTGCGCGGCCATGTCGCCGAAGGGATCGTCGAAGGCCAGGGTTTCCTTGAGGATGCTGGCGAGCAGCTGCGCGCGGTCCTCCTTGCCGGCGATCTCCGGCATCATCATCAGCTCGTCCCAGGAGAAATTGATGTATTTCGAGGGCTTCTCGTCTTCGCCGCTGTGCGGCCACTCGGTGCCTTCGAGGTTCTGGGAGAGGCTGACCAGCGAAGTGTCGGCCATGATGGACGCGGAAAATTTCTTCCGGATTTCGTCCCATTGAGCAGGGGTGATCTTAGCCATAGGTCGGGGAGAGAAAGGGGTGTGCGCGCGCGGTCAGACCGCCGGAGCGTGCTCGATCAGCTCGTTGGCGATCTTGCGGTAGTCGTTGGCCACGCTGTCCTCTTCGGAACCCTCGGTGCCGACGAGGATGACGGGCAGGCCGAGCGTGACCGCGCGGCGCACGACCATCGCGTCGCGGGCCTGGTGGGTGAAAATCTTCGCGGTCTGCGCCACGCCGCGCTTCTGGGTCTTGAATTGGTTCAGGCGGAGTTGCATGCGCATCTTCGGCACCTCGATGTCCACGTTGGTTTTGATCGAGTTGAAGATGATCGAGTAGACCTGCGCGGCCGGGCCCATTGCTGTCGTGCGGAAACTGGCCGAGACCTGCTGGAACTTGACGAGCTTTTCGACCAGCAGCGTGAAGCCGATGAGGCTGAGCGCGTCGGGGTTGGAGGGGACGTAGATCTCGTTCGCCGTGTAGATGCCGTTCTGCGAGGCGCGCAGGATGTTGGGCGGGCAGTCGAAGAGGATGATGTCGTAGTTGTTTTCGACCTCGGCCAGCTGCTCCTGGAAAATGACGTAGGAGGGTTTCTTGGGGTCGGGTTTGTATTCGCCCTCGAGATCGACGAGATTGAAGGCCGTCGGCACGAGGTCGAGCCCGGGGAGGAGTTTTTTTCCGTCCTTGTCCTCCAAGACATCCTTGATGATGAGGTCCTTTACCCGGTTTTTGCCCGGATCGAAGATCGAGTAGATGTTCGCACCGCCCGGGACGTTGACCTTGTTCCAACGCTCGAGCTTCATTAGCCAGATGCTGGCGTTGGACTGGGTGTCGAAGTCGAACATCAGCACCCGCAGTCCGCGCTCAGCAAGGCACGCTGCGGTATTGACGATCAGCGATGTCTTGCCGACGCCGCCCTTGTAGTTGATGAATGCGATTTTGCGTGGCATTTGGAGCGTTGGTAAAAAGTGGCCTTAGCTTGGCTAACCCGCGCCACTGTGCGAGTTAAAAATATCATCAACTTCATTTGCCACCCCATTTTCCGGTTAAGATTTTGATTTCCGCCTGCCGGCGAGAGTCTTTTGTCATCAGGCAATGGACACGCCGTCGCTTCAGGAAATCTACTCGCCGCAGAGCATCTGTTTCGGCTGCGGACCGGCCAACACAAAGGGGCTGCGCATCCGCAGCATCGCGCGGGGCGACGAAGTGGTCGCCACGTGGCGCGCCGAACCCCACCATGCCGCCTTCCCTGGCGTGCTCAACGGCGGCATCATCGGTTCCCTGCTCGACTGCCATTGCAACTGGACCGCCGCCTGGCACCTCATGCGCGCCGGCGGCCTCGACAAGCCGCCTTGCACCGTCACCGCCGACTACGCCATCAAGATGATGCGTCCGACTCCCGTGGACGCGCCCGTCGAACTCACCGCGCGCGTCGTCGAGTCCTCCGCCGACCGCGCCACCGTCGAAGGCGTGCTCAGCGCCGACGGCAAGCCCCGCGCGACGTGCCGGGGCACTTTCGTGGCCGTGAAACCCGGTCACCCCGCCTATCACCGCTGGTGAGCTTTCGCCGGATTGTGACCTGCCCGCCGGCGCTCTGTCACAATCGCATCCTACGGTGCGGCATGGCTTTTTCTGCCCGCATCCTCGCCGTGGACGACGAACCGGACCTGACCGACCTCCTCCACTACCATCTCACGAAGGCCGGGCACGAGGTCTCCGTCGCTGCCACCGGTTGGGAAGCCATCGAATTGGTGAAACGGCATCGGCCGGACCTCATTCTGCTCGACCTGATGCTGCCAGACCTCGATGGCTTCGGCGTGTGCGAATTGCTGCGCAACGATCCCGACACCGCGACCATCCCCGTGATCATCGTCTCGGCGTGGTCCTCGGCCGACTCGCGCCAACTCGGGGCCGAGATGGGGGCGCTGGATTACCTCACGAAGCCGTTCAGCCCGGTGGAACTCGTCCAACGGGTGAACAGCCTCGTCGCCTCGCGTTTGCCCGCCGCTAATCCCGATCGTCGCTCAGCCTGAACACGAGCGGAACGGTCATGCGGAAGGCCACGACGCGCCCGTCGCGACGGCCGGGCTCGAAGCGCCAGTTGCGGACCGCCCGCAGCGCCGGTTCCTCGAAGATCCGGTCGCTGGAGCGCACCACACGCGCGCTGCCGACGCGCCCCTGCTCGTCGACCAGGAAGTCCACCAGCACTTCACCCTCCTGTCCGGCTTGCCGCGCCGCGAAGGGATAATCCGGTGCGGGCCTTGCCCGGTAGCGGGGCTCGCGGTCGAGATCCATGGCGCTCAGCGGCCCCAGCGTTCCGGGGCCTCCGGGTCCGTTCCCAATGCCGCCCGGCTGGTGATATTTCGGGTCGATCCGGAAAATGTCGTTGTTCCTGGAGTCATCCCGCGGGACGACCGGCGGAGTCGGCATCTCAAACTCGCTCTTCACGACGGCCGGCGGCTCGGGCGCCATCGGGAGACATGCCGTATGCGGGCCACCCCGGTCCTCTTTCTCGGCATCAGGGTCCAATTCTGGCGGGAGCGGCGGATCATCAGGGCGCGGTGGATGGCTGATCACAACCGGCACGAGTCCGGCCGGCTTGGTGGTTGCAGGAACATCCGGCGCGAGGAGAAACAACGCGGCGTGTGCGGCCGCGGCGACAATGGCGGGCGTGGTGTAGTGTTTCAGGTTCATACGTGGGTCCTCACCGGATATCACGTCCGGGCGCGGAATATCTTAGGAACCGCCGAATCGCCATTGCCTCGCGCGAGACACCGTCTGTTGAATTCCTTCGCGTGAAACCCGTTGATCTCGCCCTCAACCAAGCGCTCGGACTCCGGGAGGCGCCGGCCGGCGCGGCGCATCTGCTCGAGATGCCCTTTGACGCCATCCACCGCAATCACCTCGGCACGGCGCATGCGGTTGCACAGTTCGGCCTGGCCGAGGCGGCCAGCGCCGAGTGCCTGTTGCGGGGGTTCCCCGGCCTCAGCGAATCGGTCATCCCCGTGATGCGCGAGGTGCGGGTCAAATACCGCCAGCCCGGGCGCGGCCCTCTTCGTGCCTTCGCCGAGATATCGGCGGAGTCGCGCGCCGGCCTGCCCGCCGCGCTCGCCAAGTCCGGCCGCGCCTTCGCTGATGTCGAGGTCACCCTGAAGGATGAGGCGGACGCGACGACCTTCCACGGCACGTTCACCTGGTTCATCACCCGGCGGGACCGCGTCGCGCCGACGCCATGAGCCGCGTCTTCAGCGGCCTGCTTGCCCTCGCCTGCGCCGTCGGAGCGAGCGCTGCGACACCGGATTACCTGGCGAAGGCGCTGCGTGACTTTCCCAGCCGGAACCTGCCCGCCGGCCTCGGTTACGAGACGGTGGTCGTGCGCAACGGCCACCGCACCCGTGAGCGCTACGAGCCGGCCCGACCCGCCGGCGAGCAGTGGGTCTTGCTGGAATTTGCCGGCCGTGCCCCCACCGCGGAGGAAATCGCCCGGCATCGGATTACCCGCGCCAAGGGCGGGAGCAGTGCGACTTTCCAGACCGATTTCAGCGCGGCGCAGATCGACCGCGGCTCGCTCCGCCTCGAACAGGAAGACGAAGACACCGCCGTCTTTGCCGGAGGTTTCACCGAAGAGGCGGCCTCCGCCGATGCGCTCCTCGGCCGCATGTCCTTGCGGCTGACGGTGGACAAGCGCCGCGGCGAGATCACCGCCTACGAACTGCGCCTCCCGCGCCCCTATTCGCCCGTTCTCGGCGTGAAGATTTCCGAGCTGGTCGCCGGCGCCGAATTCCACCGGCCCGCCGGTCTCGACCTCGTGCTGCCCCGTCGCACCTGGTCGCATTTCAAAGGCCGCATTTTCCTCTCTTCCACCCTGGAGGATCTGGAGGTGCGCTACGGGGCATACCGCCGCGGGCCGGACGAATCTCCACCCCGCGCACCGGGAGGCGGGGAACGCGGGCATTGACTTTGACCGCCAATAGATTGCTCTGAACCGAGTATATTTCGGCCTCTTGAACAACCTACCCTTTCGCTGGAAATTGACCGTGCTGATCGTGTTGGTGTGCGGCTTCACCCTCGCCATCGCCTTCGCCGGCATCTACCTGCTCGACCGTCTGAAATTCAACGTCGAGGTCGAGAAGCGCCTCACCGACACGCGCATCGCGCTTCAGAACACGATCACCCCGCTCGTTGAGGCCAATCCCGGCACCACCGATCTCCCCCTGAATCTCGTCGCCGGCGACCCGCAGATCGTGTTCGCCGCTTACTACCGACCCGACGGCACGCTGCAGGCACAGTTCACCAAGCCCAATATCGAGGGCTACACCCCCCCGCCCGCGCGCTACAGCGGCTTTTCCTCCGACACCACCAACATCGTCGGCCAGGTCCGCTCCCGCGCCGACGGCCGCGTGCTCGGCACCCTTTACCTGAAAGCCGACATCGCGAGCGCCCAACGCGAGCGCTTCCTCGAACTGCTGCAGGGCGCCGGGGTCGTTTTCATGGTCTCGGCCCTCTTCGCCAACATCGTCGGCTACTGGCTGCAGAAGAGCATCACACGCCCCATCACCAACCTCGCCACCGCCGCCGCCGCCATCACCCGCGACGGCAATTTCTCCATCCGCGTCCCGCAGACCGAAAAAGGCGAGATCGGCGCCCTCATCGAGTCGTTCAACGTCATGCTGCAGACCGTGGAGACACGCACCGCGGAACTGCAGGCCGCCAAGGCCGCCGCCGACGAATCCGCCCGCCAGGTCGCCATCATCAACCAGTCCCTCGAGAGCCGGGTCGAGGTCCGCACCCGCGAACTCAACCAGGCCGTCAAGGCCGCGGAGGAGGCCAACAAGGCCAAGAGCGCCTTCCTCGCCAAGATGAGCCACGAGCTGCGCACGCCCATGAACGCCATCATCGGCTACAGCGAGATGCTCCTCGAGGATGCGTCCGACGACGGCAACGAGCGCGCCGCCACCGATCTCAACAAGGTCCTCTCCGCCGCCCGCCACCTGCTCGGCCTCATCAACGACGTGCTCGACATCTCCAAGATCGAGGCCGGCAAGATGGAGCTCTACATCGAGACCTTCGACATCGCGAAGCTCATCGGCGAGGTCGCCAACACCGTCGCCCCCCTCGTGGACAGCAAGTCCAACATCCTCTCCGTCGAGTGCCCGCCGGACATCGGCACCCTCACCGCCGACGCCACCAAGGTCCGTCAGTCCCTCCTCAATCTCCTCAGCAACGCCAGCAAGTTCACCGAAAAGGGCCGCATCACCCTTGCCGCCCTGCGCGAACGCACCGGCGGCCGCGAGTTTGTCATCTTCAAGGTCAGCGACACCGGCATCGGCATGACGCAGGAGCAGATGGGCAAGCTCTTCAAGGCCTTCAGCCAGGCCGACGCCTCCACTGCCTCCAAATACGGCGGCACCGGCCTCGGCCTCGCCATCTCGCGCCAGTTCGCACGCATGATGAGCGGCGACATCACCGTCGAGAGCCAGGAGGGCAAGGGCACCACGTTCACCGTCCGGTTGCCCGCGCAGGTGCGCGACGCCCAGCAGGCCGTCTCCGCCACGCTTGACGGCACCGTCCCGCCGATGACGCCCGCCCAGGTCAGCCTCAAGATCCTCGTCATCGATGACGAGGCGACGGTCCAGAAACTCGCCGGCGACACGCTGATCCAGCACGGCTACGAGGTCATGGGTGCGGAGAGCAGCCAGATCGGACTCGAATTCGCGCGCAACAATCCGCCCGACCTCGTCCTCCTCGATCCCGAGATGCCGGTGATGGACGGCTGGCACGTCCTGCAAAAGCTGCACGACACCCCCGGCATGGCCTCCATCCCCGTCATCATGCTGGGCACGCCCGACGCCGCCCGCGCCACCGCCGCCGGCGTCAACGGCCACATCGCCAAGCCCCTGAAGTCCGACCAGCTCCTTCACGAGGTCCGCAAGCACCTCCACTCCACTTCCGCCAACTCCGTACTCCTCGTCGAGGACGACCCGCCCACCCGCGATATGATGACCCGCCTCCTCGAGAAGGAAGGCTGGAAGGTCCGCGGCGCCGCCAACGGCCACATCGCGCTCCAGTTCATGCAGAGCGGCGTCCCCGCCGCCATCGTCCTCGACCTGAAGATGCCGATCATGAACGGATTCCAGTTCATCAACCGCCTCCAATCCAACGCCAACTGGCGCAAGATCCCCATCTTCCTCTTCACCTCCATGGACATCACCCAGGAGGTCCGCGACCAGCTCGAGGGCAAGGTGGCCGCCATCTTCCAGAAGGCGAACTACTCCCGCGAGGACCTCATCGCGCGCGTGCGCGACGCCCTCACGCAGGCCCTCCGCTACGAAAACGTTTCCTGATCCCTCCCATGGCCCGCATCCTCCTCGTCGAAGACAACGAAATGAACCGCGACATGCTTTCGCGCCGCCTCGAAAAACGCGGCCACAGCATCCTCATCGCCGTCGACGGCGCCGTCGGCGTCGAGCTTGCCAGGAAAGAGAAGCCCGACCTTATCCTCATGGACATCTCCCTGCCCGTGATGGACGGCTGGGAGGCCACGCGCCAGATCAAGGCCGACCCCGCCCTCAGCGCCATCCCGATCATCGCCCTCACGGCGCATGCCATGGTCAGCGACCGCGACAAGGCCCTCGCCGCCGGCTGCAACGACTTCGACACCAAGCCCGTCGAACTGCCCCGCCTGATGGGCAAGATCGACGCCCTCCTCAACCCCCCCGCCGCTCCTTGAGCGAGCAGCCCCAGCCCCCCGCCCCCCTTCCCGCCGCCGGCTCCTCGTCGCCGGGCGGCTCCGGCTCGCCCAAATCCCTCACGCCTTTCCTCAAGGCCATCAAGACCCGCGACCTCGAGGCGCTCGGCAAGCTGCGCCACGCCCTCCGCACCCCGCTCAACCAGATCATCGGCTACTCCGAGATGTGCATCGAGACCGCCGAGGAACTGAAGGCCCCCGGTCTCCTCGCCGACCTCCGGCGCATCCATGCCGGCGGCGGCCAGCTCCTCGCCCTCATCAACGACGCCCTCGCCCCCTGGAAGGTCGAGGCCGGCGCCATCGACCTCCCCGCCCTCAAGCGCGACGTCCGCGCTCCGCTCAACGCCACCATCGGCTACGCCGAGATTTGCGTCGAGGAGGCCGGCGTGGCCAAGCACGAGGTGCTGATCCCCGACCTCGAAAAGATCCGCAAGGCCGCCCAGAACCTCGGCGATCTCTTTGACAGCACGGATTACCCCGAGCAGATGACCACCGGCGGCTACACCGCCAGCCAGTATGGCGTGACGGTCGAGCCCGCCTCCTTCTCCAACGCCACCGCGACCGTCTCCGCCACCCCGTTCTTCGAGGCGCCGAAGCCCGTCATCACCGCGCGCATCCTCGCCGTCGACGACGACCCGATGAACCGCGACATGCTCGCGCGCCGCCTCCGCAAGCTCGGCCACACCGTCGACGAGGCCGAGTCCGGCATGGACGCTCTGCAAAAACTCGGCGCGGCCAACTACGACCTCGTCCTCCTCGACATGCTCATGCCCGGACTCGACGGCCTGCAGACCCTCCGGCGCATGAAGGCCGACCCCCGCATCCGCTTCGTCCCCACCGTCATGCTCACCGCCCTCGACGACGCCGACCGCACCGGCCGCTGCATCGAGGCCGGCGCCGAGGACTACGTCCCCAAGCCCTTCAACCCCATCATCCTCAAGGCCCGCATCAACGCCTGCCTCGAGAAGAAGCGCCTCCGCGACCAGGAGCAGGCCTACCTCGCCGAGATCCAGACCGAGCGCGCCAAATCCGACCGCCTCCTCCTCAACATCCTCCCCAAGGCCGTCGCCGAGCGCCTCAAGGCCGGCGAGCAGACCATCGTGGACAGCTTCGGCGAGTGCACCGTCATGTTCACCGACATCGTCGGCTTCACCCGCATCGCCGCCGAGCACGGCCCGCAGAAGACCGCCCAGATGCTCAACGAGGTCTTCTCCAACTTCGACCGCATCGCCGAGCAATTCGCCCTCGAGAAGGTCAAGACCATCGGCGACGCCTACATGCTCGTGAGCGGCGTCCCTCTTTCCCGCCCCGACCACGCCGAGGCCTGCGCCCTCGCCGCCTTTGAGATGCTCGAGGCCATGCGTGTCTTCTCCCGCCGCCACAAGTCGGACTGGCAGATCCGCATCGGCCTCAACAGCGGCCCCGTCGCCGCCGGCATCCTCGGCACCAAGAAATTCGCCTACGACCTCTGGGGCGACACCGTGAACATCGCCTCGCGCATGGAATCCCACGGCCAGCCCGGCAAGATCCAGCTTTCCGAGAACACCAAGAGGCTCCTCGGCGACAAGTTCGACTACGAGCCGATGGGCGTCATCCAGCTCAAGAACTCCCCGCCCCAGCCCACCTACCTTCTGCACCGCAAGGCTGCCGCCCGGGCCTGAAAGCGGCCTGAGATCCTATCTCACCTGCAGATACCGCAGCCGCCGCCGGCCGCTCCGCCCGCGGGGACGCTGACGCCCCTTCGGTTCACTGTATGGCCGCCGCCGGTAGCCCGGTCGGTTCGGATCCGCCGCGCAGGCGAGCTGGTAGTCCTGCATCTTCTTGAAGAGTCCAAGGAGTTGCTCCGGCCGTTCATAGCGGTCGAGTCCGTGGCGCTCCAGCGCCCGCAGCAGCTCGTGCACCGCCTCCAACGTCGAGAGGCAGCCCTCCTGCGGCTGCTGCTTGATCACATACCGGCTCGGCGCCGACGGCGTGAACATCACGCGCGGCAGCCGCTGCAGACACGGACTCAGCCGCAGCATCTTCCGCGCTCCGCTCCATGTCGCATCCAGCACGAACACGACCAGCCGTTTCGCCTCGAGTTCCCGCCTCAGTCCTTCGATCGCCGCGCCGCCCGACCCTGCCAGCTCACCGCTCACTGCTGACTGCTCACTCAAATTCACCGCCCCCTTCCCCGGATACAGCAGCACCGGATAATGGCCGGGGTCTTCAAGCAGCGCTCGCACGCGTCCGTCGTCCTCGAAAGACTTGCCCATCACGATCTCGCTGTCCGGCAGGCAGAGATGCGTCAGCCGGCCCGTCGCCGCCTTCTCCTCCTTGAACTCCTTCGGCGACATCAGCAGCACGAAGCGCGTGCGCGTCGGCATCGGCACGATGTCCGCACACAGGCAGGCCCCCTTGGGGCGGAAGCAGCGGTAGCACATTTCTCGCGGCACGGCTGGAGCCAAACCCATCCGGCCCCCGCCGCGAAGCGCTAAGTTCACCCTGTCCGCCGCCGGCCAACGGACGGTGGTCGCATTGCGCGTGCACTTGGCCGCCCGTCCGGAACACAGTCCCGCCATCCGACTGCTCCTACCCTGCCTGCCCCTAACCCGCACACCCCCATGAAACATCTCCTCCGTCTGCTGGCCCTGGCTGCCGCCCTGGCCGGCCTCGCATCCGCGCAGAACCTCACCCTGCCCGCCGCCAGCCCCCGCGCCGGTGTCTCCCAAGTCGTCGGCATCACCAAGGTCACCGTCGATTACGGACGCCCCGCCGTCAACAAACGCGAAATCTGGGGCAAGCTCGTGCCCTACGGCCTCAACGACCTCGGCTTCGGCACCACGAGGGAATCCCCGTGGCGTGCCGGCGCCGACATGAACACCGTCGTGACCTTCCAGCACGACGTCAAAGTCGCCGGCCAGCCGCTCGCCGCCGGCGCCTACGGCCTCCACATGATTCTCGCCCCCGACGGCACGGTCACGGTCATCTTCTCCAAGGACAGCGCCTCGTGGGGCAGTTTCTTCTACGACCCCGCGCGCGACGCGCTCCGGGTCCCAAGCAAACTCGAGGACAGCGCCGAGCATCACGAGCTGCTCACCTATGAATTCTCCGCTATCTCGAAAACCGGCGCCACGCTCACGCTGCTTTGGGAAAAGAAGCGCATCCCCATCGCCTTCACGGTGGACACCGACGTCCACGTCGTCGCCACCTTGAGGCAGGAACTGACCAACGCCAACGGCTTCGACGACCGCGCCTGGGCCGCCGCCTCAAATTACCTCGTCCAGAACAACCTCGATCTCAACCTCGCCCTCGAGTGGGCCGAGAATGCCGTCAGCAATCGCACCGGCCAGTCCAGTTTCGCCGGCCTCTCCCAAAAGGCGATCGTGCTCGAGAAACTCGGCCGCAGCGCCGAAGCCATCGCCGTCATGGACCAGGCCCTGCCGACGGGCAGTGTCCTGCAGATCCACCAATACGGCCGCCGCCTCATCGGGGCGAAGCAGTTCCAAAAGGCCCTCGAGGTTTTCCAATACAACGCCCGGCGCTTCCCCGATGTCTGGCCCGTCAACTACGGCCTCGCCCGCGGCTACAGCGCCGTCGGTGACTACAAGACCGCTCTCGACGCCCTCCTCAAGGCGCAGCAGCAGGTCCCCGCCGGCGACACCGTCAACGCCGCCGCCATCGCCACCAACATCGAGAAGCTCAGGCGCGGCGAGAATATCAACTGAGGCACCGCGTCATCGCCGCTCCTCAATTGTAGGAGCGGCTTTACGCCGCGATCCAACTTCAGCCCGCACTCCCTGCGGGCTTTTGCTTGTCGCACCGAGGCCTTGGCGAAGGCGGACGCGATCTTGAAACCACTTATTTTCACTGATCGGCACTTATCCAGTCATCAGTGTTCATCAGTGCGGATCAGTGGTTCAAAGGCCGTGTTCCCACATCGACTTTCACCGCGGTATCCGCGGGCAACTCCAGCCTCACCTCGCCCGCGCCGCTTTTTTCTCGCCTGTGGCGACAGCCACGGGACGAGCCCTGCGTAGCTCGTAGAGCGAAGCAGGGGTCGCGCTACTGCAACGTGCGACCTCAGTGTGCCCGCGCCGCCTCTTTCTTCGCCCGCGGCTCGCGCCAACGAAACCGCTCCGCCCAGGCATTCGGCTTTCCCTCCACCACATCGGCAATGAGGCCGCCCATCACCGGCGCGAATTTGAACCCGTGCCCGCTGTCGCCACCCACGACAAAGAGCCCTGCGCGCGTCGGATGCCGGTCGATCAGGAAATCCCCGTCCGCCGCGTCGCCATACCAGCATTGCCGTGTCGCCGCCACCGGCGCGTCCGCCAGGCCCGGCAGGCTCCCGCGCAGAAATTCCCGCGCCTCGGCCACGTCCGCCGCCGTCACCTCGCGCTTCTGGTCGGGCCGCAGGACCGGCACGCCCGCGCCGTGCTTGGCCACCTTCACGATGCCGTCGGCGTTCGCCGGAAATCCGTAGCGACCCGTCCGCTCGATGTCCGCCGCCCACACGGGGAAGGCCGGCGTCCGCCACGGCGCCGGATCGGCCGGCTGGAAGTGCACCACCGCCTGTCCCGTCGTGCGCAACAGGGTCCCCAACTCGGGAAACACAAACGGCGTCCACGCGCCCAGCGCGCTGACGACCACATCCGCCGTCAGCCGCGCGCCGTCGCCGAGCACCACGCCGGTCACGCGCCCGGCCTCCTGACTCATCGCCACCAGCGGGGCCTGCTCGCGCAATTCGATTCCCGCCGTGCGCGCCTCCTGCGCCAGCCTTGCCACCACCGCGCCGCTTTCCACCCAGCCGGCGTTCGGGTTGTAGTAGCCCGCGCCGTAGCGCTTGCTGTCCCACTGCGGATGCCGCGCCTGCAATTTCGCCGCGTCCACCGGCTCGACCTTCTGCCCGCGACGAGCCTGAACGCGAAACGACTTCTCCTCATAACCGCCCGGCCGCATCGCGTTTCCAGCCGCGAGCAGCAGATAGCCGCATTCGTGGTAAAGCTCCCGCCCCCACTTCGCGTTCCAGCGTCGCCAGCCCGCGATCGACTGCTCCGCCATCTCGCAATACAGCTCATCGTCTCCGTAGTCCGCCCGCACCACCTTGCTGATGTCCGTCGAGGCCGCGTCCGGGTGCGGCACCGGCCCCTGGTCGGCCACTGTCACCGCCCAGCCCCGGCGGCGCAGTTCCAGCGCGGCCGTCAACCCGCTCATGCCCGCCCCGAGGATGATGCTCCGTCTCATCCTCCGCATGCTTCCCTCTCCGCCCCGCCGCGCCAAGGCAAATGCTCCATCAGCCGCGCTTCAAACTTTCGACTGCCGCCCATCAACCCCGCTTCAAGGCCCGCCCCACACCCGCTTTGCTTTTGACCGCCCCTGCGGGCTCAGCTTGGATTTCGCGCTGCTCACAGCTCACTTTCCGTCCATGCCCACCATCATCTACACCAAGACCGACGAGGCCCCGGCCCTCGCCACTTATTCCCTCCTGCCGATCGTGCAGGCCTTCGCCAAGCACGCGGGCATCAATGTCGAGACCCGCGACATCTCCCTCGCCGGCCGCATCCTCGCCGCCTTCGCCGACAAGCTCCCCCCGCACCAGAAGCAGGCCGACCACCTTGCCGAGCTCGGCGCGCTCACGCTCAAGCCCGAGGCCAACATCATCAAGCTCCCCAACATCTCCGCTTCCGTCCCGCAGCTGAAGGAGTGCATCGCCGAGCTCCAGTCCCACGGCTACGCCGTGCCCGACTACCCCGAGTCGCCCGCCAATGATGCCGAAAAGGACATCAAGGCGCGCTACGACAAGGTGAAGGGCTCCGCCGTCAACCCCGTCCTCCGCGAGGGCAACTCCGACCGCCGCGCGCCCAAGGCCGTCAAGGACTACGCCCGCAAGCACCCGCACTCCATGGGCAAGTGGACCCCCGACTCCAAGACCGCCGTCGCCACCATGGGGAAGGAAGATTTCTTCTCGAACGAGAAGTCCGTCACCCTCGAATCGCCCGTCACCGCCCGCATCGAGTTCGTCCCCGCCGGCGGTGGCGAAACCAAGGTCCTCCTCCCGAAGCTCAATCTCAAGGCCGGCGAGATCCTCGACGCCACCGTCATGCGCAAGGCCGCCCTCGTTGCTTTCTACGAGCAGCAGGTCGCCCGCGCGAAGAAGGACGGCGTGCTCTTCTCGCTCCACCTCAAGGCCACGATGATGAAGGTCTCCGATCCCATCCTCTTCGGCCACTGCGTCCGCGTCTACTTCAAGGACCTCCTCGCCAGGCACGCCGCCACCTTCGCCCGGCTCGGCGTCGACCTGAACAACGGCTTCGGCGACCTCGTCGAGAAGCTCCAGAAACTCCCCGCCGCCGAGCGCGCCGCCATCGAGGCCGACATCCAGGCCGCCTACGCCGCCGGCCCGCAGATCGCCATGGTCAACTCCGACCAGGGCATCACCAACCTCCACGTCCCCTCCGACGTCATCATCGACGCCTCCATGCCCGCCATGATCCGCGCGGGCGGCAAGATGTATGACGCCGCCGGCAAGCTGCAGGACGCCCTCTGCGTCATTCCCGACAGCTCCTACGCCGGCGTCTACTCCGCCGTCATCGACTTCTGCAAGCAGCACGGCGCGCTCGACCCGCGGACCATGGGCTCCGTGCCCAACGTCGGCCTCATGGCGCAGGCCGCCGAGGAATACGGCTCGCACAACAAGACCTTCGAGGCTCCCGCCGACGGCAGCATCCGCATCGTCGCCTTCGACCCCGCCAACCCGCTCCTCACCGCCAGCTCCCACGTCCTCCTCGCCCACGACGTGCGCGCGGGCGACATCTGGCGCGCCTGCCAGACCAAGGACGCTGCCGTGCAGGACTGGGTGAAGCTCGCCGTCAACCGCGCCCGCCTCAGCGCCACCCCCGCCGTGTTCTGGTTGGACAAGGCCCGCGCCCACGACGCCCAGCTCATCGCCAAGGTCGAGAAATACCTCAAGCAGCACGACACCGCCGGCCTCGACCTCCGCATCCTCCCGCCCGCCGCCGCCTGCCGGTTCAGCCTCGAGCGCATCGTCAAGGGACAGGACACCATCAGCGTCACCGGCAACGTCCTCCGCGACTACCTCACCGACCTCTTCCCCATCCTCGAGGTCGGCACCAGCGCCAAGATGCTCTCCATCGTCCCGCTCATGAACGGCGGCGGCCTCTTCGAGACCGGCGCCGGCGGCTCCGCCCCCAAGCATGTCGAGCAGTTTCAGCAGGAAAACTACCTGCGCTGGGACAGCCTCGGCGAGTTCTTCGCCCTCGCCGCCAGCTTCGAGCACCTCTCAATTACGCAGAAGCACGCCAAGGCCAAGGTCCTCGCCGACACGCTCGACCAAGCCAACGGCAAGTTCCTCGAGACCGACAAGTCGCCCGGCCGCAAGCTCGGCACCATCGACAACCGTGGCAGCCACTTCTACCTGTGCCTCTACTGGGCCCAAGCCCTCGCCGCCCAGACGTCCGACCCCGCCCTCGCCGCCACCTTCAAACCCATCGCCGAAAAACTCGCCGCGGCCGAGAAGCAGATCGTATCGGAACTCCTCGCTGTGCAGGGCAAGCCCGCCGACGTCGGAGGATATTACCAGCCCGACGACAAGAAGGCCTTCGCCGCGCTCCGGCCGAGCGGCACGCTTAACAGCATCCTCGCCACGCTGTAGCGCCCGCGCCCAACAGCATTCTCCATCATAGGTCCCTTACGACCCATAGGACCTATCGTCCTATTCTCCCCGCCTAGCCGCCAACCGCGCCCGTGTCATCCGCTCCCTGATCCCGCCCTCCTTCAGGAAATCCTGCTCGAGTCTACTGATCTGTTTATCGAGCAGGTAGTTTGCCTGGTGGATCAGGCACAGCGCGATGTTCGCCACCACATCAGGCGGCCGTGTCTCCGCAAATTCTCTAAAGTCCTCGAAGGTCACACCCGTCTTTGAGCCCATCCGCCTGACGAACCGTGCCTCCTTCGAGTCCTTGGTCCACTTCGGCGCACGCCGCACCCGCAGGAAATCCTGATAGTCGACGAGCAGTTCCTCCAAGCTGGCCCGGGCCACGCCGACCAACTTCAGCTCCATCTCCGACGAAGTCTTCGCTGCCTTGGATCCCTCGACAATGTTCTGCTTCCCCGACCGCGCCGCCTGCACCATCTGGTCGATCGTGCGGTCGCCCCTCTTCAGAAACCGCGCGCAGAATACGTGCGTCAGGTCGTAGACGATCTCAGCCTTCTGATAAGATTTCAGCTCCCGGTAGTTGCCGCAGGCCGGCAGAAACCCGGCCGGTTTCTTCTCGGAGCTCATCGCTAAACGCTACCAATCAACCCCGCCCTCGCCAGCCGATTATTCGCTTCCATCATCAGTCCCATTCGCCCCATCGGTCCTATTGGAATTGATTCAGGCGCTAACTCGATGACATCCTCCCCACGTATTCGGTTTCGACCTCCGTCAGCTCCAGATTCTCGCCAACCTCGTCCGAACCGAATTCCTATGAAAGAAGCCGACTTCCAAAACCTCCTCCAGGGCATCCGCGAGACGGGTGTCTATCTTCGCGGCAACAAGAAGATCGCGGCCCGCGTCGACCGCATCGACCCCAAATCGGTGGTCGCCATCCGCGCGAAGCTGCGCCTGAGCCAGAAGGCTTTTTCCTCCGCCTTCGGCATCAGCATGGCCACATTGCGCAACTGGGAGCAAGGACGCCGCCAGCCCACGGGCGCAGCCCGTGTCCTCCTGCACGTCGCCGCGAAGCACCCCAAGGCCGTGCTCGAAGCGGTCAGCTGAATTTCCCCGCCTCTCGCGCTCCCATACTTTTGCTGAACATCCGGCCCTTCGCGCTCGATGCGGGTTTTGGCTCGGACAAAGGTCAACTGCCCGCCCAATCCGCCTGTGCTTCCGACACTGCATCGCGCAGCGTCCCAACTCGGCGCTTGGCTCAGTCCCAACCTGCGGCATCTTGGCCCATCATGCTCGAGGAACGTGCCGATCGCCTGATCGCGGAACTGCGCAAAGACGGATTGGACGAAGAGGCGCAGACCATCGATACCATGGTCCACCGGATGGCCTGGACGACGGGTTCCGAGTTCATGGGCGAACTCAGGAACGCGCTGCAAAAAATCAGGAAAGAGCGGCGCGGGCGCCTTTCGCAGAATTCCCAAAAGGCGATGGCCGGGGTCTTAGCCATCATCGGCAAACCCCTGCCGTTTTTCCGGTTTTAATCCCCGGGTTCGACGTTGCCGAGCCATCGCAACGGCAGTTTAGAAGCTAGCCCAAAACCCACTCACGGGCATTCGTGGGCCAGCGACCTTGGGCGCGCTTCTGAGAACAACGCGCGCGCAAGCGCGCTGCCTACAAGAGGAACCCAGTTGTCGGATAGCTTCTAGGCGTCGACGATCGAGCCATCCCACGAGCGGTGCGGCCGTGCCGTCTGGCAATCGGGACATGTCGTGCCATCGAGCACAGTCTGGCAGTGCGGGCACACCGCGTCCGTGGCGAAGGGATCGAAGGCGCCGCGGCAGTTCTGGCAGATCCAGTAACTGCCGATCGGCGGCGAGGCGTGACACTCGGGACATTTGAACTCCGGCCGGCGCGGCAGTTTTTCCAGCTTCACCAATTCACCGGCGGCCTTGTAGCTGCCCCAGCTTTGCGTGAGCAGGAAGACGGCGAGGAGACCCGTCCAGATCGACTCCCACCACACCGCCAGACCGATCAACCCCACCCCGCCGACCAAGCCGAGGATCGTCGCCACCTGCAGGCTGCGCGCGCGGCCGAACGGATACCACAGCAGCGACCGCAGGATCTGCCCGCCGTCGAGCGGGTAGACCGGCAGAAGGTTGAAGACCAGCAGGATGATGTCCATCCACACGAGCGCCCAGAGGAAGTGCGCAAGGTCGGGATTCTCTTCCAACAGCCCCGCGGCTCCGCAGGCCCACCCTGCTCCAAGAAAAACCGGCAACAGCACCACGTTGACCAAGGGCCCGGCCGCAATGCTCCACAGCGTGGCGCCGGGCCGCTGCGGTGGCGCCACGTAAGCCACGCCGCCGAACGGCCAAAGCAGGATATTGTCCGCCGTGCCGCCCACCTGCCGGCACGCCAGCGCATGGCCGAACTCGTGCAGCAGGACGGTGGCGAAGAGCGCCAGGTATTCGAGCAGCGCCCAGACCGGCGACGCGTAGTTCGGCACGCGCTGCGACACGGAATAGATTGCCACGAGGAACCACGACCAGTGCAGGTGCACATCGATGCCCTTGAACCGGAAGAGGCGGAACGAACCCTGTTGCTTGGCAGCCATGCGCGAGGGCAACAGCCCGCCCGCTCCGGCGCAACCGGCAATCTGAGAATCAGCAACGCACCGTTTTGCGCTTCGGAGCGATGGGCGCTCCCCGGCGCGACTTGATGATGTAGCTCTCCGCGTCCGGGATCTGGCAGTCCGTGTCGCCGACATCCACCTCGACCTTCCCCACCCGGCGCGCGGTCGCGATGGCCTTGGCCCCCAAGGGGGCGACGTAGGTGCCCACGGCGATCAGGAAATAGTTCATCTGCTGCTTCACCCGCGCCGGGGCGCTGTGGATGGCCTTCTCCACCCGGTTGAGCAGCGCCTCGAGCGTCTTCAGGTCGAGCTCGGCGTCCGCATGCGTCGTGACCCAGGCCCCGAGGGTGGACCAGCCCGAAGCCGCCACATGCTCCTGCTTGGCGTCGATCCATCTGCAGGCGAGGGCGAAGCCCTCCTGATGTTCCGAGGCCACCCAGGCCACGGTGGTGCCGGAAATCATGAACCACGACGCGGTGTCAGCCCAGCGTTGCAGTTCCTTCGTCGTCATCTTCGCGCCATCGGCGACCATGCCGGCGAGGTATTGGGCGTCACCGTTGCCGGTGGCGTAGAGTTCGAGGGCGAGGGCCTGGTCGCCCTTGATCTGCTTCGCGATCGGCTTCATGTCGCCGATGCGCACGCCGAAGAAAGGCTCCTTCGCGCCGTGCCGCATCAGGATGCGCTTGATCTGCTCGCTGCCCTTGGCCTCCAGCGCCGCCATCACTTCCTTGAGTTTCATGCCCGCGAGCAAAGCGTTTCGGCTGCGCGCGGCAGCAATATTCTGCGCGCCGGACCGGGCCGCATTGGGCTTGGCCTCCATCGCCCCATTGCCTGCAATGCCCCCATGAGTCTGCCGCTCTCGTTTTCGCCGGAGGTCGGGGCCGCCCGCGGCGCCCGCCGCCCGGTCGTGGCGCTTGAGTCCACCATCATCACCCACGGCATGCCCTACCCGCAGAACGTGGAGACGGCCCGCCGCGTCGAGGCCGCCGTGCGCGAGGCCGGCGCCGTGCCGGCCACCATCGCCGTCATGGGCGGGCGCATCCACGTCGGGCTCGCGGACTCGGAACTCGAACAGCTCGGCCGGGCCAAGGGCGTGATGAAACTCTCCCGCGCCGACCTCGCGGTGTGCGTGGCGACAGGCCGCACCGGCTCGACCACCGTGGCCGCGACGATGATCTGCGCCCATCTCGCCGGCATCGAGGTCTTCGCCACCGGCGGCATCGGCGGCGTGCACCGCGGCGCCGAACTTTCCTTCGATGTCTCCGCCGACCTGCGCGAACTGGCCGAGACACCCGTGTCCGTCATCTCCGCCGGCGCCAAGGCCATCCTCGACCTGCCGAAGACCCTCGAGGTGCTCGAGTCCTACGGCGTGCCGGTCATCGCCGTCGGCCAGGACGAATTCCCCGCCTTCTGGTCGCGCTCCTCCGGCCTTCCCGCCCCGCTCCGCCTCGACACCCCCGCCGAGCTCGCCGCCGCGCACGTGATGCGCGGCCGGCTCGGCCTGCCCGGCGGCCAGTTGATCGCCAATCCCATCCCCGCGGAGGCCGAGATTCCGCGCCCGGTCATGATCCCGTTCATCGAGCGCGCCCTCGCCGAGGCCGCCGCGCAGGGCATCGCCGCCAAGGCCGTGACACCCTTCCTGCTCCAGCGCATCTTCGAGCTGACGGAGGGCCGTTCGCTGGCCGCCAACATCGCCCTCGTGCTCAATAACGCCCGCCTCGCCGCGCAGGTCGCGGCGGCGATCGCGGGACTGCGGCCGGGCTAAAGCTGCACGATCACGCGCAGGAAGGTCGCCGGGATGAGGGTGTTGCTTTCGCCGCCGCGGTTCTGCGCCCGGGCCAGCCCGAGCAACTCGCGGTGCAGCTGCTCCGCCTTGCCGTTCTGCTCCGCGGCCGCGAAAGCGTTCATCGTCGGCCCGTAGTAGCGGCGGAACAAATCCACCACCTGCGCCGGCCCCTGGCCCGGCAGGCGGAAATAGAATGTGTCGCGCACGAGCGTGATGTCATCCTGCGGCACGCCGGCATGATGGAAGCGCTCGACGATGTGCGCGTGCACACCCCACGTCATCGGGCTGACAAACCCCTCCGGCGGGGGTGGCGTGTAGGCCGAGCTGATCTTCAGCAATTGGGAAACGAACGAAGTCGGGTCGTCGGGAATCCAGTTGCCCATGACGATGCGGCCGCCGGGCTTGGTCACTCGCACCATTTCCTTCGCCACGTCGAACGGCCGGGGCGCGAACATCGCGCCGAAAACCGAGAGCGTGAGATCAAAGCTGTGGTTGTCCACGTCGTGCAGGTTGCAGGCATCGCCCTCCCGGAAGCGCAGCCACTCGAGTCCGGCCTCGGCCGCGCGCCGGCGCCCGGCCTCGACGAGGTTGCGAGCGATGTCGATGCCCTCGACCTCGACACCGCGGCGCGCCAGTGGCAGCGCGGTGGTGCCGTCGCCGCAGCCGAGGTCGAGCACGCGATGCGATGGGTCCACATCCAGCGAGGCCACCAACGCCTCCCCGGATTCGCGCATGAGCGCCGCGATCTGCGTGAAGTCGCCTTTTTCCCAAAGTGCCTTGTTCGGATTCATGATTGCCGCGGAATTGGACGCCGCCCGCAGGGTCCGTAAAGTCCGTCGTTCCTAGCCGTTGGTAGGGGCCGGGTGGAACCGGCACTGGCCAAAAGCGCCCCGGGCGGGTATCTTGGCCGCGTGCAAGCAGGCGACAGGCTGCTGGACCGCACGACCCGATGGCTCACCCACCTGGGCGGCGCCGCCCTGCTGGCCGGCGCGATCGATCCGCTCGAGGGCTCGGTTGTTTGCGTGCTCGGATCCGGCCTGCTGGCCGTCGCCGCCTATCGCTTGGCCGGACCCGGATTCGGAACCGCCCTGCTGCGCCGCCGACTCACGGTTCTTGGTCTCATGGTCCTCGGCGTCGCCGCGCTCTGGATCTTGAGCGCGGCCGGCGGCATCGGCGGCAGCAGCGGGCGCTCCGGCTGGTGGGCGCTGGCCTTTCTGCCGTATCCCGCAGCCTGGGCTCTGGGCGTCTGGGACCGCAGTCTGCCGCGTTGGATCGCCTTTGGGGCCTTTGCCGTGGGCCTGTGGTATCTCGTTCTCGGCGGCCTCATCGCGACCAAGTCCGGAGCGGCCGGGGTGGTCCCCGTGGTCCTGCTGGCTGCAGGCGCGGTCATCTGCGCGGTCAGCCTGCGTTTGCAGCTTCAACGGACCACGGTCTGAACCGGCGGCCTGTTAGCGCCGCAGCAGCTGGCGGATGCGGGGCATCTGATCCCGAGCGGCCCGGTAGCCGACCGCCTCGATGGCGGGCAGGTGCTCGGTATCGAACATCCCGTAACGGGTCAGGGCGCGGGGCTGGATCACGAGGTCGCACCGCGCGAACGACGCCCGGCTGTGCACAAGGATGCCCACCTCCAACGCCCGGTCGAGAACGGAGAAACTGTTCGAGAGTTCGCGCCGCCGCACACGCCGGATGGGACTCGCATACACCCCGATGGTGATGTCGCACTGTCCCTCAAGCAGGCGCACCGGCAGATTGTCCACGATGCCGCCATCGCCATACCAGCGCCCCCCGATCTGGATCGGCGAATACACCATCGGCACCGCCGAGGACGCCAGCAGCGGCCGGATGAGCCGCCCCCGGGTGAACACCACGGGTTCGCCCCGGATCAGGTCCGTGGCGACGATGAACAACTTCCTTTGCAGCCGGGCAAAGGAGTCGCCGCGAAAATAGCGCCGGAAATACGGCGCAAAAGTCATCGGGTCCAGGAGCCCCGGTTTGCCGAGGGCGAAGCCGTTGAACGGCAGGGGGTCCAGCCCGCGGAAAAAATCCAGCATCGCCGCCGGGCTGTGGCCCGCCGCGTAGAGCGCGCCCACAATCGCACCGGCGCTCGCACCCGCGACGGGATCCGGTTCGATGCCAGCCTCCAACAGCGCGCGGATGACGCCGATGTGCGCCACGCCGCGCGAACCGCCGCCGGACAGGACAAGCCCGAGCCGCTTCCGGCGAGGGATGCGGGCTCGGGCGGTGCGCACGGATGTCATCGCCACCAGTTTAGTTATTTGGCACCGGCAATCCAGCCCTTGGTGGCCGGGCCGGTTGACATCCCACACCGCCGCCTCGCACACTCGCTGGAATCCATGCCGCCGCCCGAGCCTTCGCTTCCGTCCCGTCACGAGTTCGACGAAGTTGCCTACCTGCTGACGCATCCCGATGTAGCCGCCGCTGTCGCCAATGGCACGGCCGCTTCCGGCTGGCATCATTACACCCAGCACGGCTGGCGCGAGCGCCGCCGCTGGTTCCCCAAGCCAGACGCCATGAAGGGCGTGAGCCGCGAAGTCTCGCCGCAGGACACGATGTTTCTGGGCGACGGACAGCACTACTTCGACGCCGGCGCCTCAGCGCTGGATTGCGTCATGAGCGCTCTTTTCACCGTTCGCCGGAGTCCCGCCAGCATCCGGCGCATCCTCGATCTGCCCTGCGGTCACGGACGGGTGCTGCGCTTCCTGCGCGCATCCTTCCCCGTGGCGGAGATCACGGCCTGTGACCTCGACGCCGATGGCGTGGCGTTCTGTGCGGAAAAATTCGGCGCTGTCCCCCTGGTTTCGAAGGAGGACCCCGCGGGCATCCCGCTGTCGGGCCTCTACGACCTGATCTGGTGCGGTTCCTTGCTCACCCATCTGCCGGAGGCTCGGGGGCGGGTCTTTCTCGGGCGTTTTCGTGGGGTCCTGGCTCCCGGCGGCGTGCTGGTCTTCACCATGCACGGCTCAAGATACGCCGAGGACCTCACCACCGGGCGCAGGCACTGGGATCTGGACCCATCGCAAATCGCCGCCTTGCGCGACGGCTATCAGAAACAGGGATTCGGCTATGCCGACTACGCGGATGGCAGGGGCTATGGATTCAGCCTCACCCATCCCGGCCACGTGCTCGGGAAAATGCTGCCGCATCCGGATTGGCGGGTCATCGGCTGCGTCGAGCGCGGCTGGGATGAACGCCAGGACGTTTTCGCGCTGCAAAAGTGCTTCGCCTAGACGAAGCTCCCGCGCGCCTCACTTCGCGAGTTCGTAAAGATACTCGACGTAGGAGAGCGCGGCGCGGTCGAAGCCCGCGACCTTGGGGTTGGCGGACTCGATCACGAAATACTCGTCGGGCGCGTGGGCGCCGCCACCGTGCCCGAGACCGAAATGCCCGGACGGCAGGCTGAGCGGCGGATCGGTGAAGATGAAGCCGGGATACGAGCCGGCCAGCCGCGGCCAGAGCACGGGATCGATGCCGTTGCGCTTCAGCACCGCGATCTGCGCCTGGATGATCGGCGTGTCGGCGGACGTGGCGGTCGGGTCGTAGCCTCCGGTGAACTTCACCTCGATGTCGCCGTAACCGCGCTTGGCGAGGTGGGCCTTGAGCTTGCCCAGGATCTCGTCGGCCTTCTGGTTCGGGACCAGGCGCAGATCGAGCTTGGCCGAGGCCTTGTGCGGCAGCACGGTCTTGCCGCCGGGGCCGGTGTAGCCGCCGTAGATGCCCTCGATGTTCACGGTCGGCTGCGAGGTCAGGCGCTCCAACGCGGCCTGGAAAGGCAGGTCGTCGATCCACTTGGTGGCACCGGAGGCGACCTGGAACTGCCGCACGGTCAGCTTCTGCGCCGCCGCGGCGATGAGCGTCTTCTCCTGCTCGGTCAACGGGCGCACGTTTTCGAAGAGGCCGTCGATGAGCGGCGTGTTGCCGTCGGGCGTGACCAGCGTGCTCAACGCCTGCACGAGCCGCCACACCGGGCTGTCGACCATGGCCTTGAACGACGAGTGCGTGTCGCGCATCGGCCCGCGGCCCCAGGTCTGTCCGTTGGAGGTCAGCTCGACCTCGATCACGCCCTTGGCGCCGAGGTTCACCGTCACACCGCCGTCGATGCCCTGCGTGCCCATGGGCATGAAGACGCCGACGGTCTTCGCCAGCGCGGCCTGCACGTGCGGTTTGAGCACGAGGTCGCGGATGTTGGGCGAGCCGATCTCCTCCTCGCCCTCGGCGACCAGCACCAGGTTGACCGGCAGTTTCTTCCCGGCGCTCCGGAACGCCTCCAGCGCGGCGAGGAAGGCCGCCTGCGGGCCCTTCTGGTTCGTCGCGCCGCGGCCGATCATGACCTTGCCGACGCCGGGCCGGTCGACGATGGCCGCGTCCAACGGCGGTGCGATCCGCCACTCGGCCGCGTCGAACTGCTTCACATCATACATGAAATAGACGCCCACGGTCTTGGGCGCGCCCGCGTCGAGCATGGCGAACACCCCGGGTTTGCCCGCGGTCGGCACGATCTCGACATGCTGGAACCCCGCGTCGCGCAGGAGCGCCGCCATGTGCTCGGCGCCCTCGGGGAAACCCCGGTTCTCGGCCGCGATCGCCGGGCGGCGGATCCAGTCCTGCAACCGCGCGATGGCGCGCTCGTGGTTCCGCTCAATCTCGGCCCGCAGGACGGCGATATCCGCGTCGCTGCCCGGGCCCTGCGTTGCCAAACCCGCGAACAAAACCGCGGCCAATCCAACAAGGGGTGATCTCATGCGGGCGAACCTGCCAACGACCTCGCCACCGGCAACGCGAAATCGGCCAGCCGCGGCGCTGCAGCGACGTGAAAACCGGACGTTCCCAATATCGGGAATGCGCAATCCCGAGCCTGAAGAAATCACTCCGACGGCCGTTTGCCGGAGCAATGTCTTATTTATTGGCCTCCAAGGATATAATCTTTCCACGCCCGCTGGCACAGGGGTTGCAAAACGGGGCGCACACCATCCCCTCATGCTGACCATCCGGCGCATCCTCGCCTCCCTTTCCCTTGCCATCGCTGTCGGCGCCGGCGCCGCCGAGCCCGCCCCGGCGTCATCCTTGCCGCTGAAGAAACTTTCGCTGGAGGACGCCATCCAGCAGGCACTGGCCAAGAATTTCTCGATCAAGATCAGCGGATTCGGCGCCGAGGCCTCGCGCGCCCGCATGATCGAGTCCTTCGGCAAATTCGACCCCGTCCTCACCGGCCAATACAACTTCAGCGAGGACGAGGGCGCGACGCTCCGCGACCCGGTCACCGGCCTCCGCCCGCCCGGTCCGGAGACGAAGTCCGACAGCTACGACCTGAGCCTGCGCGGCCTGCTGCCCTGGGGCCTCACCTACAGCCTTGGCGCCACCAGCAACAACACGCGCGGCACCTTCAACCTCTTCGCCGACAGCTACAGCACCTTCGCCGGTGTCTCCGCCACCCAGCCCCTGCTGCGCGGCGGCGGCTTCGGCGCCACCACGGCCTCCGTCCGCATCGCGATGACCAACAGCCGCATCTCCGAGTGGCAATACCGCGACGCCGTCATCAACACCGTCACCCGCGTCATCTTCGCCTACAACGACCTCAACTTCGCCCAGGCCGTCCTCCGCAGCGCCCTGCGCTCCCGCGAACTCGCCGCCTCGCTCCTGGCCGAGAACGAGAAGCGCCACAAGGTCGGCAGCATGTCCGAGTTCGACGTCACTTCCGCGCGCTCCCGCCTCGCCAACCGCGAGGAGGGCATCATCTCCGCCGAACGCCAGGTGCGCGACGCCGAGAACTTCCTCAAGCAGCTCATCACCGACGAGCGCACGCCCGAGCTGCTCGCCTACGGCTTCGAGCTGGAGCCGGTGCCGCCCGCGCCCGTCGTCGTGGTGGACGCCGCGGCGGATTTCCGCGTGGCCCTCGAAAAACGGCCCGACTACCAGCAGGCCCGGCTCGCCCTCAAGCGCAGCGACATCAATTTCCGCCTGACCCGCAACCAGGCGCTGCCCCGCGTGGACCTCGTCGGCAGCTACGGCTACAGCGGGCTCGACCCCGACTTCGGCGCGAGCCGCGACTCCGTGCGCGACGAGGACTTCCGCTCCTACAGCTACGGTGCCGTGGTCTCCATCCCCCTCACCTTCACGGCCGAGCGCGGCCGTTATCGCGCCGCGAAGATGGAACGCCGCCAGGCCGAGACCGACCTCCAGCGCGTCGAGCAGGACATCGTCGTCCGCGTCGGCAACGCCGCCGGAAACATCGAGGCGACCCGCAAGCGCCTCGAGGCGGCCAAGCGCGCCCGCGAGCTGGCGCAATACACGCTCGACGCCGAGCTGAAGCGCCTGCGCGCCGGCACCAGCAGCACCTTCTTCGTCCTCCAGCAGCAGGAGCTGCTCTCCGGCGCCGAGGTGAGCGAATCGCGCGCCATCTCCGACTACCAGAAGGCCCTCGCGGAATACGACCGCCAGCTCGGCCTCACCCTCGAGAAGCGCAGCATCGCCCTCGAGAAGCCGCGCGGCTGATCACTTTGTGTGTGTAAGTGTGTGTGCCAGGTAGGCGGCGCTTAGCGCCGCCTACCGTGTTTTGGGGGGCATGCGCAGAGGCGGCGGCGGCGTTCAGTTCTCGTCTTTCTTCTCGGCCGCGGCGGCCGGCTTGTCGGCGGCCGGCGCGGGCTTCCGCTTCGGCGGATCGGTGGCGATGACCTGCCGGCCCTTCCCGGACTCGTCCTTGAAGTCGAACTGGATGTTCATTGAGACGAAGGCCTTCTCCTTGTTGGCGAGCATCTGCGGCTGGAATTCGAGGCTGACGGCCGCGGCGAGCGCGGGCTGCGCGAACTCCGGGTGGGTCACCTTGACGACCTTCGGGTTGATGACCTTGCCGTCTTTGTTGATCACGATGCCGATGACGGCCATGCCGCGCTTGCCGGAGCCCTGCAGGGCCTTCGGGTAGCGGGGCACGTAGAATTTCTTCGGCATCGGCCAGTTGGGCAGCTGCTCGGCGGGCACGATGGTGTCCTCGATGTCGATGTGCAGGCGGCGTCCGGCGAAGGTCTCGAGCGGATCGTCCGAGGGCACCGGGAAATTGAAGGGGATGCGCACGCGCCAGGCCGCCGGCTTGCCGTTGCGGATGCCGGGCTTGAAGGTCCACTGCCGCAAGGCGGACATCGCGGCCTCGCCCAGTTCGGGGTGTGTGGCGCTGAGAACCCGCAGTTCGCTGGGGCGGCCGTCTTCGCCGACGAGGCACTCGATCTCGGCGTCGCCGCCGAGCTTTTTCTCGGCCAGCGACTTGGGGTGCGCCGGCGAGACCATGGTCAGGGGCTGGGGGGTGCGGTTCTGGGCCTCGGCCTTGTCGTCGGCGGGCGCCGCCGGTGCCGCGTCCTGCGCGGGGGCGATGGCCAGCAGGCCCAAGGCGATGCTCAGGACACCGGCAAGACGGACCCGGCGGGAGTGGTGGTTCAGGTTCATTGCTTGGAAACGGTCGCGCCGACGGCCTGCGGGCGGCTCTGGGCGTAGGCTTCAAGGGCCTTGGGCATGAGGTCAATCATCTGCAGGATGCGCTCGGGGTGCGTCGGATGCGTCGAAAGCCAGGCCAGGGGCTTGGGCTTGCCGGCGGTGGCGGCCTCGAGCTGCTCGATGACCTTGATGGCCTCCTCGGGATTGTAGCCGGCGCGGGCCATGTAGATGAGGCCGATGTGGTCGGCCTCCTTCTCGGCGTCGCGGCTGAAGGCCGTCATCGTCATGCCGGAACCGAGGCCGTAGAGGTCCATGATGGCCGCGCCGGTGTTGCCGACGTTGCCCGTGCTGATGAGCGCGCCGCCGATCGCCAGGCCGCCCGCCTGGGCCAGCAGGGCCTGCGACATGCGTTCATGGCTGTGCCGCGCGGCCACGTGGGCGATCTCGTGCGCGAGCACCGAGGCCAGCTGGTCGTCGTTCCGGATGATCTTGAAGAGGCCGGAGAACACGCCGACCTTGCCGCCCGGCATGGCGAAGGCGTTGATGGTGTTCGGCACCTCGAACACCGCGAACTCCCAGTCTGCGTCCGGCACGTCCCAGAACGCCACCCGCGCCAGCCGCTGGCCCACCCGCTCAACCCGGTCGATGTGGTCGCGGTTTTTCGAGGCCGGATGGCGCTTCTTGGTCTCGGCGAAAGCCGCCGCGCTCTTCTCGCGGATATCCTTGTCGTCGACGAGGCTGAGCGACGACCGGCCCGTGACCGGCACCTGCTGGCAGCCGGCCAGCCAGAGCGCCGATGCCGCGCAGATCAGCAGCGTGAACCGGGGGATGCGCATGGAGTGGTGTGGCCTGTATCGAAACCGCTATTGTCCCCCTGTCGAGGGATGATTTTGCCGGTTGCGGACAAGGAACTCCGGGACAATGTTCCTGTCGAATCCGCCGCACCCACAGTCGCCGGCCACCCCCCGGCCCGTCCTTCCCTCATGAGCGAACCGACCGACTCCACCTCCCCCGTCAAGAAACGCCGCGTCATCCACTGGGACACCGACCAGGGCCCCGAGACCAGCCGTCGGAAGTGGACCCCCCTGCGCGTCCTCGCGTGGACCGTCGGCGGTTTTGTCGGCCTCATCCTCGTGGCCGCGGTCGTCATCCGCGGCATCCGGTTCGCCGTGGGCGAGGAGAAATTCCGCGCCGCGCAGGCCGTCATGACCGGCAACGCCGCCGCCGCCAGCGAGGCCTTCGTCAGCCAGTCCAAGGCCGAGCTGGCCCGCGACACGGCCCTCAAGGCCAAGACCGAGCTGCGCAAGCTCCCCGCCGACCATCCCACCCAGCTGCAGAAGCTCATCACCATCGAGAAATCCTTCCTCGACGGCGACACGCTGCTGAACGCCCGCAGCTACGCCAAGGCCCACGAGCACTTCACCGCGCTCAACAAGGAGATCGATGACTTCACCCAGGAGGTGAAGCTGAAGCAGGAGACGCAGAAGGCTTACGACGAGATCCTCGTGCGCATCCGCAACCTCGAGCCCTCGCGCAGCCTCGCCGCCGCCGAGCTCGACAAGGCCTTCGCCGACGCGAGCCTCGGCCGCCAGCTCTTTGAGGCGGGCAGCTTCGCCCTCGCCAAGCAGCAATACACCGCCGCCTTCGGCGCCCTCGACCGCGCCGACCTCGCGCTGAAGAACCATATCGCCGACAACATCCGCAAGGGCCAGGAGGCCGTCGCCGCCGGCCAGCGCGAGGCCGCCATCGCCGCCTTCCAGGCCGCCCTCGCGAAGGATCCCGGCAACGAGGCCGCCGCCCAGGGCCTCAAGCGCGCCGAGGTCGCCGACCGCGTCCACGCCCTGCTCAAGCAGGCCGAGGCGCAGGAGGCGCGCAAGCTGTTCACCGAGGCCGCCAAGACCTACGCCAGCGCCTTCGAGCTCGACGCCTTCTCCGCCACCGCGCAGCAGGGCAAGGCCCGCGCCGAGCGCCTCGCCGTCGAGACCGAGTTCCAGGGCGCCCTCGACGCCGCCAACGCCGCCCGCGAGGCCCGCGATTGGTCCAAGGCCATCGCCGAATACGAGCGTGCCCTCAAGGTCTTCCCCAAGAAGGACGACGTGAAGAAGCTCCTCGCCGAGGTCCGCAAGACCGCGCACGACGAGGCCGTCAAGGCCGCCCTCGCCAAGGCCTACGACCACGAGAACAAATACGAGTGGGAACTCGCCCGCGCCGCCTACCACGACACCATGCAGCTCGAGAAGGAGCATCCCGACGCCAAGGAGGGCTACGTCCGCACCGGCCGCATGATCCGCACCCTCCTCCAGTTCGACAAGCTCATCGAGCTGGCCGAGCAGAAGCGCCAGGCCGCCGAATTCCAGCCCGCCATCCGCGCGTTCAACGAGGCCATGGCCATCAAGCCCTCCCACCTGCCCCTCACCGAACGCGTCGAGCAGCTCCGCGCCGACCTCATGGCCCAGAGCCAGCCGGTTTCCGTCACCTTCCGCTCCGACGGCGAAACCTGGGTTTCGATCAGCAATTTCCGCATGCTCGGCAAGATGAAGGAGGAGACCCTCAAGATCCTGCCCGGCGACTACGAGGTCGTCGGCCGCCGCAAGGGTTACCAGGACGTCCTCCTCCTGCTCCAGGTCCGCAACGGCTCCACGCCCCCCGTGGTGAACGTCGTCTGCACCCTGCGCGCCAACGGCTGAGCGCCTTCCCCGCCATGCACGCCCGCATCGCCAGACTCGCCCTCGGGATGCTCGTGGCCGCGGCGCCTGCCCTCGCGCAGAGCACCGAGCCCGGCCGCACCCGCGGCCCCGGCTCCACCTCCGAGCAGATCTCCCAGACCAACAAGCGCACCACACGCGCCGGCAAACCCGTCCTCCCCGACCCCGACCTCCTCGACGGCTCCGTCTACGAGCCCGAGAAGCGCCCGCTCTTCGTCATGCAGTCGGAGATCGAGATGGGCGAGCAGGAGGCCAAGCAGGGCGACAAGGTCTCGCCCGAGTCCGGCCCCGGCGGTTCCCAAGGCGAACAGGACCAGCAGGGCGGCTCCGGTCCGGAGCCGAAGGAGAAGCGCGCCCAGCCCGGCGGCAACGAGGCCAAGGCCGAGGGCATCAAGGTCGAGAACCTCAAGGTCCCCGAGGGTTCCAACCCCGCCAGCCAGCAGGACATCCCCTCCCCGCCCAAGCCGCGCGACCTCCAGATCGGCGACGCCACCCTCCAGATCCAGACCATCCCCATGACGGCCCAGAAGGACATCGTCGGCACGCAAAGCTCCAACGCCCAGGCCAGCACCAAGAACATCCCGCAAGGCCAGCAGACCGACAACCGCAACAAGGGCTCCGAAAAGGGCAAGGTCGTGCCCAAGGGACTCTGAGCATCCCGGCCGCATGAAGTCCCTCCTCCGCGTCTGCCTCTTCGCGCTGCTGCTGCCCCTCGCGCGCGCGATGACCATCATCTACCCCGTCGAGGCCATCGACGACCTCTGGACGCTCCCCTACGACGAGTTCCGCGAGAAATACGCCGGCATCAACATCACCGGCCTCGGCGCCAGCGACGAGGGCTGGTATATCCGCTACCGGCACGAGAACCTCCAATACCTCTTCGGCCCGCTCGCCGACCGCGACTCGGCCCGCGCCAAGCTCCAGGAACTCGGCAGCATCCGCGAGGCGGCCATCCGCCAGCGCGAGAAGCTCGCCAGCAGCCGCATCGACGTCGTGAAGTTCAACTACTCCGGCGTCTTCGGCCAGCGCGGCGAAGGCGGCCGCGGCGGCAAGGGCAACGGCCCGGGCGGGCCCGGCGGCGCCGACACGGACGGCAAGCCCATGGGCGGCACCGGCGACATGGACGGCGACGGCATCGCCGACAACCAGGACCCCGACATGGACGGCGACGGCGTGCCGAACGAGCGCGATTCGGACATGGATGGCGACGGCATCCCCAACGAGCAGGACAGCGACATGGATGGCGACGGTATCTCCAACGAGAACGACGGCGACATGGACGGGGACGGCATTCCCAATTCGCAGGACGAGGACCTCGACGGCGACGGCATCCCGAATGCCGGCGACAACGACATGGACGGCGACGGACTGACCAACGCGGCCGACGATGACATTGACGGCGACGGCATCGCCAACGGCCAGGACTCCGCGCCCGAATCCTACAACGGCGGTGGAGGTGGCGGCGCAGCCGGCGGTGGCAGCGACATGGACGGCGACGGCATCGCCGACGGCCAGGACGGTGATCTCGACGGCGACGGCATTCCCAACGCCCAGGACGGGGACATGGACGGCGATGGCATCCCGAACGAACAAGACGGCGACATGGATGGCGACGGCATCGCCAACGGCTCCGATAGCAATCCCGGTCAGCACAACGGCGGCGGCCAGCCTGGCGGCCCCGGCTCACCCGGCGGCAGTGCCGACAGCGACGGCGACGGCGTCCCCAACAACGCCGACGGCGACATCGACGGTGACGGCGTGCCCAACGCGCAGGACGGCGACATGGACGGCGACGGCACACCGAACGGAGGGGACAGCGATGCCAACGGCAACGGTGTGGACGATTCCATGGAAGGCGGCCAGACCTCCGCCGACGGCCAACAGGGACAGATGGGACAGCAGGGCCAGTCCGGCCAACCCTCGATGAATCTCCCGCAGCTCAACCGCCGTAGCGGCGGGGGCTCCGGCCAGCAGAACCAGCAACAGAGCGGTCAGTCGGGGCAGTCGGGCCAGCAATCGAGCCAGTCCAGTCAATCCGGTGGTGGCAGCGGCTCGGGCCAGCCCGGTCAACCCGGCCAGCAGCAGCAGAATCAGCAGCAGCAACAGCAGAGCAACATGAACCTCATCCAGATCCTGCTGAAGATCCTCGGCCTCGGCTGAGGTCCGTGGCTGCGCAGGCAGCGACCTTGGTCGCGCCGCGGCGCAGGGAGAATCCAACTCCCTCGGACGTTTTCTTCACCACAGATGGCACGGATCAAGACGGATTATTCTGATCCGTCGCATCCGGATTTATCCGTTTAATCCGTGGTCAAAAGGACGGTCGAACGCGGCATCCGCACGTATTCCGGAGCAGATGGCGGTGACCCCATTGGAGACACATCCATCGCATGTCATTCTGAGCGACAGCGAAGAATCCATGCCTCGTGGTGGAGCGCGTTGACCTCAACGCGCTTCTTCCGATCCCGCTACCACCATGACTCCCTCGACCGTTTGCTTTACCACGGATCTCACGGATCAAGACGGATTATCCGGATCCATGGCATCCGGAATTATCCGTTCAATCCGTGGTCAAAAAGACAGTCGAACGCGGCAATCGCCCAGTTCCCGCTGAAAGCAGCACTCGAAGAAAAACAGCATCGCCTCAGACCAGCCATGCCTTAACCTTCCTCCATGAAACGCACCCTGCCCCTGCTTTTCATCGCGAGCCTCGGCTTGCTCGGCCTCTCCGGCTGTGTCTCCCAGACCCAGGACGCCTCCGCCCGACGCGAAGAGCGCATGTCCGCCTCCGAACGCCCCCTGCCTCCCGGCGTGTATTGGACGCTCCGCGAGGCCCAGGACCGCGCCGACGAGGAAGAGGAAAAGCGCAGCAACCCCAACCGCCGCTGAGATCACTTCGTTTTAGCCGGTGCGACTAGCTCCGCACGTTTTGCGAATCGGATTTCTCTTATGAAAATCAAGGTGTTCAGCTTCCAGAAACCCTACTTCTCGTCCTGGCGCATCCCCGCCGAGCAGGTGGAAAAGGACATACAAGACTGGCTGCAGCAAAACCCGCGCATCGCCGTAAAGGAGATCCGCCACGACAGCTATCAAGGCATCTGGTATGCCCCGCAGCTGATCGTGACGATCTATTACGACTGATTAGGACCGGATCGACCAAATCGCGAGGTTGTCCACTCAGCCAGTGTCCGGTTGAGTCAGGCCGGTAAGAGTCAGTTACCGCCAAAAACCAAGCCCGCCGACTCACTCCCTGCCTTGCCAGCACTTGGAGCACCCTCTATCGGTCTAACCAGCCAAACCCACCCCAGTAAGTTTGGCCGACTAGCACTGTTCGGTAAATGAGCAAAGACGACGCTACGTGGTTGGAGTTTAATCGACGTTTCCAGGTCGTTCAGGCGCGTTGGAATCAGGACGTTATAGGTATTGGCCGGATTCTGAGAGCGCATCTTTTTGTAGAGCACTTTCTCACCGTGTATCTGCAGAGAAGTAATCCTGGTATTGGTGATCTCGAGTCCGCTCGACTCTCGTTCGCGCAGAAGGTGGCGCTGTTACCCTCAGCAGGAACGTCGGTGTCTTATCTGATGCCCGGTATTCGGCATCTAAATAAGGTGCGTAACAGACTAGCGCACACACTTCAGGCCGAAGTATCGGATGAAGATTCGGCGGTATTCTTGTCCGTCGACTTATTCCGTGAGTTTCGTATCGCGCGCGACAGCCCGCGATCGCCGTCTTCCGTCCCCATCGATATTCTTGAGGAATTCGGCGCACACGCTGGCATGATGCTCGACGCGGCAAGTTCACCGATCCCTGACATAATTAAGAGAACTCTAGGGCACGTCTTCAAAATAGCCGCCGGAGGGAACCAAGGAGGCGGAGGCGTGTAATAGCCGCACATGATTCCCCGTCATTTGGATGAGGGCCGCT
>CAZRNE010000026.1:45639-48113 GCA_964601365.1 uncultured Opitutaceae bacterium | reverse complement strand
CGTCCATTTCCGCTCCCAATTCCCCCTCTCCATGCCGATCCGCCTCCATGATTCACTGCTCGCCTCAGCTCCGCTGAGGACGAGCCGCGCCGTAGCCTTGGCGTAGGCGGGAGCCGCACTGCAATAAAGCGTCCATGCCTATTCAACTCTACGACTCGCTCACCCGCAAATTGAAGCCCCTCGCTCCGTCGCACCCCGACGGCGTCTTCCGCTTCTACAACTGCGGACCGACCGTCTACGCGCCGGCGCACATCGGCAACTTCCGCACCTTCGTCGTCAACGACGTCCTCCGCCGCCTCCTCGAACTCGAGTTCGGCGCGGACAAGGTCCGCCACGTGCGCAACCTCACCGACGTCGACGACCGCACCATCGGTCAGGCCAAGACGGAAAAACGCCCCCTCGCCGACATCACCCGCCACTGGACGCAGATCTTCCACGAGGACTGCGCCGCCCTAAACCTGCTCAAACCCCACGCCGAGCCCACCGCCACCGGCTACATCAAGGAGCAGGTCAACATGATCGAGGTGCTCATGCAGAAGGGCCACGCCTACCGCGCCGCCGACGGCTCGGTCTACTTCCGCCTGGAATCCTTCCCCGGCTACGGCGGCCTCTCCCGCATCAAGGAGCGCGAGCTCAAGGTCACCAACGCCGTCGCCGATGCCGACCACAAGGACTCCGTCTCCGATTTCGCGTTGTGGAAAGCCTACAAGCCCGACGATGACGGCGCCGTGCAGTGGCCCGGTCCGCGCGGCGCTGCTGCCGGCCGCCCCGGCTGGCACATCGAGTGCAGCGCCATGAGCAAGGCCCTCCTCGGCGACACCATCGACCTCCACACCGGCGGCGTCGACCTGCTCTTCCCGCACCACGAGAACGAGATTGCCCAGAGCGAGTGCTGCAACGGCGTCCCCTTCGCCAAACACTGGTATCACAGCGAACACCTGCTCGTGAACGGCACCACCATGTCCAAGTCGAAGGGCAACTACTACACCCTGCGCGACCTCGTGGCCAAGGGCTACTCCCCCATGGCCGTCCGCTACGCCCTGCTCTCCGGCCACCCCCGCAAGCAGCTCAACTTCACGCTGGACGGCCTGCATGCAGCACAGAGTGCCATCGAGAAGCTCACATTGTTTCGTTCCGCCCTCGCCACGCGTGCCACCGTTCCTGCTCCGGGTGGCATGGTCTCCGCGAACCTTGACGGCGTCTTTGCGGCCCTGGCCGACGACCTCAACTTTCCCGGTGCGCTCGGAGCACTCTTCACTTTCGTCAACGACACCAAGCCCTCCGACCTTGCGCCGCCTGCGGCAGCCCTCGACCTCGCGGCCTTCGACCGTGTCCTCTTCGCGCTGGGCCTCAACCTCCCGACGGTCGCCGCGCAAAAATCCGTCGAAGCCCCCGCCACCATCACCGCCCTCGCGGCCAAACGCTGGACCGCCAAGCAGGCCAAGGACTTCGCCGCCGCCGACGCCCTCCGCAAGGAAATCGCCGCCGCCGGCTGGTCCATGCTCGACCGCAAGGACGGCTACTCCCTGGAACCGCTGAAAAAGTAATCTTCCCTGCTCCCTGCTCACCGCTCACTGCTCACTCTTTCCGTCATGATGACTCCGCTCGAAGAACTCCGCCACTCGTGTTCGCACGTCCTGGCCACCGCCGTCCTGCGTCTCTTCCCCGACGCCCAGCTCGACATCGGCCCGCCCACCGACAGCGGCTTCTACTACGACTTCGACCTCGACCACAAGTTCACCGCCGACGACCTCGTCCGCATCGAGGAGGAGATGAAGAAGATCATCGACGAGAACCAGGCCTTCGTGCGCCGCGAGGTGCCGCGCGCCGAGGCCGTCGAAATCATCAAGAAGCTCGGCCAGACCCGCTACAAGCTCGGCCGCCTAGATGACATCCCGGAGAACGAGGCCGTCTCGTTCTACACCAACGGCGACTTCACCGACCTCTGCGCCGGCACCCACGTCCGCTACACGAAGCAGATCAAGGCCTTCAAGCTCCTCTCCATCGCCGGCGCCTACCACCGCGGCAACGAGAAGAACAAGCAGCTCCAGCGCATCTACGGCACCGCCTTCCCCTCGAAGGAGGAGCTGGCCAAGCACCTCGAGATGCTCGAGCAGTCCAAGCTCCGCGACCACCGCAAGCTCGGCAAGGAGCTGGAGATCTTCGCCTTCGACCCCGATGTCGGCCCCGGCCTGCCCCTCTGGCTGCCCAACGGCACCGTCATGATCGAGGAACTGGAGAAGCTCGCCAAGGAGACCGAGTTCGCCGCCGGCTACAAGCGCGTGCGCTCGCCCCACCTCGCCAAGGACACCCTCTACAAGACCAGCGGCCACCTGCCCTACTACGCCGAAAGCATGTTCCCGCCGATGAGCTTCGCCGAGGAGGACGGCGGCGAGCCGGTGAAGTATTACCTCAAGGCGATGAACTGCCCGCACCACCACAAGATCTTCGCCGCCACCCCCAAGAGCTACCGC
>CAZRNE010000026.1:0-45629 GCA_964601365.1 uncultured Opitutaceae bacterium | reverse complement strand
TCCCCCTCCGCCTCGCCGAATACGGCACCTGCTACCGCTACGAGCAGAGCGGCGAGCTCTTCGGCCTCATGCGCGTCCGCTCGCTCCAGATGAACGACGCGCACATCTACTGCACCGAGGAGCAGTTCGCCGCCGAGTTCCGCGCCGTGAACGACATGTATCTGAAGTATTTCAAGCTCTTCGGCTTCGAGAAATACCAGATGCGTTTCTCCACCCACGACCCCGCCGAGCTCGGCAAGAAGTTTGTCGACCAACCCGAACTCTGGAAGAAGACCGAGGACATGGTCCGCCGCGTCCTCATCGAGTCCGGTATCAACTACGTCGAGGTCGCCAACGAGGCCGCCTTCTACGGCCCGAAGATCGACGTGCAGGTGTGGAGCGCCATCGGCCGCGAGTTCAGCATCGCCACCAATCAGGTCGACTTCGCCGTGCCCGCCCGCTTCGGCCTCGAATACGTCACCGCCGCCAACACCAAGGCCACGCCGCTCTGCATCCACCGCGCCCCGCTCGGCACGCACGAGCGCTTCATCGGCTTCCTCATCGAGCACTTCGGCGGCGACTTCCCCCTCTGGCTCGCGCCCGAGCAGGTCCGCCTCGTGCCCATCTCCGACAAGCAGGCCGACTACGCCAAGTCCCTCCTCGCCCGCCTGCACGCCGCCGGCCTGCGCGCCACCGTCGACGAGCACCCCGACAAGCTCGGCGCCAAGATCCGCCGCGCCGAGGTCGCCAAGGTGCCCTACGCCCTCGTGCTCGGCGGCAAGGAGGCCGAGGCCCAGAGCGCGTCCGTCCGCTCCCGCGCCAAGGGCGACGAGGGCGTCCACAAGTTCGACGACCTCCTCGCCCGCCTCCAGCACGAGGCCGCCACCCGCGCCCTGCCGGAGAAAAGGAAAGTGTGATTCGAACAGGTAGGGCGAGGCGTCCCGCCGAGCCGCGTTTCGCGCAGCGGCTCACCGAGGACGGTTCGCCCTACCAGCTCTCACGTGCCTGAGCCCACAGAACTTCCCTCATGGAAAGAAGAACTCGACGCCATCGTCGGCGCGCGGGCGCACGGCCAGTCCGCCGAGATCCTTCCGCGCCTGCGGAAGCTCGACGAGCGCTTCCCCAACGTCGCCGAGATCATCTATCAAATCGCCTGGACGCATGACGTGCTCGGTCAGGCCGCGGAGGCCGTGCCCTGCTACGAGAAGGCCATCGCCCTCGGCCTGCCGCCCAACGAACTCTCCGGCGCCCTCATCGGGCTCGGCTCCTCGCTGCGGTTGCTCGGCCAGCTCGACCGCTCCGCCGATGTGCTGCGCTCCGGCAAGGTGCAGTTCCCGGCCAACCCGGAGTTCGATGCCTTCCTCGCCCTGACCCTGCACGCCCAGGGCAAGCATGCCGATGCCCTGCGCCTCGCCCTCGACACCCTTTGCGAGACGACCGAGGATCCCGGCCTCACCGCCTACCAGCGCGCCCTCCGCCACGCCGCCGCCAAATTGTAGGAGGGGCTTTACGCCCCGAAGGTCGCGGCATCGAGCCGCGACTACAGTTTCCCGTCCGTCCACTCCCCGTTCACCATCCGGCGCAACTTCAGGGGATTCGCGTTCTGCAATTCCGGCGGCAGCAGATCGTCGGCGAAATTCTGGTAGCACACCAGCCGCGCCCACCGGGTGATGGCCCGCGTGCCCACCGCCGTCGAGCGGCCGTCGCTCGTCGCCGGATACGGCCCGCCGTGCACGATGGCCGTGCTCACCTCGAGCCCCGTCGGGAAGCCGTTGAGAATCACGCGGCCGACCTTGTCCGCCAGCACGGCCACCAGCGCCGCCTGCTCGGCGGTCTCGGAGGCGGAGGCGTGGATCGCCGCCGTCAACCCGCCCTCGAGCGCCTTCGCCACCAGGAGCACTTCGTTGCGGTGCCGGCACCAGACGATGACCGCGCTCGGCCCGAAGATCTCCTCCTTCAGCGCCGCCGTCCCGCAGAAGGTCTCCGCGTCGGTCTCGAACCAGACCGGCGCGGCGGAGCATTTGCCTGTAGGAGGGGCTTTCTTGTCCGCCATAGCCTCGGCGACGGCGGAATGCCCCGATTCAGTCTGTTCGCGGGGTAAACCCGCTCCTACAGCAGTTCTGACACCTGTGATCTTGGCGCGCTCCATCACGGCGCGGTCGAAGTTGGCCTTGATGCCGGCATGGAGCATCGCCGCCTCGGGCACGGCCCCGAGCCGCGCCGCCAGCTTGCGCACGAACTCCTCCGCCGCGCCGCTGCGCTCCAGCACGACGACGCCGGGACTCGTGCAGAACTGCCCGACGCTGAGCGTCGCCGAATTCGCGAGTCCCTCGGCCAGCGCGTCGCCGCGCTCGGCCAGGGCCCCGGGCATGAGGAAAACCGGATTGATGCTGCCCATCTCCGCATAGACGGGAATCGGTTCCGGTCGCGTCGCGGCGAGGTCCATCAGGGCGCGACCTCCCTGACGCGAACCCGTGAAGCCCACCGCGCGCACCGCCGGGTGCCGCACCAAGGTCTGCCCCACCTCGAAGCCCGCGTCGAAGAGCAGCGAGAAGGTGCCCTCCGGCCACTCACACTCCCGCACCGCCCCGGACACGAGACGCGCGACCATCTCGCTCACGCCGGGATGAGCCGGATGCGCTTTCACGATCACCGGGCAGCCGGCGGCGAGCGCCGAGGCCGTGTCGCCTCCCGCCACCGAGTAGGCGAAGGGGAAGTTGCTCGACCCGAAGACCGCCACCGGGCCGAGCGGCCGCAGCATCGAGCGGTGGTCGGGCCGCGGCAACGGCTTGCGGTCGGGCAACGCCGTCTCGATGCGCGCGTCGCACCAGTCGCCGGCCTCGGCCACGCCGGCCTGCAGGCAGAGCTGGTTCACCGTGCGCGTCACCTCTCCCTGCAGCCGGACTTCGCCCAAGGCGGTCTCCTGCATGGCCCGGGCCACCAACGGCGCGGCGTGGGCTTCGATCTTGGCCGCAATCGCCCTCAGCAGCTTGCCGCGCTCGGCGCCGCCCAGCGTGGCCAGCACCGGCGCGGCCTGCGCGGCGAGAAAGCACGCCCGCTCCACGTCGCCCGGGGTGGCGCTGACAAACGCCGGATCCAAGGCGACGCCCCGGGCCGGATCCTGCGCCCGGAATTGCTTTCCGCCCGGAGAACCGGCGCCAAAACCGATGAGCGAAATGCCTTCGGGTTTCATGGCTTCACCTCTGTCATCCTGGTCGCAGCGAAGGATCCAGATCCGCGAGGTCTCTCACCTTGTCGCATGGATTCTTCGCTTCGCCCAGAATGACACGCCCTCACAGCTTCGGCCTTTCCTTCAGCGCGGCCGCCAGCGTCGCGCGCGCCATCTCGAGGTCGGCCCCGGCGAGCTCCAGGCGCGGCGGGCGCACATGCGGCGTGCCCCGCCCGACCTCGGCCTGCACCCATTTGATGAGCTGCACGAACTTCGGCACCGTATCGAGGCGCAGCAGGGGCAGGAACCAGGTATAGAGCGCGTGGGCCTTGGCCTTGTCCCCCCGGACGGCATATTCGAGCAGCGCGACGGACTCGGCCGGAAATGCGTTCACGAGCCCCGCGATCCAGCCCGTCGCCCCGGCATAGACGCTCTCGACGATCGCATCGTCCATGCCGACGAGGATTTGCAGCCGCTGCCCGCAGACTTCGCGGATGGCCGTCACCCGGCGCACGTCGCCGCTCGATTCCTTCACGGCGTGCAGATTCGGATGCTCCGCCGCCAGCTCGGCGATCTGGGCGGGCAGGAAGTCGGTTTTGTAGGCGACCGGGTTGTTGTAGAGCATGCACGAGAGCTTGGTCGCGCTGATGACCGCGGAGACATGGGCCTTCATCTCGCGCCAGTCGCTGGTGTAGACGTAGGGCGGCAGCACCATCAGGCCTTGCGCACCGGCCTTCTCGGCGTCCTTCGCCATGGCGATCGCCTCCTTCGTGCTCAAGGAGGCGATGCCGAGCACGACCGGCGCCCGGGAGCCGACGGCAGCCACGGCCGTGCGCACGACGGCGATCTTTTCCCCGTAGCTCATGGTCTGCGCCTCGCCCAATGAGCCGCAGCAGACGATCCCCGTGCAACCGCTGTCGATCATCCACCGGCAGTGCGCGCCCAGCGCGTCGTGGTCGACCGAGAGGTCGGCCTTCAGGTTGGTCGTGATGGCGGGAATGACGCCCTTCCAGTTCATGGGATTGTGATTTCAGGGTGGAACGCGGCCTCTGGACGCGTTCTGAGCGCGTCGAGGACGCCACGCTCCACCTCGTGCACGAATTCGCTACGCATAACGGTCGGGGTCGAGGAGCGTGAGATCGATGGACGGCTTGCGCCCGCCGAGGATCTCGGAGACAAGCACGCCCGTGCTGGGCGCCATGCTCAGGCCGAGCATCGCGTGGCCGCAGGCGGCGGTGAGGTTTTGCTGCGAGCGGAAGCGGCCGATGTAGGGCAGGCCGTCGGGCGAGACCGGGCGGTATCCGAACCACGGCGTCGTGCCCGCGAAGTCCTCCTCCGTCATGTCCGGAAAATACAGCCGCGCGCTCTGCTTGATCTGGTCGATGCGCTCGGGGCGGACGTTGTCGCTGTGGCCGCTCAGCTCCATGGTGCCGCCGAAACGCAGGCGCGGACCCATCGGCGTCACGGCGCAACGGCGCTCGGTCAGGATGATGGACTTGGTGAGCTGGAAACGCGGCTTCTCGATGGTCAGGCTGTAGCCCTTGCCGGGCTGCATGGGCAGGCGGATGCCGAGGCCGTTGACCATGGACGGCGACCAGGAACCGCCGGCGAGCACGAACTCGTCGCCCACGAGGTCGCCTGCGGTGGTGAGCACGGCGCGCACGCGGCCGCCCTCGCTGCGCCAGCCGTAGACCGTGGTGTTCCATTTGAAGGCCACGCCCATCTCCTTGAGCAGCGCTGTGAGCGCCGGGACGAACAGGCGCGGCGAGATGTGGGCGTCGATCGGGAAATACACCGAGCCGAGCACGTCCATGCGGATGCCGGGCTCCATCGCCGCGGTCTGCTTGGCGTCGAGCGCGCGGGCCTCCACGCCTAGCTCGTTGGCCAAGGCGCCGAGCCCGTGGATCTCGTGGTCGAGCGTCTCCTGGGTCCGGCAGAGATTGAGAAGGCCCTCGGTCTTCAATTCGAAGGTGTTGCCCATGACCTCCGAGAAATTGAGGAACCCCTTGCGCCCCTCGATGCAGAGGTCGCGCAGGATGGGGGCGGCCCGGCGCATGTGGGTCCGGTTGCAGTTGCCGGCAAAGAGCAGGCCCCAGCGGATGAGATCCATGTCGAGCCGCGGCTTGATGTAGAACGGGCTGCGCGAGCTCATCATCCACTTCAATCCCTTCCAGACCATGCCCGGCGCGGACAGGGGGATCACATGGCTCGGCGACAGGTAGCCGGCGCTGCCGTGCGCGCAGGAGTCGGCGCCCTCGGGGCTGCGCTCGACCAGCGTCACGCGCCAGCCGTCGCGGGCCAGTTGATACGCGCAGCAAAGGCCGATGACACCGCCGCCGCAGATGATGACTGACTTGGAGCGTTCCATATCACCGGATACCCCAGCGGAACGGGTCGCTTTCGTCCAGAATCAAGACACCTTCCCCCATCACGTGTGCAGTTCCCGTGATAGTCGGGATAACTTTTCCATCCGCCCCGCCGGGCCGCCAGCGCGCGCGGAAGACGCTGCCGATGACGCTCTCCTGCACCCATTCGGCCCCGGCCGCCAGTTTCCCGTCGGCGGCGAGACAGGCGAGCTTGGCGCTGGTGCCCGTGCCGCACGGGGAGCGGTCATAGGCCTTGCCGGGACACAGCACGAAGTTCCGGCTGTGCACGCCCGGCGTCGGCGACGCCGCGAACAGCTCCACGTGGTCCACCTCGGGATGGCCCTGCGCGTTCAACGCCTGCCGCACCCGCCACGTGTAGTCGGTGAGCGCCTCGATGTTGTCGGTCGCGATGCGTTGGCCGTGGTCCTCGGCGAGGAAGAACCAGTTGCCGCCCCAGGCCACGTCGCCGCGCACCGTGCCGAGGCCCGGCACCTGCACCGCGACGCCCTGCGCCTTGCGCCAGCTGGGCACATTGTCGAGCGACACCTGCCCATCAGGGTGCAGCTCGGCGGTGACGACGCCGACGGGAGTGTCGATGCGCACCGTGCCGGGCTGCAGGCGGCCGAGATGGGCCAGCGAAACCACCACACCGATGGTGCCGTGACCGCACATGCCGAGCACGCCGACGTTGTTGAAGAAGATCACGCCCACCGCGCAACCCGGCTCGTGCGGCTCGACCAACAGGGCCCCGACCATCACGTCGGAACCGCGCGGTTCGTTGATGATGGCCGAGCGATGGGCGTCAAACCGCTCGCGGAACCTTTTTGCCCGTTCCGCCAGCGGACCGTGCCCGAGATCGGGCCCGCCCTCCAGCACCAACCGCGTCGGCTCGCCACCGGTGTGCGAGTCCAGGATGCGGATGCGATGCCTGCCCATGGCGCCCCCTACAACGCCGCCTCGCCCCGCTCGCCGGAGCGGATGCGCATCACGTCCTCCACCGGCTGCACGATGATGCGCCCGTCGCCGCTCTTGCCCGTCTGCGCCGCCTCCTGCACCGCCGAGACCACCGCGTCCCGCTTCGCGTCCGGCACCACGAACTCGATCTTCACCTTCGGCGTGAAATCCACCGTGTATTCGCTGCCGCGGTAGATCTCCACGTGGTCCTTGGTGCGCCCGTAGCTCTTCACCTCCGTCACCGTCATGCCGGTGACCCCGTGCGCCTTGAGGGCCTCCTTGACCTGCTCCAGCTTGAAAGGGCGGATGATCGCGATGATGAGTTTCATGCCGCCCGCCAGACTTGGCGGTGCGCGGGTAGGCGCAAGCCTGCATCCGTTGTGACAGTTTCGCCCCTTGCCGACCTCCGCCGCGCTGCCCAACCTGCGCGCCCATGGGCCCAACCCCGCAACTCGACATCGACTACGTCGCCCGCCTCGCCCGCATCGAACTGACCGCCGAGGAGAAGGTCCGCTTCGCCGCCCAGCTCGGCGATGTGCTCCATCACATCGATCAACTCCGGCAGGCGGACGTGACCGGCGTCGAGCCCATGGCCCACGCCTTTCCGGTCGAGAACGTCTGGGACGACGACGTGCCGCGTCCGGGGCTCAGCGTGACCGACGCCCTGCGCAACGCCCCCGCCCAACGGGACAACATGATCAGCGTGCCAAAGGTGATCGAATGAGAGAACTGTAGGAGGGGCGTTAGGCTCCGACCCGAGGGTATTGCGGCATAACGCCGCTCCTACCGCGCGACCCATGTCCACCCCGCTCCATTTCCAACCCATCGCCGAGCTATCAGCCCGGCTCGACCGCCACGAATTCTCCGCCGTCGAGCTGCTGCAGGCGTTCCTCCACCGCACCAAGGCCGTCGATCCGCGGGTGCATGCTTTCAATTCCTTCGACGAAGCCGCCGCGCTCGCTCAGGCCGCCGCCTCCGATGCCCGTCGTGCCACCGGCCGCACCCTCGGCCCGCTCGACGGCATCCCCGTGGGCCTCAAGGACGTCATCGCCGTGCGCGACCAGCCGCTCACCGCGTCGAGCCGGATGCTGGCCAATTTCATTTCTCCCTACGATGCCACGGTCGCGCGCCGGCTGAAGGACGCCGGCGCGGTGCTTTTCGGACGGCTGAACTGCGACGAGTTCGCGATGGGCTCGTCCAACGAGAACTCCGCCTTCGGCCCCGCCGCCAACCCCTGGGACCTCACGCGCGTCCCCGGCGGCTCCTCCGGCGGCAGCGCCGCCGCGCTGGCGGCTGGCGAGGTCGCCGCCACGCTCGGTTCCGATACCGGCGGCTCCGTCCGCCAGCCGGCCGCGCTCTGTGGCGTCGTCGGCCTCAAACCCACCTACGGCCTCGTCTCCCGCTACGGCCTGGTCGCCTACGCCTCCTCGCTCGACCAGATCGGCCCCCTCGGGCGCACGACCGGGGACGTCGCGCTGCTGCTGGGCGCCATCGCCGGCCATGACCCGCTCGACTCGACCTCCTATAACGCCGGCGTGCCCGACTACGCCGCCGCGCTCAGCGGCCCGGCGCCACGACGTATCGGGATTCCGAAGGAATATTTCGCCGGGGAACTCGACCCCGAAATTGGCGCCGCCGTCGAGGCGGCGGTGAAATTCTACCGCGACCGCGGCTGCGAGGTGAAGGAGGTGTCGCTTCCCCACACGAAGTATTGCCTCGATGCCTACTACGTCATCGCCACCGCCGAAGCCTCGTCGAACCTCGCGCGCTTCGACGGCGTGCGCTACGGCCACCGGTCGAAGGCCGCCACCGACGCCATCGACCTCTACGCCAAGTCGCGCGCCGAGGGCTTCGGCGCCGAGGTGAAGCGCCGCATCATCCTCGGCACCTACGTGCTCTCCAGCGGTTACTACGATGCCTACTATCTGCGCGCCCAGAAGGTCCGCACGCTCATCCGCCGTGATTTTCTCCAGGCCTTCGCGGAGGTCGACGCCCTCCTCACGCCCACGTCACCCATCCCGGCCTTCAAGATCGGAGAGAAGGCCGATCCCCTCGCGCTCTACCTCTGCGACATCTACACGATCGGTGTGAATCTCGCCGGCCTGCCCGCGATCAGCGTGCCCTGCGGTTTCACCACCACCGGGCTGCCTCTCGGCCTGCAGCTCATCGGCCAGCCCTTCAAGGAAGCCGACCTGCTCTCCCTCGCCCACACCTACGAACGGGCGCACGATTGGCATCTCCGTCATCCCACACTCTGATTTTGTCACAGAGGACACAAAGAACCACGGAGGACACAGAGATGGACACACAAACTAATCAACTGACCGAGCTGGTTATCGGGGCTGCAATAGAAGTGCATCGCGAACTGGGGCCGGGCCTGCTGGAATCAGCCTACCAACGAGCTTTAGCGCACGAATTGCGTCTGCGAAATGTTGCCTTCGAGGAGCAGAAGCTTTGTCCGGTAAAATACAAGGACCTCATCATTGATGATGCCTATCGCTTGGATTTTCTCGTAGGTGGCTTGGTCGTCGTTGAATTGAAGACTGTTGATGCCCTATTGGACGTCCATGATGCCCAAGTTCTCACCTACCTAAAGTTCACCGGCTGCCGCATCGGCCTGTTGATGAACTTCCGCTCTACGACTCTAACCCGAGGTCTGCGACGCCTCGCTCTGTGACCTTCGTGACGCCTCCTTCTTCCTCTGTGTCCACCACATCAAAATCATTCGAAGCAGTCATCGGCCTCGAGGTGCACGTCCAGATCCGGACGGCATCGAAGATGTTTACGCGTGCCGCGACGGGCTACGGCGAGCCGCCGAACACGCTCACCGACCCGACCGTCCTCGCCCTGCCCGGCGCACTGCCCGTGCTGAACAAGGCCGCCCTCGATGCCATCATCAAGACCGGCCTGATGCTCGGCTGCGAGATCGCCGCCGTCACCCGCTGGGACCGGAAGAACTACTTCTATCCCGACAGTCCGAAGAACTACCAGCTCTCGCAATACGACCAGCCCGTTTGCCGTCATGGCGCCGTCGAGATCGAGCTGCCCGGCCCGTCGCCCGCCGTCATGGGCGAACACAAGAAGATCCCCCTCACGCGCATCCACCTCGAGGAAGATGTCGGCAAGCTGACGCACGAGGCCAACGACTCCCTCATCGACTACAACCGCGCCGGCACGCCGTTGATGGAGATCGTCACCGAGCCGGCGCTGCGCACGCCGGAGGAGGCTTTCGCCTTCCTCACCTCGCTGCGGCAATCACTCATCTCCGCCGGAATCTCCGACTGCGACATGGAGAAGGGACAGATGCGCTGCGACGCCAACATCTCCATCCGCCGCCGCGGCGAGGCCGGGCTCGGCACCAAGGTCGAGCTGAAGAACCTCAACTCCATCTCCTACGTGCGCGACGGCATCGCCGCGGAGATCAAGCGCCAGGTCAACGTCGTCAGCGGCGGCGGCACGGTCGTGCAGGAGACGCGGCTCTACGACGGCGAGACCGGCCGCAGCGCCGCGATGCGCTCGAAGGAGATGGCGCACGATTACCGCTACTTCCCCGACCCGGACCTGATGCCCGTGCGCATCGACGCCGCGTGGAAGCAGCGCCTCGCCGCCGAACTGCCGGAGGCGCCCTTCGCCAGGCAGACCCGTTTCATGGAGCAGCTCGGCCTGCCCTACTCCGCCGCCTCCGTCCTCATCCGGGACCGCGCCCTCGCCGATTTCTTCGAGGCCGCCGTGAAGCTCGGCGCGCCACCCGGGGCCGCCGCCAACTGGATCGCCAACGACCTGCTGCGCGAACTCGCCGCCGCCGGCCTCGCTCTCGCCGGGAGCAAAGTCACCCCCGCGCATGTCGCCGGCCTCGTCGCGCTCGTCGCGCAAGGCGCGGTGTCGAGCAGCCAGGCCAGGGAGATTTTCTCGGACATGTTCTCGACCGGCGACCCGGCCGCCGCCGTCGCCGACCGCAAGGGTCTGCGCCAGTCTTCGGACAGCGGCCAGTTGGACGCCTGGTGTGCCGCCGCCATCGCCGCCGACCCGAAATCAGCCGACCAGGTCCGCGCCGGCAACGCCAAGGCCATCAACGCCCTCAAGGGTGCCGTGATGAAGCTCTCCGCCGGCAAGGCGAATCCCAAGCTCGCGGACGAAATCCTGAAGAGGCAGCTGGGGGTGTGAGAACGAAACATCCCGTCGTCAGGTAGGGCGTGCCGAGCGACAGCGACACTCCGTCACCCTCCGGGTGAGCCGTGGTGCTCAACGTTTCGGCTCGGCGAGTGCACCACGCGATACCAGCCTGTCCATATGCGCGGGTTGCCGCAGCGTAAGCGACTTCACCACGAGATGCCCTCATGGGTGTCCGCTGGGGCGATCTATTTCGTGACGATCAACGCAAAAGCCCGAGGGACAGATGTGTTGCTCCGCAATGGAACGGCCAAGCGGCTCATCGAATCAGCTGCCTTCTACCACCAGACCGGCGCATGGTGGCTTCATTTGCTGCTGATCATGCCCGATCACCTGCATGCCCTCTTTTCCCCAGCACCCGACCGCGAACTCGCCAAAACCGTGATGGCATGGAAGTCCTATCAAGCAAAATCCCTGCGAATCGAATGGCAGGCCGGCTTCTTCGACCATCGGCTGCGCAGCGATGAATCGCTCGATGAAAAGGCGAACTACATCCGCATGAATCCGGTGCGTGCCGGTTTGGTGTCACGCCCGGAAGATTGGCCACACCTCTGGGTCGCTGCTACCTGGTAGGGCGAGGCGTCCCCGCCGAGCCGCGACGCGCGTGCGGCTCACCCGGAGGGTTCGCCCTACCGGAAAGTGAACGCCTGCCATGCTGCGGATTGGCGGCTCGGCTCATTTCGCCTCGTCGACCACGCGGATATGCAGGTCGCGGAGCTGCTTCTCGGTCACCGGCGTCGGGCTCTGCGTCATGAGATCCTGCGCCTTCTGGGTCTTGGGGAACGGGATCACGTCGCGGATCGAGTTCGTCCCGCAGAGCAACGCGACCATGCGGTCGAGGCCGAAGGCGATGCCTCCGTGCGGGGGCGCGCCGTATTTGAAGGCCTTCAGCATGTAGCCGAAGCGGCTCTCGACCACATCGGCCGGGATCTTGAGCACGTCCTTGAACACCTTCTCCTGCAGCGCCGGCTGGTGGATGCGGATCGAGCCGCCCCCCAGCTCCATGCCGTTCAGCACGACGTCGTAGTGCTGGCCGCGCACGGCCTTCGGGTCGGAGTCGAGCAGGGCTACGTCCTCCGGCACGGGCGCCGTGAACGGATGGTGCGTGGCCACGAAGCCGCCGCGCTCCTCGTCGTGGGACATGAGCGGGAAATCGACGACCCAGAGGAAATTCCACTGGTCGGGGCGCAGCGTGAGCTTGCCGCGTTTCACCAGCAGTTGCGCGGCGTCGAGGCGGATGCGACCGAGGATGGCGCAAGCGCGTTCCCAGGGCGCGGCGGCGAAGCAGATGAGGTCGCCGTCCTCGATGTGCAGGCGCTTGGTGAGGTCGGCCTTCTCGGCGTCGGTGAAGAATTTCACGATGGGCGACTTCCACTCGCCCTTCTCGACCTTGATGTAGGCGAGGCCCTTCGCGCCCATCGCTTTGGCCGAGTCCTCCAGCGCCGTGGTCTCGCCCTGCGTGATGTCCGCGAGGCCCTTGGCGTTGACCGCCTTGACGGAGCCGCCGGCGGCGACCGTGGACTGGAAGACCTTGAACGCGGACTGGCGGAACGTGTCGGAGAAGTCCGCCAGCTCCAGCGCGAAGCGCGTGTCGGGCTTGTCCACGCCGTAGCGGTTCATCGCGTCGAGGTAGGACAGGCGCGGGAACGGCGTGGGCAGGTCGTGGCCGAGCACGTCTTTCCAGACCTTCTTCAGCATGCCCTCGAAGAGCGCGTAGATGCCCTCGCGGTCGATGAACGACACCTCCACGTCGATCTGGGTGAATTCCATCTGCCGGTCGGCGCGCAGGTCCTCGTCGCGGAAGCAGCGGGCGATCTGGAAATATTTCTCCGTGCCGGCGACCTGCAGGATCTGCTTGAACTGCTGGGGCGACTGCGAGAGCGCGTAGAACTGGCCGGGCCAGACGCGCGAGGGCACGAGGTATTCGCGCGCGCCCTCGGGCGTGCTCTTGAACAGGATGGGGGTCTCGATCTCGTAGAAGCCCTGCGCATCGAAGTAGTCCCGCACGGCCTTGGTCGCGCGGTGGCGCACCGCGAGGTTCTTCCGCATCTTCGGGCGGCGCAGGTCGAGGTAACGGTAGGTCAGGCGCAGGTCCTCGTTGACCTTGTCGCCGCCGGCATCGTCGAGCGGGAACGGCGGGGTCTCCGCAATGTTGTGGATCACCAGCTCCGCGGCATCGACCTCGACCTCGCCGGTGGGCAGGGCCTTGTTCACCATGTCGGCCGGGCGCGGCTCGACCTTGCCCGTCACACCGATGACGGACTCGACCTTCAGCCGGGTCGCCTGCTCGCGCAAGGCCCCGTCAAACTTCACCTGCGTGATGCCCTCGCGATCGCGGAGATCGACGAAGATGATGCCGCCGTGGTCGCGGACGGAGTCGACCCAGCCGGCGAGCGAGACGGGCGCGCCGAGGTCGGCCTTGGTCAGTTGGGCGCAATGGTGCGTGCGTTTCATGGAAGCGAACGGCCAACCAAACGGCCCGCTCCCGGGCGGGGCAAACAGAATTTGGGCGGTTATGACAGAGGGCGGCAGGGAGGTGGAACACGTTGACCCCAACGCGTTCGCGCCCGGTCGCAGGGCATCCCAGCCAGGCGCAGCAGCCTGACGGTAGGGCGAACCCTCCGGGTGGGCCGTCTTCGCTGAAGGCGGCTCGGCGGGGACGCCTCGCCCTGCCCTCATTTCTCAACGCGCCAGGTAGGGCGGACCGTCTCGGTGAGCCGTCTGCTTCAGTCAGCTCGTTTCGCGCTCGTCGTAAGGGCGCAGCAAGACTGCGCCCCGACTACTGCGGCCGCCCTCAGCCCGCAATTAGGCTCCGACCCGTCATCTCGGCCGGCTGCGGCAGGCCCATGAGCTGCAGCACCGTCGGGGCGATGTCGGCCAGGCGTCCGCCCTCGCGCATCCGGGTCTTCCCCGCGGCGAACCCCTCGCCGACCACGTAGACTTCCACGAGGTTCAGCGTGTGCGCGGTGTGCGGCCCGTTGACCGTGGGATCCCACATCTGCTCGGCGTTGCCATGGTCCGCGCAGATCACGGCCCGCCCGCCGACGGTGGCGAGTGCCGCGAGCAGCTCGCCCACGCCGGCATCGGTGGCCTCGACGGCCTTGATCGTCGCGGGCAAGGATCCGGTATGACCGACCATGTCCGGGTTGGCGTAGTTGACGACGACGAGGGCGTATTGGCGCGAGAGGATCGCCTCCCGGGCGAGGCGCGTGACCTCGGCCGCCGACATCTCCGGCTGCAGGTCGTAGGTCGCGACCTTGGGGCTGGGCGGGCACACGCGGTCCTCGCCGGGAAACGGGTCCTTGCGATAGTTGTTGAAGAAGAAGGTCACGTGCGGGTTCTTCTCCGTCTCGGCGCAGCGGAACTGCCGCCGGCCGGCGTCGCTCACGACCTGCCCGAGGATGTTCCGCAATTTCTCCGGCTTCGGCAGGATGACGTGCACCGGCAGGCCGGCCTCGTATTCCGTCATCGTCGCGTAGTGGAGATCGAGCTTCCGGCCGCGGTCGAAGCCCGTGAAATCGTCGAACACGAACGCCTTGGTGATCTCGCGCGGCCGGTCGCCGCGGTAATTGTAGAACAGCACGGCGTCGCCGTCGGCCACGGTGGCGACTGGCTTGCCGTCAGCACTGACGATCCACGTGGCGGGCACGAACTCGTCGCCGACCTGCGTCGGGCTGAGCGGTTTGTCGTAATACTGCTGGACGGCCGCCTCGGCGCTGCGCGCGGTGGCGACGGCGGCCTTGCCGGTGAGCATGTCGTAGGCCTTCTGCACGCGCTCCCAGCGGTTGTCGCGGTCCATCGCCCAGAACCTGCCGCAAACGCTGGCAATCCGGCCGGTGCCGATGGACTTCATCTGCTGTTCGACCTGCCGGACATAGCCGAGGCCGCTCGAGGGCGGCGTGTCGCGTCCGTCCGTGAAGGCGTGCAGGTAGACCTCCGCGAGGCCGTCGGCCTTCGCCTGCCGGAGGATGCCGTAGAGGTGCTCGAGCATGCCGTGCACGCCGGCGTCGCTCACGATGCCGAAGAGGTGCAGCTTCGAGCCGCGGGACTTCACCCGCGCGACGACGTCCCGCCACACGGGGTTGGCGGCGAGTTTTCCCTCGGAGAAGAGCTTGTTGATGCGCACCAGCTCCTGGTCGACGATGCGGCCGGCGCCGATGTTCTCGTGTCCGACCTCGCTGTTGCCCATCACGCCGTCGGGCAGACCCACGTCGAGGCCGGAGGCCTTCACCAGCGTGTGCGGATAACGCGCGTGCAGCAGATCGTCGCAGGGCTTGCGCGCGAGGTGCACCGCGTTCCAAGGGTTCTGCGCGGGGTCGGGGTTCTTGCCCCAGCCGTCGCGGATGACGAGCAGGACCGGCGGCGGCGGATTGGTCGGACTGGCGGCGGGAACCATCGGCCCGGATCGAAGTCTCTCAGACTCGACAAAGCCAGAGAAATTCCTACAACCCCGCTTCAATCCGCCGAAGCCCTCCCCGCGCATGACGGTTGTGATCCGTGACCAACTCGTGTGTCCTCCGACGTGGTTCGCGTCGTATCGGGACCTGACGCTCTACTGCAACGTGATGCTCCGGCTCGACGTCGTGATCGAGTCCGACGAGCCCGACATCTACTACCGCTGGATCAAGCCGCGCGGCGGCATGGACTTCATCGAGGATTTCGTCCGCCCGGGCACGGAGGACGGAGCCCGCCTCGACCTCGAGCACAGCGCGCCGCGCACCATCGTCACCGACCGCATCGCCCCGGAGAACGTGCACCGGCTCGTCGCCGCCATCCGCTCGATGGCGGCCTGACGCGCCGGCGCCCGTCCGCCGCCAGTTGACATCGCGGGCAAGTCGGGCCCGTATGCCGTCATCCATGGCCAAGTCCGCCGTCCTCCTGCTCAACCTCGGCTCGCCCGACTCCACCTCCGTCGCCGACGTGCGGCGTTATCTCAAGGAATTCCTCGGCGACGAGCGCGTCATCGACAAGCCCGCCAACGCCTTCCTGCGGAGCCTGCTTGTCAACCAGATCATCTGCCGTTTCCGCGCCCCCAAGTCCGCCCACGCCTACGCGAGCATCTGGACGCCCGAGGGCTCGCCCCTCATCCTCACGAGCAAGCGCGTGCAGTCGCTCGTGCAGGCCCGGCTGCCCGGCCTGCCCGTCGCCCTCGCCATGAACTACGGCAACCCGTCCATCCCGGCCGTGCTCGGCCAGCTGGTCGCGCAGGGCATCGAGCGCCTCCTCCTCTTCCCGCAATATCCGCACTACGCCATGTCCAGCTGGGAAACGGTCGTGGTCAAGGTCTACCGCGAGGCCGCGCGCCTCGCCCCGCAGCTGAAGATCGAGTGCGTGCAGCCCTACTACGCCGACGAGGACTACATCGACGCGCTCGTCGCCAGTGCCCGCCCCTACCTCGCCCGGCCGCACGACCACCTGCTGTTCAGCTACCATGGCATCCCCGTGCGTCACCTGACCAAGGCCGACAGCTCGCGCGCGCACTGCCAGGTCGTCGCGGATTGCTGCAACACCTGCTCGCCCGCCCACGCCACCTGTTACAAGGCGCAGGTCACGCGCACCACCCAGGCCTTCGCCGCCAAGGCCGGCCTCGATCCCGCCAAGTGGTCCATCTCCTTCCAATCGCGCCTCGTCGGCGAACCCTGGCTCTCACCCTACACCGACGCCGAGTTCGAACGCCTCGCCCGCGAGGGCAAGAAGCGCCTCCTCGTCATCACGCCGGCCTTCGTCACCGACTGCCTCGAGACCCTCGAGGAGATCCGCGTCGAGGGCGCCGAGGACTTCAAGGCGGCCGGCGGCACCGAGTTCACCCACATTCCCTGCCTCAACGACCAGCCGGCTTGGATCGACGTGCTGGCCGGCCGCATCCGGCGTTGGGCCGGGGCCTGATCCGGCTGTAAACCGCCGCTGAAATTCACCCGCCGACTGAACTTGGACAGTTTCCTGCTAGGCAACCCGCGCGCCATCACTATCGTCCGGCAAACTTGAGCGCCTCCCGTCCCCCGATCACCACCGCTCCCGGCTCCACCGCCGCCGCGCTGGGGGCTTTTCTCCTGCTGGACGCCAACGGTCGCGTCGAAGCCGCCAGCGAGGCCGCGCGCCAGCTCTGGCAGGCCGGGGAGAACGAGCTGGTCGGCGACCTTCTGCCCGGCCTCTTCGTCTTCGACGTCATCGCCAACGACCCGGACTGGGTCCAGGCCCAGTGGGAGGTGCTGGTCGCCGCGGCCGCGTCGCAACCCGTCCCGCTCAAGCTCTCGCCCCGCGAAGCCGCGCCCTTCGACGTGCTGGTGCGGATCGAAAAGGCCGCCGGCACCGCCGCCCGCTACTTCGCCCACATCCGCGTGCCGCAGCTTGAGGCGGTTGCCGCCGCGGCCGGCGGCCCGGCCGACCACCTCGCCGCCCTGCTCCACGAGCGCAGTCCCCTCGCCTTCTTCGACCTCAACTTCGTCAAGGGCGAGGCGTTCTATTCCCCCGCCTTCAAGAAGCTGCTCGGCTACGCCGACCAGGCCGTCGCGGCCAACTACGACGCTTTCCTCGCCCTGCTGCACCCCGACGACTCCGCCGCCGCGCCCGACAAGCAGGGCCGCGGCGGCTCACCCGGCGGACGCCCCTTCTCCGTCGAGTGCCGGATGAAGCACGCGCAGGGCCACTACGTCTGGGTGCTCTGCACGGGCCTGCACCTCTTCGGACCCAACGGCGCCCTGCAGCGCGTGGCCGGCGCCCTGCTCGACATCCAGGACCGCAAGGACTTCGAGGAAGCCAGCCTGCGCGCCGAGGACCGCCTGCACCTGCTCACCGAGCGCGGCGGCCTCGGGGCCTTCGACCTCGATTTCGCCGGCAACACCTTCTGGCTTTCCCCTGCGCTGAAAAAGCTGGCCGGTTACGACGACCACGAGTTGCCCGACACGCCGGCCTCGTTCGCCAAGCTCGTGCCGGAGGCCGCGGAATCCTCCAGCCTCGCGGCCTACTTCCTCGGCCGCCACACCGGCGAGGTCGCCTACCATGACAGCCTCCTGCTCCGGCACCGCGAAGGCCGCGATGTCTGGCTCTACGCCGGCATCCTCCGCCTGATCTCGCGCCGCAAGGAGCTGCAGCGCGTGCTCGGCTACCTGCTGCCGATGCCCGAGGGCTCTGTCCGGCCCGCGCCCGCCGGCGCGCCGCCCGCGGAGCATTTCGCCGCCGTGCTCGCGGCCATGCACGAGGGCGTCATGCTCGTCGATGCCGGCGGTCGCGTGGTGTTCCTCAACCCCAAGGCCGCCCAGCTCCTCCGCGTCCCGGCGCCCGACGCCGTGGGCCAGCATCCCGCCGACCTCTTCCGCCTCGTCGACCGTCTCAGCGGCCGGCCCGGCGAGGATCCCGTCGACAAGGTCCTCGTCACCGGCGAGGCCACGCGGCTCAACAGCGACTGCGCCCTCGCCTTCCCTGAAGGCAGCATCCCCGTGGTCTGGACCTGCCAGCCCGTGCTCGACGCCTCCGGCCGCCCGGCCGGCGCCGTCCTCGTCTTCCGCAACCCGGAGGAGATGAGCCTCACGCCCGAGGAGCTGATCAAATCCTCCCGCTTCGACTCCCTCGGGCAGCTCGCCGGCGGCATCGCGCACGATTTCAACAACCTCCTCACCACCATCCTCGGCGGCGTCTCCCTCGCCAAGGACAGCCGCGACTACTCCGGCCTCGAGAACAGCGAGCGCGCCTGCCTCGCGGCCAAGGCCCTCAGCAAACAGCTCCTCACCTTCGCCAAGGGCGGCAGCGCCACCCGCCAGGTCGTCAAGCCCGCCGAGTTCCTCAAGGACGCCGTGCGCCTCGCCGCCGCCGGCTCCGCCGTCAAGGTCGAGCTCAACTGCGCCGACGACGCCGGCACCGTCATGGTCGACCGCGCGCAGATTCTGCAGGTTTTCCAGAACCTCATCATCAATGCCATCCAGGCCATGCCCAGCGGCCAGGGAAACATCTGGGTCACCGCCGGCAACATCCAGCTGGCCGACGGCCAGGTCGGCAACCTCCCCGCCGGTCACTACGTCGCCATCGAGGTCCGCGACAACGGCTCCGGCATCAAGCCCGACCACCTCCAGCGCATCTGGGACCCCTTCTTCACGACGAAGAAGACCGGCACCGGGCTCGGCCTCTCCACCGTGCTCTCCATCGTCAAGCGCCACGGCGGCCTCATCGGCGTCGAATCCGAGGTCGGCGTGGGCACCGCCTTCACCGCCTACCTGCCCGTCACCTCCGAGGAGATCCAGGTCGAGGCCCGCAAGGCCGCCAGCCTCCGCTTCGGCACCGGCCGCGTCCTCTTCATGGACGACGACCCGCAGATCTGCCACCTCACCGGCACCATGCTCGAGGGCCTCGGCTACAAGTTCGACCTCGCCAAGAACGGCGAGGAGGCGGTCCAGTTCTACAAGCGCTACCTCAACATCGGCCGCCCCTACGACGTGGTCATCATGGACCTCACCGTCATCGGCGGCATGGGCGGCGAACAGACCTTCAAGGTGCTCCGCGAGCTCGACCCCGAAGTCCGCGCCATCGTCGCCAGCGGTTACGACAACGACGACATGGCCCGCCAGTTCATGGACATGGGCTTCTGCGGCTACCTGACCAAGCCCTACCGCGTCGGCGACCTCGGCCGCATCATCAAGACCGTCCTCGGGAAGTAGCGCGCAACGCCGCGCTCGCCTTCCACCCGCCCCGCCTCCAACGTTGCCCCGGTCCATGCAACCGGTCGTCGTCGCCCAGCCCTACGCGTTCGTCCCGCCGACCTACGGCGACTTCTGGCCCGCCCTCCTGCGGCCCTTCCTCCTTCCCCACCTGCTCAAGCGCGACGGCGTTGCGCGCGTTGAGTGCCGGCACGTCGACCGCCTCCGCGCCTCGCTGGCCGCCGGCCACGGCATCATGCTCGCGCCCAACCACTGCCGCCCGCCCGACCCCTTCGTCGTCGGCGAGCTGGCGCGCCAGACCGGCTGCCATGTGCACACGATGGCCAGCTGGCACCTCTTCATGATGGGCCGGCTCCAGCGCTTCCTCCTCCCGCGCATGGGCGTGTTCTCCATCTACCGCGAGGGCCTCGACCGCGAGGCCCTCAAGTGCGCCACCAGCATCCTCGTCGCCGCCCGCCGCCCGCTCGTCGTCTTCCCCGAAGGCATCATCACCCGCCACAACGACGAGCTCGGCTACATGATGGACGGCGTCGCCCTCATCACCCGCAGCGCCGCCAAGCAGCGCGCCGCGCTCAACCCGCCGGGCCGGGTCGTCGTCCACCCCGTCGCGCTGCGCTACCTCTTCGAGGGCGACCTCGCCGCCACCGTCGGCCCCATGCTCACCGCCATCGAGCAGCGGCTGACCTGGCGCCCGCACCACGATCTCACCCCCGCCGCGCGCATCGCCCGGATCGGCGCCGCCCTCCTCGCCGCCAAGGAGATCGAGCACCTCGGCGAGGCCCGCACCGGCCCCATCTACGAGCGCGTCGCCAACCTCATCGACGCCCTCCTCGTCCCCCTCGAGGCCGAGTGGCTCAAGGGCCGGCGCGACCCCACCGTCGTCGGCCGCGTCAAGCTCCTCCGCTCCGCCATCGTGCCCGACCTCGCCGCCGCCAAGCTCGACGAGGCCGAGACCGAGCGCCGCTGGAAGCAGCTCGGCGACATCTACCTCGCCCAGCAGCTCTCCCTCTACCGCCCCGGCTACGTCGACGAGAACTCCACCCCCGAGCGCATCCTCGAGACCGTCGAGCGCTTCGAGGAGGACATGAATGACGCCGTGCGCACCGTCTCGCCCATTCGGGCCGTCGTCACCGTCGGCGAGGCCATCGAGGTCTCGCCCGAGCGGGCCAAGGGCGCCGAGGGCGACCCGCTCATGGGCGCCATCCGCTCCCAGCTCGAGGCCATGCTCGCGGCCACGCGCGCCGAGTTCCGCGGGCAATACTCTCCTGCCACCAGTGGCTGACATCCCTTCTCCCCTCAGCGCTGATCAGCGTCGATTGGCGTTCCCATCCCATGTCTGAATCCGTCCTCCCCTACCTCGTGCGCGCCGTCGCCATCGCCGGGGCCCTCGTGCTGTGGTTCTGGACGCAAAGGATCATTTCCCGCAAGGCCCCGCCCGTTTCCACCAGCGGCCTCGGCGATCGCGTGCACGACTGGACCGCAACGTGGCTCGATTGGCTGCACGCCAATCCACGCGCGGCCAACGTTCTGCTGATCGTCACCTCCGCCCTCATCGATCTCTGCGGCGTGGCTCTGCTCGCCGCCTCCGTGTTCGGCAGCACGCTCCGCCCTTTCCTCGCACTCATCCTCCTTTTCGGCTGCCGGCAGGTCTGCCAGCTGCTCATCACCCTGCCGCCCCCGCCGCGGATCATCTGGCGCGACCCCGGCTTCCCTTCACTCCTCGTCACCTACGGCGTCAGCAACGATTTCTTCTTCTCCGGGCACACCGCCATCGCCTTCCTCGGCGCCATCGAGGTCGCGCACCTCGGCCAGCCGGTGCTGACAACCGCCGCCTTCGCCGTTGCGACCGGGCAGGCTCTCGCTGTCCTCGTCCTGCGCGCCCACTACACGATGGACGTCGTCGCGGCCGTCTTTGCCGCCTTCGGCTGCTCCGCTCTGGCAGCGCGCCTCGCCCCCGCCGTCGATTCCTGGCTCGTTGCGTTCCTCTAAGTGTCGGACCGGTTTGTCATCTATTAGATGACAAACCGGCGGAAGCATCTGTAATCGAGCGGATTCCAAATCGCACAGCTCGGACTACTGGCCCGGGGGCCACGGCGGGCGCGTTACGGTGAGCCCCAGCAGTTCCTTCGCGCGCGCCTTCGCGGCCGGCATGTCGCCCACCACGTTGGCGCGGCCCAGGTCGTCGAAGAACCCCGCCTTCTCCATCATGAAGTAGGGCTGCGTGTGCGGCCCGCAGAGGATCAGGTGCCGGTGGTGCAGCCGGAGCTTGCGGAGCATGTTCTCGATCCGGTTCAACGCCGTCGCGTCCATGGCCGTGACCGCGGACATCTCGAGCACCACCACCTTCACGTCGGCTGCGGCTCGCCGCAGGATGCTGTCGAGTTTCTCCGCCGAGCCGAAGAGCAGCGCGCCGTAGACCCGGTAGACCATCACGCCGCGCGGCAGGTCGCCCACCTTCTCGTGCCGCGCCGCCACCTCCTCGCCCGTCATGGCGTGCACCTGCGTCGTGTCGGCCACGCGCTTGATGAAGGAGAACGCCGCCAGCACCATGCCCACCTCCACCGCCACGGTCAGGTCGAAGACCACCGTCAGCCCGAACGTGGCCAGGAAGACCGCCGCGTCGCCCTTCGGCCGCTTGCGCAGCACGAGGAACTCCTCCCACTCGCCCATCCGCACGGCCACGACCGCCAGCACCGCGGCGAGGGTCGCCAGCGGGATGTCGCCCGCCAGCGGCGCCGCCACCAGCAGCACCGCGAGCAGGAAGACGGCGTGCACCATCCCCGCCACCGGCGTGCCGGCGCCGCTGCGGATGTTCGTCGCCGTGCGCGCGATCACACCCGTCACCGGCAGCCCGCCGAAGAGCGGCGAGAGGAAGTTCGCCGCGCCCTGCGCCATCAGTTCCTGGTTCGAGTCGTGCCGGTCGTCGATCATGCCGTCCGCCACCACGGCCGAGAGCAGCGACTCGATGGCGCAGAGCAGCGCGATGGTGAACGCGGGCCGGATCAGCCCGCTGACGTGCTCCCAGTCGAACGCCGGCCACGCCAGCGCCGGCAGCCCCTGCGGGATGCCGTTGAACCGGCTGCCCACCGTCTCGACCCCGAGACCGCCCCAACGCACCAGCAGCACCCCCGCGACGACGGCCACGATCGAGGCGGGCAGGCGCCCCCAGCGCTTCGGCCACAGCAGCAGGACCGCCAGCGAGAACCCCGCCAAGCCCACCGCCGTCCAGTTGACGGTCGGCAGCGCCTGCCACAACGCCGCCATCTTCGGCAGGAACTCCGGCGGCTCGTGCTCCAGCCGGAGACCGGCCAGCTCGCGCAGCTGGGCGGCGAAGATCGTCACCGCGATGCCGCAGGTGAAGCCGGTCGTCACCGGATGCGGGATGAACTTGATGAGGTTGCCCAGCCCGAGGAAGCCCATCGCCAGCAGCATCAGCCCGGCCAGCATCGTGCAGAGCAGCAGGTTCGCCGCGCCGTATTGGGCCACGATCAGCGCCACGAGTCCTACGAACGCCCCCGCCGGTCCGCCCACCTGCACGCGCGAACCGCCCAGCGCCGAGACGAGGAAACCGCCGATGATGCCCGCATAGAGCCCAGCGGCGGGCGTCACGCCGGACGACACGCCCAGGCCGATGCACAGCGACAACGCCACGCAGCCCACCGTCAGGCCCGCCCCGAGGTCGGCGAGAAACTTCGCCCGGTCGTAGTCCCGCAGCGCCTCCACGAGGCGCGGACGGAACCTTTGCGGCGATATCATGGCTGACGATGCCTGCCCGGACCCCGCGACGCAAGTGCGCGGCCCGGTCATTACCGCCGCTTGCCGGCCCGATTAGCAACGCCCCCGGAGAGCTCTGCATCTGTGGTAGACAGCGACCTCGGTCGCGCCAAAACACAGCGCCGGGAAAATGTAGCCGCGCTTGAACGGACGTGAAAGCGTGGCCCGGAGGAGTCCGCGTTGTCACTGCACTCCAAAGCGGCTACGGAAGATACGGGCCGCCCTAGCGCTTGCGGAGGCGCTTCCGGCTCTCGTCCCACGCCATGCCCACGGTGAAGTCGCGCGTGACGAAGTTCAGGAAGTCCCGCCCCTGCACCACGAAGAAGCTGGCGTGGTGGCTCTTCACCACGGTCGTCGCCGTCGCCACGCCGTCGCCGATCAGGCTCACTTCGCCGAAGCTGTCGCCCTGCTTCAGCACCCGCAGCTCCTTGCCCTTCTGCCGCACGCTCACCTCGCCTCGGTAGATGAGGAAGAACCAATGGTTCACCTCGCCCTCCGAGGTCAGGGCCGTGCCCTCGGGATATTCCTTCAGCTCGGCGCGCTTGGCGAATTCCACGCGCGTGGCATGGCTCCAGTGCCGCGTCATTTCGCAGCCCTCCAGGAACCCCACCTTCTGCACCGCGTTTTCCACGGCGCTGCGGGTCATCTTGCCGAGCACGAGCCGGTCGAAGGCCGCCTTGTCGAGCGAAAGCAGCACGCTTTTTTCCAACGCGCGGATGGACCGCGTGCGCACGCCGCCGTGCAGCAGGGCGATCTCCCCGAAAATGTCGCCTTCGTCCATCTCCGCCACCGGTTCCGAGCGGCCCGGCGCGTAGTCACGCCGCACCTCCACCCGGCCCGACACGATGAGGTAGAGCCGGTCGCCCTGCTCGCCCTCCTTCACGATGAAGCTCCCGCGGCGGAACTCCTCCGCCTGCGTCGCCTGGGCCAGGGCCCTCAGGTCCTCCGCCGGCAGGTCGCGGAACAGCGCCGTCTGGCCCAGCCACTGCGCGCGCGCCTCCTCCGACATCAGCGCCTCCTTCGGCCGCACGCGCCGCTCGGACCGCTCGCGCAGCGAGTCGCGGACGTGGCTCACCACGATCCAGAGGATCAGGCCCGCGCCCGCCAGCACCGCGACACCCAGCAATCCCATCAACCCGAGCGCGGTGTAGCGCCACCCGCCGACTTCCTGGAACCGCCGGTAAAGCTCCGCGGCGTTGGTCTGCCAGAGCGTCGCCCCGGCCAGCAGCAGCACGCCCAGCCAGAGCAGCGTCGCGAGGGCGCAGGCGCCGAGATATTTGCCGTCCTCGATGTGCCGGCGCGCGGCCGTCAGCAGCGTGATCAGCCGGTTCTTCGCCAGCGCGAGGTTGTAGCTCGTGGCCGGCTGCGGGTCGCGCAGCCATGCCGCCAGCAGGTCCTGCAACGGCGAACGCCACAGCGGCGACCACTGCCAGAGCAGGCCCGCGGCCAGCCCCGCCATGAGCGGCGGCTGCTTCCACGCCGCCAACGCGAAGGCCAGCGCCGGCACCGCCGCGCGCGCCAGCGCGACATCGGCCTCGGTGCCGCGCCCGCCCAGCGCGGCGTCGTCGGTGTCGAATTCCAGGCGCGGAAACGGCGTCTTCCATTCCAGCCGCGCGCGGTAGACCGGTTGCCTGGCCGCGACCGCCACGCTGGCCGCCAGCACCGCACCGAGGCTCGCCGCGGCGCAAAAGGCCAGCCAGCCGAGCACCAGCCACAGCGGTTGCTCCGGCAGCGGCAGGCCGCGCCAGGCCACGGCCCCGTTGGCGGCGAGAATGAAGACCACCGCCGGCCAGCGCAGGAGCCGGCCCGGCAGCTTGACCGGCCATTTGACCGGTTTCACTTCCGCCGGCTCCGCCGCGCCCTCGGGAAGCAACAGACCGGCGCGCGCGGCCTTCACGACCAATTCGTAGTATTCGCGCAACGGCGGGCAGCATTGCGACTCGATCAGCCAGCTGAGGATCTTCGGCACCGTCGCGCCGTTCGTGAAACCCTCCAGCACCCGCGATTGGAAAGTCGTCACCACGATCTGCGTGCGGCTCGCGTCATGGCGCAGGGCCACCCGGTTCTCGCGCAGGGGCACCGCCCGGGTGCCCGGAGCAAGCCGCAGCGTGGCCTGGTTCAGGAGGGTGGCGATCTCGGCCTCCGGGGCGGGCGCAGGCGTGGCGGGGGTTTCGGCCATGGCGGACGTCGGCATGAACACCGTTTCCCGCCCCGGCCGCAAGCGCGCAGTCGCCCCCTACCCGCGCCAGGTCAGCGCATGGCACAGGGCCACACCCGCGGCGTCGGCCTCGTCGGAGGCCAGCGGCCGCCCGTGCCCGAGCATGGCCATCACCGTGCGGGCCATCTGCTCCTTGCTGGCGCGGCCGTGGCCGACCACCGCCTGCTTCACGCGCAACGGCGGATATTCAAACACGTCAACGGACCGCAGGGCCGAGGCCGCGATCGCCGCCCCGCGCGCCGCCCCGAGCACCTGGGCCGTCTGGAAATTCTGCACGTAGATCGTCTGCTCCAGCGCGACGTGCCGCGGGGCGAACTCCGCCAGGAACGCATCCACCGCGCGGTGGATCTCGCCGAGGCAGAACGCCATCGTCCGGACCCGCGGGATGCGGAGGGTCTGGCAGCGCAGCAGCAAGGCCGGCCGCCCCGGCGCGAACTCGAGCAGCGCCAGGCCGGTGCCGCGCAGGCTCGGGTCGATGCCCAGCACGCGCCCGGCAAAGGCCGCCCGGGGCGCAAAGTCGCGCGCCGACGGCCAGGCCTGCGGCGCGAGCCCGCCCTCGATCTTCGCCTTCCAGAGTTGTCGCACCGATGCGCGTCCCATGTTGCGCCCACGCAATACAGGGATGCGCCGCAGTTCAAACCCCGAACGCACCGCGCTCCGCCGCCGTCACGCGCCCCGCCTCGACCCGCAGGCAATGCCAGCCGCCCTCGCCGGCCGGCGGCTGCGTGCCGGTCGCGATGACCTGCGGCTCGCCTTCAAGCGCCGCCCAGAACCGCGCCCGCCGCTCCGGGTCCAGTTCGCCGAGGACGTCGGCGCACAGCAGCACGGGCGTGACGCCGCGCTTTTGGTGGAAATACGCCGCCTGCGCCATCCGCAGGGCGATGACGAGGCAGCGCTGCTGTCCCTCCGACGCGAACTGCCGCGCCGGCCGGCCGTCGAGCACCACTTCGAAGTCGTCGCGATGCGGCCCGCGCTCCGTGGACCGGAGCAACAGGTCGCGCGGCCGCGACGCCGCGAGCTGCCGCGCGAAGTCCGCCGCCGACACCACCGCCGTGTCGGGCGCATAAACGAGACCCGCCCGCTCCTTGGCGGGCACAAGCCGCGCATGGGCGGCGGCGAACAACCCGCCCAGTTGCTCCAACCCGCGGGCGCGCCCCGCGTGGATCTTCTCCGCATGCACCGCCGCCTCGTGCTCGAAGGCCTCGAAGGTCGCGGCGTCCCGGGAACCGTGCTTGAGCAGCATGTTCCGCTCGGCCACGGCGCGGGTGTAGCTCTGGAGCGCGCGCAGGTATTCGCCGTCCATCGCGGCGAGCGTCAGGTCGAGCCAGCGCCGCCGTTGGGCCGGCGCGCCGCGCAGCAGCTGCTGGTCCTGCGAGGAAAACACCACCGTCGGAAACTGCCCGAGCAGTTCGCCCAGCTTCTCCACCTTGGTCTGCTCCCAGAGCACATCACGGGCTTCGGGGCGCAGCGCGACCGTCACACGGCTCTCCCCGTGCCGTTCATGGTCCATCACGAAGGCCAGCCCCGCCTGCGGCTGCCCGAAACCGATGAGCGCGCGCGTGTCCGACCCGCGAAACGACCGCAGCGCCGTCACGTAGCCCGCGGCCTCGAGGAAGTTCGTCTTCCCCTGCGCGTTGGCCCCGAGCAAAAAAGTCCGGCGCGCGTCCAGCACCACGTCCGCCCACGCGAGGTTGCGGTAGTGCTGGAGGGTGATCTGGCGGAAGCGCATGCCGGCCGCCAAGCACAGAATCTTCACCGCGGATTGCACGGCCAAAATCCGGATCGGCATCCCTGCGGCGGAGTAACCACGAATGGACACGAAGGAACACGAATGAATGACAAGCGCCGGCTTCCTCCCTGCCCCGTCGGTGCATTTGCCGCTCAATTCGTGTCTATTCGTCTTCTCCCGTGGTTCCTTTCCTGCGCTCGCATTTCGCCGTTGCCTCGAGGAGGCGCTGTGCACACTCGGACGCATGAATTTCGGCGAATCCCGCGCCGCCACCGTCGCCGCGCTCCAGGCCCTCGACCAGGTCCGCCCGCAGATCGACCGCGCGGCGCAGCTCATCCTCCGCACGCTCAAGGGCGGCGGCAAGATCCTCGCCTGCGGCAACGGCGGCAGCGCGGCCGAGGCCCAGCACTTCGCCACCGAGCTGACCGGCCGCTACTTCAAGAACCGCCGCGCCCTGCCCGCCGTCGCCCTCACCCCCGACGGCACCCTCCTCTCCTGCATCGGCAACGATTTCGGCTTCGACCACGTCTTCGCGCGCCAGCTCTCCGCCCTCGCCAAGCCCGGCGACCTGCTCCTCGTGCTCAGCTCCAGCGGCAACTCCGCCAACATCCTCGCCGCGCTGCACGAGGCGAAAAAGCTGGGTCTCGGGAGCATCGCCCTGCTCGGTCGCGGCGGCGGCAAGGCCCGCGGCCTCGCCACCTGCGAAATCATCGTGCCGGGCGACAGCGGCGCCGCGGCTCAGGAATGCCACCTCTTCCTCATCCACCACTTCTGCGAGCTGGTGGATGCGGAGTTTGATTAAGGCCGGGCGAACAGCTTTCTGCGTTCAGCGGTCAGCTTTCAGCCATGCTACTGCCTTCCTGTTTTCCCCCTCCCCTGCGCCTTGGCGTCTTTGCGTGAGGAATCTTCAGCTCTCAGCCTTGGACTGACAGCTTGCCGCTTATCGCTTGCGGCTTTCTCCTACAGCGCCGTGCGGTTCTGTGGCGGGGGTGTGACGGGGAAATGCTCGATGTTGTCCGGCAGACCCGGGTCGTCCGCCCAGGCGGCACGGCTGTGGCGGCGGCTCCGCTTCAGGTCCAGCACCTCGCGGCACAGGGCGTCGATCTCCGCCTCCTGGTCCTGGCCGGCCGGGCCGGCCTGCGCGTGCAGATGCCCCAACCGTTGCATGAAGGCGTGCAAAGCCGCATAGGCCACGTCCTCCACGTCACACCCGATCACCTCCGCCGTGCGCTCGACCGGATCATACTCCGCCTTGTCCAGATGCAGCTTGATGTTCATGGCCCCTCCGAGGGTTAGCGTTGTCCGGGCTGACCCAGCCCGTTGGGTGCGCCACTATCCCGCAAACCGGCTTTTTGCGCTCGTCGTTTCTTGACGAGCACTGGGCATGGCTTGCCGCGCCGCGGCCCGACCACGCATTTGTTGTCCTCCCCGAAAAGACAGTTCATGCGTAGTCGCCGAGCGCCGGGTGAAGTATCTTGGGCCCGGAAATCAGAAACGATGCACGCCAGCCGCGGTCCGCCGCACCGGGCAGACTCAACATCTCCCCCGGCCCCGGCGGACCCGGTCGGCGTGTTCCCAAACCGACTCCACCTTATGAGAACCGCCCTCGCGTCCGTCGCCACGTCTGTCGTCCTGGGCCTCGGCTTTTACCTGGCCGGCTACCCGCTCAACGTCGCCGATTACGTGATCATCCTGCTGGGCACCACCCTGCTCGTCTGGACTTACGAGCAATACGGCAAGGGCAAGGAGCAACACTAGCCGTCCGGAACCCGTGGGCAGCGACCTCGGTCGCGCCGCTCTCGACCATCAGAGAATGGTCGTGCCACTCCGTTGGGCAGCGGCCTCTTGCCTCGCCAAAGCGGAGCGCCGCCGGATGGTCGCGCCGTCGCTCAGCGCTTGAACAACCGCGCGAGCACCCGCGCGCGCTCGAACCGGTGTTCGGTGCCGGCGCGCAGGCGGGCGAGGTTGGCCCGGTGGGTGAAGACAACGAACGCCGCCGTCACCCCGGCCGCGATCAGCCACGCCGGGCGGTCCGCCTCCGGTCGCAGCAGCCACGCGGCGGGCACGAGCGACACGGCCCCGAGCACCGAGCCGAGGCCGACATAGCCCGTCGTCGCCAGCGTGAGCAGCAGCACGGCCGCCAGCACGCCGAGGCCGGCGGGCCAGAGCCCCAACAGCACGCCCAGCACCACGGCCACGCCCTTGCCGCCGCGGAAGCCATGGTAGAGCGGCCACACGTGCCCGGCCGCCGCCGCCGCGCCGGTGCACAGCGCGGGCACCAGGCCGCCCTCGCTCCCCCACAGCGCCAGGCCGCCCAGCCACGCGGCGAGCAGGCCCTTGCCCACGTCCACCAGCCCGACGCTGATGCCGAACCACGCCCCCTGCGTGCGGAAGGCGTTCGTGCCGCCGGCATTGCCGCTGCCCATCGTGCGGATGTCCACGCCGCGCAGCCGCCCCAGCCACAGGCTGCCCGACACTGACCCGAGCAGGTAGCCCGCGAGCATCTTCGCCAGCAGCACGCTCATCGCCGCGGCTCCTCGTAATCCTGCACGCCGATGATGAGCGAGCCCGGGCCGGCATGCGCGCCCACGGCCACGCCGCACTCGACCACCCAGAGCTTGTCGATGGTCCGTCCGCTGGCGCGGAACTCAGCCGCCGCCCGCTCCGCCTCCGCCGCGCAATCGCAATGCCCGATCATCACCCGGTGCCGGCCGTCAGGTCGCAACCGCCGCGCGAGGCTCCGGGCAAAGCGCTCCGGCAGGTCCGCCCCGCCGCGCAAGGCCCCCTTCATGCCGAGCTTGCCGTTGGGCCTCGTCGCCAGGGTGAGCGAGATGCCGAGGAGCTTCGTCAGCGTCTCGGCGATCTGCGGCACCCGGCCGCCGCGCACGGCATAGCGGATGTCGCGCACGACCGCATGGACCATCGTGCGGCCGCGCAGGCGCTCGATCCCCGCCGCGATCGCCGCGGCATCCAGCCCGGCCTGCGCCGCCTCACCCGCCCAGATCGCCAGCAGCCCCTGCCCCGGCGCGCCGCTGAAGGTGTCCACCACGCGCACGCGCGCCGCATCCACCCGCGCGGCCGCCCGCTCCGCCCCCTGCAGGGTGCCCGAAAGCGTCCGCGCGAGCGACACGTCCACCACCTCACGGTGGAACCGCAGCAGGTGCGCGAACATCCGGCGGAAATCCCCCGGCGGTGGCTGCGAGGTGCGCGGCGTGGCATTGGCCCGCATCGCCCCGTAGAATTCCTCCGCCGTCAGCGAAACCCGGTCCACGCGATCGTGCCCGTCCACCGACAGGCGTTGCGGCACGAGGTGCAGGCCGAGGCGGGCCACCTCGTCCGCGGGCAGGTCGGCGCCGGTGTCGGTGACGATGGCCGGGCGCGTGCTCACCTCCCCGGCCGGGGCGATCTGCTCGTGCGACACGGCACCGAACCTCCGCACAACCGCGAGCACGGCGGCCGGGTCGTCGGTGCAGGCGTGCACGCGCAACTGCGTCCGCGTGCCGGTGAGCACGAGCTGCGACAGCGGCAAGGCCAGCAGCGCCGCCTGCAGGCCCGCCCGGTCCACGCGGTCCGCCGTGAGCAGGCATTGCATGCGTTGGGCATGCGGACCCGCCTCCTCGCGCGCCGTGATGACTCCCGGCTCGAGCAATTCCGCGGGCGCACCCGCCGCGGCGGAGTCGGGTCCGTGCTCGAGGTAGCCCGCGATGCCTTCCAGCAGACTGAAGAAGCCCAGCGCCCCGGCGTCCACCACCCCGGCCTTGCGCAGTTGCGGCAGTTTCTCCCGCGTGCCCTCGAGGGCTGTGCGCGCCTGGGCCAGCGCGGCGGCGAAGCCCCGGCGGGGCTCGCCCGCGGCTCCGGGCGCGGCGGCGCCATCGGCGAAGGCCTGCATCACGCAGAGCATGGTGCCGGCGCGCGGCTCGGCCACGGCCTGCCGCGCCGACGCCGTGCCGCGGACAAAGGCGGACGCCAGGTCGGCGACGGTCAGGGTCGCGCCGGCGGACAAGCCCTCGGCCGCACCCTGGAAGAAATTCGCGAAGAGCACGCCCGAGTTGCCGCGGGCGGCGTCGTTGGCCTCGTCCGCCGCGCGGCGGAGCACGGCGCCGCCGGGGGCCGCGGCGAGGGCCGGATCGCGCAGCGCCTGCAGCACGGCGCCGAGCGTGGCGGCGAGGTTGGTGCCGGCGTCGTGGTCGGCGATCGGGAAGACGTTGATGCGGTTGATCTCGTCGCGCCGGGCCAGCACGCGCTGGATGCCCGCGACGAGCGCCTCCCGCAACGCGGGCCCCGCGATGGCCGCGGCGCTCATGCGCGGCCCCGCCTCACTTCTTCGCTTCCTCCGGGCGCAGGTAGTCGCCCTTGGTCGGCTCGCCCGTGCTCGACGGCTCGGGACCCATCGCCTCCTGCGGGATGCGGGCGATGACCTCCAGCACGACGGGGACGGTGAAGGCCGCGATGCGCTGCACGCTGTCCTGCATCTGCTTGAACGTGAAGGGCCGCACGCCCGACGCGGGGTTGGCGATGGAGCTGATGGACGCGAAACGGATGCCGAGCTGGCGCGCGTAGATGGCGCAGGTCGCCTGGTTCATGCTCGTGAGGTCGCCGCCGGCCCGCGCCATGGCCTGCACCTCGGCCGGCGTCTCAAACCGCCCCGGGGCGAACTGCACGAAGACGCCGCGCTCCCAGATCTTGCCGCTGTAGCCCGGCGCGCGCTTGCGCGTTTCCTCCAGCAAGAGCCGGCGCAGCGACTGGCTGAACGGGGTCTCGAAGTTCGGGAACACGCCCGGGCGCTCGATGCCCGCCGTCTCCAGCAGGTTCACCGGACGCGAATAACGCCACTCGATGAAGTCGTCGATCAGCACGATGTCGTCGAAGTCCATCTCCGGGCGGATGCCGCCGGAGGAGGCGCCGCTGAGCACATGCGTCACGCCCAGCTCGTGCAGGGCCGTCCAGGTGCGGACGTGGTAGACGTGCTCGGGCTCGTGCGGCTGGCGCGTTTCCTGCCCGTAGATGCGGATGTAGTAGAACGGGACGCCCTTGTAGCGCATCCGGTAGATGCGCGGGCTGGGCCCGGCGCGGGTCTGGAACTGGAAGTCGCCCTCCGCCTGGGCCAGGCCCGCGGCGAACTTCTCCGGCGTGCCGAAGCTCGTGCCCCCGACCACGGCGATGAAGATCTTCTCGTTGTTCGGGTTCGGCGGCGGCGCCGCCGGCAGGTATCCGGCCACGAGCAAGCAGAGACCGACGAACACGCCGCGGGGTGAGAGCGATGTCATGGCGCGGAGCTTGCCGCGCCGCCACGGAGTGGCAAGCGGGCAATGGGGGGAGAGGGAAGCACTAAGCTGTAAGCTCTAAGCTGAAAGCTGGGAGCTGAATGCTGACCGCTGAAAGCTGATCGCTGACTACACCGCCCGACCCGCAAACCGAGTGTCATCTAATAGATGACAGTTGGACTGAGCCCAGTCCGGGGTTCTGCGACAATTGAGGGCTCCAGACTGCTAACTTCCCCGCGCAGTTTTCAGGCTCTGTCATCAACATCCGCAGCCTGGCCCTTTCTTATGCTCGAGCATACCCACAACAGTCCTAACCAGCCTTCTCGGTTGTCAGTGTATAGACCATGTCGGCAACGAATCGTTTGAAATTCTCGTTTTCGACAAACTGTTTGTAGACTTCTGTGTCATCTCTGAGGAATTGCTGCATCACCACTTTGAGAGCCTTGTCGTGCTCTATGCGCGCTGTGTGGGGGGTGTTCCTCCTCGCGTTGCGAAATGCTGGATCGGCAGCAACCTTCGGCACAACGTCTTCACGGATTCTGCGCACCACCCTATCGGTATCGGTGAAAAGCGTGCCGAAGTGCTCGTTGAACGTTTTGAGAATGTTGCTCAGACGGTCCAGCTGAGGTTCAGGCCGGTAGCCTCCGCCTTCCACGGGGATGGGCTCAATCGTCGCTTCCTCGTCAGCCAAACTGATCTTTTGGGCCGCTTTCTTCTCCACGCGGTAGCTGTCCATGTCGATTGACTCGAGGATGCCCTTGGACAGGTCCTCCTCCTTCGGCGCTGGCAGCTTTGGAATCAGCAAATTGAGGAAGATCGAGCGCTTCTCCCATCCTCGGTTGTTGTAGGGCAGCACCGTGGCCAGAAACTCATAGGTCCGCACAAAGGCCTTGGCTTTACCCTTGAAATCCACCTGTCCGTCTTCGTCGAGTTTCGCCTTATAGATTTCCACGCAGGCATCCAGAATCGGGTCCAGTTGATCACGCGGCACCCCGTTGAGGAACTGCGCCACCAACTGGTCCACTTGCTCCGGCGAATAAACCTGCGCTGCATCCAGTTTAGCCTGCAGGTCGTGCAGCTTGTTCGGGTCGGTCTCCTCACTCAGCGAAGTCGTTCGGTAATAGTCGGCGAACGCCTCGGTGATCGTCTTCTGGTCGTTTTGGAAATCTAACACGAAGACGTCGTGCTTCTTCGGGTGCGCCCGGTTGAGGCGCGAGAGGGTCTGCACCGCCTTGATGCCGGCCAGTGGTTTGTCCACATACATCGTATGCAGCAGCGGCTCGTCGTAGCCGGTCTGGAATTTGTCCGCGCAGATCAGAAAGCGGTAAGGGTCCTCCTGGATTTTGTCGGCGATGTCGGCACTCGAGAATTCATTGAGCGAGGCCTCCGTGACTTTCACGCCGGCATATTCGTGCTCGCCGGAGAAAGCCACGATGGCGCGCCACGGGCTCTTACGCTCTTCCAGGTAGGTCTTGATCGCGTGGAAATACTGGATCGCCCGCTGGATGCCGTTGCAGATAACCATGGCGCGGGCCTCCCCGCCGATCTTCTGCCGGGCAAGAACCTGTTCATGGAAGTGATCGACCATGATCTCGGCCTTGAGCCGGATGGCGTGGTCGTGGCTCTCGACATACTTGCGCAGCTTCTTCTGCGCCTTCTTGGTGTCGAACTCGGGGTCGCCCTCGATTTTCTTCACCAGCTTGTAATAACTGTGAACGGGCGTATAGGTGCTCAGCACGTCGAGAATGAAGCCTTCCTGAATGGCCTGCTTCATCGTGTAATCGTGGAATGGATGGTGCCGGATTTTCCCCTCGGCGTCGGGCGGCAGCGGCTCACCAAACATCTCCAGTGTCTTCGCCTTCGGTGTCGCCGTGAACGCGAAATAGCTGGCGTTGCTCAGTAGTTTGCGGGCGGCCATGCGCGCTTCCAGCGCCGCATTGACGGTGTCTTCCGGGTCGGGACCGTCGGCTTCCGCCTCGGTGAGTGCTTCGCTCATCGCCCGCGACGTTTTGCCCCCCTGGCTGCTGTGCGCCTCGTCGATAATGATGGCGAAAGTCTTGCCTGACTGGTTGCCGATCTCCTCCACAATGAACGGAAATTTTTGCACCGTGGACACGATGATCTTCTTCCCGTCTTCGATGAACTTCCGCAGATCGCCCGAATGCTCGGCGTGGCCGACCGTGGCGCCGACCTGCATGAACTGTTTCACCGTCTTCTGGATCTGGTCGTCGAGGATGCGGCGGTCGGTTACGACGATCACGGAATCGAAGACTTCCTTGCCCTCACGTTTCACCGCGATGAGCTGATGGGCGAGCCAGGCGATGGAGTTGGATTTGCCCGATCCAGCCGAATGTTGGATCAGATAGCGCTTTCCCGCCCCGTGCGCTGCCACATCGGCCAGAGTCCGGCGCACCACCTCGAGCTGATGATAGCGTGGAAAGATCTGTTGCCGCTTTTTCTTACCGGTCTTGGGATGTTTGATTTCCACCACCTGCGCGTAGTTTTCGAGAATCTCCGTGAACCGGTCGGGGCGAAGAATCTCCTTCCAAAGGTAATCGGTCTTGAGCCCTTCGGGATTTGGAGGATTGCCTGCGCCGTCATTCCACCCGCGATTGAAAGGCAGGAACCACGAGGCCTTGCCCTTCAGCTCCGTGCACATGCGCACTTCCGCATCATCCACGGCGAAATGCACCAGGCAGCGCGGAAACTCAAACAGGCGCTCCCGCGGATCGCGGTCGCGCCGATATTGCTCCACAGCGTCCTCGACTGTCTGCTTGGTCAGGCTGTTCTTCAGCTCGAAGGTGGCGACCGGCAGACCGTTGATGAAGGCGCAAAGGTCGAGCGCCCGTCGCGTCTCGTCGGTGCTGTAGCGCAACTGCCGTGTGATGCTGAACCGATTCTGCGCGTGCAGCTCCGCTGCGCGCACATTGCCTGACGAGGGCTTGCCAAAATACAACTCCAGCCGCACCGGACCGTGATCGAGACCTTTGCGCAGCACATCCACCACGCCTCGTTTGCCGAGTTCATTGGACAGGCGGGCCAAGAACTTCTGCCGCTCACTATCTTTCGAGTCGCGATAGTCACCGATGCCGAGCTTCTTGAATGCCTCCGGCTGGGTGGTCCGCAGAAAGGCAAATAGCTGTGCCGTATCCACCGCGTAGGTCCGGTCATAGTCGCCGGCCCTCCCCACGTGCCATCCGCTGCCCCCTGCCTTGGCCTGTGCCACGGCTTCCGGCGTTTCCTGCGCTGCGTCCGCCGCCGATTCGCCCCGCCCATCGTTCCCGGTCAGGTGCCGGACGATCAGCGTCTCCAAACCAGCTTCGGAAGTGTCGGTAGTGGGCATGCTTCAGGAATCGAGGGAATCAAGCACCCGTCTGGCAAACGCGGGCAGAAACTGCCCGAGGCCGATCAGGTGATCCTCAAGCGGACAGCCGCGCTTGTGGGCGATTTCTTCCAGCTTGTGCAATACGGCCGCTTGGTCGAGAGCGTAGAGGGTCAACAGGTAGTCCTGCGGATGCTTGGCCTCGATCGTCCATGGCTGGAGGGCTCCGGTGGGAAAATCCTGCAGATTGAAGGTCAGGATCAGCTCCGCTTGGCACTGCACTGCGCAGGCCAGCACATGATGATCCTTAGGGTCGTTCTGGCACAGCGGCAACAGGTGGTGGTAACCGCCGACCAGTGCCTCAGGAAAGTTTGCGCGCAAAGCGGCCTGAAAGCTTGCTGCAATCTCTGGCGGCCATCCCAGCTCCTGCACGTGGGTCCGCTCCGTCTCGCGCAAGAGCTCCTCGCTCCAGCGCGGCAAATATAGCCTCGGTCGCTCGGCCAGTCGTAGCAACAGATCGCACACGCCGAAGTTGGCGAGCACGCAGGCATCGAGCACGACCTTGAAATCAGCCCTCATCCGGCGGCGCGGCCTTGGCTTTGGGGAAATACAGCCCGGCCGCATCCACCTCGGCGGACAGTTTGTCGAGGGCTGCGCGGCGGGTCTCGTCGCGCTTTCTCTCGAAGTTGAGTAGATCCTTGAACTTCACCCGGCGGTGCGTGCCGACCAGATGATGGTCGATCTCGCGACGGTCGAGCAGAGTCACCAGGTGCTGGCGGGACATACCGAGATAGTTGGCTGCCGCCTGCGTGGTGAAGGCCTCGTCTTCCGGGACCATGACGATGGCCTTGCGTTCGGACATGAGGCGGACGATGCGGGCGAAGTGCTGGAAGAGCACCTCGGGCAGCTCGGTCTTGTTGCCGTTGCTATCGGTCACGAGCACATGCCCCGGACGGGCGAATGCGTGCGCGAGCGCGGCGAGCTGGTCGTCGGGGATCTGCGAGGGATCAATGCGATTGGTGCGGGTAGAGAGCATGCGGGGACTATCGGCTTAAAACGGCCTGAAACAAGGCATTATTCGCTATATTCGCTATATTCGCCATACAGTCATCACGTGGAATTTGACTCTTCAACTATGTAATCAGTTGGATATGTTTGAGATAAGGTCTAATTGCCTTTTCCAGACGATCCATCGCACGGATGATCGTATCCTGAAGTGCGGGCCATTGGTCATCGGGCGACCGGTAGCCACCCTGATCATTCGTGAACCGTATGCGGCAGGCACGTTTGCCCTCCAAGCGTTCCCAACTGAGAGGCCCGCCGAAGGCCTTCTCGATGTTTGCTCGATGCGCCGCCAACTGGTCGAAGATGGACTTGTTCTCATCATCCGACTCCTTGCCGCGATCAATGTAGAGTTCGGCCGAGCACCAGTCCTGGCCGACGACGTAATTGAATCCCAACCCGCGCACCCCTGAGCTGGCCGCGATCCAATTGGCGATGCCCGGTGTGATATGCGCATGCAGTTTGCTCACAACGGACGAACGCTCAATCAGCGATGCCCACCACGCCTTGCGCAGGTGGTGGCGGTCGGCGAGGTCCTCCTTCACCCTGCCGACGATCTTTCCCTCCTCCGACGGCCCCACAATGAGCGTGAACAGGGGTGCCGCCGGCGACTCACCGATCTTCACCGCCTCGACCTTCACCATGTAGAAGGCGGCGCTGCTCGACTCGTTGAGCCAGGTGATCGCGGCGACATGCTCGGGGCGTGGATCCGACACGATCCAGATCGCGGCCCTGGCCTGCATGGCTGTAAGGTATGTGATGAGCTTGCCGAGGTGGTCGTGATTACTCTTTTCGAGCTGGTTCTCGATGATGACGGTGCCGCCTCCCTCGTCTTCGGCCACGAGATCGATGCTGAACGAGCCAGCGGCCTGTTCGCGGTCCACGTTCACCAGCGTGAGGTCAAGGGCATCGTTCAACACGCTGATGTTGTTCTCCAGCCATTGCGTGAAGTTGTGTGCCTCGTGCTTCCAGACCTCGCGCAAATCTACACGCTCCAGTTTGCCGATGGGTGTTTTGCTCATGTGTAAGTTATTTTGCCTTAAACTTGTCCATATTGATGCGTGCTGGATTGTAAACGGGATGGAAGTCACGCAGCGTTCGGTTCTGATATTTCATTAGCCAACGATACTTCACTTTCACGCTTTCTGAGTTCGAGTCGTTGTAGGCCGCAATCAGCCTCTCCTTGTGTCGAAGCATCGCCCGGGCTGCGCTCTTGAAGTGGGACAGGGAAAACAAACGCTGCCGTTCTTCCGGAGAATACTTATCGCGTTTTGAGCTTTCGATTCGGTCTCGCTCACAAAAGAACCCGTGGTTGTCGGGGTGCGATAGGAAGCGTAGGTAGTCCAGATGGAGAAAGCGTTCTCCCTTCTTTTGCCTTGGAGATTTGAACGGGCGGAAGTAGCTCTGTGAAGGTTCAGCGTCCTTGGCGTAATGCTTGAAACCTTTCAACTGGCGAAGCGCGGCCACGTGATCGGGCGAAATGAGGATCACTGGATAGGTGGCGCGCTCGGTCTCCAGCTTGTATGCACGCACCAACGCAGGACTCAGCAGGATGTTGTTCTGACAATAGAATTGGCCGATGCTGATGCCGCCGCGCAGAAAGACACCGTTGAGTGCACAATTGGCCTGAGCCATTACGATGTCGCCGATGAAACTCATCAACAAGTCGTAGGAAGTCATCACGGTGCGGGCCTTCGCGTTGGGGTTGGCCGTCACGACCAACCCATCGGACAATGCCATCACGCTGCGACCGTAATCGTCGTTAATCTTCGCAACCACATCTGGCTCGTCGCTGGCGCTGGGCGCATCGAACATTTCATGAACGAGCAACATTTTGTGATAGACGGACCGATACTGTGCCTCCGTGCGCGCCTGCTGGAGTTGCTGACTGAAGCCGAGTATATCTATCCACGCGACAATTCTGACTTCTGCTGAAATGTCCTTTTCACGCAACACCCTTCGTCGTTCGGCACGTTTGGCGGCCTCCTCCTCGACGCGGCGTTCGGAGTCCTTAAAAATGTCGGCGATAGATTTTTCAAGCGTGCTCACGGTGCTTCGCCCTCTCCGGTTTCTGTCTCGTCGGCCTCAATTCCTCTGAGCCTGCTGGGGTGGAATCGGGGGTGAGGTCTGGGAGTTTGGCAGCGGCGGGGCGGATGTCCAGCTTGCCCGTCACCACGTCCGCCGTCAGTCTCGTCCGGTATTCCTGCATCAGCGCGATTTCTCGCTCCGTCCGGGCGATAGCGGTTCGCAAGGGCGCGGTTTGTTCGGTGAAATATGCTGCGATTGCGGCCTGTTCCGAAACAGGCGCGACCGCGATAGAGATGCCCATTAACCGGTCTTTGGTGAGCTTCGGTTGGGCTGCACCAGAAATCCAAGGCTGATAGTTCAGGGTCTCCATGTAGCCCGCTAGATATTCCAGGCTGCCGCGCTTTGGCTTGAGGATGTGGGCGTGGTTGTTCACCCAGAATTTTCCTTTCGCGATAATCGCGAGAGGCAAGTTTCGGAGAACTAGGTTTGCGCCATCTTCAGCGATCAAGAGCAGTTCATCGTCGAAGATGTAATCCTCAACTTTGTCGATCACTCCGGACGCCCCGTAATAGTCGTAAATTCGTTCCGTCATCGCCCCCCGCTGCGTCGAACTGAGTGGAATGCGCCGAGGATTGAGGCACTTGAACTCGTTCTTCACGCGCGATATTTCCCAATGCTGCGGAATGTCGCCGAGCCAAGGGATGCCGGAGGGTTTGAGGGGGGCGCGGGGATCGAGGCCGCGGGTGACGGCGCGGTGGATGATGGCCTGCTTCTGCTCGTTCAGCAGCCCGATCAGCTTCCGCTTCGTCCGGATGAACCCGTCGATCTTCAGGTTCGCATGCTCCAGAAACCGCACGATCGCCGCTTGTTCGTCGAGGGGAGGAAGAAGAATCCGAATCTCGCCCAAGTCTTCCGCCCCGAGCGTGGAGCGCACTCCAGCTCCGAGCGCGTTGAAGACGGCGCGAGTGTAGAGGTCGAAGAACTGATGGTAGAAGAACCGAACATTGCAGTCTGCCTGCGGAATAAGCCGCAGGTAGGCTGAACTCATGATGCCGTCCTCATGCACCAGCCCGACGCGGCTTGTCCGAAGGTTCTCCAAGTCGATGAGCTTGAAAACCAAGTCATCTTTTCGGAAGAGCTGATACGTAGCGTAATCCTTGGGAACTAAGCCTTCCGGTGAGTCAGGGTCGTTGTTCACAACGCCGCGAAGCGTGAGTGAAAGCACATTGGTGCACTTGCGCCCCACGTTAAGCTCCTTGCGCTTTCGGAACACCCACTTGGTTCGCTCCACGCGCCACTCCGACGGAATCGAGCCAAGCCACGGAACGGCGGACTCCTTGTATTCCGAATACGGCTGGAGCCCCTCGATCATGCTTTGACGCCTTTCGTGATTTCCGTGAGCAGGCCTTCGGTCTCCTGTTCGAGTTTGATGATGTCGGCGCTGATCTCGGCGAGGGTGCGAAGCTTCGGCGGCTGGTAGAAGTGGCGGGTGAAGCTGACTTCGTAGCCGATCTTGGTGTCGGCCTCGACGATCCAGGCGTCGGGTGTGTAGGGAAGGACTTCGCGGCGGATGAAGGCCTCGATGCCACCTTCCTCCAGCAGTGGGATTTGCTCAAAGTCGCGCAGCTCGCTGTCGGGTTCGTATTCGACGAGGGCGGTCTTACCGCCAACCTTGGCCTCATAGAGACCGCGCAGCGGGTCGGGCTGGGTTTTGCCGGGTTTGTGGACTTTCTTGATGACGGGCGGGGCGGCTTCGTCGCGCCAGCTCACGGCGTTGACGATGAGCTTGAGGTCGGAGGCGGAGAGTTTGAGGCCGAGCTTCTTCAGGGCGGCATCCACCTGTTCGAGGAAGATGTTGTGGTCCTCGAAGAGACCGCTGCCAAGCGCGGCGTGGAGTTTCTCCGCCGACTCGACGAGCGCGGCGTCGCGTTTCCAAGTGTCGGAATCGAGGAGCTTTTTCTTCGTCTTCTCGGGCAGGCCTTTCTTGCCGCCTTCGCCGTTTTCCTCGTCGTCGCCGGCGTCGTCCTGGCCCCAGTTGTCCACGAGCCTGGCGAGTTCGTCGCGGACGGCGGCGGGTTTCTCGAAGAGGTCGTCGCCGAGTTGTTCGTAGAACGCAGCGCGGATTTCCTCGTCGCCGGAGGCGAAGCGGAGGGTCTCGATGCGCGGGCGGGTGAGCTGGCTACGGAGGCGGAGCGGGCGCTCGACCTTGACCTTCCAGTAGCCGAAGGCGGCGTTGGGGAAGATCTTCGACTGGGGCGTCTCCTTGAATTCGAGGTAAGTGGAGAGGATAAGCTCGATGTCTTCCTCGGAGAGCTCGCAGTTTTTCTTGCCGAGATTCTTGCGGAGCGGCCGGAACCAACCCGTGGCGTCTATCAGCTGGACCTTACCCCTACGGTGCTCGGGCTTCCGATTGGTGAGCACCCAGACGTAGGTGGCGATGCCTGTGTTGTAGAAAAGGTTGAGAGGCAGGGCAACTATGGCTTCCAGCCAGTCGTTCTCTATGATCCAGCGGCGGATGTTGCTCTCGCCCTGGCCGGCGTCGCCGGTGAAGAGGGAGGAGCCGTTGTGCACCTCGGCGATGCGGGAACCGAGGGGTGTGGCGGCCTGCATCTTCGACGCCATATTGGCGAGGAAGAGCATCTGGCCGTCGCTGGACCGGGTGAGAAGGGAGAGCTCCTTGCCCTGGTGCTGCACGCGGAAGCGCGGGTCGCGCACGCCGTCTTTGCCGCCTATAGCCTCAAGGTCCTTCTTCCAGCTTTTACCGTAAGGCGGGTTGGCCAACATGAAGTCGAAGGCGCGGGCGGGAAAGGCGTCGTGGGAGAGCGTGGACCACTCGGCGCCACCAACGATGTTCTGGGCATTCTCTCCCTCGCCCTTAAGCAGCATGTCGGCCTTGCAGATGGCGTAGGTCTCGGGGTTGATCTCCTGTCCGTAGAGATGGGTGTTAACCTGCTTGCCGCGGGCGGCGGCGAGCTTGCGGAGGGTTTCCTCGGCGACGGTGAGCATGCCGCCGGTGCCGCAGGCGCAGTCGTAGAGAAGGTAGGAACCGGACTCAATGCGGTCGGCAACAGGCTCGAACATGAGCCGAGCCATGAGCTTCACCGCATCGCGCGGCGTCCAGTGTTCGCCAGCCTCCTCGTTGTTGTCCTCGTTGAAGCGGCGGACGAGCTCCTCGAAGACAGTGCCCATCGCATGGTTGTCGATGCCAGCTGGCGAGAGATCGATCTCGGGGTCAAGGAACTTGGCGATAAGGGTGCCGAGGGCGTCGGCCCGGGAAAGCGTGGGGAGCTGGTTCCGGAATTTGAAGTTTTCGATGATATCCTGGACGTTTTGCGAATAGCCGTTGAGGTAGTCCTCAAAATCGGCGAGCAGCTGCTGTTGCGAGCCACGGGACTTCAGGTCGCGAAGCGAGAACCTCGAGGTATTGTAGAAGGCCTGCTCAGCAGCAGCAGAGAGCGCCGCGGCCTGCTCGGTGATGCCGGCCATATCCAGCATAGCCTTGGTTTCGAGGACCTGCTTTTTGGTCGGCTCGAGCACGGCATCCATGCGGCGGAGGACGCACATGGGAAGAATAACGTCGGGGTATTTACCGCGCTTGAAGAGATCGCGGAGGACGTCGTCAGCGATGCCCCAAATGAACGAGACGATCTTGTTGTGGGTGGCTTGGTCCATGTAGACAGATTGTTGCGAAGAAACGCTTCTGATCACTCGCGGCGAGGCTCATGCATGACTGCAAGCAGGAGAACCAGCGAGGCGGTGCCCGGCAAGCCTCCGGTGGGCGAATCGCGGACTACAGGAAATCCGGTAGAGGCCCGGGAAACTGGTTATGGGTTAGTGGTGATTGGCTATTGGCGGCAGAAAGCTGATCGCTGAGCGCTTACAGCTTATCGCTTACCGCCTACAGCTACCACTTCGCGTCTCTGCGGCTTTGCGTGAAACATCCTGTGGCGATCGGCGGTTGGATATTGGTTACCGGAAGCTGATAGCTGACCGCTGAAGGCTGACAGCTGATTGCTCTTGGACGTCGCGCTTCCTTTGCCGCTCACAGCTCACTGTTCACTGCTCACCGCTCACTTCTTCTGCGCCGCGAGCGTCGCCGCCAGCCAGCTCGCGAAGTCCGTCTTCAGCTTCTGCAGGGAGTCCACGTGCGTATACATCATGTGCCCGGCGGCATAGTAGGTCTGGCTGACGTTGCCGCGGAGCGCGGGCGGGAGGTTCATGTGCCGGAAGGTCCAGTCGGTGGCGAAATACGGCGTGGCGAGGTCGTAGTAGCCGTTGGCCACCCAGACGCGCATGGCGGGGTTGCGCACCATGGCGTTCTTCAGCATCACGCCGGTGTCGAGGTAGGTGTTCTCCACGTTCTTGTAGCTCCAGGGCTGGACGTTGACGAGGACGCCGTAGTGCTGGTCGGTCTCGAACTTCAGGGCGGTGCGGGCGTAGTCGCTCATGGCGGCGGCGTAGGGGCCGCGGATGGCCTCCATGCTGGGGTCGTGGAAGTTGCCGGGGCCGGGGTTGTCGCCGTCGCTCTCGTCGAGCACGCCGCTGATGCTGCTGTCGAGGCGGCCGACGACGATGCCCTCGTCGCGGCGCAGCTCGCGGATGAAGCGGCCGATGTTCACGCGGAGGTTGTGGCGCTTGATGAAGTCGACGGACAGGCCGGTGAGCGTGGCGAGCTCGGCGGCGATGCGTTCGCGCTCGGCGGGCGCGAGGGCGTCGCCCTGCATGAGGGCGAGGGTGTAGTCGCGCTGCGCGAAGTCCTCGGCGCGCTTGAGGGCGCCGGCGAGGGTCCGGGCCCAGTCGCCCTTGAGTTTCCTGTGGTGCCAGGCGGTGGCGGTATAGGTGGGCAGGAAAAGCGGATACGGGACGTCGTTGCCGGGGGCGAAGCGGGCGGTCTGGAAGTTGAGGATCGAGGACACGAGCATGACGCCGCTGACGTAGAGGTCGTATTTGCGCTGCAGGTGCTCGGAGAGGGCGCTGACGCGCGTGGTGCCGTAGCTCTCGCCGACAAGGAACTTGGGCGAGAGCCAGCGGGCGTTGCGGGTCGTCCAGACCTGGATGAACTCGCCGAGCGATTCCATGTCGGCGGTGAAGCCGTGGAACTGTTTCGCGTCCACGCCGGGGGGCGTGCGGCTGAAGCCGCTGCTGACGGGGTCGACGAAGACGAGGTCGGTGTGGTCGAGCCACGAGTGCGGGTTGTCCTCCAGGCGATACGGGGGCGAGACGGGGCCGCCGGTGTCGGTCAGGGCGACGCGCTTGGGGCCGAGGCCGCCGAGGTGGAGCCAGACGGAGGCGGCGCCGGGCCCGCCGTTGAAGGAGAAGGTGACCGGGCGCGACGCGGGGTCGGCCACGCCGAGCCGGGTGTAGGCGACGTAGAAGAGCTGGGCGCGCGCCTCGCCCTTGTCGCCCCGGAGGACGAGGTAGCCGGCGGTGGCGCGGTAGCGGACGGCCTGGCCGCCGATGACGACCTCGTGCTCGGTGACGGACGGCGCGGGATCCTTCTCGGCGGGAGCGGCGGGCTTGGCCGGGGCGGCGGCCTTGGGCTCGTCGACCGGCGTGTCCTTCTTGGCGGCCTCCGCCGCGGGCGGCTGCTGGGAGAAGGCGAACGAAGCAAGAAGGGTGAACAGGGAAACGAAGCGGACGGGGTATCGCATAGCGTGGTGCGGAACGTTCAACGCTGAGCTTCCAACGTTCAACATCGAAGAGGGGGAAAGTAGTGAGCAGTTAGCGGTGAGCAGTAAGTTTGCCGCAAGCAGATCGCCGAATGCCTCTGGCTCTTCAGCCTAACGCTTAGTGCTTATTGCCTATAGCTCCGGCAGTCGTCCTCGCCGCACGCCGGTCGCGTTTCGCTGGATTTTTCACCGGGCCGCAACCGTCGAAGCGTCTGGACGTCTTGACGGGACGTAACCACCTTAACGTCCGGTCTCCCCTGCCCTGTTTCATGAAAAAATTCGCCGCCGTCATCGCCGCCGCCGCCCTCGCCGCCGTCTGGTATTTCTACAGCCACCGTGAGGCCCAGGCCGGCCAGCCGGTGTTCACCACCACGACCGTGGCGCGCGGCGACATCACCCAGGTCGTGACCGCCTCCGGGCAGCTCGAGCCGCTCCTCAGCGTCGACGTCGGCAGCCAGATCTCCGGCCAGGTGAAGCGGCTCTACGTGGATTTCAACTCGACCGTGACCAAAGGCCAGAAGATCGCCGAGATCGACCCGGCCACCTACGAGCAGCGCCTGCGCCAGGCCGAGGCCGACCTCGCCTCCACCGAGGCCAGCAACCGCCTCCAGCGACTCAACACCGAGCGCGTGAAGACGCTCTTCGACCAGAAGCTCGTCACCCAGCAGGAATACGACCAGGCCCTCGCCCAGCTGCAGCAGTCCGAGGCCCAGTTGCTCACGCGCAAGGCCGCGCTGGAGAACGCCAAGGTCGACCTCGCCCGCTGCACCATCTACTCGCCCGTGGACGGCATCGTGCTCTCGAAGCAGACCGAAGAGGGCAAGACCGTAGCCGCCAGCCTTAACGCCCCCACGCTCTTCGTCATCGCCAACGATCTCTCCAAAATGCGCATCGTCGCCGCCGTGGCCGAGGCCGACGTCGGCCAGCTCGACGTCGGGCAGGACGTGACGTTCACCGCCGACGCCTTCCCCAACCGGACCTTCCGCGGCCGGGTGTCGCAGATCCGCAATTACGCCAAGAACCAGCAGAACGTCATCACCTACGAGACGCTGATCGACGTGGACAACACCGACCTGAAGCTCCGCCCCGGCATGACGGCGAGCGTGTCCATCACCGTCGCGCGGCGCAGCGGCGTGCTGCGCGTGGCCAACGCCGCCCTGCGCGCGCGCATCCCCGACGGCGTGGCCGTGAAGCGCCCCGAGGCCCCGGCCGGCACCGCCCCCACCGCCGCGCCCGCGGCCCCGGCGAACGGCAACCAGCCCCGCGCGGAGCGCGGT
>CAZRNE010000025.1:0-49922 GCA_964601365.1 uncultured Opitutaceae bacterium | reverse complement strand
CGGAGACGACAAAGTAGCGCCCGACCGGAATCTCGCCCAGTCCGGCCAGGTAGTTCTGCACGAAGAACGGCACGCCCGGCGTCACCCGGAGCAGGATCATCAGGTCGGTCGCGTCGCCGGACTCGACCTCCGGCAGCTTGTAGCCCAGCCGGGTGACCAGAGCGGTCAGCAGCGGGCGCAGGCCCCGGCGGGCCAGCCCGTAGGCAAGGCAGTAGTTGAAGGTCAGGGCCCCGAGGGCGAGCAGGACGGCCGTGGTCGTGCCGAACTGCGGGCCGAAAATGCCCACGGCGGACAGGACGAACACCGAGGCCGGCACCCCGAGCGCGGGCAGCAGCGCCATGGCCCCGAAAAACGCCACCGGGCCGGCCGTGCGCAGCGTTTCCATGGCCGTATTCAGCAGGCCGCGCAGGTCCACGCCCCGCAGCACCAACGCGGCGATCACAAGCACCACGACGCCGGCCAGGACGGCCTTGAGCAGGAGCGGACGGAGGGAGCGCGGGGCTTCGGGCATGTCGCACGATGCGGCCACGCCGCTTCCGGCCCGTCAAGGCCGGAGCCGCCAGAAAAGGCTTCCCCGCCCCCCGCGCCCGGCTACCTTGGCCGCCGCGCATGAAGCTCTCCGTCGTCATCCCCTGCTACAACGAGCGCAACACCATCCGCAGCCTCATCGAGGCCGTGCGGCGCGCCCCCGTCCCGGACAAGGAGATCATCGTGGTGGACGACTGCTCGCGCGACGGCACGCGCGAGATCCTCAAGGCCGAGATTGAGCCGCTGGTCGCGCGCGTCATCTACCACGAGGTCAACCAGGGCAAGGGCGCGGCCCTGCGCACGGGCTTCGCCGCCGCCACCGGCGACGCCGTCATCGTCCAGGACGCCGACCTCGAATACGACCCGCAGGAATACCCCAAGCTCCTCAAGCCCGTCGCCGACGGCAAGGCCGACGTCGTCTTCGGCTCGCGCTTCATGGGCTCCGACGCGCACCGCGTCGTCTATTTCTGGCACATGGTCGGCAACCGCTTCCTCACCCTCCTCTCCAACATGTGCACCAACATCAACCTCACCGACATGGAGACCTGCTACAAGCTGTTCCGCCGCGAGGTGCTGCAGAAGATCACGATCGAGGAGAACCGCTTCGGCTTCGAGCCGGAGATCACGGCCAAGGTCGCCGCGCTGCCCGACTGCCGCATCTACGAGGTCGGCATCAGCTACTACGGCCGCACCTACGCCGAGGGGAAGAAGATCGGCTGGCGCGATGGGTTCCGCGCCATCTACGCAATCCTGAAATACAACCTCCTCCGCTGAGCCGCGGGCACGCGCCCCGTGCAACCCCGTCGCGCCCTCCTCCTGCTCCTCGCGGCCTCGCTCGCCGCCCGGCTGCTGCTCGCCGCCCAGGGCGGCCAGTATTTCTTCGGCGACGAGGAACGCTACCACCGCGGCCTCGACCTCTACCGCGCCCTCGCCGAGGCGCGCTGGGCCGACGCTCGCGGCCTGCTGGCCCTGCCCGAACACGCCGCCTTCGTCTGGCTCGGCGCGCTGCTCGGTCCGCTCCAGCAGCTCGGCGCCTGGTCCGGCGGGCAGGGCGACTGGAGCCAGCCGGCCCACATCTACGCCAGCGCCCCGTGGGCGGCCGCGCTGCTCGGCCTGTTCTCCACCGGCTGCCTCTGGCTCGTGCACCGGCTCGCGCTCGCCGCGGGCGCGGACGAACCCGCGGCCTTCGCCGCCGCCCTGCTCGCCGCGTGCTCCAACACGCTGTTCTATTTCTCCCGGCACCTGCTGCCCTACGACGTGGCGTTGGGCGCGTGGCTGGGCGGCCTGCTGCTCGCCACCCGGCCCGGGACGCGCGCACAGTTCCTCTCGGGCCTGCTCACCGGGCTCACCTTCCATCTCTACAACGGCTACTGGTTCCTCGTCCCCGTCGGCGGCCTGTGGTGGTGGCTCCGCCGTCGCGAAACGGGCGCGGCACCCCTCCTGTGGGCCGCGGGCGCGGCCGCGGGGCTCGGCCTGCCGCTGCTGGTCGGCACGCTGGCCGGCGGGGCCTTCTACTGGACCGTGCTGCGCGATTTCAGCGGCACGGTGAAACAGGGTCTGTTTGCCGAGGGTTGGTCGCTGCCCTGGGAATACCTCTGGCACGCCGAGGGCTGGTGGGGCGTGCTGGTCGCCGTCGGCCTGGCCGTGGCGATGGTGCGCGGGCGCGCACAATTGCCCCGGCACGTCGTCCACGCGCTCGCCTGCGCCGCCGCGCTTTACCTCCTGCTCGTCCTCGCCTCGACCGTGGCCCAAAAATTCGTGATTTATGGCCGCACGGTGCGCCCGCTCGTGCCGTTGCTCTGCCTCGCCGCCGGCTGGGCCGCCGTGCACCTGACCGCGGCGCGGCCGGTCTGGCGGGCGCCGCTCGCCGCCGTCGCGGCTTTGGCGGCGGTGACGATGTTCCTGCCGCATTATCTCCGCGTCTTCCCGCGCGAATTCGAACAACGTGTGCTGCTTGAGTTCGGCATGACCAAACGGACGCTGGAATTTTCCGGCTCGATCTACCGGCCGCTGGCCCTGCCGGTCACACGCCCCGACCTGCTGCTGGTCAATGCCCAATCCCTTTACCCTCTGCGCGACCGCCTGCCCGCGCCGGACGGGGAGGTGCTCTTCGCCCTCGATCACCCGCTCGCCCACCCGCCCTTCCAATATGAGGGCCACACGCCCCGCGAGCGGGCCCTCCTGCGCGCCGGTCCGCTCGAGATGAAGCTCGTGCGCCCGGCCGACCCGGCCGCCTGGCCGGACCACCTGCCCGTGCCGCTGGCCTTCGGCGACGCCGACCGGCCCGACGGACTCGACCGCGGCCGGCCCCAACCCTGACGCCGATGCTCCTCGAGGCGGCACGCGACTGGCTCTGGTTCGGCGGCACGATGCTGCTGGGCGGCGCCGCCCTCGCGCCGCGCCGCGGCTTCACCGACGGACTCGAGGCGTGGATCACCGGTGTCGGCTTCGCGGTCGGCCTGGCCGCCGGGGGGATGTTCGTCATCCACGCCGGCGGGCTCGACCGCGGCGGGGTGGCGGCGCTGTGGCTGGCCTGGCCGGTGCTGCTCTGGTTCCGCCGCGCGCGGCTGCGCGAGCTGGCGGCCGACCCCGCCGTGCGCGATGCGCTGGGCGCCTGGGCGCTGTGGTGCCTCGGCGCGCTGGGCTTGCTCGCGTTGGTGCGCAGCTTCTCCGGCGGCGCCTGGATGGGCGACTGGGAGGAGCATTACCAGCGCCCGCTGCTGCTGCTCGGCCTGCGCGCGGAGGACGAGGAATTCCGCCGGCTCTTCACCTTCACCGCGCGGCCGCCGGTCGCCAACCTCGCCGAGGCCGCGCTGCTCTGGCCTTGGGGCGGTGCCTTCGCCCGCCACCAGTGGCTGCTCCTGCTGCTCAATTCGCTCGCGCTTTTCCCGGTCGCGCTGTGGGCGCGCACGACGGGGGCCGGCCGGGTGGCGGCCCCGGGCGCGGCGCTGCTGCTGCTGCTCAACCCCTTCTTCCTCCAGAACAGCACCTATCCTTGGACCAAGCTCATCGCAGCCTTCTACGTCCTCGCCGCGCTGCATCTCCTGTTCACGGGCCCGCCGGTCCGGCCGCGCCTCTGCGCCGGCGCCGCGCTGCTCGCCCTCGGCGGGCTCACGCACTACTCATCGCTGGTTTGGGCGGGACCGGTCGCGCTGGCGTGGCTGTGGTGGCGGTGGCGCACCCCGCCCCGGCCGGCGACGGGCGATGCCCTGCGCGCCGCGGGAATCTTTGCGGGCCTCAATGCTCTGTGGTTCGGCTGGGCGGTCACGCGCTACGGGCTGGTCGAGACGCTGTCCTCGAACACCTCGGCGAAGATGGGGCGGTTGTTCACGTGGCAGGAGCATCTCGCCGGCGTGTGGTGGAAGCTCTGGAACACCCTCGTGCCGCACCCGCTCCGCTCCTTCGACCGCTCGATCCTCGACCAGGCGAACCCGTGGACGTGGTTCCGCGACCAGGTCTTCTACGTCTACCAGTCCAACCTCTTCTTCGCCCTCGGCGCCGGCGGCCTCGTGCTCGCCCTCTGGTGGTGCGGGCGTCACCGCGCCGCGGGCGAGGCCGCGCTGCGCCGCGCCTGGCTGGCGCTGATCGGCGTCATGCTGGTCGCCGGCACCGCCGTGCACGGCCACGTGGACGAATGGGGACTCGCGCACATCTGCCTCAGTCCGCTGATCCTCCTCGGCCTGGCGGTCGCCGTCGCCGCCCTGGCGCGCTGGCGCGACCGACCTTGGGTCGGCGTGCTCGCCGCCGCGGGCTTCCTCGTCGACCTCGTGCTCGGCGTGGCCCTGCACTTCGCCGCCACCGCGCACCAGCTCGGCCGCGCCGCCGGGCAGGACCTGCTCGCCTACATCGCCACCCTCAGCGCCACCGCGCGCCACAACTTCTGGCAGCAGATGCGCCTCGGGCAGGAGAACTTCGCCGAGCGCCTCGACTGGCCGTGGCTGCTGGCCGCCGCCGTCTACCTCGGCGCGCTCGCATTGCTGGCCCTGCGCAGCCACCGCGCCGCCCGGCCCGCCGCCCCGCCCGGCGCGCAATGACCCGGCTTGCGCCCGCCCCCCGGTCCCGCTTGCATTCCCACCCATGCCCGATTCCGCCCAACCCAGCGTCACCGTGGTCATCCCCGTCTTCAACGAGGAGGCGGTGCTGCCGGAACTGCTCGCCCGGCTCGGCGCCATGTTCGCCGGGCGGACGGACATCGGCTGGCGCGCGGTCTTCGTCGACGACGGCAGCCGCGACCGCACCGCGGCGCTCGTCGCCGCCGCAGCGGCGAAGGACCCGCGCCTGCAGCTCATCGAGTTGAGCCGCAACTTCGGTTTCCAGGCCGCACTCGCCGCCGGCCTCGCCCATGCCCCCGGCGACGCCGTCGTGACGATGGATGCCGACCTGCAGGATCCGCCGGAGGTCATCCCGCAGATGGTCGACGCGTGGCGGGGCGGCGCCGAGGTCGTGCGCGCCGTGCGGCGGTCACGCCAGGAAGCCGGGCTGCGCCGCGTCGGCATGGACCTGTTCCACTTCTTCTTCCGCCGCGTGTCGGACTTCCCCATCGAGCAGAACACCGGCACGTTCGGCTTGCTGGACCGCACCGCGCTCGACGCGCTCAACCGCCTGCCCGAGCGCCACCGTTTCTTTCCCGGCCTGCGCTCGTGGGTCGGGTTCCGCACCGCCGAGGTCGCCTATGACCGGCAGGAGCGCGCCGCCGGCCGTCCGCAGCAGACCCTGCGGCGGCTCGTGCGCTACGCCTTCGACGGCGTGTTCAGCTTCTCCTACCTGCCCCTGCGCCTGCTCGCCTACGCCGGCCTGCTCATCGGCGTCTCCGGGTTCTTCCTCGGCCTCTACTACGTCATCAAGCGCCTGATCGACATCGAGCGCGCGCCGACCGGCTTCACCACGCTGGCCGCCCTCATCCTCTTCCTCGGCGGCGTCCAGCTCATCGGCATCGGCGTGCTCGGCGAATACCTCGCGCGCATCTACGACGAGGTGAAGCACCGCCCGCTCTACATCATCAAGCGCGGCCCGACCCGGTCCTGAACCCCCGCCGTGCGCGCGCGCGACCGCCATTTCCTGCTGCGCGGCGAATCCTGGCTCGTGGCCGCCGCCATCGCCCTGCACTGGCTGCTGGCCGCCTCCGTCTCGCCCCGGATGGGCGTGACCGCCGACGAGGTCGTGCACCTCACCGGCGGCTGGTCCTATTGGAAATTCAACGACTACCGCCTCCAGCCCGAGAACGGCACGCTGCCCATGCGCGTGGCCGCCCTGCCCCTGCTCGGGATGGACCTGAAATTCCCCGCCACCGACGACCCCGAGTGGCTCAACTCCAAGGTCAACGTCGTCGGCGAGAAGTTCTTCCACCATCTCGGCAACCCCGTGCCGGAGATGCTGCAGCGGGCGCGCGCCGCCATCGCGCTCTTCGGCGTGCTCACGTGCTGGCTGGTCTGGCGCTGGGCCCGCGGCCTGTTCGGGCCGGTGGCGGGCGCGGTGGCCCTGGCGCTGGCCGTCTTCTGTCCGGCCCTGCTGGCGCACGACGGGCTCGTGACCTCCGACGCCGCCTTCACCGCCTGCGCGCTCGCCGCCCTGACGGCCGTGTGGCGCCTGCTCCACCGGGCGACCTGGGGCCGGCTGGCGCTGGCGACGATCGCCTGCGCGGCCTGCTTCCTCTCCAAGATGTCCGGCGCGATCATCGTGCCGCTCATCGGCGCGCTGTGGCTGCTGCGCGGCCTGCGCGCCACGCCGCTGCCGGTGCGCCTCCTCGGCCCGGGCCGCCGGTTGCGCGGACGCGGCGCCGTGCTCGGCGCCACCTTCGCCCTGCTGCTTGCGACGGCGGCCGGCAGCCTGACCCTGCTCTGGGCCAATTACTCGTTCCGCTTCTCCCCCTTCAACGAACGTGTCTCCCCCGGCGCCTACTACTTCCCGTGGGAGGTGCTGCTCGACCGCGAACCGCTGCCTTGGCGCGATGAGAGCGAGCTGGGCGCCTTCGCCCCGCCCCGCACGCCGCCGCGCCCGCATTCGGCGCTCACCCGGCTCGTCGCGACGCTGCACGAGCACCGCCTGCTGCCCGACGCCTACCTCTGGGGCTTCGCCCACACGGCCAAGTTCTCCCGCGAACGCCCGTCGTTCTTCCTCGGCGAATACCGCAAGACCGGCTGGCCGCTCTTCTTCCCCGTGGCCTTCCTGATGAAATCCACGCCGGCCTCGCTGCTCGTCATGGCCGGCGGCGTGCTCGCCGTGGCTTTCGCGGCGCGCCGGCCGGGCCCCGCGGATCCGCTCCGCCGGGTGCGGCGCTGGCGCCCGCTGCTCTACCGCGCCGCTCCGCTCCTCCTGTTCTTCGTGGTCTACTGGTGGCTCGCCGTCGGCATGACGCTCAACCTCGGTCACCGCCACATCCTGCCGGTCTACCCGATCTGCTACATCGCGGCCGGCGGGGCCGCGCTGGCGCTGGCCGGCGCGCGCGCCCGTCTCCTCGGCGCCGTGCTCGCCCTGGCGGTCGCCGCCCACGCGGCGGATTCGTCGCTCGCCCGGCCGTTCTACCTCGCCTATTTCCAACCCTGGGTGGGCGGACCGGAGCGCGCGCACCGCTACTTCGTCGAGAGCTCGCTCGACTGGGGCCAGGGCCTGCCCGACCTCGCCGCCTGGCTGCAACGCCTCCGCGCCTCCGGCGACCCGGCGCCGGTCTTCCTGAGCTACTTCGGCCCCGACTCGCCCTCGGCCCGGAAACTGGACGTGACGCGCTTCGGCGACGAGCTGAGCGACACGCAGCAACGCCACTTCCCCGCGCAGGTGCGCGGCGGCTGGTTCGTGATCAGCGCCACCTATTACCGGCGCGTCGCCCTGCCGATGCGCGCCACCTGGGGACCGGCGCAGGAGGAAGTCTACCGCCGGCTGCTCGCCCGGCTCGCCGATCCCGCGGCCGATCGCGCCAAGCTTCTCCAGACGGCGATGGACGTCGAGACGCTGCAGTTCGCCCGCCTCTGCCGCTGGCTCGACCTGCACCGTGAGCCCCTGCAAGCCATCGGCGCCTCCCTCCTCGTCTTCCGGCTCGGTGATGCCGAGGTGGCGGCGGCGCTCTACGGTCCGCTTGAAACCGACCCGGCCGCGGCCCCGCGGTAGGCCGCCAGGCTGAATTCGTGCGCCGGGTCGCCGTCGAAGGACCACGCCCGGCGTTCGACACCTTCCTCCCGCCCGGCGAAGAAGCCCGCGGGGACAATGAGCCAACCGTCGAGTCCCGCCACCGCCTCCGCGGCGGACTTTCCGCGCAGCGCCTCGAGCGAGTGCAGCCGGACCGGGCGGTCCTCCGGCAGGCGCAGGAAGGCCGCGAGCGGCCGGTTGACCGGCAGCGCGACGTGCAGGGTCTCGTCCAGCGGCCCGAGTTCGCGCGTCCAAGCGCGCCAGCGGGCGAAGACGACGAAACTCCAGGCCCGCTGCGGGGCCGCGATCGCCGGCCAGCCGGCCTGGTAGGTCCTCATCGCGCCCTGCCAGAGCCCGCCCGCGGCCAGCACGGCCAGCAGCGTCCATGCCGCCGTCCGCCTCCAAGCCGCGAGTGAGGCCGCACCCCACGCCGCCAGCACGGCGATCCACGGCGCGACCAGCACCATGAACCGCAGCAGATATGGATGCCAGAGCGCCATGCCGTGCAGTGTCACCACAAAGAGCGCCGTGCCCGCCAGCCACCAGCGCGCTTCCACCGCCCCCGGGGCTCCGCGCCACAGGCAGGCGGCGAGTCCCGCCACCAACGCCAGCAGCGGCACCGGCCAGCCCGGCGCGGCCACGTCGGCATCCGGTTCCGTCAGAGCGAGCACCTGCCGCACCCGTTCCCGGCGGTTGAACTCCTCAAAGGCATGCGGGTCGCTCTCGGGCAATCGTGTCGCGAGCGCGGCAACCGTCGCGCCGCCGGTGCGGTCCGCCGGCCAAGGCTGGTTGACCGGCGCAAGGTTGAGCGCGAACGACGAGCGCAGGTTAAGGCCCAATTTCTCCGCAGTCGCTGCCACGCCGCGCCATTCCCCGTGGTGCTGTCGCAATGAAGCGGCCGGGCCGGCCACGCCGCCGTAGGTCGCCAAGTTGCGCGCCCAGCCCGGTAGCACGATCACCATCGCCGCGATCACTCCCCATGCGAGCCCCGTCAGCCAGCGCCGCGCCGGCAGCGGATGACGCCACTGCCAGCAGGCGAGCCACAGCAGCAGGGACGGAGCGAGGTAGACCAGCGTGCCCTTCGACGCCACCGCCAGCGCGGCCCCCATCGCGCCGAGCGCCGCCGCCTGCCCGCGCCGCGCGGCCGCCAGCCAGAGATACAGGGCCGCCGCGATCACCCCGCCGGCAAACAGGTCGGTGTAGGCCGAGGTGAACTGCGCGGCCACGGGCCCGAGTGCGAAAGGAACAAACGCCGTCCCCGCCGCCGCGCGCCGCGACATGCCCGTCAGCCGCGCCAGCCCCATGGTCGCCACCAACAACAGGCATCCGCCCCAGGCCTGGCCCAGGGCGACGAAGTCGTAGCCCGTCAGCCGCGCGCCGAGCAGCCATGCGGCGAACAAGTCCGGCGCCGGGGCCATGTAGTTCAGCCGCGCATCATCGGCGGCGAAATGAACGACGCGCCCCTCCTGCAGCCAGAGCGCCGCGCGCGGCAGGCGGTAGGTCAGGGCATCGAACACCAGCGGATTGGTCCGCACCGCGAGCAACGCCAGGCCGAGCACCAAGGCCACCAGCAATGCGAGCAAGCAGCCCAGCACACGGTCAGGCGCGCCCGGCCAAGCCAGGCGCGGCAGGAGTGGCAGTCGTTTCTCCCGCACCGCTACACCCAATCCAGCGGCGATGAGCATGTGTGCGAAAAAAAATCCTTCGCGCCCGAGCTGGCCGCACCAACCCAACATCTCCGCCGAGGCGACGACGATGAGCGGCACCCCGAGCAGCCAGCCCGCAACGCGCTCGATCGGCCCGGCGTCCTTGGGCTGCAGCAACCTGGCCAGCCACCACGCCGCCGCCAGCACCAGCCCGGCATCGAGGGCAAGGAGGACGGCGGGGAGGGCGGCGTTCATCAGTCGTGCGGTCTTGCGCATGGCAACCACCCGCCGCACTCTCCGCAAGGTTATCGTGCCCGCCCCCGCGACAAACTCCCGCCTCCCGTTCCTCGCCGCCGCGGCGCTGCTCCTCCTCTACTGGTGGCAGGGAGTGTCGGCCTCGCGGCACTGGAGCCAGACCTCCGATGAGCTGCCCCACATCGCCGGCGGCTACGCCTACGACAGGTTCGGCGACTTCCGCATCCAGCCGGAGAACGGCAACCTGCCCCAGCGCGTCCACGGCCTCGCCCCGCTCGCGCTCGGCGCCCGGTTCCCGATGAACGAGGACTGGTGGCGCAACTCGACCTACTGGCAGCTCGGCTGGGATTTGCTCTACAACGCCGGCAACGACGCCGACCGCATCGTCCACTACGCCCGCGCGCTCAACGCCCTCTTCGGCGTCGCGCTCGGCGCGTTCATCTTCTTCGTCGCGCGGCGCTGGCACGGCGACTGGGGCGGCCTGCTGGCGCTCGGCTTCTACGCGCTGTGCCCCAACTTCCTCGCGCACGGCGCCCTCGCCACGTCGGACGCCGCCGGCGCGCTGATGCTCACGCTCGCCCCGTGGTTCTTCTGGCGGCACCTCGGGCGGCGCGACGCCGCCTCGGGCGCGGTCGCCGGCCTCTGCAGCGGACTGGCGCTCGTCGCCAAGTTCAACGGGGTCCTGCTTGCGCCGATCTACGCCGTGCTGGCCGCGCTCGACGCCTGGGGCCGCGCCGCGCCCGGCGCGAGGCTGGATCGCTTCGGGCGGAACTTCGCCCTGTGCCTCGGGCAGGCCGCCGCCGGCGTCCTCGTGATCTGGGCGTTCTTCAACTTCCGCTTCGCGGCGCAGGGCGCGGGCGTGCCGCCGCTCGACCGCTTCGCGTGGGTCTGGCCCGAGATGCTGGCCGGCCTCGGCTGGAAGGCGGGCCTCATCCAGTCCGCGCTCGACTGGAAGCTGCTGCCGCAGGCCTGGCTCTACGGCCTCACCAACGTCCTCGCCGGCGAGGTGGCGCGCCCCGCGTTCTTCGCCGGCGAATACCGGCTGACGGGTTGGTGGGAGTTTTTCCCGGTGCTCTTCCTCGCCAAGACGCCGCTGGCCATGCTCGCGGGCCTGCTCGCCGCCGCGGGCGCGGCGTGGTGGGCGTGGCGCGGCGCCAATGCCGCCGCACGCACGACGCACCTGCTGCGGCTGGCCCCGCTGGCCGTGCCCGCGCTCGTCGCCGGCGGCACGGCGCTCCTGAGCAACCTCAACATCGGGCACCGCCACATCCTCGCGGCCTACCCCGTGCTTTTCATCGCGCTCGGCGGACTCGCCCTGCTGCCGCGCCGCTGGCTGGCCGTCCCGCTCCTGCTGCTGGCCGGGCAGGCGGCGGAGTCCTTGGCCATCCGCCCGCACTACCTCGCGTTCTTCAACCCGCTGCTCGGCGGACCCGACCGCGCGCACCGGCTCGTGGTCGACAGCTCGCTCGACTGGGGACAGGGACTGCCGGCGTTGCGCGACTGGCTCGCGGCCAACCGCCGGCCCGGGGAGAAACTTCACCTCGCCTACTTCGGCAGCGCCTGGCCGCCGCACTACGGCGTGCGCCCCGACGTCTTCCTGCCGGAAAGCAGCAACGTTGTGCGCCCGCCCTTCGCGCCCCACGAATTGGAGCCGGGCCTCTACGCAGTCAGCGCGACGACGCTAAGCGGTGTCTACTCCGGCCTGCGCGGCCCGTGGCGGCCCGAATGGGAGGCCGCCTACCGGACGGCCCCGCGGAACGGCGAGGAATTCGCCCGCCTGCGTTTCGCCCGCCTTTGCCGCTACCTGCAGGGCCGCCTGCCGGACGCCCTGGCCGGCCACGCCATCCTCATCCACCGCCTCAACACCGAGGAACTGCACGCCGCACTCGAGGGCCCGGTCACGGGCTGGTAAATGCCCGCCGGAGGCGGACTTCGCTCTCGACAGCCCGACGGGGCGAGGGCGAAAATTTCCGGCCTATGGGCAGCCCTACCTCCACCGTGCGCGTCGGCGTGATCGGCTTCGGCCAATGGGGCCCGAACCACGTGCGCAACTTCAGCACGCTCGACGGCAGCGAGGTGGTCGCGGTCTGCGACGCCTCGCCGGCGCGCCGGGCCGCCGCCCAGAAGTTCGCCCGCGGGATCACGGTGACGGACCAGGCGGCCGACATCCTCAACAACGCCGCCATCGACGCCGTCGTCGTGGCCACGCCGACCAGCACGCATTTCGACCTCGTCAAGGCCGCGCTGCAGGCCGGCAAGGACGTGCTGTGCGAGAAACCCCTCGCCCAGACCAGCGCCCAGTGCCGCGAGCTGGCGGAGCTGGCCGCCCGCACCAAGCGCATCCTGATGGTCGGCCACGTCTTCCTCTACAACTCGGGCATCCTCCACCTGAAGACCGACCTCGACCGCGGCGAGCTCGGCCGCATCTACTACATGGACGCCGTGCGCACCAACCTCGGGCCCGTGCGCTCCGACGTCGGCGCCATCTACGACCTCGCCAGCCACGACATCTCGATCTTCAACTTCCTCCTCGGCGCGCAGCCGGTCGAGGTTTCGGCCACGGGCAACAGCGTGCTGCAGAAGGGCGTCGAGGACGTGGGCTTCATGACGCTCTACTACCCCGGCAACATCGTCTGCCACGCCCACACCTCCTGGCTCAACCCCCGCAAGGTCCGCCAGCTCACCGTCGTCGGCGACCACAAGATGGCCGTCTGGGACGACATGAACAACCTCGAGCCCATCCGCTACTACGACAAGGGCGTGACCGCCGACCACTACAGTTCCTTCGGCGAATTCCACCTCATCCTGCGCGACGGCCAGATCACCATCCCCAAGGTCAAGCTCGCCGAGCCGCTGACGAAACAGGATGCCGACTTCCTCGACTGCGTGCGCACCCGCCGCGCCCCCGCATCCGACGCGCGCTGCGGCCTCGCCGTGGTGCTCGCCATGGAGGCGGCGATGGCGTCGATGAAGGACCACGGCCGCTCCGCCAAGGTCGGCCCCGCATGAGCGCGCCTCTGCCCGAGTTCGCCCGCGTCGCACCCGACGTCGTCCTCGGGAAGAACGTGCGCCTGAACGCGTTCATCAACCTTTATGGCTGCCGTATCGGCGACGAGTGCATGATCGGCACCTTCGTCGAGATCCAGCGCGACGTCACCGTCGGCCCGCGCTGCCGCATCCAAAGCCACACCTTCATCTGCTCCGGCGTCGAACTGGAGTCCGAGGTCTTCGTCGGCCACGGCGTCATGTTCATCAACGACCGCCACCCGACCGTCGCCGCCACGCTGGCCGGTTCCTGGAAGCTGGAGCGCTGCCGCATCGGGCGGGGCGCCTCCATCGGCTCGGGCGCGCTGGTCTTCGGCGGCGTCACCATCGGCGCCGGGGCGGTCGTCGGCGCGGGCGCCGTGGTCACGCGCGACGTGCCCGCCGGCGCGACCGTGGCGGGCATGCCCGCGCGGGTGCTGCGCGGCGCCAAGGCATGAGCGCCGCGCCCGCGCTCAGCGTCATCGTGCCGGCCTTCAACGAGGAGGCCCTGCTCGACGGCTGCATCCGCCGGCTGCACGCCTCGCTCGCGGCGGTCGGCGTCACGGCCGAGATCATCATCGTCAACGACGGCAGCCGCGACCGCACGGCGCCGATCGCCGACGCGCTGGCGGCCGCGCTGCCGGGCGTCGTGGCCGTGCACCAGGCGAACCAGGGCATCGGCGGCGCGTTCCGGACCGGCACGGCCCGCGCCACCGGCGACTACCTCATCCTCTGGCCCGCCGACATGCCCGCCGAGCCCGCCGACCTCGCCCCCTACGTCGCGCAGTTCGGCCGGGCCGATGTGATCGTGGGCGTGCGGCAGGCCCGCGTCGGCTACAACCCGCTCATGCGCTTCAACGCGTGGCTCTACCCCAAGCTCGTCGCCACCCTCTTCGGCCTGCGCCTGCGCGACGTGAACTGGATCCACGCCTACCGCCGCGACTTGTTCGCCCGGATCACCCTCACCCAGCGCGGCATCCCCATGCTGGTCGAGGCGCTGGTGCGGCTACGCGATCTCGGGGCGAGGTTCACCGAGGTGGACGTGCAGATGAAGGTGCGCCTCGGCGGCGTGGCCTCGGCCTCCCGCCTCAAGGTCATGTGGCGCACCTTGACGGGCCTCTTTTCTTTCTGGAACCTCTGGCGCCAAGACCGCCGCCCCTCCCCATGACGATGAAAGTCCCCTTCCAGGACATCCCGCTGCAGACCGCCGGGCTCCGCGCCGAGCTCGATCCCGCCATCGACCGCGTGCTGAAGCACTGCGGTTTCATCCACGGCAAGGAGTGCGCCGAGTTCGAGCAGCAGTTCGCCGCCTTCATCGGCGCGCCCCACGCCGTCGGCCTGGGCTCCGGCACCGACGCCCTGCAGTTCATCTGCCGCGGACTGGGCCTCGGGCCGGGCGACGAGGTCATCACCGTCGCCAACAGCTTCATCGCCTCCGCCGAGGCCGTGTCCTACGCCGGCGCCAAGCCCGTGCTGGTGGACTGCCGGCTCGAGGATTACCTGATCGACCCCGCCGCGATCGAGGCCGCCATCACCCCGCGCACGAAGGCGGTGATGCCCGTGCACCTCTACGGCCAGCCGGCCAACATCGACGCCATCGCGGCCATCTGCCGGAAACGCGGCCTGCACCTGATCGAGGACGCCGCGCAGGCCCATGGCGCCACGCTCAAGGACGGCCGCGCCTGCGGCACGCTCGGCGTGGCGGCGGGTTTCAGTTTCTATCCCGGCAAAAACCTCGGGGCGTTCGGCGACGCCGGGGCCGTCACCACCGCCGATGCTGAACTCGCCGCAAAGATCAAGCTCCTGCGCAGCTGGGGCTCCGTGGTGAAGTATCATCACGAAATCCAAGGCTACAACTCCCGCCTCGACACCCTCCAGGCCGCCATCCTCAGCGTGAAGCTGCGCCAGCTGGCCCGCTGGAACGACCTGCGCAACCAGGTGGCCGGCTGGTATCGCGAGAACCTGCGCGACTGCCGCGAACTGGTCCTGCCGCAGGAGGCACCGTGGTGCGGCCGGCACGTCTACCACCTCTTCGTCGTGCGCTTCCCCGCCCACGACCGCGACCTCGTGGCGAGGAAACTGGCCGACGCCGGCGTGCAGACGGTTGTGCACTACCCGATCCCGATCCACCTGCAGAAGGCCTACGCCGAGATGGGTCTCAAGGCCGGCGCCTTCCCCAACGCCGAGGCCGCCGCCAAGTCGATCCTCTCGCTCCCGATGTTCCCCGAGATGACGCGCGCGCAGTGCGACTACGTCTGCGAGCACTTGCGCGCCGCCCTGCGCTGAGACCGCCATGAATGCCACCCGCCGCGACTGGATGGTGCCGGTGGCGGCCGCGTTCCTCCTCGCCCTGCACGCCGTGCTCGCGCTGTGGGCCGTGTCCGGCAAGGGCGTGACGCACGACGAGCTGCTGCACGTGACCGGCGGATACTTCTACGACAAGCACGGCGACTTCCGCCTCCATCCGGAGAACGGAGTTCTCCCGCAGCGCCTGCACGGCCTCGCCGCGGTGTGGACCGGCGCGCCGCGGCCGATGCTGGCCCTGAATCATGCCTGGGCGACCTCCGATGCCAACGTCATCGGCCACCGGTTCTTCTATGAGACCGGCCACGACCACCGGCCGATGCTGATGGGCGCGCGCGCCCTGAACCTGCTGTTCTCGCTCGCCACCGGCGTGCTGATCTTCGCGTGGGCGCGCCGGCTCGGCGGCGACGCGGCCGGCCTGCTCGCGCTGGCGCTCTTCGCCCTCGACCCGAACATGCTGGCGCACGCCCCGCTGGCCACGTCGGACGCCGCGGCGGTGTTCTTCCTGCTCGCGAGCTGCGGCGCGTTCTGGGCGCATCTGCGCGACCCGGGCTGGCGGAACGGCGCGCTGAGCGCCCTCACCTTCGGACTTGCCTGCGTCGCCAAGTATTCCGCCGTTCTGCTGTTGCCCGTCTTCCTCGTGTTGCTGGCATGGCGCATCGCTCTCGACCCCGCGAAGGCCCGTTGGTGGAAACTGGCACCTGCCACGCTGGCGGCACACGGCGCCGCAGCGCTGGTCGTGATCTGGGCCTGCTTCAACTTCCGCTACTCCGGCTTTGCCCCGGACTTGCCGCCCGCCGACCACTACATCGTGCCGTGGGAGGGCGTGCTGCCGTTCATCGGCATCCATGGGAAGGTCGTGCAGTTCTGCCGCGACTGGCAGCTGCTGCCCGAGGCATTCCTCTACGGATACTCCTGGGTCGTCCAGTCGGCGCAGGCGCGCGCGGCGTTCCTCGCCGGCGAATACAGCATCCACGGCTGGGTGAGCTTCTTCCCGCTGGCCTTCTGGTGGAAGACGCCCGTCGCGCTCCTCGCGGGCATCGCGCTCGGCGCCTTCGCCCTGGGCCGGCGCTGGCGCGAGCCCGGGCAATGGCGGCGCGATCTGCCTGTCGCGGCGCCGCTGCTCGTGCTGTTCACCATCTACTGGGCCTTCTCCCTGACGAGCAACCTCAACATCGGACACCGGCACATCCTGCCCACATATCCCGTGCTGTTCATCCTCGTCGGCCAGTTGGCCGCATCGGGTGTGCTGCGCGAACTCGTGGGGAGAACGGTGCCCTGGTTGCTGGCCGGCGGCACGCTGCTGGCCAACCTGTGGGTCGCGCCGCATTATCTGGCATTTTTCAACGTGCTCGCCGGCGGCCCGGCCAACGGCTGGCGCCTGCTCGTGGACAGTTCGCTCGATTGGGGCCAGGACCTGCCGGCGCTGGCGCAGTGGCTGCGGGAACACCGCCGGCCGGACGAGCAGGTCTTCCTCTCCTACTTCGGCACGGACGAGCCGCGCTATCACGGCATCGACGCCGTGCGCCTGCCGTTCGTGAACGGGTTCAAGCAGGCGCCGGTGTGGTATGAGCCCCGCGCGGGTCTGTATGCGGTCAACGCCACGATGCTCCAGCAGGTTTATGCCCCGGTGCGCGGTCCTTGGTCCGAAGCGCACGAGAAGGAATACCAGGAACTGCGCGCAGCGGAGCCGGCCATGCGCGTTTTTCTGACCGACAAGACGGCGCGCGAGCAGATCCGTGGCGGCCTGCCGGACAGCCAGTGGGAAAAGGCCTGGGTGCGCTTCGACCGGCTGCGGTTCGCCCGTCTCTGCCACTATCTGCGTGCGCGGCGGCCCGACCATGTGCTCGCACACACCTTTTTCCTCTACCGCCTGACCCAGGAGGAATTGGACGCGGCGATCAACCGGTCGTTCAGCGAGTGGCGGGCGGCGGTCGCGCGCGGCGGCCCACCGTGATCAAGTGCGGCGGCTATCCCGCCACAACGCGTTGAGAACACCGAGGAGACGGGCGGTGAGGAAGGCCATGGCCAGCCAGACCAGCGGCTGGGTCCAGAACCGCCACACCAGCTGCCAGTGCTCGAGCCGGAAACGTTCCACCGCGTCGTGACTGAGGTTGACGACGGCGCAGAAGAGGCCGTCAAGCCAGAGCACGCCGCTGAGCAACGCAATCTCCGCGGCCAGCAGCGCGCGTTGCGGCCGGTCCGCGCGCCACTCGCGCCAGGCCAACCACAGCGGCCAGATGGCGAGGATGCCGCGGTAGCCGAAGCTGATGCCACCGACGAAGCACGCCAGCAGCATCACGGCGGAGGCGTGTGCTTGGATCTCATCGCTGCCCGCCGGGGTGTCGCCGGGCGGCAGACGGGACCGCAGCCACCAGATCGGTGCGGCCAACACCAGCAGCACCAGCACCGACGCCGGCGTCACCCAAGAACCCTCGAAACCGAAGTCACGCCAGAGCAGCGGCGCGCCGAAGGTGTGCACGTTGGCCGGCACCGGGATGACCGCCTGCCGGAAGTAATCCCACACATGGACAAAGGCGGCGGCGCACAGGATCCCCGCCGCGAGCACCAGCGGCCAAAGGCGGCGCAGGGGCCGCAGGCCGAGCAGGGCGAAGCCGGAGACAACCGGGTAGAATTTCAGGCCGGTCGCGATGCTGAGCAGCGCGACACCCGCAAACGAGGTCCACCGGGCCTCGCGCACGACCAACAACGCGGCGAAGCCGACCAAGGTGAAGACGACGAGGTCGTTGTTCGCGCGGTTCACCGCCATCATCACCGGCGGTGAAAGCAGGCACAGGGTTGCGACCAGCACCTCGCGCCAATCGCGCGGCTTCAGAGTGGTCAATGCGGCGGCGAAGAAAGTGAGGACGAAAAGCCCGCCGAGCAGGAAGTTGTTGTCCCGGGTCAGGCCGAGCCGGCCGAACACGAACCACCACTGGGAATAGCTGTGGGGGCGACCGAGGGGATCGAAGGGATTCGGTTGGGACGGATCGAGGCCGGCCTTGAGGGCATCGTTCGTGGCGAGGATGGCGTAGCTGTCGATGAACCAGGTCCCGTAGTTGAACACCCCGAAGACGATCAGGAGCTGCGGGAAATACACCCAAAGCAGCCAGCCGAACAGGACCAGCGAGGCCAGGATGGCGGTGCAACCGGCCGGCGTGTCTCGGATACGGGAAGGGGGGGTCATCGGGGCCGGGCCGCAGGGTTCATCTTTTCGGGGAAATACCGAAGCGCAAAATGGCCCTGCACCGGCTCGTGATAGATGATGAGCGGCGACGGCGGCACCGTGGCACGGACCGTTTCATGGCGGGGCTCCAAACCTGCCTGCGTGAGGCAGAAAAGCGCGTTGTCGAAGGGATAGACGCGGCGCTCGGTGATGATGGTGAGCAAGGGGTTCCAGGGGAAATACACCCGGCCTGCCTGTGCACGCGCCTCGGCGAGGAAATCCTCCTGCCCGCGGTAGGGAGTCCAGACCGTGCCCTGCCGGTGCAGGAGCCAAGCGGCCTGCATGAAAGAGGCCAGGAAGATGGCCGCGAGCAGCAGCCGGCCACGGGGCAAGGCGGCGACGCGGACCAACAAACCGGCCAGCAACGGCAGCAGGTAGTATTGCGTATGGAGAGAGTTCCAGCCTCCGCCTTCCTTGAGGACTGCCGAGATACCGAGCGGAAGGTGCGCCAGCGCAAGGAACCACAGGAGGGCGGCGAGGCTGGTGCGGGGGACCGACACGCGGGCGGTTGGGAAAATCCACGCCGCGGCAAACGCCGCCAGCCACACCCAGTTTTCCAGCAGCAGCCGGCCGGTCTCGGGAAGCAAGAGGGTCCAGCCGCCGCGGAACGGCGTGCGGGCATGGATGAGCCAGAGGTTGAAGGCGAGGTTTTCGGCCCCGAAGACCGCGAAGAAGAGCATCCCCGTCACACCGCCCCAAACCACGCACCAGAAGAAGAATCGGCCGGCGAGGTCGCGGCGGCCGGTCCACCAGAGCCAGAGGAAGACGGCGAGCGGGACGGCGACGCCGAGCTGCTTCGTCCAAGGGGCGAGCACTGCGCACAGTGCGGCCCAAGGCAGGAGGCGCGGCCGGGCGTCGGCCAACGCGCCGTGGGCCAGCCACGCCGATGCAAAGCCGAAGGCGACGCAGAGGGTGTCGACGTGCACAAGATAGAGCATCGACTGCGTATAGGCCTGGCCGATGAACAAGACGCCGGCTATGGCGCCGGAGAGGAGCCCGGGCGTCCCGAGGCGGCGCAGCACGAACCACGCAGACAGGAAAAGTGCGCCAAGATGCAGCAGGGCCCAGACGATGAAGGAGAGGGTGATCTGCGGGACGAAAGCCGCGGGCAGGCTCCAAAGCGGAAAGACCGGGCCATAGTGCCAACCGAGGTGCGCGGCCGTTGCGCGCGTGGCGTAGATGTCGAGCCCGGCGGCCAAGGCGTAGGCGGGGGCGAGGCGAGGCGGGTTCCAATAAAGACCCGGCACGGAGCACAGCGCGCTCCAGAGCACGAGGGCGCAGCCGGCCAGGCCGAGGAACGCGAGCCAGCGGGCGACGCCGGTCCCGGGGCTGGCCGTGGCGGGGGTCATGCGCGGGGGCCGAAGCGGAACTTGACCCGCCAGAGGGCGAAGGCGGTCATGCGCAGGAGCAGCCAGCCGTGGGTGAAGCGCGAGATGTTGGTCTCGCCGTAGGTGCGGTCCTTGTAGCGCACGGGCAGATCGCGGATCTTCAGGTCGAGCAGGGCCGAGCCGAAGAGAAGGTTGAAGTCACCGAAGGGATCGAAGTCGCCGAGCGCGGCGATGCGCCGCAACAGGCGCTCATAGTCGGAACGCAGCAGCATCTTGGTGCCGCAGAGGCTGTCCTTCACCGGTTGCGACAGCACGAAGGAGAGGGCGAGGGCGAAGAACTTGTTGCCGAGGAAATTCAGGAAGCGCATCGCACGCTTCTCCATCGGGTAGACGAGGCGGCTGCCGTTGACGAACTCGGCGGCGCCCCCGGCGAGCGCATCGTAGAACTTGGGCAGGTCCTCCGGCGGCGCGGTGAGATCGGCGTCCTGGACGACGAGCACGTCCCCGGTGGCGGCGGCGAATCCCGTGCGCACGGCGTCCCACTTGCCCTTACCGGGTTGCTGCAAGGCGCGGACGAGATGCGGGCCGCGGTAGGCCGCCACCTCGCGCTGGATGGTCGCCCAGGTGTCGTCGCGGCTGTGGCCTTCCACAAAGATGACCTCGGTGCGCCGCCCGAGCACGGGGATGCGATCGAGCGCGGGCCGGATGTTGCCGGCTTCATTGCGGGCGGGCACAATGACCGAGCAGCTCACGCCACCGGTCGGCTTCACCGGTCGGCGGGGACGGGCGGTGACCCACAGGGTGATGCCGAGATGCCGGAACCCGGGCAGCCGCACGAGGACACTGTTCAAGAAGTCGGAGATCAGCGGCCATTCGTAGGGGAACAGCTGCACTCGCTCGAAGGTGACGACTTCCCAGCCGGCGAGTTCGAGGAGATTGAAGAGGTCGTGATGCGAGAGCCAGTTGCTGGGCGGTTGGGGCATGACCGCGCCGAGTCCCTCGGCCCAGCGGAGCGGCCAGCGCCAGAGGGTGTTGAGCGTCGTGAGATGCAAGCGGGTGCGGCCATGCGCGGCGGCCTGCAGGGCTTGGAGCAGTGCCTGGATGTCACCGACATAGCCGGTGAGGTAGTCCAGGACAATATGGTCGAAGGTTTCATCAAGCTGGAGCCGCTCGGCGTCGGCCTCGCGGAATTCGAGCCCGGGCCGGGCGCCGTGGCGTGAACGGGCGTCAGCCAGCATCCGTGGGCTGAAATCGAGCCCGAGACCGCGTGACGGATGCAGAGCAGCCAGCAGGTCACCCTGGCCGCACCCCACCTCGAGCACACTCGCACCCTCAGGAATGTGATGCCGGTAAAGCGCGAGCAACTGTTCGTGAAAGTCGCGTTGGGCGTGGCGTGTGCGCGCGTTGTTCGCGGCGACCCAGTCGAAGTGTTCGCGCAATTCCATGGGGTTCGTTCAATCGGCGGCGGCCGGAGAGACGGTCGCGGGCGGATCGATGGCGACGATGCGGCTGATGCGGGTCAGGCGCGTGCCGAACCGCCGCTCGGCGACGGGTTGGAGGTGGAACGCGGCGGGGAGGCGGTCCTCGGGGAGCATCTCGTGGTCGCCGTCCGGGGTGGTCGGGCGCAAGGTCTGGGTTACGTAGACATCGCGGAAATCACCCTCGGTCATCTGCCAGGCGAGGCGATCCTGCACCAGCCGGGCGCGGCCCACGAGGATCGAGGGGGTCCGGTCGAGGAGCCAGGGCAGCGTGGACTTGTTGGTGATGACGAAGCGCTGCCCGCTCGCAGGGCGCGCGTTGATGACGGCCTTTTCCCATTCGATCTCGGCGACGCCGAGGTGCGAATAGAGATGCTGTCCGACCTGCTTCGTCGTGACGCCAAGGCCATAGACGATGGTGGCGGCCTGCACCCAGCGCATGACCGGCCAGCGGCGGTCAATCATGGCCACGGCAATCACCGCCGCGAAGGCGAACGTGAGGTAGAGCGGCAGGGCGAAGCGTGCGGCCATGGGATCGGAGTAGCTCGACCAATAGTAGAACAGCAGGAGGACGGTGTTGGCCAAGGCCCCCAGGGAGAGCAGGCCGAGAACGGTCGGACCGGCAGGCGCGGTGCGCAAGGAGGGCCGCCGCAGGATCAACCACACGATGATGGCAACCAGTGCCAGCAGTCCCAAGACGGTCAGCCACCAGGAATTCGCGAACCGCACGGTGGTGTTGAACAGGAACTCGACCGCCCCGGCCAGGTTGCCCGGCAGGTATTCCGCGCTGAACCGGGTTTCCTGGTTATCCCGCAGTTCCCACATCCACTTGGTGTTCGAAAGCACCTTGTTCTGCAGCGCGTAGGTGATCAGCAACAGCGGGGCGATGACCGACGGCCAGGAAAGGATCACGCGGCCGGCGCGCCACCAGCCCAGCATGATGAGCACGGCCACCGGGCCGACATAGATGGCGGATTCATAGCGGCTCTGGGCGAGCAGCACGGTGCCCAGCACCAGCGCCGAGAGGCGGGTTTCGTCGGGCCTCCGCAGATAGAGGCTCCCCAGGGCGGCGACGGCCAGCAACATGCAGATGTTGAGCATCTCCATGCCGGCGCCGGTGGCGTTCTGGCCGAACAGGGGCAGCGTCCCCATGAGCAGGACCACCAGCAGGGCGGCCGCGGTGCCCGCCAGCATTCGGCCGAGCCACCACGCGAGGGTCAAGGCCAAGGGGTAAAGCGCGGCATTGAGCAGGTAGGCGTTGAGCACGCGGTATCCGGTCAGATCGTGCAGCAGCGAAACGAGGAAAGGGTAAAAGAACGGCCGTTTGTCGAGGTAGTTGTCGGTGGACAGAAACACGCCGAGCACATCGTAGCCGCGGACCATCGTCGAGGCATCGCGGAAGTGGTGCATGTTGTAGGCGGTGGACTGCAAGACGAACTCGTCATAGAGCACCTTGCTCTGGAAAGGCTCGGCGAAGAGATAGAACGCGGTGAAGATTGCGATTACCGCGGCAGGAGCGAGCAACTCGCGCCGCGGTGGAATCTCGTCCGGTCCCAAGCCTGCCCGCAGCCGCCAAAGGCAGGCGACCCAGAGCACAAAGGAGGTCGCGATGGTGTGATAGCCGTAATGTTTGACGAAATGGTCGGCGGTCGCGACATCGGGCCCGAGGAAACCGAGATAAACGGCTGCGACGGCCGCGAGGCCGAAACAGACGAGCCTGAACTCGACGCGACGGGCCCAAGCAGGAGGAAGGACGCGGGGCGCGGCTGATGTCACGGCAGGCGTTTGATGAAATTGTCGAGATACTGCTGCCGGACCGCTTCGCGCTCGGCCGGGGTTAGGCGGTCGATCGCTCCGGAGGCGGGGCGCGCCGGCACCGCGACAGGACCTTCGCGAATGGACACGACGCGGCTGATGCGACTGACGGTCAGCGGAGTGAAGCGACGCTCCCGCACGGTCTCCAATTGATAGTCGGGGCCTAGATCCTCGTCCGGCAGGTAACTCAGCCGCGAATTCGCCGGATCCACATTGAGGCGCTGGAAAACGTAGATGTCGGAGAAGGTGCGGTTGCGGAGATTGTAGAGGATGATCTCCTTGCGCTGGAGGGCCTGGAGCACGGGAGTGGCCGAAACCCGGTGCGTGATCCACATGATCGAGTTGTTGTCGATAAAGAGGTAGTCGCGGGCAGGATGGGCCGCGATGAACTCGCGCCGCCACTCCATCTCGCGGCCGACATAATAATCCAGCGAGTAGTCGTGCCGGGCCATGGCGGGCAGCGAATGCAGGAAAAACCCGGCCCCCACGATCCCGGCCAGGATGCGCCAGACCAAGGCGGTGCGGGAAATCTCAGCCGCGACGACAAGAACGCTGATGACCAGGAAGAGGTTGAGCGGCAGACTGAGACGGCGGATGACCGGATCGTCGAACTTGCCCCAGAAATAGCACATGAGGAGCGCCGTATGCGCGGCAAAACCGACCGCGAAGATGGCGAGCGCCGCCCTTTCGGGCGGCGCGGCGCGCAGCCGCAACAGTGTTTTCCCCGCCCAGAGCGCAAAGAAAAACGCCGCCGGCAGGCCGAGGGCCGCGAGCACGAGGGAGTTGGACTGCTCGCCGGTGGTGTCGAAGAAAAAGTTCAGCGCGTGGACGATGTTGTCTGGAGCGTAGGCAAGGGCGAAAGGCTGCTCGTAGCCGGGCTGGCTCATCAGCTCCCAGGAGGATTGCCGCGCGGTGAAGACCTGGTTGTGCAGGGCGTAGGGGACGAGCATGAGCGGGGTCAGGGCTCCGAGCCAGGTGAGCCCGGACTGTCGCCGGGAAAACCAGGCCCAGAGGACAACGCCGGCCACGGGCAGCAGGAAGACAACCGACTCATAACGAGTCTGCGCCAGCAAAACACCGGAGAGGCACAGGGCGTTGAGAGTGATGCCGTCCGCCTTCTCCACGTAGCGCATCGCCAGCAGCAGTGTGGAGAGAATCATGACGAGGTTGAGCAGCTCGAAGCCGCCTCCGGTGGCATTCTGGGCGAGGAGCGGCAGGCTGGTGAACAGCAGGACCCCGACCGCGGCCGCCCCCCGGCCGGCGATGCGCTTGCCCGCGAACCAGACTAGAACAAGCAGGACGAAGGTGAGCAGCGTGTTGAGCACGAAGACATTCTCGGGGCGGTATCCGGTCAGGTCGTGCAGCAAGGAGACCAGAAACGGCTGGAAAAGCGGCCGCTTGTCGAGTTGCCCGGCCAGCAACTGGAACGCACCCTGGATGTCGTGGCCGCGCATGGGCACGAGGGCGGTCTTGTCGTAGTGCAGGCTCATTGAGGTGCCGAGCAGCATCGCCTCGTCCATCAAGATCTTGAAGCCGTAGCCCTCATGGACAAGCAGCAGCAGGCCGCAGCCCAAGATCAGGGCGGCAGGCCAGTCCAGCAGGTGCTCACGCAGTGTGGTCCAAGACCGGCTGCTCTGCCGGGCGATAAGCAGCAGGTGCCACGCAAAAAGGGCGGTAAGACCGAGCATCCACCAATAACCCCCATGGATGACGATCCGCAGGGATTGTTCGGGCGTGAAAACCAGGAAACCGGCCGCAATGGCTATCACGCCGGCCAGAGCGCCGGCAATCCATCGGGTTCTCTCGGAGGCAAAGCCGCTTACGTTCATAAAAAAGCCGTCCATCGCATGATGGACGGCTCGAGATAAAAACAAAAGCTTCGTTTGCCTCAGGGTTGAAACGTGATCGTGCGCGAACCGGCCACACCGGCGACCGTCAATGTGATGCCTTGGGTGAGGCCTGTGGGATAGGTCTCGCCCGCGACAGTCTCAACGGTCTTGATGTAGTTGGTGGCGCCCACGAGATTGGCGGACAGCACTGAGGTGACGCCGTTCTCCAGGAAATGCTGGTCGGCTGCAGCGGACAATTGGCGGGCGTTGTTGAGCACGGCCTTGTCCTGCGACATGCGACGCACTTTCTGGAATCCAGGAATGGCCATCGCGGCGAGCAAGCCGATGATCACCACCACCACCATGATTTCCACAAGAGTGAAACCTCGGCGGCCGCGGATGCGCCTGAGCACATCCGGGTGGTTTGGATCAATAGCCTGCGACTGCGATGGGGATACGTGCACCGCGTTCATATGAACGAAGGCCGTCCTCCCGAGGTGGGGTGGACGGCCTTGGTCAAGTTGCCTTCCGGCTAAACGATCCGGTTAGGGAGCGTAGGTAACCGTGCGGGAGCCGGCCACAGCACCGATCGAGATGGTGACACCCTGCGTGTAATTGCCAGGGTAGGATTCACCGGCGACCGTGTTGATAGCCTTCACGTAGTTGGTGGCGCCGACGAGGGCGGCCGAAGCAACGGAGGAGACGCCGTTCTCCAAGAAGTATTGGTCCGCGGCGGCGGCCAGCTGGCGGGCGTTGTTGAGGACGGCCTTGTCCTGCGAGGACTGGCGCACCTTCTGGAACGCCGGAATCGCCATCGCGGCCAGGAGGCCGATGATGACGACGACGATCATGATTTCAACAAGGGTGAAGCCCTTGGACGAACGATTGCGGGTATTCATGTTATTGTGGGTTGTTATTATTTTCTGCCTCTTGCGAAGCACCGGCGATAACAGCCAAGCGTCCTTCGCTGCGCAAGAGCTAATTGATGGGATACAAAAAAGCCGGCCCTCAGGCCGGCTTGTGAAAGAATCGATAAAATCAGCTTACGGTGCGTAAGTCACTGTGCGCGAACCGGCCACAGCACCGATCGAAATCGTGACACCCTGCGTGTAGTCCGCCGGGTAGGACTCACCGGCGACCGTGTTGATAGCCTTCACGTAGTTGGTGGCGCCGACGAGGGCGGCCGAAGCAACGGAGGAGACGCCGTTCTCCAAGAAGTATTGGTCCGCGGCGGCGGCCAGCTGGCGGGCGTTGTTGAGGACGGCCTTGTCCTGCGAGGACTGGCGCACCTTCTGGAACGCCGGAATCGCCATCGCGGCCAGAAGGCCGATGATGACGACGACGATCATGATTTCAACAAGGGTGAAGCCTCGGATGGAGGAATTACGAGTATTCATATGTGAATGATATGGAGGTTAGATAAATTGTTAGGGCAAATTACGCGCAATAGCACGACAAATATCCGATCAGGGCATAAAGCCTAATCACCAAGTGAGATAGGCCCTATTATGGGAACTCAGTCTCTCAACAAACGCTCGCAGGAGACAACTTCCCCGTCTTTCCAAAGCAAATCGAGCCGGAACCTCTCGCGCTTTTCCCGGGTGAAAAGGTGCACCATGATATCGAAGGCATCGATGACGGACCACCCGCTCTCCTTGGTGGTGTCCATGCCCACGATCTTGGCGTGGTTTTCGTCGAGGACTTTTTCGACCTCGATCCGTAGTGCGCGCAGATGTGGCTCGGACGTGCCGGTGGCCAGGACAAGGAAATCCGTGATGCTGGACTGCTCGCGCACATCCACCACTTGTAGATCCTCGGCCTTTTTCGCATCCAGCGCCTTGACCAGCAGCGGGAGCAGCGGATTCGGGACGGGGGGCTTGGTAGATTTCTTGGCGCGCACAGGCGCACGGCGGGCTCTCATTTTGTCAGCGGTATAGTTTGTTCTGCTCGATGTAGGCGATGACTTTTTGCGGGCAGAAATAGTGGAGCGACAGGCCCTTTTTGACACGTTGCCTTAGCTCGCTCGAGCTGATCTCGATCAAATGGCCGTCACAACGGTGCAGGACCAGCCCCGGGATGTCTGCGTGCGGTTTGGTGGGATGCTTCGGTCGCTCCAGAAAGATAAACTCGATCAGTTGCGCCAGCTCGCAGATGTCCTTCCACTTGTGAAGCAGCGGCAGCTGGTCGCCGCCGATGATCCAAAAAAGTCGCGCCCCGGGAAACTGCGCGCGGAAATGCCGCACGGAATCGATGGTATAGCTCACCCCGCCCTTGCTCAGTTCGTAGTCGGAGATTTCCAGCCGCCGGTCCCATTCGATGGCCGCCCGTAGCATCGTCAGGCGGTCGGTGGACGTTGACTGCACGTCGTTCGGTTTCAGCGGCGCCTGCGCGGCGGGCACAAGGAACAACCGGTCCAGCTTGAACTGCTCGAGCACGTCCTGCGCCGCGATCAGGTGTCCGAAATGGACCGGGTCGAAGCTGCCGCCCAGGAAGCCGATGTTCATGTGCGCGGACCCTGACCAGGCCGCCGACCGGGGCAAGGCCTTTCCGGTCAGCGGCACTCCCTGCAAGTTGGCCGGCCGGCCCGCCGCCTGGCACGGTGGGGCGAGATCACCGGAGCAGATCCTCCAACTGCACCTTGGCGTCGGTCTTCGCGTCGCGGTATTTGACGATCACCGGCGTGTAGAGGGAAAGGCCCCATTCCCGGCCACGTCCCTGGGTGATTGCGCGTGCGCCCGCCACGACAACGGCCTCGGGCGGGATTACCAGCGGTTGCGCATCCGTCGCGGCATGAACGACGCCACGCACCACATCGTAGACCGGCGTCGAGCGGTTGAGGATCACTCCCGAGCCGAGCACGGCGCGGTGCCGCACGATGACACCCTCGTAGACACCACAGTTGCCTCCAATCATGACCTCGTCCTCGACGATGACCGGCAGCGCGCCCACCGGTTCAAGCACGCCGCCAAGTTGTGCGGCTGCGGAGATGTGGCAGTGCCTTCCGATCTGCGCGCAACTCCCGACCAAGGCGTGCGAATCCACCATCGTCCCCTCGCCCACCCAGGCGCCGACATTGATGAACATCGGCGGCATGCAGGTGACACCGCGCGCCACAAAACAGCCGTCGCGCACACTGGAGCCACCGGGCACGACGCGCACGCCGTCGGCCGGGGTGAGGCGCTTCACCGGGTAGGTGGACTTGTCGATGAAGGGCTGCCGCACGGGGTCGACCGACATGTCCACCAGCGAGCCGAGGCGGAATCCGAGCAGGATCCCCTTTTTCACCCAAGCATTCACGCGCCAACCGGTCGTCGTCGTGGCATCGGGCTCGGCGGCGCGGATGCGGCCCGCGTTGAGCGCCTCCTTGAATTCCTGAAAAAGCGTCCGGTGCGCGTCGGTGTAGGCGACCGGCGGGTGGTCGAAGAGGTTCTCGATGTCAGCTTGGAGCATGGCGGCGGGGCAGAAGCTGGAGGTCGGCCAGCACCTGTTCGATGCGAGCCTGGCTGGCGGGACCGGGCGGCGCAAGCGGGAGCCGCAGCACCGGCTCGCACAGTCCCAGCGCAGCCAGCGCGGCCTTCACCGGACCGGGATTGGATTCGATGAAGTTGACTTCCATCAGCGGGAACAGACGCCGCTGCAGCGCACGCGCCGCGGCGAAATCACCATCCAGGCAATGCCGCGTGAGCTGCGTCATCTCGGCCGGCACCTCGTTGCTCACCACGCTGACGACACCGCGTCCGCCCAGCGCGATGAGCGGCAGGGTGATGGCGTCGTCTCCGGAGAGGACGAGGAAATCCTCCGGCACCTGCTGGATCACACCGGCCATCTGGGCGATGTTGCCGGAGGCCTCCTTCACCCCGATGATGTTGGGGATCGTCGCCAGCCGGCGCAGCGTCTCGGGTGCGACGTTGATACCAGTGCGGCCTTGGATGCTGTAGACGATGATGGGCAACCGCGTGGCGGTCGCGATGGCCTGGTAGTGCTGAAACAGGCCCTCGGGGGTCGGCTTGTTGTAATAGGGTGTGACCGACAACAGTCCGTTCGCGCCCAATGCCTCGATCTCCCGCGCCAGCTCCACAACCTCAGCGGTGTTGTAGCCGCCCGCACCGGCCAGCACCGGCACCTGTCCGCGCGCCTCCTCGACCGTCAGCTCCACGACGCGCAGATGTTCGCGTCGCGTCAGCGTCGGGCTTTCGCCGGTCGTGCCGCAGGGGACGAGAAAATTGATGCCCGCCTCGATCTGACGCCGGACGAGCCGGCGGAACGCCGCCTCGTCGACCTGTCCGTCGCGGGTGAAGGGGGTGACCAGGGCCGTGCCGCATCCTACGAACATGACGCACCTCCGAAGAGAATATCGCCGAATTCATGAAACCCGGTGCGCTTCTCGGCGATCCAGCGCGCAGCCTTGAACGCCCCGTGCACGAAGCCGTCGCGGTTTCTCGCCGTGTGGCACAGCGTGACGGTGTCGGCGGGCGAATCGAAACCGATCTCGTGCAAACCGGGATGCGCGCCCGCGCGGATGGCGGTCTGGTCGATCGAGCGCCCGTAGCCGGCTGTGCGCATGGCCCCGACCAATTGCAACAGCGTGCCGCTCGGGGCGTCCTTCTTGGTGTGGTGGTGGATTTCGCGGGCCCACGCGCCGTAGTCGGTCTCGCCCCGCAGCAAGCGGGCCGCCTCGGCGGCGAGCCGCGTGAAGACCTGCACCCCGACCGAGAAGTTTGCACTCCAGACGAGGCCGGCATTGTGCCGGGCCACCGCCTGTTGCACCCACTGCATTTCACGGTGCCAGCCCGTCGTGCCGGTGACGACCGGCACACCGAGGGCGGCGAGACGCTCGAGGTTGGTCACGGCGGCGTCCGGGTGGGTGAATTCCAGCGCCACGTCGATGCCGCGCAGATTCTCCGCGGTCAGGCCGGCGCCGCCGGCGTTGTTGGCCGAGTTGAGCCGCAAGACGACCTCGCAGCCTTGGTCGGGCGCGCGTTGTTCGATCAGGCGGCCCATCTTGCCGCAGCCGATGATGGCGATTTTCATGGGGTGTGATCCGGTGGATTCGACGCGCCCGAGGCCAGGAGCTGCCGCACCAGCCGCTGGTAGATGAGGACGGCCTCGAGCAGCTCGTTCTTCGCGATGCGCTCGCCTTCGGTGTGCGCCACGTGGATGGAGCCGGGGCCGATCAACAGCGGCCGGCCCCACGCGCCCCCGAACACCGGGATGTCGGTCGTGTAGCTGACACTCGTCGTCTCAAATCCCGGCAGGGTGGCCAACCGCTGCGCCGGGATGCAGAGCACTTCGCGCGCCTCGGCCAAACCATCCACGGCAAGACCGACCGCGTGCCGCAACGGGTCGGCGTCGCCCACGAGCCGGAACATGATCTCCGCCCCGGCGGCACCGGGAATGACATTCGGCGCCTCGCCGCCCGCGAGGGTGCCGATGTTGAGGGTGGCCGGCCCGAGATCCGGATCGACCGGCAACGGGATCGCGCGGATGCGCCCGAGCGCGTCGAGCAGTTTGTCGATGGCCGATTCGCCGAGTTCCGGGTAGGCGGAGTGCGCCATGCGTCCGGTGGCGGCAATCTCGAACCGCAACGCGCCCTTGCTCCCGATCGCGAGACGGTTGCCGGTCGGCTCGCCGTTGATGAGGAAACGCGAGCCGCGCGGATCAAGGGCGGCGGCCCGCGCGCCGGCGGAGCCGCGCTCCTCCCCGACGACAAAGAGCAAAGCGAAGTTGCGCACGCCGTCGGCCAGCAGACCTTCGGCGGCGCCGATCATGGCGGCGAGGATGCCCTTGGCATCACATGCGCCGCGGCCCCAGATGAACTCGTCGTCTTCCCGGGACGGGAAAAACGGCGGCACGGTGTCCTGGTGCGTGGACAGCGTGACGACGGGCTCACCCCAGGAGACCAGGATGTTCTCGCGTCGGTTTTCGATCGGCAGGCGCTCCAGCCGGCCGCCGTGGTGCGCGGCCAACGGAGTGAGATAATCTGCCAGGAACCCGCCCACCGCCTGCTCGTTGGGAGTCACTGAGTCGATGTCGACCAGCCGGCGGGTGAGTTCGAGGACGTTCATGGTCGTCGTTCAGGCGGCCGTGGCGCGGGAGGCTTGCAGCAGGAACTCATCGCGCCGGCGGCGAGCTTCCTCGACACAACGGGTGCGCAGCGAGACCCGGACGCGCTCCTTCGTGACGGGCGTGGGGTAGCGCGTGTAGTGGAGGAACCACGTGCCGTGGTTGTTCCAGAGGTGGTGGTTGTCGTTGCCGGCGCGGGCTTGGAACCGCGCCAGCATGGGCGGCCGGATCGGTGCCGGTTGCGCCGGGGGCGGGGGTTGGTCGATGGTTGGCATGGGAAAAACAAAAAGGCCGCCTTGTTCGGGCGGCCTTACTGGTGGGAAAATTCGGTTGATGATCTCAGCAGTGAACAGCGCCGCCGGGCGTGCAATGGTTGTCCTTGACGAGTTTGGAGGTCGTCAGGGCGGTGGCTTTCACTTTGGAGCAGTAATGCACGAGAACGCGGACGCTGCGGTCCAGCACGGCCATGTCAATCCCGGCTTCAATTATGACAAGGTGTGTCATCATGTCCGCGTGGACGAAACTCACCCCGCCCCCCGGTAAGACACTGTCGCCTCTTGCCTCGTTCCCGCAGCCATAATGCTCAAAGCGTCCATCGCCCTCCCGTGAAAAACTCCACCTACCGCATCGGCATCGTCGGCGCCACCGGCGCCGTCGGCCGGGAATTGATCGACCTGCTGGTTGCGCGCCGATTCCCCGCCGCCGAGGTTCGCCTGCTGGCCTCCGGCCGTTCCGCCGGACGCATCATCGCTTGGGGTGACCGGATGCTGACCGTGCAGGAGGCCGCGCCGGAGGCTTTTGACGGGCTGGATCTGGCGTTTTTCGCCGTGGATGGAGACACCGCGCGCCGGCTCGCCCCCGCGGCGGTGCGGCGCGGCTGCACGGTCTTCGACAAGAGTTCCGCCTTCCGGATGCGGGAAGAGGTGCCTCTCGTGGTGCCCGAAATCAATCTCGCCGCCGCGCGCGCCCACCGCGGCATCATCGCCAGCCCGAATTGCTCCTCCGCCATCGCGCTGATGGGTCTGTATCCGCTGCACCGGGCCTTCGGCCTGAAGCGGGTTTTCTTTTCCACCTACCAATCCGTCTCCGGCACCGGGGCCGACGCCATTGAGGAGCTGGAGGCCCAGACCCGGGCTTATGCGCGTGGACAGACACCACCGCGGCGGGTCTATCCGCACCAGATTTTCCAGAACCTCATCCCTCAGGTGGACAGCTTCCGTCCCGATGGCTACACGGGCGAGGAGGAGAAGATGCGCGACGAGTGCCGCAAGATCCTCGGCCTGCCTTCCCTGCGCGTGTCCGCCACCTGTGTGCGCGTGCCGGTGGTGCGCGCCCACTCCGTGGCCATCCAGGCGGAATTCGAACGACCGGTCTCGGTGCCCGCCGCCCGCGAGGCGATTGCGGCCTTCGCCGGCGCTGAACTGGTCGACGATCCTGCGCGCCACGCCTACCCCACCCCGCTGGATTTCAGTCGCCGCGAGAAATGCGGTGTCGGCCGCCTGCGCCTCGACACCGCCTTCGACAACGGTCTCTCGCTTTGGGTGAGCGGAGACAACCTCTGGAAAGGCGCCGCGCTCAACTCCATCCAAGCCGCCGAGGCCCTGATCCGCGAAGGCTGGCTCCGGCCTCAGACTGGCTGATGTGGCTAAACCCGACCGGCGGTGCATGGTGCCCGGGGCCGGACTCGAACCAGCACTTCCTTTCGGAAAGGGGATTTTAAGTCCCCTGCGTCTACCATTCCGCCACCCGGGCTCGTGGACAACCTACATGCCGCCTCCCCGGCGGGTGGCGAGCCAAACCTCTGTGAGCAGTCACGGCGGATTGGTCATGAAAATTTCCACTACCCGGCCGGGCCCGATGGCACCGCCTCGACACGGGCGGCCGCTTTGTCATAAGCGGACATTCGCATGTCCACGCCCGGTCAGAAATTCCGCGCGGCCCTCGCGGCCGAATCGCCGCTCCAGATCGTCGGTGCGATCAATGCGTATGCGGCCTTGCTGGCCGAGCGCGCCGGATTCCGGGCGCTCTACCTCTCCGGCGCCGGCGTGGCCAACCACAGCTACGGCTGGTCCGACACCGGCAAGACCGAACTCGCCGACGTCCTGATCGACGCCCGCCGCATCACGCAACGCGTCGCCCTCCCCCTCCTCGTCGACATCGACACCGGGTGGGACGATCCCGCCCGCACCGTCCGCGAGATGGCCGCCGCCGGCGTGGCCGCCGTGCACATCGAGGACCAGGTCCCGCTCAAGATCTGCGGTCATCTGCCCGGCAAGCACCTCGTCTCCACCGCCGAGATGGTCGCACGCGTCAAGGCCGCCGTGTCCGGCAAACCCGATCCGTCCTTCGTCGTCATGGCGCGCACCGACGCTGCCGCCAACGAAGGCGTGCGCGGCGCCATCGCCCGCGCCGAGGCCTACGTCGCCGCCGGCGCGGACATGATCTTCGCCGAGGCGCTGCACACCCTCGACGACTACCGCGCGTTCACCTCCGTCATCAAGGTGCCGGTGCTCGCCAACCTCACCGAGTTCGGCAAGACGCCGTATTTCACCCTCGAAGAGCTGCGCTCGACCGGCATCGCCCTCGCGCTCTACCCTCTCGGCGCTTCGCGCATGGCCGCGGCCGCGTCGCTCGATTTCTACACGACGCTCCGCCGCGACGGCACCCAGCAGGCCGTCGTCGCGAAGATGCAGACCCGCGCCGATCTCTACACCACCCTCGGCTACACGCCGCCCAAGGAAACCAAATAAGTCTTCCTCGCCATGTCCGACCCCGCTCCCGCCCCCAAGGTCAAGAAATCCGTCGCCCTCTCCGGTGTCGCCGCCGGCAACACCGCCATCTGCACCGTCGGCCACACGGGCAACGACCTGCATTACCGCGGCTACGACATCGCCGATCTCGCCAACGGCGCGGCCTACGAGGAAATCGCGCACCTGCTCGTCCACGAACGCCTGCCCAGTGCCGCCGAACTCTCCGCCTACCGCGCCAAGTTGAAGAAACTCCGCGGCCTTTCACCGGCGTTGCGCGCCGTGCTCGAGCAGATCCCCGCCTCCGCCCACCCGATGGATGTCCTGCGCACGGGCTGCTCCATGCTTGGCAATCTCGAGCCCGAGAAGCTCCCCTCCTCCGGTGGCAACGCCGCCAGCGCCCCGGGCGCCCGCGAGATCGCCGACCGCCTCCTCGCCTGCTTCCCGTCGATGCTGCTCTATTGGCACCACTTCGCCACCGCGGGCAAACGCATCACGGTCGAGACCGACGACGATTCCATTGCCGCGCACTTCCTGCACCTTCTGCATCAGAAAGCCCCGACGCCCTCGCATGTCCGTGCGCTCGACCGCTCGCTCATCCTCTACGCCGAGCACGAGTTCAACGCCTCCACCTTCACCTGCCGCGTTATCGCCGGCACGGGCTCCGACATCTATTCCTGCATCACCGGCGGCATCGGCGCCCTGCGCGGGCCGAAACACGGCGGCGCCAACGAGGTCGCCCTCGAGATCCAGCTCCGCTACGCCACTCCCGACGAAGCCGAGGCCGATATCCGCGCCCGCATGGCCCGCAAGGAGATCGTCATCGGCTTCGGCCACCCGGTCTACACCATCGGCGACCCGCGCAATCCCATCATCAAGGAGATCGCGCGCCAGCTCAGCACCGAGCAGGGCGACCTGAAGTTGTTCAACGTCGCGGAGCGCATCGAGACGCTGATGTGGAATGAGAAAAAGATGTTCCCCAACCTCGATTGGTTCAGCGCCGTGGCCTACCATCGCATGGGCGTGCCGATGCTCATGTTCACTCCGCTCTTCGTGATGTCGCGCACCGCGGGTTGGGCCGCGCACGTCATCGAGCAGCGCATCGACGGCAAGATCATCCGCCCCAGCGCCAATTACACCGGCCCGGAAAACCGCCCGCTCCCGCCGCTCGCGCAGCGAGGATGAGGCAGGATCACTGTGGATTCCGCTCATTTTCCGGCTAGATAGCGCGCAAACTTTTCGCTTCCGTTTTCATCGGTGCGGCCTACGTTGACCGCCCCGTTTACGGAGGGGTGGCAGAGTGGTTGAACGCGCCGCACTCGAAATGCGGTTTAGGCTTATACCCTAACGTGGGTTCGAATCCCACCCCCTCCGCCACTTTACAATCCACGTTCAAACGTTTTCGTCCTCGGCGCCAAGCTGGCGGCGGTTGGCCGGCAGGTGTTGCGGCAGGAAGAAGTAATACGACATCAGCTGCCAGCTGCGGGACGAACGGTAGAGCAGGATGGGCAGCACCACGGCGCCGGCCAGGGCCAGCACCACCGCGGCGCGGTTGCCGAGGACACCCGCATACCAAAGCAGGGCGACCGGCGCGAGGTAGCCGAAGACCGTGACGCCGTAGTTGAGCGACATCGCCCCGAGGAAGAAGCCGTCATCCTTCTCGATCTTCAGTCCGCAAGTGCGGCACGAGTCGGCGATGTCGAAGAAGCGGCCCTCCTGGAACAGCGTCCGGCCGCCACAGTTCGGGCAGCGATTGCGCACGCCGCGCGCGATGATCTGTCCACGGGTTACCTGCATGGGGGCACACTACTCAACCACGCCGCGAGGGAAAGTGCGCAATACGAACCAGTGTCATGTAGGACCTCACCTCGGTGAGGGCGGCGAAGGGCGTCGTCCGGAACACCGACACCCACCTGCAAGCACGCGCAAGGCCGGGCCCGCCAAGAAAAAGGCGCCCCCTCGCGGGAGCGCCGGTGAAGTCGGAGTGGCTTCAGCGCTCAGGCGCCGAGCTGGAAGCGCACGAAGCGCCGGACCTGCATGTTCTCGCCGAGCTTGGCGATCTTCTCGGTGAGGATGTCCTTCACGGTCTTCTCGGGCAGCTTCACGAAGGGTTGGTCGAGGAGGCAGACCTGCGAGTAGTATTTCTCGAGCTTGCCCTCGACGATCTTCTGCACGGCGGCCGGCGGCTTGCCCTGCAGCTGCGCGGCGGCGATGTCGCGCTCCTTGGCCAGCTCGGCCTCGGGCACCTCCTCGCGGCGGACGTAGGTCGGGTTGGCGGCGGCGATCTGGAGGCAGACGTCGCGGCAGAACGACTTGAACTCGTCGGTCTTGGCAACGAAGTCGGTCTCGCAGTTCACCTCGACGAGCACGCCGACCTTGCCGCCGACGTGGATGTAGGACTCGACGAGTCCCTCGGAGGTGGAGCGGCCGGCCTTCTTGGCGGCGGAGGCGACACCCTTCTTGCGGAGGATGGTCTCGGCGGCGTCCAGGTTGCCCTGCGCCTCGTCGAGCGCCTTCTTGACGTCGAGCAGGCCCGCGCCGGTCTTCTCGCGCAGGTCGCTGATCAGTTTTACGGTTACAGTGGCCATGTGGATAAGAGGGATCAGACCTCGTCGGTGCTGACGGCGGACTTCTTGGCGCCGGAACGGGCGGCGCGGCGGCGCGGGGCGGCGGTGGGCTTGGGGGTCTCGTCGTCGCCCTCCAGCTTCACGTTGGGGGGCAGCTCGATGCCGGCGAGATCGGTTGTGGCGGCGGGCGCGGCGGTCTCGGCGGTCTCGGCGGCTTGACGCGGGGCGCGGCGGGCCTCGCGATGCGCCAGGCCGGCCTGGATGGCGGCGACCACGGCGTCCACGACGATGCGGATGGACTTGGTCGCGTCGTCGTTGCCCGGAATCGGGTGCGAGAGCACGGTCGGGTCGCAATTGGTGTCGACGAGCCCGATGGAAGCGATGCCGATGCGGTTGGCCTCGCGCACGGCGATCTCCTCGTAACCGGCGTCGATCACGAACACGGCGCCGGGCAGGCCGTTGATGCCGGCGATGCCGTCAAAGTTGCGGGTCATGCGCGCCATTTCGCGGCGGACGGCGGACTCCTCCTTCTTCGGCAGCTTGCCGAGGTCGCCGTTGGCATCCATCTGCTGGAACTTTTTGAACTTGGCCAGCGACTTCCGGATGGTCTCGAAATTGGTCAGCGTGCCGCCCATCCAGCGGGTGGTCACGTAGGGCATGTTGGTGGCGGCGGCGGCCTCACGGATGATCTCCTGCGCCTGGCGCTTGGTGCCGACGAGCAGGATGTCGTCGCCCTTGGCGACGGTGGCCTCGATGAAGGCGCAGGCCTTTTCCAACGCGGCGTGGGTCTTCTCCAGGTCGATGATGGTGATGCCCTGGCGTTGGCCGAAAACGTAGGGCTTGGAGCGCGGGTTCCAGCGCTTGGTCTGGTGCCCGAGATGGACGCCTGCATCGAGCAGGTCCTTGGGTGTGACGTTCATGGTGATCTATGTCTTGGTGAACACAGGTCGGCCGTTGGGCCGCCTTGCGATCGGATTTTGGTGCCGGACGGGCCTCCTTCAGGGCCTGCCGCGGCGGTGGTTGGGTGGTTGGTTGAAGGAACGAAGGGCCGAAAAGAGGCTCCGCGCTTCCGACTGGCAAGCCCTTTCTCCAAAATCGAAAAAATGACGGTTGACAGGCTTTCGGGCGATTCGCACGTTCCGCCTCCCTTTCATTGCAGGGTGGAGCAGCCTGGTAGCTCGTCAGGCTCATAACCTGAAGGTCGCGGGTTCAAATCCCGCCCCTGCACCCACTTACGCCGCTCCCCTAGAGCGGCGTTCCTGTTTCTGTCCCGGTGATTGGCGTTACTTTGGAGCGGCGTAAACCACCTCGCCGCCCACGATGGTCATGAGGCAGCGGGTCTTCAAAATGTCGGGTTCGGAGATGCGCATGATATCAGCCGACAACACGGTCAGGTCCGCCCGCTTGCCCACCTCGATGCTGCCGCGCTCCTGTTCCTCGAACGCGGCGTAGGCCGCGTCGAGCGTCAACGCCCGCAAGGCCTGCTCGCGCGTCATCCGCTGTTCCAGATGCCAGTCCTCATTGGCGAAGCCGTCGAGCGAGCGCCGCGCCACGGCGGCATAGAACTCGATCATGGGTTCGCCGCGCTCGACCGGCGCATCCGACCCGGCGGCGATGATCGCGCCGCTGCGCAACAGGCTTTGCCACGCATAGGCTCCGGCCAGCCGCCCGGGGCCGAGGCGCTGCGGCGCGAAGAACAGGTCGCCGATGGCATGGGACGGCTGCATCGAGGCGATGACGCCCAGCCGGGCGAAGCGCGGGATGTCGGTCGGGTCGATGATCTGCGCGTGCTCGATGCGCCAACGGGGCTCGGGCACCCGGCGGTCGGCGGCCATCACCTGCTTGAACACCTGCTCGTAGAGATCGAGCACCATCCGGTTGCCGCGGTCGCCGATCGCGTGCGTCTGCACCTGGATGCCCCGCCGCAGCGCGTCGGTGAGCAACGGCCGCAGCTCCTCCTCTTTTTTCATCAGCAGGCCGGAACTCTGCGGGTAATCGGCATACGGCGCGAGCAGGGCCGCGCCGCGCGAACCGAGCGCGCCATCCATGTAGAGCTTTACCCCGCGCCGCGTGTAGCGGCCGTCGCTTTCGCCCACCACCGGACCGTCGGCGAACAACCGCTCGGCGTCCGGTCCGGGTGCGCTCACCGCGTCGTAGATGCGCAGCTTGATCTTGCCCTCGGCCACCAGCCGGCGGACCAGCTCCGCCTCGTCGTAGCCGTGCCCCGCGATCTGCACGGCGGTCCAGCCCAGCGTTACCTCTCGCTGGGCGGCCACGATCAGCGCCTTCTCCACGTCCGCCTGCGTCGGTGGCGGGATGAGGCGCTCGACCAGCGAAGCGGCCGTGTCGATCAACATGCCCGTTGCCTCGCCGGAGTCGGCGTGGCGCAGAATCTCACCGCCCGGCGGGTTCGGCGTCGAGCGGTCGATGCGCGCCAGTTTCAAGGCGAGGCTGTTGACCACCGTGGCGTGGCCGTCGGCCCGCTCGAGCGCGACCGGGTGGTTCGGCGCCACCTCGTCGAGATCGCGCGCCGTGGGAAAGACCGCCGGCGACCAATGCGTCTCGATCCACCCGCGGCCGACGATCCATTGCCCCGGTTTCGCCTGCGCGACCTGCGCCTTCAGCTTGGCCTGCAGGTCGGCGATGCCCTTCGTGCCTTCCAGATCGAAACTCAGCTCGCGAAAGCCGATGCCGGCCAGGTGCAGGTGCGCATCGTTCAACCCTGGCACCACCGTCGCGCCGGCGAGGTCGGCCAACCGCAGCGCGCTCGCGCGGAAAGCCTCCGCCTCCCGGTTGGAACCGACAAACACGATGCGGCCGCGGCGGATGCCGACCGCCTCCGCTGCCGGCTGCCTCGCATCCATGGTATGGACGGTTCCGTTGACGAGCAGCAGATCCACTGGCTCCACCGCGGAGGCGGCGGCGAGGGAGAGGGCAAACAGCAGGGGCTTCACGGCCCGTATTTCGCGCGATTTTCCTGCCCAAGACGACTGAAAAGCTAAGCGTGCGCCTGCAGGTGCCCGGGGGGTTCCGGTTGGACTGCCCTGCGCAGCCACCTGGTGTGATTTGCATCCAGTCGCCCTGCTCCGCCAAGGCTACGCAGGGCATCCTTCGTCTTCGCTTCACCCAGGCGAAGGATGGTGGACGCTACTGGACTCGAACCAGTGACCCCTAGTGTGTGATACTAATGCTCTAACCAACTGAGCTAAGCGTCCCCAAAGAGGGTGCCAAAGTTGTTGGTCACGCCGCGCGAATCAACCCCTTTTATTTTCAAGTCGCAGAGGCCCTTTCCGCCTCAGATTCAACGTGTGGCAGATTTCGCAGACCGTGCCGTCGCAGCCGCGCGCGGTGCAGTGCTCGCGCCCGTAGAAGATGATGCGCAGGTGGAGTTGGTTCCATGACTCGGGCGGAAACAGCTTCTTCAAATCGCGTTCGGTCTGCTCCACGCTCCGGCCGTCGGTCAGCCTCCAGCGCTGCGCCAACCGGTGGATGTGCGTGTCGACGGGGAACGCTGGCACACCGAAGGCCTGGCTCATCACCACCGACGCGGTCTTGTGCCCCACCCCGGGCAGGGCCTCCAGCTCCTCGAAGGTCCGCGGCACCGCGCCACCGTGCCGCTCGAGGATCAGCCGGGACAAGCCTTGGATCGCCCTGGCCTTTTGCGGCGCGAGGCCGCAGGGGCGGATGACCGACTGGATTTTCTCCACCGGCACGCGCGCCATGTCGCGCGGATTGTCCGCGATGGCCCACAGGCGCGGCGTCACCTCGTTCACCCGCTTGTCCGTGCACTGCGCCGACAGCACCACCGCCACCAGCAGCGTGAACGGATCCCGGTGGTCGAGCGGGATGGGCGTCTCCGGATAAAGCTCTGCCAGCCGCCGGGCCACAAAGTCGGCCCGGGCCTGCTTGGTGGTCAGGGACAATGGCTTGGGCATGGCCGGCAGCACAGCGCGCTGCCGTCCGGGCTCAACGCCGAACTGGCCGATGGCCCAATACGCCGTTTGTGGGGTTGAACCGGCGGACACGACGAGCAATTCCTCATCTACCCCAAAACCCCGCGTGAAAGACATCACCCTGGTGTTGCAGCAGCTCGAACACGGCGATCCCCACGCCGCGGAGAAACTCCTGCCGCTGGTCTACCGCGACCTGCGCCAGCTGGCCCGTTGGCGGATGGCCCGCGAGTCCGCCGCCCACACGCTGCAACCCACGGCCTTGGTGCACGAGGCCTGGCTCCGGCTGGGCGGCGCCGACAAGTCGGGCTGGAAGAGCCGCGGGCATTTCTTCGGTGCCGCGGCCGAGGCCATGCGCCGCATCCTGGTGGAACGCGCCCGCCGCCGGCAGGCGCGCCGCCACGGCGGCGGCCTGACCCGCGTCAACGTGGCGGACTGCCAGATCGCGGCGGAGCCGCCGCAGGACGATGAAACCCTGTTGGCGGTGCACCGGGCCCTGGCCAAGCTCGCCGAATCCGAGCCCGAAAAGGCCGAATTGGTGAAACTGCGCTTCTTTGCCGGCCTGACCCTGGCTGAAGCCGCGGCCAGCCTGGGCGTTTCCGAGCCCACGGCCAAACGGTGGTGGAGCTATGCCCGCGCCTGGCTTTACCGCGAAGTCAACCGCCCGTGATCCATCGGCGGCGCCGATTGCGCACTAGACAAGGCCCCGCGGCCCATGTCCCCCCAAGAGGAAATCTTCCACGCCGCCCTCGCCCTGCCGCCGGCCGGGCGCGCTTCCTACATTGCCCAAGCCTGCGCCGGCCGGCCCGATCTGCAGCGCAGCGTGCAGGAGCTGCTCCAAGCCCACGAGGCCGCCGAAAATTTCCTCGAGCAACCGCCGGCCGGTCAATTCGCCGGTGCGGAGCACCTGTCTGACGAGCAGGTGGGCGACCGCATCGGACGCTACAAGCTGCTTGAGAAGATCGGCGAAGGCGGCTGCGGCCGGGTTTACATGGCCGAGCAGGAGGAGCCCATCCGCCGCCTGGTCGCGCTGAAGATCGTCAAGCTCGGCATGGACACGCGCGAGGTCATCGCCCGCTTCGACTCCGAACGCCAGGCCCTCGCCCTCATGGAGCATCCGCACATCGCGCGGGTGCTCGACGCCGGCGCCACGGCCACCGGCCGGCCCTACTTCGTGATGGAATTGGTCCGCGGCGTGAAGATCACCGAATTCTGCGACGAGAACCGGCTGCCCTTGCCCGAGCGCATCGCGCTATTCATCGACGTCTGCCACGCCGTCCAGCACGCCCACCAGAAGGGCATCATCCACCGCGACCTCAAGCCCTCGAACATCCTCGTCACCACCCACGACGGGCGCCCCGCCCCCCGCATCATCGACTTCGGCATCGCCAAGGCCCTGCACCGGCCGCTGACCCAGCAGACATTGTTCACCGCCTACGCGCAGTTCGTGGGCACGCCCGACTACATGAGCCCCGAACAGGCGGCCATGAGCGACTGGGACATCGACACCCGCAGCGACATCTACTCGCTGGGGGTCCTGCTCTACGAGCTGACCACCGGCCAGACCCCCTTGGCCCGCCGCGACCTGCTGGAGGCCGGACTCGACGAGATGCGCCGCCACATCCGCGAGGTCGAGCCGCCCCGCCCTTCGCAACGCGTGCAGGCGCTCGATCCGGCCACGCTCACCACCGCGGCGCGCGCCCGCCGGGCCAAGCCCGCCCAGCTTCCCACCCTGCTCCACGGCGAACTCGACTGGATCGTCATGCGCTGCCTCGAGAAGGAGCGCGACCGCCGCTACGACACGGCGCTCAACCTCGCCGCCGACCTCCGCCGGCACCTCAACCACGAGCCGGTCGAGGCCGGACCCCCCGGCCGGCTCTACCGCCTCGGCAAATTCGTCCGCCGGCACCGCGCCCCCGTGGTCGCGACCACCGTCGCCGTGCTGGGCCTGCTCACCTTCAGCGTCGTGCTCAGCGTGCTGCACATGAGGCTGCACATCGCCCAACGGGCCGCTGCCAACGAGGCCGCCAACAGCCGCGAGGTGCTTGAGTTCCTGCAGGCCGATCTTCTCGGACAGGCCGGGGTGGACGGTGTGCCGGTCTGGGACATGCGCGTGCGCGACATGCTGGAGCGCGCCGAGATCCGGATCGACGAGCGCTTCGCCGGCCGGCCATTGCTCGAGGCCCAGGTCCGCGCCGCCTATGCCGCGACCAGCGAACGCCTCGGCGACTATCCGCGCATGCAGTCGCATCTGGAGAAGGCCGTGTTGATCCGCACGCGCGCGCTCGGCCCCGAGCACCCTGAAACACTGGCCTCGCAATGCTCGCTGGCGCGCGCGCTCGGCTACCGGAACCAGCTCGCGCAGGCGCGTGCACTCTACACCCGGGTCCTGGAAGGCCAGACCCGGGTCCTGGGCGCGGATCATCCGGACCGCCTCGCCACCTTGAGCGCGCTCGCCTGGGTGACCTTGCATTCCGGACAGCACCGCACGGCCGCCGGGGAAGCCCAGGCCGCCTACGACGCCTGCCTCGCGGCCTTGGGCGAATCGCACATCGAGACCATCCGCGCTGCGCAGGTGCTGGCGACCGCGCTCTACGAGAATTTCCAACCCGCGAAGGCCGAACAGCTGGCGGCAGAGAACCTTGCCCTGTGCCGGCGGACGCTTGGCGACAGCCACCGCTTGACCTTCAACTCCCTGACCACCCTGGGGCTCATCTACCAACGCCAGCGCAAGCACGCCGAGGCCGAGGCGCTGCACCGCGAGGCCTTCGTCATCAAGCAACGCCTGCTTGGCCCGGAGCACCCTTCCACCCTCATCTCCGCCAACAACATCGCCTATGCGCTGCAGGAACAGGGCGGACAAACGGGCAAGCTTGAGGAAGCACGGCAACTCCTCGAATCCGTGCTCGAGACCAAGCGTCGGGTGCTCGGTCCCGAGCACCCCAGCACCCTCAGCTCGGTGGATGTGCTCGCGCTCACGTTGCGCAAGATGGGCCGGCTCGAAGAGGCGGCGGCGCACTACCATTTCGCCGCCGGCGCGCAGGAGCGCCAGCTCGGCCCCACGCATCCCTCCACCCTGCGTTCGCTGCGCCAGCTCGCCACCACCTACCGCCTGCAAAATCGTCTGGCCGAAGCCGAGGCCATCCTGGTGCGCCTCGTCGACCACGGCCGGGCGCTCGGCAACGACCACGTCATGGTCATCGCCGCCCGCGGGGAGCTGGGCCGCGTGCTCATCCTGCGGCAGCGGCCGGCCGAAGCCTTGCCCGTGCTGCTGCAGGCCCAGCGCGACCTGACCGCCTCAACCATGGAGCCCAACGCGGAGCGCCTCGCCATCATGAAGGCGCTCATCGGCGAGGCCCTGGCGGACCTCGGTCGCCACCCCGAGGCGGAGCCCAAGTTGCTTGAGGCTCACCGCGAGATGGAGGCGATCAATCCCTCCAATCCCGAGTTGCGCATGCAGCGCCGCCGCACGGCCGCTGCGCTGGCGGCACTTTACCGCGCCACCGACCGCCCGTCCGAAGCCGAGGCCTGGACAAAACGGGCCGGGCCGGGCCGGCCCTAGCGGGCTGGCACCCCGGTTTTTCGCATCCGGTTCACAATGGCGCGACCGGGCCCGTGATCCGCGGCGCGGTTTTTCGCGCACTATGGGTATCGCATATCATCCCATGAATACCCGTCCCTCCCACCTCCGCGGCTTCACGCTCGTGGAAATCATGATTGTCGTCGTCATCATCGGCCTGCTGGCCGCGATGGCGATCCCGGCGTTCCAAAAGGTGCGCCAGTCCTCGCAGGACAAGGCCGTCCTCAACAACGCCCGCCAGCTCGCCGCCGCCGCCGACCAATACTTCCTCGAGAATGGCGTCTCCACCGCCGCTTCCGCCGACCTTGTCGGCGCCACCAACTACGTGAAGGCCATCAACACGGTCGCCAGCGAAACCTATCCCACCGACTACACCCAGGGCGTCACGATCTCCATCGGCGGCGTCGCGGGCAGTCGCACCGTCACCTACGCCCCCTGACACTTCCATGCCCGCTTCGCTCTCCTGCCCCGACATCATCTCGACCGTCGGCCAGACGCCCCTGCTGCGCCTGAGCCGCATCACCGCGGGACTGCCCGCCACGGTCCTCCTCAAGGCCGAGTTCTTCAACCCGCTCTCCAGCGTGAAGGATCGCATCGGCCGCGCCATGATCGAGGCCGCCGAGCGCGACGGCCGGCTGCGCCCCGGCATGACGGTGGTCGAGCCCACGTCCGGCAACACCGGCATTGCGCTCGCCTTCGTCTGCGCCGCCCGGGGTTACCGGCTCATCCTCACCATGCCCGAGTCCATGTCGCTCGAGCGCCGGGTCCTGCTCCGCATGCTGGGAGCGGAAATCGTGCTGACCCCCGCAGCCGACGGCATGAAGGGCGCCGTGGCCCGCGCCAACGAGATCCTCGCCCAGCACGGCGCCGGCGGCTTCATGCCCCAGCAGTTCGAAAACCCGGCCAACCCCGAGATCCACCGCCGCACGACGGCCGAGGAGATCTGGACCGCCACCCAGGGGCAGATCGACGTGTTTGTCGCCGGGGTCGGCACCGGCGGCACGATCACCGGCGTTTCCGAGGTCATCAAGGCGCGACGCACGCTGAAATCCTACGCCGTCGAACCCGCCGCGAGCCCGGTCATCTCCGGCGGTCAGCCCGGCCGTCACAAGATCCAGGGCATCGGCGCGGGCTTCGTGCCGAAGAACCTGAATGTTTCCATCCTCGACGGCGTCATCCAGGTGACCGACGACATGGCGCTGGCCACGGCCCGGCAACTCGCGCTGCAGGAAGGCATCTTCTGCGGCATCTCGACCGGCGCGAATGTCTGGGCTGCCATGCAGCTGGCCCAGCGGCCCGAGCACGCCGGCCAGGTCATTGTCACCGTCGGCGCCAGTCTCGGCGAGCGCTACCTCTCCACCGCGCTGGCCGAAAAGGCGCGCGCCGATGTCGCGGCCTGAGATGACGGCGACGGAAACGCTTCTTTTGACCGGGTTGGTGGTGGTGTGTGCCAGCCAGGCCATCTGCCTTCTGCTCGCCGGCGCGGTTTGGCTGGCGGGCAGGCAGATGCGCCGTGGCTGAGCATTCCGGCGCCATGACCCCCGATCTCGTCGCCCGGCGCCTGAGCGCACGGCCCGGCCGGCCGGCCGACGGCAACGGCAGCGCCTCCATCGGGTTCCCGCCGCACGCCGTCGTGTCGCGCTTGGCGGATCAGGTGCTGCAGTTCCTCCTCCCGGGTCTGACCCAGGACAGCGGAACCTCGCCTCCTGATCTGGAGTTGAGCGGGCGGCTCATCCGTTACGGGCCCGAGGCCGGGGTCGAACGCCAGCTCAGGAACTTCGAGGTCGAGCTGCACGCGGCCCTCGTGCGCTGCTTCGCGGCGACGGGCGAGCCGCAGCCCGAGCGGCGGGCCTCGGTTGTCACCGCCGCCATGGTGCCCGAGCTGCCCGAGCTGCGTGAGGCCCTCTGGCTTGATGCCCAGGCCGCCTTCCAAGCCGATCCCTCCGTGCACAGCGTGGCCGAGGCCATCCACTGCCTGCCGGGACTGACCGCCCTCGCCTTGCAGCGCTTCGCGCATGCTCTCTACGTGTTGGGTGCGCCGGTGCTGCCCCGCCTGCTCACCGAGGTGGGCCACGCCCGCACCGGGTGCGACATCCACCCCGGCGCGCGCATCGGCCGGAGTTTCTTCATCGACCACGCCACGGGCGTCGTCATCGGGGAAACCGCCACCATCGGCCGCAACGTCCGGATCTACCACGGTGTCACGCTCGGTGCGAAATCCTTCGACCGCGACCAGTCCGGGGCTTTGCGCCGCGGCACAAAGCGCCACCCCGACATCGAGGATGATGTCACCATCTATGCCCATGCCACGATCCTGGGCGGCGATACCCGCATCGGCGCCGGCTCGATCATAGGCTCCAACGTCTGGCTCACGCGCTCGGTGCCGCCGCGCTCCGTCGCCTTCATCACCGGGGCCCATGTCATCATCCAGCCGCGCGAGACGGCGGGCGGCGATTGGCAGATATGAACGCAACCCGGCCCCGCGCCGCGCTCCCGCGCGGCTTCGTCTTTTGGCATCGTTGGTTGCAGGTCTCCTGCCTGCTCTTCGCGCTGCAAGCGCTCTCGTGGTGCTGGACGGGCTCGTTCGATCCCTTCGGCTGGTGGGACCGGCAGGCCGCCCGCGGCTTCCTCGCCGCCACCCTGCCCTCCGGCCTGGCCGAGTGCCTTGCTCCGCGGGAACTCGCCGCGTTCCAGCGCTTTTGGGTCGGGCTGGTCGGGGCCTCGGCCGCAGCGTATTTCCTGCTGCTCGGCCTGCTGGTGCGCCATGCTTTGCTTCCCGGGGCCTCCTGGGCCTGGTGGACGGCCGGCGGTTCCTTGCTGCTCTGGTTCATCGCCGATTCGGCCGTCAGCTTCCGGGCCGGCGCGGATTTCAACGTCTGGCTGGTCAACCTGCCGTGCCTTGCCGTGAACATGGTCCCGCTGGCGGCGCTTCGGGCCACCTGCTGCACCCGGCAACATCCATGAATCCTCCCGTCCCCGCCAAGCTCCGGCCCGTCATCGCCCGCCTCGAGGCCGGCGCGGGCCGGCCCGACTTGGAGGAACTCCGCCGGTTGCTCCAGCAACTCGATCTTTCGCCGGAAGGGGTCCGCGACTTCATCTCCTTCAACGCCGGCGGTTATCAGCGCAACCTCGTCAGCTGCGGCGCATGGCACGAGATCCTGGTCATCTGCTGGCTGTCGGGCCAGCGCAGCCCCATCCACGATCACGCCGGTTCGGCCTGCGCCTTCAAGGTCCTCCATGGCACCGACCGCGAAATCATCCATCAGCTCCAACCCGACGGGAGCGTTCGCCCGCTCTGCTCGCGCCGGCTCCCGCCCGGTTATGTCGCGGCCTCGCGCGAGGCCGACATCCACGAGGTCGCCAACCTCCAGCCGCAACAGCGCCCGCTCATCACCCTGCACATCTATTCGCCTCCCCTTGTCCGCATGCGCACCTATCACAGGACATACGCTCCGCAGGTGACCGCCACGGCGTTGCACAGCACACCCTCGCCCTAGGGCGCTACCTTCGCTCCATTCCACCCAGACTGTGGCCTGCGCTGTGCCCGTTAATTGCGTCCCGTGAACTCCTCGAAGGTCTGCCCGCTCGCCAGGAAGACCAGCGCAGCTGCGAAAAGCCCCCCGCTGAACAGCACCGCCACCCCGACAATCACCCAGCCGGCTCTCCCGCCCGGATGATATTGGTGCGCGACATTGCAGAGGGCCGGCAGGGCCAGCGGCAGGTTCTGCAAGCCCATCAGCAGTAATGTCACCGCCAGCCAGATGTTGGCCGCCAGGAGCGGCCGGCCCGGCGGCTTTTCCCCGGGCCCAGGCCGGGGCAGGCTGACCGCCCGCCGCACGAGCCACGCCGACGGCGCGGCCAACGCGAACCCGATGAGATACAGGAGCGGAACCGATCCCGCCAGATCCCCGCGCAAGAGCTTGATGCTGACCGCCAACAGATGCCCGAAGGCCATGTTCCCGACCATCACTCCCGCAAACAGACTCATCGCACCGGCCGCCAGGATCGGATCGGAAAGGCCGCGGGCGCGGTTCCGCCAGAGGAGAAGGCCCGCCGCCAGCAGGGCCAGCCCCATGGAAGCCGGCAGCCAATTGCCTTCGCCTAGGATTATTTGCAGGACTCGGTCGCTCATGGTGGTCAACGAATAGTGCGAAGAAAAGCGCGAGTCGGATCAGTCGCCGGAACCCCGCCGGCGGCGCGGGCCGCAGCAGCCCGGCTTTCATGGAGCCAACAACGGTTAATGGCACGCCACCCCGCCCAAATCTCAGTTGCGCGACCCTCTGCCCTACCTAGCGTCGCGCAATGGCTTCGTCCCGCGACCTCCTCGCCCCGCTCGACACGTTTGAACGCCGCCACACCGGCTCCCCCGCCGCCGATGTCGCCGAAATGCTCCGCACCGTCGGCTTCGAGTCCGTGGACGCCCTCGCCGACGCCGCCGTGCCGGCCAAGATCCGCCTCAAGCGCCCGCTCCGCCTCCCCGCCGCCCTCGGCGAACGCGAGGCCCTGGCCGAGCTGCGTGGCATCGCGGCGAAGAACAAGGTTTACCGCTCCTTCATCGGCATGGGCTACTACGGCACCGCCACGCCCGGCGTCATCCAGCGCAACATCCTCGAGAACCCCGGCTGGTATACCGCCTACACGCCGTATCAGGCCGAGATTTCGCAGGGCCGCCTCGAGGCGCTGCTCAATTTCCAGACGCTCGTCACCGACCTCACCGGCATGGAGATCGCCGGCGCCTCCATGCTCGACGAGGGCACCGCCGCCGCCGAGGCCATGATGCTCGCCCACCGCGTGAAACTCGGCGAGAGCCACGCCGCGTCCGTCTTCTTCGTCTCCGACAAATGCCACCCGCAGACGATCGACATCGTCCGCACGCGCGCCAAGCCCCTCAACGTCACCGTCACGGTCGGCGACCACCGCACGTTCGACTTCGCCGGCGGCCAAGTCTTCGGCGTCCTCGTCCAATACCCCGACACCACGGGGAGCATCCACGACTTTGCCGCCTTCTTCGAAAAAGCCCACGCCGCCGGCGCGCTCTGCGTCGTCGCCACCGACCTCCTCGCCCTCACGTTGCTCAAGGCTCCGGGCGAGTTCGGCGCCGACGTCGCCGTCGGTTCCGCGCAGCGCTTCGGCGTGCCGATGGGCTTCGGCGGACCGCACGCGGGCTTCCTCGCCACCAAGGACGCCTACAAACGCCAGATGCCCGGCCGCCTCGTCGGCGTCTCCAAGGACGCCCAGGGCAACCCCGGCCTGCGCCTCGCCCTCGGCACCCGCGAGCAGCACATCCGCCGCGACAAGGCCACGTCCAACATCTGCACTGCGCAGGTGCTCCTCGCGGTCATGGCGTCGATGTATGCCGTCTATCACGGCCCCGACGGCCTGAAGCGCATCGCGCAACGCACGCGCCTGCTCACCAATCTGCTCGCGAACGCCATCCAAGCCACCGGCGCGCAGGTGAACGCCGAGCCGGTCTTCGACACGCTCACCGTCTCGGGCGTCGATGCCGCAAAGATCCACGCCGCCGCCGAGGCCAAGAAGATCAACCTCCGCCGCGTCGACGACTCCACCGTCGGCCTCTCGCTCGACGAGGTCGCCACGACCGACGAGGTGCAGGCCCTTGCCGCGTTGTTCGGGGTGGAGCGCGTTGACCTCAACGCGCTGGCCGAAGCAGTCAGCGGCGAAATTCCCGCCCCTTTCGCCCGCACCTCGCCCTACCTCACCGCCAAGGTCTTCAACAGCTACCACACCGAGCACGAGATGCTGCGCTACATCAGGCGCCTCGAACAAAAGGACCTCTCGCTCGTGCACTCGATGATTTCGCTCGGCTCGTGCACGATGAAGCTGAACGCCACGAGCGAGATGTTCCCGGTCACCTGGCCGGAATTCGGCGCGCTGCACCCCTTCACCCCCGCCCACCAGACCAAGGGTTACGCCAAGCTTTTCAAAGACCTGGAAAAATGGCTCAGCGAGATCACCGGGTTTGCCGCCGTCTCCCTCCAGCCCAACGCCGGCTCGCAGGGCGAATACGCCGGCCTCCTCGTCATCCGCGCCTACCACGAATCGCGCGGCGAAGGCCACCGCAACATCTGCCTCATCCCCACCAGCGCGCACGGCACCAACCCCGCCAGCGCCGCCATGTGCGGCATGACGGTCGTCCCCGTCGCCTGCGACGCCAACGGCAACATCGACGTCGCCGACCTCAAGGCCAAGGCCGCGCAGCACGGCGCCAACCTCGCCGCGCTCATGGTCACCTACCCGTCCACCCACGGCGTGTTCGAGACCTCGATCCGCGACATCTGCCAGACCATCCACGCGCACGGCGGCCAGGTCTACATGGACGGCGCGAACATGAACGCGCAGGTCGGCCTCACCTCGCCCGGCCACATCGGCGCCGACGTCTGCCACCTCAACCTGCACAAGACCTTCTGCATCCCGCACGGCGGCGGCGGCCCCGGCATGGGCC
>CAZRNE010000024.1:0-56748 GCA_964601365.1 uncultured Opitutaceae bacterium | reverse complement strand
CCTACGGACTCGTCATCCATGGCGGCGCCGGCGTCATCCGCCGGGAGACCATGACCCCTGAACTCGAGGCCGAATACCGCGCCAAGCTCACCGAGGCCCTCCGCGCCGGCTACGCAATCCTGGAAAAGGGCGGCCCGGCCCTCGACGCCGTCACCACCGCCATCAACATCCTCGAGGACTCGCCCCTCTTCAACGCCGGCAAGGGCGCCGTCTTCACCGCCGACGGCACCTGCGAGCTCGACGCCTCCATCATGGACGGCTCCAACCGCGCCGCCGGGGCCGTGGCCGGCCTCCGCCACATCAGGAACCCGATCAATCTCGCCCGCGACGTGATGACGAAGTCCCGGCACGTCATGATGGTCGGTGAGGGCGCGGAGAAATTCGCCCGGTCCCTCGGCTACGAGCTGGTGCCCAACGAATATTTCCACACCGAGTTCCGCAAAAAACAACTGGAACGCGCCAAGGCCAACGAGAAGGGCGACCGCACCGCCCTGCTGCCGCTCGACCTCACCTCGCCCGGCGTCTTCCGCGACGAGCACTTCGCCCGCGAGCAGAAATACGGCACCGTCGGATGCGCCGCCCTCGACCAGAACGGCAACCTCGCCGCCGGCACCTCCACCGGCGGCATGACCAACAAGAAATTCGGCCGCGTCGGCGACGCCCCCATCATCGGCGCCGGCACCTACGCCAGCAACGCCACCTGCGCCGTCAGCGCCACCGGCTGGGGCGAGTTCTTCATCCGCACCGCCGTGGCCCACGACATCTCCGCCCAGATGGAATACCAGGGCAAGGGCCTGCGCGAGGCCGCGCGCGCCACGCTGGACAAGGTCGCCGCGCTCGGCGGCGACGGCGGCGTCGTCTGCCTCGACGCCAAGGGCAACATCGCCCTCGAGTTCAACTCCGAGGGCATGTATCGCGCCGCCCGCATCTCCGGCCGGCCCGAGATCGTCGCCATCTACGGCGACGAGGCCAAGTAACCGCATGTCCAAGCGCGCGCTGCTCGACGCCGTCATCGCGAAGCTCGAGGCCGAGCTTGCCGCGCTGACGCTGGCCGCCCTCGCCACGCACGCCGAGGCCACCGACGAGGAGAACAAGGCCGAGGACAAATACGACACGCGCGGCCTCGAGGCCTCCTATCTCGCGCACGGCCAGTCCAAGGCCGCCGAGGAAGCCGCGCAGGCCGTGGCCCAGTTCCGCGCCCTGCCGCTGCGCGACTACAGCGCCGGCGATCCCATTGGCGTCGGGGCGCTCGTCACCCTTGAGATCCAGGGGCGACATTCACATTACTTCATCGGCCCGCGGGCCGGCGGCACGGAGGTCTCCCACGAGGGACGGACCGTCCTCGTCATCACGCCCTCCTCGCCCCTCGGCCGGCAATTGGTCGGCCGCCGGTCAGGCGATGCCTTCACCCTTGACCAGGGCGGCCGCAAATCCGCCGCCAGCCTCGCCGCCGTGGTCTGACTTCTGCCGGCTTGTCCCGTCCTTCAACGCACGCCCCGGCGCCTTCGTCGCAATCCAGCCGCCCATCCGTGCAGGAGCAGCATGATGCCGCGACTGCTCGCCGATGATGAGACTCTTTCTTTGCACCCTTCTCGCGCTGGCCTGGGCCACTTCCCCAGCCCAGCCCGTCTCCGGCGAGCGCTCCGCGCGCATCGCCGCCCTGCGCGCGGAACTCGAGCAACGGCCCGAGGATCCGACGCCGCACTACATGCTGGCCTACTACCTCAATGTCTCGGGCCGGACGGAGGAGGCCTTTCGTGCGCTGGAGCGAACCCTCGAACTCGGCGACGGCTTCCTGCCCACGCCGGAGATAGATTTCCCCAATCTCGCGACTGACCCCCGTCTGCTCGCGCTCGTGCGGAAATTCGCCGCCGCCCTGCCCCGCACGCCCGACGCTCCGCTGGCCTTCACCATCCCCGACCCGAAGCTGATTCCCGAGGGCATCGCCCACGATCCGGTTGCGCGTGACTTCTTCGTGGGCAGCGGCCCCCAGCGGCGCATCGTCCGCGTCCGCCCCGATGGTTCGCAATCCGACCTCTCGCGCCCGGAGGATGGCCTCTTCGCCGTGCTGGGCATGGCCGTCGACGCCCGCAAGCGTGTGCTCTATGCCGTCACGACCAACGGCTTCATCGACCGCGGGAACGCCCCCCGGCACAGCCGCATCGTCGCCTACGATCTCGAAACAGGCGCAAAGACCGCCGACTGGCCTGTGCCCGGGGCCAAGGGCCTCAACGATGTCGCCATCGGACCCGCCGGCGTTCTTTTCACCACCGATTCCGAGCAAGGCCTGGTCTGGCGCATCGCCACCGGGAACGGTGAAGTTGCTCCGCTCGTGCCGCCGCACTCCATCTATGGTGTCAACGGCCTCGCTCTGTCCGGTGACGGCGCGCATCTCTACGTCGCTCATACCCTGGGTGTCACCCGCATCACGTTCGCCGACGGCACGCGCACCTTGCTGAAACTCCCCGCCCGCCAGACCATCGCCGCGATGGACGGCCTGTATTGGTGGAACGGCTGGCTGCTGGGCGTGCAAAACGTCACCACCCCCGGCCGCATCATCGCCGCCCGTCTCGCCGAAGACGGCGTCGCCGTCACCGAGGTCCGCACACTCCAGTCGCACCATCATCCCCTTTTCGAAACTCCCACGACCGGCGCGGTCGCGCGCGACGGTTTCTACGTCCTCGCGCGCACGCAGTTGTTTCTCTACGACCCCGCCAAGGGCTACACCGCCCCCGCAAAGCTCCTCCCGCCCGCCGTCATCCGCGTGCCGCTGCCGGAGTGAACTCCGGCCTTGAGCGGCGGCCCGCCGCGCCCACGCTCAAGGCATGCCCACCACCTACGAGACCATCCGCGCCGACATCGTCGCCGCCATGAAGGCCCGCGACACCGCCACGGCCACGGCGCTGCGCACGCTCGACGCCGCCATCCAGCGCGCGGCGATGGACGCCAACAAGCCCATCGATGAGGCCCTCGTCGTCGCCACGCTGCGCAAGTCCGCCAAGAACCTCGCCGACGCCCGGGCCGAGTTCGAGAAGGGCGGCCGGGCCGACCTCGTGGCCGCCAACACCGCCGAGCTGGCCATTTTGGAGAAATACCTGCCCAAGGGCCTCGACGCCGCGAAGCTTGACGCGCTCATCGCCGAGGTCATCGCCGCCACCGGCGCCACCTCGAAGAAGGAGATGGGCAAGGTCATCGGCGCCCTCAAGCAGCGGCCGGAGGCCGCGCTCATCGACTTCGGCGCCGCCAGCAAGCTGGTGCAGGCGAAGCTGCCCTAGGCCATCTGTCATTGCGAGGAACCTGCAACACAGGTGACGAAGCAATCCATCGGTGCATATGGATTGCCACGACCGCTTTCGCGGTCTCGCGATGACATATTGCCCTACACCAGGCTCATCGGGTCCACGTCGAGCACCTGGGTGACATCCTTCGGCCAGGTGAACTCCTGCTGGATGGCCGCCAGCACCGGCACGGTCTTGGTCACCGCGTGCGTGAAATACCAGACCTGGAAACGGTATTCGTCCTTCATCTTCTCGATCGGCGCCGGGGCCGGGCCGCGCACCTCGATGGCCTTGCCCAACCGCGCCTCCGCCTTGCGCGCGAAATGCTCGGCGAGGAACCTCAGCTTCTCGGGGTTCGGTCCGCGGAAGAGCTGGTGGATCAGGTGCCGGTGCGGCGGATAGCCGAACTTCCTCCGCATCTCCAGTTCGCCCGCCGCGAAGCCGTCGAAGTCCGCCTGCTTGGCGAACTGGATCGCCCCGGCGTGCGGCGTGAAGGTCTGCACCACGACCTCGCCCGCCCGGTCGCCGCGCCCCGCGCGCCCCGCCACCTGCACCAGCAGCTGGAACGTGCGCTCGTTGGCGCGGAAATCCGGCACGTGCATCGACAGGTCGGCGTCGATCAGGCCGACGAGGGTGACGTTGGGGAAATCGAGCCCCTTGCCGATCATCTGCGTGCCGACGAGCAGATCGATCCGGCCGGCCCGGAAATTCGAGAGGATATGCCGGAAGCGGTGCCGCTGCGACATCGTGTCGGTGTCGATGCGCTCCATGCGCGCGCGCGGCAAGAGCCGCCGGATGGCCTCCTCGACGCGTTGCGTGCCCATGCCGCGCCAGCGGATGTCGGGCGCGGCGCATTGCGGGCAGGCCGCGGGTGCGCCGCGCGCATGCCCGCACAGGTGGCACTTCAGCGTCTCGTCGGCGCGATGGTAGGTCATCGCCACGCTGCAATGCGGGCATTGCTCCACGTGCCCGCACTTCCGGCACTGCATGCTCGACGAGTAGCCGCGGCGGTTGATGAAGAGGATCGCCTGTTCGCGCCGTTCCAGGCGCTGGTGCAGATGGTCTACCAGCAGGCGGGAAAGCGTCACCGGCCCGCGCGAGCGCATCACCTCGACGCGCATGTCCACGATCTGGATGTCGGGCAGGCGCTTGTCGTCCACCCGGCGCGTCAGCCGGCTCAGGCGGTATTTGCCGGCCCGGGCGTTGGCGAACGACTCGAGCGATGGCGTGGCCGAACCGAGCACGCAGACCGCCCCGGCGCACCTGGCGCGGTAGACGGCCACGTCGCGGCCGTGGTAACGGGGCGTCTCGTCCTGCTTGTAGGCCGGCTCATGCTCCTCGTCCACCACCACGAGCTTCAGGTTGTGCACCGGGGCGAACACCGCCGAGCGCGCACCGACCACGACGCGCGCCCGCCCCTCGGCCAGCGCCAGCCAGCCGTCGAGGCGCTCGCCGTCGCTCAGGTGGCTGTGCCAGACGACCGTCCGGTGCCCCGCCGCCTCGAAACGCCCGCGCAGCCGCGCCACCGTCTGCGGCGTCAGGGCGACCTCGGGCACGAGGTAGATGGCGCTGCCGCCCGCCGCCAGCACCTGTTCCACCGCGCGCAGGTAGACCTCCGTCTTGCCCGAGCCTGTTACGCCATGCACGAGATGCGTCGCGAAAACACCCTTGGTAAGGTCGGCGCCGATCGCGGCCACGGCGGCGGACTGCTCGTCGTTCAGCAGCGGGGGAAGCGGTGGCACCTGCGCGTCGGCCCACTCGTCGTGGTAGGCCACGCGCTCGACATGGTGCGCCTCCTCACGCGCCCAGCCGCGCTTGACGAGCGCCGCCACCACCGCCGCCGTCAGGCCGAGCCGGCTCAGGATGTCAGTCTTCTTCTGGGGCCGGACCTGCTGGGCGAGGAATTCCCGCAGGCGCGCCTGCTGCGGCGCCCGCCGCCGCAACGCGGCCAGCTCGTCCGCCCCGGGCGCGCCGGCCGCGACGAGATACTTCTCCGTCTTCAGCCGCGCGCCCTGCCGCACCGGCGCGGGCAGCATGGCCTCGAACACCGCCTCCATGCGCGCGGCGTAGTAGCCGTGCATCCACGTGCCCAGCTGCAGCAGGTCGGGCGGAAGCGGCGGGGCGCCGTGCCACAGGCCGTCGACCCGCCTGAGCTTCTCCGGCGCGCAATCCGGCAGGGCCGGCGCCTCGAGCACGACGCCGGCGACGTGGCGCCGCAGGAGCGGCACGCGCACAAGCGAGCCCGCCCGCACCCGCCCCCGCAGTTCCGCGGGCAGCTGGTAGTGCAGCACCTTGTCGAACCCGGCCAAGGGCTGGACGGCGACGATCATCGCGTCATGTCACAGCGCGCCGGAGACGCAGGCAATGAGTTTCGCAGCGACGGCAAGCCCAGGTGGAACCCGGCCTCCGGACGGGTTCTGAGCGCGTCCGGAGGCCGCGCTCCGCCTGAAATGCAGGAGCGGCTTTATGCCGCGACCCGGGCCTGTGAGTCATATCGGTGGGGCATAAAGCCCCTCCTACAGTCCAGGAGTGACCGGCTTCCGCGTTGACAGACGCGCCGCCGCGAACTGATTAGGCCGCGAAATGTCACGTCCGCCCAAGCACGATCCAGAGTTTGAGATCCGGTTTTATGAAGGCGTGCACCGGCGGTGCCCGGACTACGCGGAGGTGGTCGAGCTGCTCGGCGGCCTTTACACGAAGGCGGGCCGCATCGCCGACGGTCTCAAGATGGACCGCAAGATGGTCCGCCTGACCCCGGACAACCCGACGGCGCACTACAACCTCGCCTGCAGCCTCGCCCTGAGCCGCCGGCGGGGCGACGCCCTCCGCTCTTTGCACAAGGCCGTCGCGTTGGGTTACACAGATCTCGAGTGGATGCTGCGCGACCCCGACCTCGAGTCGCTCAAGGCCGATCCGGAATTCAAGGAGCTCCTCGGCCAGCTCAAGCCGCAGAGCTGAGTTTCCTGCAATTAGGTGGTTGCCGCCGTCCCCGGCGGGCGACTGTCGTCGGCGAGGACGCCGACGACCACCGGCCTGAGCAAGCTCGGTCCGCCAACAGCCAGGCATTTGTTCAACGAGGGACTTTTAGCGCAACCCGAAGACCAGCTGGAGCATCGTCTCAAGGTCTGCGCCTGGCACCGGCCGGCCGCTGCGCGTGCGGACGAGGGACTTGCAGCGGTGGCCGCGTAGCAACGTTGGGTCGGACCAGGTGATCTGCACCGTGTTGGGCGATTGGCCGGCGATTTCGGCCGGCGACAGCGGGGTCCAGGCAAAGGGCAGGCCGTTGGCGTTGCATTCAATCTCCCATCCACCGACCAAGCCGCCGGCCGGTTCCTTGCGGAGCAGTCCGGGATAGCGCTGGATGAAGTCCGGCGTGCGGGTCGTGGCCACACGCACGCGGACGGCGGGGCGGAGACGGTCGAAATATTGCTGGAGATTGTCCACCTGGCCGCGCCGCCAGTTGCGCATGAAGTCGAGCGGGTCGATGCCGAGCAGGTTCATGCCGTTGTAGGCTCCCTGCTCGTTCGGGCTGCCGAATTTCTTCCAAGCATACCAGGGCTGGAAATTGTCGGTGAAGCGCAGGCCGATTTCGAAGTGCAGGTGGGCCCGGGAGGTGGGCAGGGCCTTGCCGCCGGCGCTGCGCCCCATGGTGGCAAACTCCTGGCCGCGCCGCACCGCCGTGCCGGGCCGGATGCCGGGGTCGATGGAGCTGAGGTGGGCGTAGAGCGTGTAGACCGCCGGCGTGACCTCGGGATGCTCGATGACGACGTAGCGGCCATAGTTGCTGGCGCCGGGGCGGGAGCTGACATGGCGCACGACGCCGTCCATTGCGGCCGCGATGCGGTCGAGGGGCTCGCCGCGCGCGTCGCGGCGGGTCGGGCGGATGTCGAGTCCCTCATGGAACTGCGTGCCTTTGGTCCGCACGCAGCCGAAGAGGCCCGACTCCGGATCACCGGACACGGTGGGCTGCACGAAGTGGTCGATGGGCCCCATCCAATCGCGGCTTGGCGTCGGCCAGGCAATGTCGAGGCGCCGGGCCGGCAATGCTGGCGCCAATGCCGTTGCGAATAGACCGATTGCCAATGCCTGCCTTGTCATCGCGAGACCGGCGTAGCCGGTCGTGGCGATCCAGTCAGATGGATTGCTTCGTCGCCCTCTGTGCTCCTCGCAATGACTGGATCTCCCAAATATCTTCCACAACGCTGCAGGAGCGGCTTTACGCCGCGGCTGGAAACACCCTGTTTGCGATTTGGCGGGAATTTCCAGTGGGTCAGCCCGCTGGCGGGCGCTGCTTGGGCGCGAGCAAGCTCGCTGCCCCACCGCCGCAATCATCTCCAATAAAAGACGGGCAGATCGCGGCCTAAAGCCGCTCCTGCAGGTGAAGGCCCACAATCCACTCGGGGTCATTTTTTCTTGCGGGATGACCGCGCCAGTTCACCGGCGGTGGCCTTGAGCCGCCGGACCACCTGTGGCAGATCGGCATCGGGGACCTCGAGAAACAACAGCAGATTGCCGTCGGCGATGGCCTCGTCGATGCGCCGCGCCCCGACGGGCTGGTCGTTGAGCAGGAGCACGAGGCGGCGGCCGAGCGAGTTCACGGTCAGACGGTAGAGATCGTTCGCCGCGGCGGGGGTGAGCTGGACGAGGAGACAGCGGCCCAGCTCCACCTGCGCGACCTCGGCGTTGAGAATGTCGTATTCGACCAGCACCGGCTTGCGCTGCACGCCGATGGTGAGGCCGCTCTGCGGGAGGTCCACCGATACGCCGGGCTCGCCGGGTTTCAGCTCGAGATAGAAACGCGCCAGCAACGGCGCCTCCTCCTTGGTTTTCTTGCTCTGGCAGGCGGGTGAAAACAGCGCCGCGCAGATCAGCGCGATGGCAGCAAACGAACCTGCATGGGGGCGAATTGTCATCCTGGGCGAAGCGAAGGATCCACGGCGGCGAACATCATGTCACGGGCGAAGGCGTGGATTCTTCGCTGCGCTCAGAATGACAGGTTGCGGCGTGGTCACGGGATGGATGGTGCATACTCACGCGCTCGGCACTGTTGCAGGCGGTTCGAAGGCCTCAAGCACATCCGCGCCGATGGCGTCGGCGACCAGACGCCCGCGCGCCGACAGCCAGATGTCGCCGTCGGGATTGTGCTCGATCAGGCCGGAGAAGACGAACTTGGGCATGAGGTCGAAGAGCGACTCCCAGCGCGCCGAGGGGAAGCGCCGGCGCAACGCCGGGACGTTGACACCGCGGTTCATGCGCAGCCCGAAGATCACGCTGTCGGCGGCCAGCAGGCCGGGCGTGAGGCGGACACGGTCCGCCGCGACACGCCGGCCGGCCGAGACATCCGCGAGCCATTGACCAAGGTCGGGAGGATTCGCCCCGCGCCAGCCGGCGTGCTGCGACGCCGCGGAGGGTCCGAGCCCGACCCATTCGTGCATGCGCCAGGTGTTCAGGTTGTGCCGGCAGACATGCCCGGGCCGGGCGAAATTGGAGACCTCATACTGCGCATAACCGGCCTCCGCGAGCGCCGCCCAGGTGCGCTCGTAGAAAAGGGCCTCCTTGTCCGCGTCGAGCTTCACGCGGCCCTGCGAGAGTTTGATCCACAACGCGGTGTCCTCCTCGAAGGTCAGGCAGTAGGTCGAAAGATGGTCCGGAGCCAGCCGCACGGCCTCGGCGATGTCGGTCCGCCACTGTGTCTCGGTCTGGTTCGGCAGGGCGAACATCAGGTCGAGGTTCACGCTGGCAAAGCCCGCGGCGCGGATCAGCTCGTAGGCGCGATGAACCTGATGGACGGTGTGCTGGCGCCCCAGCGCCTCCAACAGGTTTTCATCGAAACTCTGCACACCCAGCGACACCCGCGTCACACCAAGGGCCTTGAGCACGTCGAGGCGGTCCCGCGTGACGGTGGCCGGGGCCAGTTCGACCGTCCATTCCGCGGGCTTGCCGGCATGCGCAAGCATGGTGCGGCCCAACTCCTCCAACTCGGCCGGCTTGAGCAGCCCCGGGGTGCCGCCGCCCCAGAAGGCCGTGTCGGTCCGCCGTCCGCCCCATTCCACCAAGCGCGCCTCGGCCGCCACACCATCGAGGAAGCGCCTCACGGCGTCGCCCTTCGGCACCGTCTGGTAGAAGGCGCAGAAATCGCAGGTCGTGGCGCAAAAGGGCACATGGATGTAGACCCCGAGCGGCCCGGAGGCCCCCCCGGGGGGCTCCGTCTGCGAGTTTGCTTGCCCTGAGGGGAACCCGGCCATTATTTGCGCATCAATTTACGTTCGGCCAACGGCCTGCGCGGCCGGGCGACTTTTCTTCAATGCACAAAACCAACCTCCTCAACGCGAGCAGAATTTTCCCGGCGCTCATCGCCGCCCTGGCCCTCGTCGGCCTCACGGGCTGCGAGACGATGAAGCTGACCAACCTCACGCCCGACAACGTGCCGCAAAACCCGTCCCAGATCTACACGGTGACGCTGAACACCAAGGCGATGACCTCCAACGTGGTCCCGGAGAGCGTGCAGGCCCGCATCGTGATCGACGGCCAGAACTTCCCCATGTCGCGCAGCAGCTCGGCGCTCGACGTCTGGGAATTCGACTACCAGCTGCCCCCGGGCCGCCGCAGCGCCAGCTACTACTTCATCTGCGAGTTCGACGTGAAGTCCGGCACCGCCGTCACACCCCGCGAGGCCTACACCGACCTCCAGACCATGACCATCACCGACCGCTACGTGCTCCGCCCCGAGGCCATCCGCGCACCCGCGGGCGCCAAGGTCAGCATCCTCGGCGCCGGATTCAACCCGCAGGATGTCGTCCATTTCGGCCTCACGCCCGTGCGCACCGTCTTCGAGTCCACCAGCTCCCTCGCCTTCTTCGTGCCCGCCGTCGAGCCGGGCCAGAGCTACCGCCTGCGCATCGTCGGCCCGGCCGGCGAACTCGCCGCCGGCAACTTCCGCGTGGACGCCGGCAACGTCAGCGTCTCGCCCGGCTCCCTCGTCCTGCGCACCAACGAGCAGCAGGCCCTCACCTTCACCCTCCCCTCGCCAGCTCCCGCCGGCGGCATGCTCATCGAGGTCACGACCGACATCCCCGCCAGCATCATCATGCCCGAGGTCCTGGTGCCGCCGGGCCAGAGCAGCGTCACGGTGATGGTCACCGGCGGCAAAGCCGGCACCGGATCGCTTTATTTCAAGAGCAGCGCCGGCGAGACCAGCATCCCGGTCACGGTCGGGAATTGAAGAGCGCACTGCCGGCAATTGGTGGAGCGCGGCCTCCGGACGCGCTCTGAACCCGCCCGCCAATCCGCCGTAGCCACGGCGAAGGTTGAAGGCCGGTTCCACCACCAATCGCGCACTACATGAGCAACTGCACTATCCGCACGATCGGCAGGAACAGCGCGATGACGATGGTGCCCACGACCAGCGCGAGGAAGACGATCAACACCGGCTCGATGAGCGAGCTGAGGCCGGCCACGGCGGTGTCCACTTCGCCATCGTAGATGTCGGCGATCTGGTCGAGCATCTGGGGCAGTTGCCCCGTGTGCTCGCCGACCTCGATCATGCTGGTGACCATCGGGGGAAAGACGCGCGCCGCCTCCAAGGGCCGGGCGACTGGCGCGCCCTGCTTGACGTGGTCATGCACCCCGTCGATGGCGTCGGCCACGCGGGCGTTGCCGCAGGTGTCACGGGTGATGAGCAGCGCCTGCAAAATCGGCACACCGCTGGCGAGCAGGGTGCCGAAGGTCCGGCTGAAGCGGGCGATCACGGTCTTGAGCACCAGATCGCCCACGACCGGCAGGCGCAACCAGAGGCCGTCCAACAGCCGCCGGCCGGCCGGTGTCGCCTTGAAGACCCGAAATGCCAGCCACAGGGCCACGGCTGCGGCGGCCAGAAGCGGCAGGTTGGTCTGAACGGTTTTGCTGATTCCGAGCACAAACTGCGTCAGCGGCGGCAAGGGCGCCCCCTTGAGCAGATCGGCAAAGAGCTGCTCGAACCGCGGCACCACGAAGACCAGCAGCCCCGCCAGCACCCCGACCGCCACCGTCAGGACCACGATGGGATAAAACATGGCCGCGCGCACCTTGCCCCGCAGTTGCAGGGATTTCTCCTGAAAGTTCGCCAGCCGCTCCAGCACCGTGGCCAGCACGCCCCCGGCCTCCCCGGCCCTGATCATGTTGACGAAGAGCCGGTCGAAGACCTTGGGGTGCCGCGCCAGCGCGTCCGAAAACGTGCCGCCTCCCCTCACCACCTCGGCCAAGGAGGTGATCACGTCCGCGAGCACACTGTTGTGCTCCTGCCGGGCCAGCACTTCCAGCCCGCGTAACAGCGGCATCCCGGCGCGCAGCAATACACCCATCTGCCGCGTGAACACGGCGCGCTCGCGATCGCTCACCCCGCTGCCAAAGGCTAGCCGCGCCAGCACGTCCCTCCTGGTGACGGGTCCGGCCACGATAGCCCGGTGTGCCTGAGCGGAAGTGTCCACACCGGTGGGGAAAAGACCCCTTGCGCGCAGCTCCATGATCGCCGACTCCACCGTGGCGGCTTCCAGCGCACCAGCGCTCTCGCGCCCCTGTGCATCAACGGCGGTGTAGTGGAAACGCGGCATCAGGAGTATTTCAAGATCTCGTCGGCGGTGGTCTCGCCGGCGAGCACGGCGCGCAGGCCGGATTCACGGAGTGCAGTCATGCCCTGGCGCAGGGCGTGCGCGCGCAGCTCCACGGTCGAAACGCCGCGCACGACCAGCTCGCGCAGCCCATCGTCGAGCCGGAGCATCTCGAAGATGCCCATCCGGCCGCGGTAGCCGGTGTGATGGCAGGCGGCGCAACCGCGGCCGCGATGGAACGGCCGGCCGCCGAGGGCGGCGTGGTCGATCCCCATCTCGCGGAGCAGGGCGGCTTCAGGCTCGTAGGTCTCCCGGCAATCGGGACACACCCGCCGCACGAGGCGTTGGGCCAGCACACCCTCGACGGTCGAGGCGATCAGGTATGGCTCCACCCCCATGTCGACGAGACGGGTGACGGCGCCGGGCGCATCGTTGGTATGCAGGGTGGTCAGCACCAGGTGCCCGGTCAGCGAAGCCTGCATGGCGATCTGCGCGGTCTCGAGGTCGCGGATTTCGCCAACCATGACGATGTCGGGGTCCTGTCGCAGGAACGAGCGCAACGCGGAGCCGAAGGTCAGTCCGGCGGCGGGGTTGACGGGCACCTGCATGACGCCCTCGATCTCGTATTCAACGGGATCCTCGACCGTGAGCAGTTTTGCGTCGCTCCGGTTGAGAAGGCGCAGGCAGCTGTAGAGCGTCGTCGTCTTGCCCGACCCGGTCGGCCCGGTGACGATGAAGATGCCATTGGGGCGGGCGATGACATCGCGGACCTGCTGCAGCATGGCATCGGGCAGCCCGAGTTGGGTGAGATCGAGAAGAACCGCGGACTGGTCGAGCACCCGGAGCACCACGCTCTCGCCGAACTGCGTCGGCAGCGTGGACACGCGCAGGTCCACCGGCCGCCCGGCAAGGGTGAGCTTGATGCGGCCGTCCTGCGGAACGCGGCGCTCGGCGATGTTGAGGTTGGCGAGCACCTTGAGGCGCGAAATGACGGGCACCGCAAGCACGCGCGGGGGCGGAGGCAATTCGTGCAGCACCCCGTCCACCCGGCAGCGGATCTTGAAATCCGTCTCGAAGGGCTCGAAATGGACGTCCGAGGCCCGGTCGCGGATGGCGCGGGCGAGCACGAGGTTCACATAGCGCACGATGGGCGCCTGCTCGGCGAGATGCTCGATGTCGATCTCAGTCAGTTCACCGGCCGCATCGCGCGCCTGCTCATTGAGCGCGGCGAGGGCGTCGTCCACGTCATCGAGGTCTTCGCCGTAATGCCGCTGGAGGAGGGACCGCACGGACGCGGGATCGGCGACGACAAGGCGCACGGTCCGGCCGAGGGCGAAGGCCAGGTCCTCGGCGGCGGTGGCATCGAAAGGATTGACCGCGGCGAGCGTCACCTCCCCGGGGTCGGCCGCGATGGGCACGACGGCGTAGCGCCGGGCCTTGTCGGCCGGGACGGCGGCTATCAGATCACCGGGGACGACGGCCGGCAGAGCGGCCTCGTAGCGCCAGCCCAAATGCTCGGCCGCGGCCCGGAGCACGGACTCGCGTTCGACGAGTCGTGCCTCAATCAACGCGTCGGCCAGCGGCACGCGGGCGTCCTCGCACTGGGCGTAGGCCTCCTGCAGGCGCGCGGGCGGCACCAACCCGCGCTCGGCCAGCAAGTCGCGGATGGCGCGATTGTGGCCCTCGAACATGGCGGGCGGAAAGGAGCCGGTCAGAGCTCCTTCAGCTTGAGGCCCATGCCCAGGAGCTTTTCCCGCATGGCGATCGGATCCTGTGACTTCTCGACCGCCTCGTTGGGGTCGATCAGCTCCTTGTTCACGAGGCTCATGATGTGGGTGTCCATCGTGATCATGCCCAGCGCCGCGCCGGTCTGGATGTCGGACGGGATACGGAAGGTCTTGTTGTCGCGGATAAGCGAGGCGATGGACGTGGTGTTGACCATGATCTCGTAGCAGGCGATGCGGCCGCCGCCGTTCTTCTTGCAGAGGCCCTGGGAGATGACGGCGATGATGGAGGAGGCGAGCTGCGTGCGGATCATCTCCTTCATGTTGGCCGGGAAGGCGTCCACGATGCGGTCGACGGTCTTGGCGGCGCTGTTGGTGTGCAGCGTGCCGAAGACCAGGTGGCCGGTCTCGGCGGCGCTGATCGCGGCCTCGATGGTCTCGAGGTCGCGCATTTCACCGACCAGGATGATGTCCGGGTCCTGCCGGAGGGCGCGCCTGATGGCCTCGGAGAAGCTCGGCACGTCGGTATGGACCTCGCGCTGCGTCACGACGCAGCGCTTGTGGGGGTGGTAATACTCGATGGGGTCCTCGATCGTGATGATGTGGCCGTCGCGGTTCTCGTTCACGTAGTTCATCATCGAGGCCAGCGTGGTGGACTTGCCGGAGCCGGTCGGACCGGTGACGAGGATGAGGCCGCGGGGGCGGTAGAGCAGCTCCTTGATCTTGTCGGGGAGCCCGAGGTCGCGGAGGCCGAACATCTTGTTGGGGATCTGCCGGAGCACGAGGCCGTAGTTGCCCTTGGCCTTCAGCACGGAGACGCGGAAGCGGGCCTTGTCGAGATAGGCGAAGCCAAAGTCGGTGCCGCCGTTGAGTTTCACGTTCTGCACGTGCGCGTCGGGCGTGATGGAGAGCATGAGCTTCTCCGTGTCCTGCGGCGTGAGGATGGGGCCGTCGATCGGGGTCATGCTGCCGCGGAGGCGGAGCGTGGGGGGCGTGCCGACCTGGAGGTGCAGATCGGAGCAGTTCTGCTCCACCACCAGTTCGAGGAGGTCGTTCATTTCGTAGCTCATGGGCGGGAGGGGGTTGAAAGTCACCGGTCGTCGCCGACCGTCGCGGAAAGAACTTCCTCGATTGTCGTGCGTCCGGCGAGAATTTTCCGCACCCCGTCGGCGCGCATGGTGCGCATGCCGGCGGCCCGGGCCGCAGCCCGGAGGCGGCCGGCGCTGGCCCGGTCGTAGATGAGGCGGCGCACGGCGTCGTCGATGGGGAAAATCTCCACGATGGCCAGGCGGCCGCGGTAACCGGTGCCGAGGCAGGCCGGGCAGCCGGCGCCCCGGAAGAACTGCGCGCCGTCGGCCGCCGCGCGATCGAGCCCGAGCGCGCGCAGCTCGTTTTCGCCGGGGATGTGCGGCCGGCGGCAATCCGGGCAGATGCGGCGGACGAGGCGCTGCGCCATGGTCGCACGCAGGGCGGCGGCCACGAGGAAGGGTTTGGCGCCGATGTCACCGAGGCGCGTGACGGCGCTGGGCGCGTCGTTGGTGTGCAGGGTGCTCAGCACGAGATGGCCGGTGAGCGAAGCGTTGACAGCGATCTCGGCGGTCTCGAGGTCGCGGATTTCGCCGACCATGACGATATTGGGCGACTGCCGCAACATGGCGCGGAGCGCGGCGGCGAAGGTCATGCCCGTGAGGTTGTTGACCGGCACCTGGTTGATGCCGGCGAGCTGGTATTCGACCGGCTCCTCGACCGTGATGATCTTGCGGCCGGGCTGGTTGAGCTGGTGCAGCGCGGCGTAAAGCGTGGTGGTCTTGCCCGAGCCGGTCGGTCCGGTGACAAGGATCATGCCATCGGGCGCGGCGATGAGTTTTTCGAACGCGGCCTGGTCGTCGGGCTCGAAACCCAGCTCCGGAAGACCGAGGCGCAGGCCCTCCTGGTCAAGGATGCGCATGACGATGCTCTCCCCGTGGGCCGTCGGCAGCGAGGCCACGCGGAGGTCGAGGCTGCGACCATCGAGCACAACCTGGATGCGCCCATCCTGCGGGATGCGTTTCTCCGCGATGCTGATGTGCGCCATGATTTTGAGGCGCGAGATGACGGCCAGTTGCAGGCGCTTGGGCGGCGCACCGACCTCGACAAGCGAGCCGTCGATGCGGTAACGCACGCGGAAGCGCTTCTCAAGCGGTTCCAGGTGGATGTCCGACGCTCGGCGTTGGATGGCGTCGCGGATGATCGAGTGGACGAGACGGATGATCGGCGCGTCGTTCTCGGCGGAACTCGGCCCGGCGACTGCCAGTGAGTGGGCGGTGGAGGCCGGGGTTGGCGTGTCCCAGCCGGCGCTCAATTCGTCGGCCCCGATGCCCGCGCCGTAATGGCGCTGGACAACGGCCGTCACATCGGAAGGCGTCGCGACGCAGAGTTGCACGGGCAGACCTGTGAGCATCGGCAACTGATCCAAAGCCTCCACATCGAGCGGATCCGCTGCGACAACGTTCAAGATGCCGTCGGCAATCTCCAGCGGCACGACCCGGTGCGCGCGGGCGAATTCAGCCGGGATTTTCGCCAGCGCCTCGGGGCTGGGCGTAATCTCCGCCAGCGTGCGAAAGGGCAGTGCCAGCTCCGATGCCAGGGCCCGGGCGAGTGATGACTCGGTCAACTGGCCGGCGGCACGGAGCGCGTCCAGCGGGTCTGCGGCTCCTTGCTTCCGCGCCGCCTCGACCTGCTCGGCGGTGACCAGTCCATGCCGGACGGCGATGGAGACGAGGGTGAGCGGTTCGGCGGTGATCAAGGCGGCGGGCCGGCCGCGCGGGCGCGGGTTCAGCGATTGAGGCTCATCAGGAACTCGGCGTTGGTCTTCGTCTTCTTCAGGCGGCCGATGAGCATGTCCATGGAGTCGGCGGCGGGCACGCCCTGCATGGCGCGGCGCAGGGCGTAGACGCGCGTGAGCTCCTCCGGATGATAGATGAGCTCCTCCTTGCGCGTGCCGCTCTTGTCGATGTTGATGGCGGGGAAGATGCGCTTGTTGGAGAGGTCGCGGTCGAGGTGCAGCTCCATGTTGCCGGTGCCCTTGAACTCCTCGAAGATGATCTCGTCCATGCGGCTGCCGGTGTCGATGAGGGCGGTGCCGAGGACGGTGAGGCTGCCGCCGCCCTCGGTGTCGATGTTGCGGGCGGAGCCGAAGAAGCGCTTGGGTTTCTGGAGCGCCGTGGCCTCGAGGCCGCCGGACATGATCTTGCCGGAGTTGGAGGCGAGGGCGTTGTAGGCGCGGGCCAGGCGGGTGATCGAGTCGAGGAGGATGACGACGTGCTCGCCGTGCTCGACGAGGCGGCGGGCCTTCTCGATGACCATCTCGGCGCAGTGCACGTGGCTCTCCGGCGACTCGTCGAAGGTGGACGCGATGACCTCGCCCTTGCAGTGGCGGCGGAAGTCGGTGACCTCCTCGGGGCGCTCGTCGATCAGGAGGATGATGAGGCGGGCGTCGGGCGAGTTGGCCGCGATGGAGTTGGCCATGTTCTGCAAGAGCACGGTCTTGCCGGTGCGCGGCGGGGCGACGATGAGGCCGCGCTGGCCGAAGCCGACGGGCGTGAGGATGTCGACCATGCGCATCGAGACGTCCTTCTCGCCCTGGCGCTCGAGCAGGCAGCGGCGGAGCGGGTAATAGGGCGTCAGCTCCTCGAAGGGCTTGATCTTCGCGATGGCGTCGGGCTTGCCACCCATGACGGAGCGGATGCGCACGACGGACGGGCAACGGTCGTTGTCCTTCGGCGGCTGCACCTGCACCTCGATCTGGTGGCCGCGCTTCAGGCCGAATTTCTTGACGAAGAGCGCGGGCACATAGGCGTCTTCGGGATAGAGGCGGTAGTTGACGTCGTTGTGGACGACGAAGCCGTGGCCGTAGTCGGTGAGGTCGAGCCAGCCGGTGTCGAGCAGCGGGATCTTCTGCTCGGCGGCATTGGCGAAGACGGCGGCGAGGAGCTGCTTGCGGTTGGGCACGCCCTCGAACTTCGCGCCGAGCGACTTGGCCTTGGCCTGCAGCTCGGCGTGGCTCAGCGCGTAGAGTTCGTTGAGCCAGATGGGGTCTTCGCGCTTGGAGGCGATCTCGTCGGCGATGGCGTCGAGCGCGTCGAAATCGGTGAAACGCGCCGGATCGGGCAGGTCGCCGAAATGCACCTCGCCCTTCGGCGGAGGAGGCTGCGGCGGGTATTTGCTCGGACCGTTGGGACCACCACCCCACTTGCCGAACTTGCCCTTCTTGAACTTGCGACCGTGCTTCCAATATCCGCCCCCGCCCCCCTGGTCGTCGAACTGCGCGCCCTGCGCTTGGCCGCCTTCGGCGGGCGCACCCCCCTCCCCACCGGCAGGCTCTGACGGCGGCGCGCTGGCCGCCTCGGCGGGAGGCGGAGGGGCCTCGGCCGGCGCGGGGGCCTCCTCGGCCTTGGCCGTCACTTCAGGCTTCGGTGCTTCGGCTGGCTCTTCACTGGCCGTGCTTTTGCCGCGATAGAGGCGGGAGCGCGTGCGCTTTTTCTTCGGGGAGCCTTCCTCGGCGGAAGTGGCGGTCGATTTTTCGGAATCGTCGTCGGACTTGGGCATTTCGTGCATGAAAGATTCTTATTGGCGGGGGCGGGTGGCGCGCAGTTCCGCGATCAGGCGGTGGACTTGGGCGCGGAGAAAATCGGGGGTGCCGTCGTTGACCAGGACGTAATCGGCCAGTTCGCACTTCCGGCTGACCGGCATCTGCCGGGCGAGTCGTTCGCGGGCCTGATCCGGCGCCATTCCGCGCCGGGCCAGCCGCTGCAACTGCACGGCGGAGTCTGCGGTGACGCACACCGTGTAATCAAACCATTTCTGCAGCTCCTTCTCGAACAGGAGCGGCACCTCCACCACCCAATCCTGCTGCCGGTCGCGGGCGAAAGTCTGCTCCCAATCCGCATAGAGCCGCGGATGGATCCGTGCCTCGATCCAGGCCAGCGCCTCCGCGTCGCTGAAGGCCCGCGCCGCCAATTTCTCCCGGTCGATCTGCCCGTCGGCGGCGAGCACGCCGGCGCCGAAGCGCTGTCCGACGGCGGCGACGTAGGCCGGCTCGCGCGAAAGCCGCTCGCGCACGACTTGGTCGCAATCGTAGGTTTTGAAGCCGGCGGCGGCGAAGCAGGCGAGCGCGGCGGATTTGCCGCACCCCATCCCACCCGTTAGCCCCAGCAGCATGGCGGGCCGTTCAGGCATTAGTTGCTTTCAATACTGCCCCGGTAAAAAGACAATGAACTTGCGGGCCTAAGTATTTTCCCCTACCCACGTCCTAGCAAATGGCCCCAGCCCCAGCCATCGATACCAAGTGTCCCGAAGTGATCCGCGACGAAACCCGCGCCGCCTTCGAGGCCATGGGACACCGGGCGAGCCACCCGTTGATTGACCGGTTGTTTGCCGATATCACCGCGATGTTCACGGGGCGCTTCCCGGGCTACCTCGCGATCGACATGCGGTATCACGATTTTGAGCATACGCTGCAGGCGACACTCTGCCTGGTCAAGATTCTCGCCGGCCGGCACCGGCGTCGAGCGGCCCCGGAGTTCTCCCGCCGCGACTGCGAACTCTCCCTCATGGCCGTGCTCCTGCACGACACCGGTTACCTGAAACGCAGCGATGACCCCGGCGGAACCGGCGCGAAATACACCATGGTCCACGTGCGCCGCAGCTGCGAATTCGCCCGCACCTACCTCCCCGCCCTCGGGGTGACCGCCGACGAGCTGGACGACATCTGCCACGCCATCAGCTGCACCGGCCCGCTCAACAAGATCAGCGCCGTGGAGTTCCGCCGCCCCGAGGCGCGCGTCATGGCCTGCATCCTCGTGACCGCCGACTACCTCGGCCAGATGGGCGCGCACGATTATGTCGAGGAGCTGCCGATCCTGTTCCGCGAATTCCAGGAGGCCTACGAGTTCGAGGGCCTGCCCGAGGGCAAGCGCATCTTTCATTCCGAGTCCGAGCTGATCCGCAAGACCCCCGCCTTCTGGGAGCAATACGTCCGGCCCATGCTCGAGCGCGAAGCGGGCGGCGTCTACCACTACCTCGACGGCGACCACGGCGACAACTTCTACCTCCAGGCCGTCGAGGCCAACATGGACGAGGTGAAGCGGCGCATTGCGGCGTTGCCGTCCTAGCCGGAATCGTCACGCTCGGGACGATGCTTGCCGTCGTCAGCTCCGCCGCCATCTCCGGCATCGACGCGCTGCCCGTGCAGGTCGAGGTCAACCACGGCGAAGCCGGCGACCCGCGCTGGATTCTCGTCGGCCTGCCCGACACCGCTGTGAAGGAGGCCTCCGATCGCGTGGCCTCCGCGCTGACCAACTCCGGGTTCCGCCGCCCGCGCACCCGCACCACCATCAACCTCGCCCCCGGCGGCCTGCGCAAGGAAGGCGCGCTCTACGACCTCCCCATCGCGCTCGGCATCCTGGCCGCCACCGACCAGCTCCACTGCGAACGGCTCGACGATTATCTCATCGCCGGCGAGCTCAGCCTCTCCGGCGCCACCCGGCCCATCCGCGGCGGACTGTCCATCGGCCTGCTCGCGCGGGCACTGGGCAAGCGCGCCCTCCTGCTCCCGCCCACCACCGCGGCCGAGGCCGCCCTGGTCGAAGGCGTGACGGTCTATGAGGTCACCTCACTCGACCAAGCCCAGCGCTTTCTCGAGGGCCAAGCCCACCTCCGCCCTCTCTCCACCGACGCGGCGGAACGGGCCTCAGGGCAGACGGACGGCCAGCCCGACTTCGCCGACATCAAGGGCCAGCAGGCGGTCCGCCGTGCAGCCGAGGTCGCCGTGGCCGGCTCGCATAATCTCATCATGATCGGGCCGCCCGGCTCGGGAAAATCCATGATCGCCAAGCGCATCCCCGGCATCATGCCGCGACCGACGCTGGATGAGTTCCTCGACGTGCTGCGCATCCACTCCGCCGCCGGACAGACCCTCGAGGGTTCCCTCCCCTTCCTCACGCGGCCGAGCCGTGCCCCGCACCACACCATCTCCGACGTCGGACTGCTCGGCGGCGGCACCATCCCCGGACCCGGCGAAATCACCCTCGCCCACCACGGCGTGCTCTTCCTCGACGAGTTGCCCGAGTTCAAGCGCTCCGCCCTCGAGGTCCTCCGCCAGCCCTTGGAGGACGGCCATGTCACCATCTCCCGCAGCGCCGGCAAGGTCACCCTGCCGTGCAGCTTCATGCTCGTGGCCGCGATGAATCCCTGCCCCTGCGGTTACCTCGGCGACCCGAAGCACGAATGCCGCTGCTCCCCCGCGCAAATCCAACGCTACCGCGCCCGCATCAGCGGCCCGCTCCTCGACCGCATCGACATCCACATCGAGGCCCCGGCCCTGAGCGTGGCCGAGCTGCGCCGCGACCACGGTGGCGAGCCCTCGTCCGCCATGCGCAGCCGCGTCGAGCAGGCCCGCGCCATCCAGCGCGCCCGCTTCAAGGGCAGCAAGACCACCGCCAACGCGCGCATGACCCAACCGCAGCTCAAGAAGTTCTGCCCGATCGATTCCTCGCTCGGCGACCTGCTGCAACAGGCGATGGAGCAGCTCTCGCTCTCCGCCCGCGCCTACGACCGCATCCTCAAGGTCGCCCGCACCATCGCCGACCTCGCCGGCGCCGACAAGATCGCCGCCCCGCACCTCCTCGAGGCCATCCAATACCGCTCCCTCGACCGGAACGTATTCTACTGAACACAAAAGGCGCACACCATGGGTGCGCGCCTCTGAAATTGGCGCCCTCACGGGGAATCGAACCCCGGTTTGGGCCTTGAGAGGGCCCCGTCCTAGCCGCTAGACGATGAGGGCGGAAAATTGGGAGGGCGAACAAAGCGCGCCCGCCGCGCGGGCGTCAAGCGCGCAAGCGGTTCACCCGAGGATTTCCTCGGCCTTGAAGAAGCGGGCGATCTCGATGCGGCCGTTCTCCTCGCTGTCCGAGGCGTGGACGACGTTCTTCATCATCTCGGTGCCGAAGTCGCCGCGGATCGTGCCCTTGGCGGCCTTGCGCGAGTCGGTCGGCCCGAGCAGGTCGCGCACGCGCTGGACGATGTTGTCGCCCTTCAGCGCCATCACGATCACCGGGCGCGAACTCATGAAACCCTCGATCTCCGGATAGAACGGCTTGTCGGCCACGTGCGCGTAGTGCTCGCGCAGCAAAGCCGGGGTCAGGCGCATCATCTTGCAACCGATGACATCGAAGCCGGCCTGCTCGAAGCGGGCCAGCACGGTGCCGACCTGGCGCTTCTCCATGCAGTCGGGCTTAAAAATGATCAGAGTTTTTTGCATACAAGCCGCCGACCATACATGTCGGGCGCGGCATGAAAAGTCTTGTTTTGAAAATTTCTAACCTTTGCCCGGCAGCCATTTGCGCAATCCCTGAAATGCCGCCAGCGCCGCCGCGCGGGCGGCGGCATGATCGACCATCGGCACCGGATAATCCTGTCCCAACCTGATGCCGGCCGCCTTCAGTTCATCGGCCGGCGCTTCCCACGGGCGATGGATCCAGCGCGCGGGCAGGCGGGCCAGCTCCGGCACCCACCGCCGCACATATTCGCCGGCCGCGTCGAATTTCTCGCCCTGCAGGACCGGGTTGAAGACCCGGAAATACGGCGCGGCATCGGCCCCGCACCCCGCCGTCCACTGCCAGCCCAGCGTGTTGCTGGCGAGGTCCGCATCGACGAGTGTGTCCCAAAACCACGCGGCGCCGTCTTGCCAGGAGAGTCGCAGGTGCTTCACCAAGAAGGACGCGACGATCATGCGCACCCGGTTGTGCATCCAACCCGTGTGCCAGAGCTGCCGCATGCCGGCATCCACGATCGGATAACCCGTGCGCCCGCGCTGCCAGGCGCGCAACTGGGCGGCGTCCTTGCGCCATGGAAACCGGGCGAACTCCTCCCGCAACGGCTGCGCCGGCGTGTGCGGAAAATGGAACAGCAGGTGGTGCGCGAACTCCCGCCAGCCCACCTCGCTGAGGAAGACCTGCGCCCCGCGGCTGGGCGGAAACACCCCGCTGCCCCGGGCCGTCGCCGCCACCGCCGCCCACACCTGCCGCGGCCCGATCTCGCCGAAATGCAGATGCGGCGAGAGCGCCGAGGTGCCCTCGACATCGGGCCGGTTGCGCTGGTCGGCATAAGCATCCAAGGCCGCCGCGACGAACTTCTTGAGACGCATGGCGGCACCCGCTTCGCCCGGCTGCCAGGTCTGGGCGAGACCGGTGTCCCAGGAGATGCAAGGCAGCAGCTCCAGTTCTGCGAGCGGCCGCGAGGCCGGCCACGACTTGGGGGCCGGCCAATTTCCGGCCGGCAGCTTGGCCGGCACCTCGACCGGCAGGGTCAGACAGTGCCGCCAGAAGGGAGTGAAGACCTGGAACGGCCCGCCGGATTTGTTCTTCACTGCGTGCGGCTCGAAGAGCAGGGCTGCGTTGAAGCTGCGCGCCTCCACGCCGGCTTCCGCGAGTTGGGCCTTCAACGCCGTGTCGCGGGCGATGACGGCCGGCTCATGGCGGCGGTTCCAGTGGACCGCCGCGGCGCTGCATTCGCGGATCAGCCGACCCAGTTCTTCCGCCGCGTCGCCCTTCCTGACCACCAGCCGCAGGCCGCGCCCGCGCAGGGATTCGTCGAGCGCCGTCAGCGAATGGTGCAGCCACCAGCGGGACGCGCCGCCCGGCGGCCAATCCCCCTCCCCGGCCTCGTCCCAGATGAACACCGGCACCACCGGACCGCCCCGCGCCAGCGCCGCCGCCAGCGCGGGATTGTCCTGCAGGCGCAGGTCCTGACGGAACCAGACGAGGGTGGAGGTCATCCGCTGTGTTACGATCCAAGGCTCGGAAACGATGCATCGCCGCGATGGCAAAAATTCGCCCATTGCCAGCGCGGGGGAGCGCGACACTTTCACAGCATGCAACTTCGTGAACGCCTGCTCGCCCGTCTGGCCGAGCGTGATTATGTGCCCGCCAGCGCCGAGGACTTGGCACGTCAACTCCGTCTTCCCGCCAAGGAGCGCCGCAAATTCCTCCACGAGACCCGCGAGCTCGTCCGCAGCGGCCAAATCGTCCTGGTCAAGGGCGACCGGCTCTGCCTGCCCAAGGAGGCCGGCCTCGTCACCGGCCGCATCAGTTTCCGCGCCAAGGGCTCGGCCTACGTCGTGCCCGAGGGCCGGGTCAACGGACCCCGCGCCGAGAGCGTGCACATCTCCGCCGAGGACACCGGCGTCGCCCTGCACGGCGACACCGTCGTGGTGCGTCTCATGCACGCGCATGACCGCGACTTCCCGCACTTCCTCAAGCCCGGCGAACAGGCCGGCCGTGTCATCGAGGTGCTCGCCCGCGGCCGCGACACCCTCACCGGCACGCTCCAGCGCGGCCGGACCTACTTCTACGTCGCGCCCGATGATCCCCGCATCCCGCACGACATCATCGTGCCGGATCCCTTCACCCAGAAGTTCCGCCCGCTCCCGACCGTCGGCGACAAGGTGGTGGTGCGCCTCAACGAATGGAAGGACCGCCACCGCAACCCGGACGGCGTCATCGTCGAGAAACTCGGCCGCACCTTTGAGCCCCGCGCCGAGCTGGCCGCCATCTACCACCGCTACGACCTCGCCACCTCCTTCCCTTCCGAGGTGGAGCGCGAGGCCCACGCCCTGCCCGACGAGGTGCACCCCCGCGACCTCGCCGGGCGCGAGGATTTCCGCGCCATCCCCACCTTCACGATCGACCCGGACGACGCCAAGGACTTCGACGACGCGCTCTCGCTCGAATACCTCCCCAACGGCGACCTGCGGATCGGCGTGCACATCGCCGATGTCAGCCACTACGTGCGGCCGGGCAGCGCGCTCGACCGCGAGGCCCAGCGGCGCGGCAATTCCACCTACCTTGTCGGCACGGTCGTCCCCATGCTGCCCGAGAAGCTCAGCAACGGCCTCTGCTCGCTGGTCGAGGCGCGCGACCGCCTCACCAAGGCCGCCCTCTTCACCTTCAGCTCCGGCGGCCGGCTGAAGCACACCGCCTTTGCCAATACCGTCATCCGCAGCCGCAAGCGTCTCACCTACAAGCAGGCCTACGCCCTGCTCTTCACCGACGACCTTGACGCCGTCCGCCGTCTGCCCCTGCCGCCCAAGCACCAGACCGGATCGACCGGCCGCGCCCTGTCCGACCTCCCCGAGGCCGAGCTTGCGGATCTGCAGAAATGGATCCGCCAGCTCTGGTCCGTCGCCGCCAAGCTCCGTGCCGACCGCTTCCGCCATGGCAGTCTCGATCTGGACATGCCCGAGACGAAGATCTTCGTCGACGAGCAGGGTTACGCCGACCGCATCGAAAAGATCGAGAACGACGAGAGCCACCAGCTCATCGAGGAGTTCATGCTCCTCGCCAACGACGCCGTCGCGCGCCTCACGCGCACCCACAACCTCGCCTCGCTCTACCGCGTGCACGACGACCCCGACGACGCCAAGCTCGACGACTTCCGCCAGTTCGCCGCCACCTTCAACGTCAAGGCCGGCGACCTGACCGACCGCGCCGAGATGGTGCGCCTGCTGCGCTTCCTCCGCGACCACCCCCAGGGCCACCTGCTCCGCACCCAGCTCCTCCGCAGCCTGCGCAAGGCCTGCTACCGCGCCACGCCCGACGGGCACTACGGCCTCAACAAGAAGGACTACACGCACTTCACCTCCCCCATCCGGCGCTATGCCGACCTCGTCGTGCACCGGGTCTTCGACCACTATCTCGTGAAGCATCTCGGTGCGCCCGGCCACAAGGCGGCGGGCTACCTGATCGCCCACACCGACCGCCTCGCCGAGCATCTCAGCCTCACCGAGATCAACAGCACCGAGGCCGAGCGCGACTCGCAGAAGGTGAAGCTGTCCGAGTTCTTCGAGCGCGAAGCCGCCAAGAAGAAAAAGACCCACTTCGACGCCGTCATCACCGACATGCGCAACCACGGGTTCTTCGTCGAGCTCACGCAGGCCGCCGGCGCCTACGGCCTCGTGCCGATTTCCTCGCTCAAGGACGATTTCTATCTCCGCGACAACGCCGGCACCACCTTCATCGGGCGCAAGACCCGCCGCCGCTTCACCCTCGGCCAGAAGATCCAGGTCGTCGTGCTGCAGGTCGACCGGATGAAACGGCTCATCGATTTCACCGTGCCGTAACCAGACTTTCTGCAAGCCGCCGTTGACCGGTCCCCGCTTCGGCATATCAGTTAACCCAGGCTTTTTCACCCCATGCCCACCTACCGCCTGAAAATCAACGGGCAGACACGCACTGTCGATGTGCCTGCCGACACCCCCCTGCTCTGGGTCTTGCGCGACACGCTCGACCTCGTGGGCACCAAATACGGCTGCGGCGCCGGCCTCTGTGGCGCCTGCACCGTGCACTTCAACGGCATCCCCAACAAGTCCTGTCAGACACCGGTCTCCACGGTGGTCGGGATCGACATCACCACCATCGAGGGACTTTCCCCCGACGGCAGCCATCCGCTGCAAAAGGCCTGGATCGCGCGCGATGTGCCCCAATGCGGCTACTGCCAGAGCGGCCAGATCATGACCGCCGCCGCATTGCTCGCGCGCAACCCGAACCCGAGCGACACCGACATCGACGACGCGCTCGCGGGCAACCTTTGCCGCTGCGGCACCTACCTGCGCATCCGCGCGGCCGTCAAGGACGCCGCGGCCATGCAGCGCGGGGAAAAAGTCGCCGCCGCACCCGTGGTCCAGCCATCTTCCTCCGCCGCGTGCTGCGGCGGTGCCTGCGCCTGTTCCCCGACCGGGAAGGAGGCGATGGTGTCATGAAAACCTCCCCCTCCGCCTCCCAAATCGACCGCCGCGGCTTCCTGAAGGTCACCGCCCTCGCCGGCGGCGGCTTCGCCCTCGGCTACTGCCTGCACCCCGTCTCGGCCCTAGCCCAAGGGACCGCGCTCGACAACACCACGCGCGTCTTCACACCCAATCCCTTCATCAAGATCACGCCCGACGGCACCGTGACCATCGTGGCCAAGAATCCCGAAGTCGGCCAGGGCGTGAAGACCTCCCTGCCGATGATCGTCGCCGAGGAACTCGAGGTCGACATCACCGCCGTCAAGATCGAGCAGGCGGCGCTCGACCCGCAGCTCGGAAACCAATTCGCCGGCGGCAGCCTGTCCACGCCGCAGAATTACGACACGCTGCGCCGCGCCGGCGCCGTGGCGCGCACGATGCTCATCGAAGCCGCGGCCCAGACCTGGGGTGTGCCCGCCGCGGAACTCCGCGCGCAGAACGGCGCCGTCATCCACGATGCCACCGGGCGGCGCCTCACATACGGCGAACTGGCGCAGAAGGCCGCCACGCTCCCCCTCCCCGATGAAAAGACCATCCGCCTGAAGGACCCCGACGAGTTCCGTGTGCTCGGCTCGCGCGTCGGCGGCGTGGACAATCCCGCCATCGTCACCGGCCAGCCGCTCTTCGGGCTCGACCAAAAGGTGCCGGGCATGCTCAACGCCGTCTACGTGAAGTGCCCCGTCTTCGGCGGCAAGGTCGTGAGCGCCAACCTCGACCAGCTCAAGGGCCTGCCGGGAGTCCGCGATGCCTTCGTGCTCGAGGGCACGTCCAACTATTCCGGGCTGCTGCCCGGCGTCGCCATCCTCGCCGACACCACGTGGGCCGCCTTAAAGGCCCAGCGCGAACTGCGTGTGACCTGGGATGAAGGCCCCGGGGCCGGCCAGAGCAGCGCCGGCTTCGAAGCAACCGCGGCCACCCTCGCGGCCAAACCGGGCGCGGTCCTGCGCGAGGACGGCGATGCCGCCGCCGCGCTGGCCTCCGCGGCCAAGGTGGTCGAGGCGAAGTATTCCTATCCCTACATCCACCACGCCACGCTCGAGCCGATGAACGGCATGGCCTGGCCGACCCCGGACGGCGGCATGGAAATCCTCGCGCCCACGCAGACGCCGGGCAGCGCGCAAAACCTCGTCGCCGACACGCTCAAGATCCCGAAGGACAGGATCCGCGTCCGCTTCACCCGCATCGGCGGCGGTTTCGGCCGCAGGCTGGCCAACGACTACGTCGTCGAGGCCGCGGCCATCGCCCAGCGCGCCGGCGTCCCGGTCAAGGTCACCTGGACCCGCGAACAGGATACGCGCCACGGTTTCTACCGCCCCGGCGGCTGGCACCACCTCAAGGCCGGCCTCGACGCCACCGGCAAGGTCGTGGCCTGGCACAACCACTTCGTTACCGTGGGCCTCAACACCACCGAGACCCCCGGCAGCAGCGCGCGCATGAGCCCCGTTGAATTCCCCGGGCGCTGGGTGCCGAACTACCGTCTGGAGCAGTCCATCATCAGCACCAACGTTCCCACCGGGCCGTTGCGCGCCCCCGGCAGCAACGCCCTGTCGTTCGTCATGCAGGGTTTCATCGACGAGCTGGCCCACGCCGCCGGGCGCGACCCGGTGGAGTTCCGCCTCGCCCTGCTCGGCGACGACCGCCTGGTCCCCGATCCTCGGCCCAATGCCCCCGCCTACAATACGGGCCGCATGAAGGGGGTCGTGCGCCTGGCCGCCGAAAAGGCCGGTTGGGGCCGACCGCTCCCCGCCGGCGAGGGCCTCGGCACCGCCTTCCACTTCAGCCACCAAGGCTACGTGTCGCTGGTGGCGCACGTCGCCGTCGCCAAGGACGGCACGTTGCGGGTCCTGCGGGTCACCGCCGCGGTCGATGTCGGCCCGATCATGAACCTGAGCGGCGCCGAGAACCAGGTGCAGGGCTCCATCGTGGACGGCCTCAGCGGCGCCTGGCTGCAGGAAATCACCTTCGAAAACGGCCGGGTCGTGCAGGGCAACTTCAACGACTACCCCCTGCTCCGCATCAACGACACCCCGCCGGAAATCGACGTGCACTTCATCCAGAGCAAGAATCCGCCCACCGGCCTGGGCGAGCCGGCGCTGCCGCCCCTGCCTCCGGCCGTGGCCAACGCCATCTTCGCCGCCTGCGGTGTGCGCCTGCGCACGATGCCGTTTACCAAGACCTCCCTGCGCCGCGCCTGAACGGGGTCAACGGGCCCGTTCGCGGCGGAGGGCGCGCATGTCGATCAGCAGATCGGGCTTCTTGTCATCGGCGGGCACCTCCGGCCCGGTGGTCAGCTCGTATTTGAGCTTGGCCAGGGTCTTCGGATCGTAGCGCTCGCTCAGGGCGGCCTTGAACATGTCGCGCGCCACCTCGGGCTTCGTGCTGGAGAACGAGCCGAACTCGTCGCTGAAGACCCGTTCGGTCGAGCGGTCGGCCTCGGAGGGCGTGACGAGGTGGACCTTCTTCGGGGTCTTGAAATCCGTGCGCAGCACCGCGAGCTGCATGATGCTCCACTCGCGCGTCTGCGGTTGGGCGATCAATTCGACCGGATGGGAGAAGGCCAGCACCGCGCCGGGCAGCACGAGCAGCGCCAGGCCGGCATGGAAGACGAAGGGTTTGATCTTTTCGGCCACCAGCAGGCTGCGCCAGGCGGCCACCAGCAGCACGACCACGAGCCCCGACAGGGCGAAAATGGTGCGGTAACCAATGGCGCGCTCGGCGGCGATCAGGCTGATGCCGTGCGCGAGGAAAGGGAACAATGCCACGCACACGATCCAGCGGTGCTTCGCGGCCGCGCCTTCCTTGGCGATGTTGGCCTTGGCCCCGAGGTAGATCACGGCCACGACCGCCGCCACCACCGGCCAGAACGCCCACCAGCCCGCCCAGTTGTTGTCCCGCAGCTGGAAGAGGGCGAGCGCGTTGGCCAGCGGTTGCCAGAAAAACCAGCCCAGCTTGGTCAGCGGGTTCGTTTCCAGCGCCAACCGCGCCGACTCCTTGAAGAGTCCCATGCCGTAGAGCATCTTCGTGAAGAGGTAGCTCGCCACCAGCGCCCCCAGCAGGATGCCGAGGTGCATCGCCAGCCAGCGCAGGTTTTCCTTCGGCTCGCGCTTGGGCTTCACGAACCACACGGCGGCGATCGGCACGATCGCGTAGAGGGTATTGGACTGGTAGATGAGCGTCGCCAACAGGTAGATGCCCGCGCCGCCGACGAGGCCGATGGAACGGCGCATGCCGCCCTTCTCCAGCTCGCTCTCCACCGCGAGGAAGCCCGCCAGCGCGAGGATCAGCGACACCACGAACGGCCAGGCCGACGCCCACGCCACCACCACCTGCGCCGAGGGCAGCAGGCTGGCGACCAGCGCGACGGCGGCCGCATCGAGGGTCTGCCAGCCGGCGTTGTCCAATTCACGCCAAAGCAGGATGGCAAAAAGGCTGATCAGTGCCACCGCCCCGATGCGCAGATACATCAGCTGCTCCACATGCGAGATCGCCGAGAACGAGGTCTCGAGCAGGGCGCCGTAAAGCGGGCGCCCGTGCGAACTGGCGTAGTCCACGACCTTGCCGTTTGCCTCCTGGGTCGCAGCCAGGTGCACGTAGTCGTCCCGGAACCCGTAGTCCTCGGTGACGGCGGACCAGTAGACCACGAAGGGCGTGAGCAGCAGCACCAGGAAACAGATCCGTTCGCGCATGGTCAGAGGGGCATTTCTTGTTGCGGGGGTTGTGGAGCAATTCCCAGGAAACGTCCATACCGTTCGAGCCAGTCGTCCAGCTTTTCACCATAATATTTAGGATCGTAGGGTGCGGAGACGGGATCGTAGGCGGCCAGCGGCCGCGCCCGCTGCCAGTCGCTGGTCTGGCCCTTCTGCTTCGGGCCGATGTAGTAGGTCACGCGCTCGCCCATGCGCGGGCGCGGCTTCATCTGCAGCGCGACCTCTGCGGCGGCGCGGCGCGGCTTGCCGCCGCCCGCCACCCACTGCTCGTAGGCCTCCGGGTTCTGCGAGAGCGACTCGGTCTTGGCCAGGTCGGCCACCGGCACCTCGCAGGCGGCGATGCCCGCCCTCAGCCGCTCCAGCTCCTTGAGCGGCGACTCCGGGCTGACGCCGAGCAGGTGGGCGATGAGCTGGTCGGTCAGCCGCTTGAGGTAGGGCTCGATGCCGCGCGAGCGCAGCGCCGAGCCGCGCAGCGTCACCACCCCGCCGGCGGCCAGCGCGTAGTTCTTGGCCTTGTAGCAGAACATCGCGTCGTAGGCGCCGTCGTATTCCAGCTCGATGCCCGCGGGCATCACCGGGGCGACCAGCGCCAGCAGCTCGTCGGGCCGGTCGAAGAACTTCTCCGTCGAGAGGTAGATGCCGTCGGTGTCGGCCTCGAGGATGGTGCAGCCGTGCTTCTCGAACTCCGCGATCAGCGCCACCAGCAGCTCGCGCCCGCGGCGCGTCACCTCGGCGGCCATCTCGCCGTCCGCGAAGCGCGCCTGCGAGAAGCCGAGGTAGCCGTAGAAGGAGTTGATGAGGATCTTGTAGGCCGACTGCCGCGCCTGGGCCTCGTCGCGCTCCGCCGCCGTCGGCGCGGTGCGGGCCAGCTGCTTGGCCTTGAGCCGGTAGTCGCGCAGGCGGCGCAGCGTCGGGATGAACACGCCGAGGGTGTCGCTGCGCGGGTTGCGCCCCATGTGCAGGAGGATGCTCGGGTAGAGCGACGCCACGTCGAAGTGCAGCACGCGCGTGAAGACCCCCTCCTGGAAGCTGCGCGTGAACGCCCCCTCGAAACCCGCCACCTCCACCGGGGCCGGGCAGGCCGCGCGGCCGTGGTAGTATTCCTCGAGCAGCAGCAGGTCGATCTTGCCGGCATTGCCGCGCAGGGCCGCCTCCTGCAGGAGCGTCGGGAAGGTCTTCGCCTGCTCGAAATAGGTCGGCAGCAGAACGTCGGCCAGGCCGCGCGTCTCGCGCAGGTCGTCCCCGAGGTAGGCGAGGAATTTCTCCCGCTCCTGCCGGAACGCCTCCTGGATGCGCCCGCCCGCCAGGTAGGTGCGGCCCTCGCCCGACTCGGGCGTGATCCCGAAATACACCGCGCTGTCCTTCAGGCCGTAGGAGGTCATCTCGCGCACGGTCACGTCGTAGAACTGGACCAGCAGGTAGGTGTCGATTACCGCGCGGCCCGGCAGATCGCAGCGGGGAAAATCGATCCACCGCTCCGCCACGCGCATGCGGCTGTTGCGGAATCCGGCGTTCAGTCCGAAGCGCCCCCACGCGCATGGCACTCGGAACCGCTTGCTGCGCTGCCGCAGGTAGTCGAAGTCGAACTTGTGGATGTTGTGCCCCTCGACCACGTCGGGGTCGATCTCCCGCAGCACGTCGTTGAACCGCAGCAGCAGGCGCGTCTCCGCCTTGTCCGTCTCCTCCTCCAGCACCAGCAGCTCGCGCCGTTCCCCGCATTGGAGCCCGATGGCGAGGATGCGGTCGCCCTCGACGCGCGCGTCCGAGAACCCCTCCGGGCCGGTGGCCGCCGTTTCGATATCGAGCTGGCAGCGCCGCAGTGCGCCGAAGTGCAGGCCGGCATAGAGCCGGGCGCGCTGCTGCATGAGCCATTGGTGCTCATAGGGCTTGAGCACGTCGATCAAGGCCCCCTCGCGCGCGCCCTTGAAGAGTTCCTCCAGCCGGGCGAGCGACTCCGCGTGCGCCAGCCAGCCGAACACCCCCTCCCCCTGCAGTTTCTCCGCGACGATGCCCGGGTGCACCGGCTCGGACTTCAGCCACGCAAACGGCCGCCACGGCTCGGCGGCCTCGATCCGGCCGCCGTCGCTTTGGGCGCGGCAGGTGTGGACGACCCCGTTATCATCCACCCACACCCCGCAAAGGGACGCGCTCATCCTCGCCTCAGAACGGCCGCTTGTAGACCATGAAGAGCGCCGTCGTGATCAGCACCAGCGCGATGACGCTGTAGGTGCCGCGGTTCTCCACCCGGCGGAAGGCCATGCCGGAAAGCGCGGTCAATCCGAGCCAGCACACCAGCTTCACGATCACCCAGCCGGTGGCGAAGGGCACCTTGGTCAGGGTCAGCATGCCGAAGCCGCTGATGAACATCAGCAGGGCCGCGATGCCGGTGATCATCATCGTGCGCTTGCGGTTCTCCGGCGCCGGGTTGGCGAAGGCCATGAACGTGTGCGCGGTCAGCACGATCAGCGAAAGGATGTGGAGGATTTGGTAGTAGGGCAGGCGTTCCATGGGGAAAAATTGGAATGACACTCCACCTGGGCCGTATGTCCCGAGGGCTCGAAACCTTCTCGGTTAAGGTGGGCGCCACCTGGCGCGTTTCTGCCTTCCGGTTTACGGCCTGGCATCGGCGCGCCGCTTGGCGGCTCCCAAATGGTATCAAAGGCAAAGAGCGTGTTAACGGGACAACTCGAACCCTGCAGAGTGTCGCCGCCGACCGTAGCCCCCGGACGCCCGCCGTCAAACGGTATCGGCGCGGCCGCCTGCCGCATCGCCCTACTCCGTCGCGCTCGGGTCGAGGTGCTGGATGATCACTTCCTGCAGCGTCGCGAGGAAGACATACGCGGCGAAGGCCGTGCGCAGTTTGACCGGCAAGGCCTCGAGGTTGACCTCGCCGGTCTCCAGCGCCTCGTCATCGAGCTTGGCGAAGTGCCGCTCGCGCAGCTTGAGCCGCACCGCGGCGCACGCGCGCACCACGGCCTCCGCGTTGAGCGGGTCCAGGGCGATGACCCCGTCGGCGAAGAACTCCTTCCCGAAAAGCCGCAGCAGCACGCCGAGGTCGTCGGCCTGCCCCTTCAGCAGCTCCTCGGTCCAGCCGTCGGCGAAGTCGCGCTCACGGTCCGGCAGGTGGTGCCCGATGGCCGGGGCCTCGCGCAGGTCGTCCACGGCCGCCTTGATGACGTCGAGCAGCGGTGCGACCGCGTCGAGGTTGAGCTTAACTTCCACTCGCTTCATTTTGAAACGGAACGCTGATCTGCGCTGATCGGCGCTGATGCCGGGATGAACTCAGACAATATCAGCCGCTTCCACTCCAAAGTATCCTTGTGGCCGAAGTTGACCAGATACCCGACAGGTTGGCGGGTGATCCGCATGTAGTTCAAGAGCTGCGCCTCGTGCTCTGTCGTTAGCTGTGTGACCGCCTTCAGCTCCACCAAGAGGCAGCCGGACACGAACAAATCCGGGACATAGCGCTTCTTCAGTTCCCGTCCTTTGTAGTAGCACCGCAACTCCTGCTTGGGCTGAAAGGCGATGCCACGCATCTCCAGTTCGATTTCCAAACTCTCCTGGTAGATCTCCTCCGCCATTCCATACCCACGGTCGTTATAGACTTCAAAGGCCGCGCCCATGAACTGATACCCTTCGGCCTGATAGACTTCTTTATTCATTATCAGCGAGGATAAGCGCAGATTAGCGTTCCTCAATCATTCGCTTCATCGGGCTCGATCACCGCCGTGAGATGCCACTGCTGCAACGCGAAAGCGTGCGCCTCGGCCTGCTCCCGCACGCCGGTCCAGACCACGGAGCGGCCGCGCTCGTGCACCTCAAGCATGTGCTTGCGGGCCTTGACATCGTCGAAACCGAGCACGCGCCGGAACACCATGACGACATACGACATCAGGTTGACCGGGTCGTTCAGCACCACGACGCGCCAGCGGTCGGCCAGACGCGTGACGGTGGTGGTTTCGGCTTGCTCGCGGGTCTTGGGCATTGTTCCGGACACACAGGTTGTAGGAGCGGCTTTACGCCGCGACAGTAAAACGGCGCAACCACAGATCGAGGCATGAAGCCCCACCGGCAGGATGACAAATCATGCCTTCGCCGCGGCCTCGCGCACGGCGTCGCCCACCGCGCGCGCGGCGTCAGCCAGCGGGATCTTGCGCACGTCCTTCGCGGTGCGCCACTTCAGCTCGAAGATGCCCTCCTTCAGGCCCTTGCCGCCGACCGTGAGGCGCAGCGGGATGCCGATGAGGTCGGCGTCCTTGAACTTCACCCCCGGGCGCTCATCCCGGTCATCGACCAGCACGTCGGCGCCGGCGGCCTCGGCGGCGGCGGCGAGTTTCCCCGCCAAGTCGCTCGCGGCCGTATCCTTCGGATCGAGGTTCACGACGAGCACCTGCCACGGCGCGACATTCCACGGCCAGATGACGCCGTCGGCGTCGTTGGATTGCTCGACCACCGCCTGCAACGTGCGGCTGATGCCGATGCCGTAGCAGCCCATGACCATCGGATGCGACTGTTTCTTGTCGTCGGTGTAGACGGCCCCGAACTTCTCGGAGTATTTCGTGCCGAGCTTGAAGACGTGGCCGACCTCGATGGCGCGGTCGATCTTGAGCGGCTGGCCGCACTTCGGGCACGGCTCGCCCGCGCGCACACGGCGGAAGTCCCCGAACTTCGTCACGGCCAGGTCGCGCGTCACGTTGACGTGGCGCAGGTGGAAGCCGTCCTTGTTGGCGCCGGTGGTGCCGTTGCCGACGAGGCGGATGGCGTGGTCGGCGAAGATGCCGGCGAGCGCGCCGGGGTTCTTGATCGTGCCCTTCACGGTCCCGAGGCTGCCGGGCTTCGCGCCCATGACCGGCTCGATCTCCTCCGGCGTGGCCGGGCGCCAGAGCTGGAAGCCGAGGCTGCCGAGCTTGGCCTCCTCGACGTCGTCGCAGCCGCGCACGACCACGAGGAAGGGCTTGCCGTCGCCGATGAAGACGAGGGTCTTGAACTGCTTGTCCGCCGGCACGCCGGCCTTGGCCAGCGCGTCGATCGTGACGATGCCGGGCGTCGGAAACTCCTCCAGCGCGCCGGCGGGCGCGGCGTCGGCAAAATCCTTCGGCACGAGGCCACTGGTCGCCTTCTCGCGGTTGGCCGCGTAGCCGCTCGCCTCGCAATGCACCACGTCGTCGTCGCCGACCGGCGCGGGCACCATGAACTCGTGCGAGAAGCTGCCACCCATCACGCCGGTGTCGGCCTCGACCGAGATCGTCCTCAGGCCGCAGCGCGTGAAGAACGCCGTGTAGGCGCGCTTCATCTTGTTGTAGCTCTCGATCGCGCCCTCGTCGGTGGCGTCGAAGCTGTAGGCGTCCTTCATGATGAACTCGCGGGCGCGCATCAGGCCGTAGCGCGGGCGGATCTCGTTCCGGAACTTGTGCGTGATCTGGTAGAAGTTCTTCGGCAGGTCGCGGTAGCTGGTGATCTCCGTCTTCACCAGCGGGGTGATGATCTCCTCGTGCGTCGGGCCCAGCACGAACTCGGGCTCCTTCGCACCGCGCTTGCCGTCGCCCGCGTGGTCGACGCGATACATGATCTCGCGCGCCGCGGCCCAGCGCGGCCCCTCCTGCCAGAACTCCACGGGATGGACGTGCGGCATCGCCAGCTCGATGGCGCCCTCGCGGTCCATCTCCTCGCGGCAGAGCCGCTCGATCTTGTGCAGCACGCGCAGCCCCGCCGGCAGGTAGGTGTAGAGGCCGCCGCCCAGCTTCCGCACCAGGCCGGCGCGCAACAGCAGCTTGTGCGACGCGATCTCGGCGTCGGCCGGGCTTTCCTTGAGCGTGGGGATGAACGTCTGCGACCAGAATTTCATGGACTGAGGGCGCACGAGAACACCTCGCCCGCCGCCGCGCAAATAGTAATTGCACTTGCCCGTCCCTGATGGAGCGCGTTGACCTCAACGCGCCGGGGGCGTCTTGAGGTCAAGCCGCCCCACCCTCCGAAATCCATGCCCGCACCCTCGCGTCCTTCCCCCAAGCCCTGGCCCATGAAATGGGTGGCGGCGGCCATCCTCGTCTTCGTCGTCGGCTACACACTGGTGAACATCTTCTTTCGCAAGCCCGGCCCGCCCCACCGGCCCTACGAGGACATGAACAACCGCGTCACCAACCGCCGCCTGCTCGACGCCGGCTGGCAACGGATCGCGCTCCAGACCCGCCGGCCCGTGGAGAAACCCGGCGGCCTCGGTGCGCTCGCCGAGGTGCGCCGTGGGGCGAACGGGCTCGGGGTCGAGTTCGGCCAGGCCTTCGCCGTCGCGCCCGCCCTGCCCGCCTCCATTGACCGCGTCACCGCCCCGGCCGCCATCGCCCAGGGCGTGGACTGCACCGTCTACTTCACCGCCTCCCTCGGCGACCAGAAGAAGCAGCTCGGCGACATTACGCTCTACCGCCGCGGGCACGAGCTGGTCTTCGTGCCCGAACTCGAGGCGCTGCCCGGCACCGGCCTGCTCAGCCGCTGGGACGACACCGATTACTGGCTGAGCTTCCCGACGCTCGACCTGCCGACCGGCCGCTACACCGCGCGCCTGCTCGCCCGCGGCCCTGCCGCGCTGTGGGAATTCGAGGTGCGCTGAGCCGCAACTCTCCATTGACGAGCGCGGCGCGTTGGCCGCATAAAGCGCCTCCCACCCATGTCCAACGGCGCCGACATCAAGCCCACCGACCTGCGCGGCATCCTCAAATACGTGCCCCGCTACCACGGCCAGATCTTCATCCTGGCCATCGACGGCGCCGTGGTCGCGGACGAGAACTTCGGCAACATCCTCCTCGACGTCGCCGTGCTCCGCTCCCTCGGCATCCGGGTCGTCATCGTGCACGGCATCGGCCGGCAGATCGAGGAGCTCGCCGAGTCGCGCAAGGTCGCCATCACCGACTCCGTCGGCACCGGCGTGACCGACGCCAACACCCTCGACCTCGCCGTGCGCGCCGCCGGCCGCGTCACCCACCTCGTCATCGAGGACCTGACCCAGAACAACCTCAAGGCCGCCCTCACCAATGCCGTGCGCGCCGCCCCGCTCGGCATCATCCGCGGCGTCGACCACCAGTTCACCGGCAAGGTGGACCGCGTCGACCGGGAATTCCTCCTCCAGCTCATCGCCTCCGGCGTCGTGCCCGTCGTCAACCCCATCGCCTACGACCGCGACGGCCGGCCCCTGCGCGTCAACTCCGACCTGCTCGCCGCCGAGCTCGCCGAGGCCCTGCAGGCCACCAAGATCATCTTCTTCACCCCGCACGCCGGCCTCGAAATCGACGGCAAATTCCAGCACCAGATCTCGGTCGATGCCCTCCGCGCCGTCCTCAACTCGAAGCCCGAGCTGATCAACGAGCCCATGCGCAGCAAGGCCGTGCACGCCGTGAAGGCCATCGAGACCGGCACCCCGCGCGTCCACCTGCTGGACGGCCGCCAGATGGACTTCCTGCTCACCGAGATCTTCTCCAACGAGGGCGTCGGCACCCTCATCCACGGCAACGAATACCAGCAGATCCGCCAGGCCACCCGCAAGGACGCCCGCACCATCCACAACCTCACCCGCTCCGCCGTGCGCCGCGAGGAGCTCGTCTACCGCACCCAGCAGGCCGTCGAGAAGAACATCGACAACTTCTACGTGTTCGAGATCGACGAGAACGTCATCGCCTGCGTCTCGCTCACGTTGTTCCCGGAGAAACCCGGCCTCGCCGAGATCGGCTCGCTCTACGTGATGCCCTTCTACCACCACCGCGGCATCGGCAAGAAGATGGTCGAGTTCGCCTGCCTCAAGGCCAAGGAAGCCGGCGCCACCACCGCCCTCGCCCTCTCGACCCAGGCCTACTCCTTCTTCACCTCCGTCTGCGAATTCCGCGAAGCCGACAAGGACGCCCTGCCCGAGTCGCGCCTCAGGGCCTACGAGGACTCCGGCCGCAACTCGAAGATCCTGGTCAAGCAGCTCTGAGCCTCCGCCGGCCCCAGGCCCAGATCGCCAGGCCGGCCAGCATCGTCGCCACCGCCACCGCGCTGGGCAGCGGCCGCAGCCAGACGGCGCAGCCGGCCATCACTGTCCACACCGCGATGAACACCGCCGGCACCCATGGCCAGCCCGGCACCGGCACCTTCGCGCCGCCTTCGCGCCGGCGCAACAACACCAGGCCGAAGACCGTCGCCGCGTTCGCCAGCGTGAGCGAGAATCCCACGTAGGTCAGCAGTCCCTCGAACGTCGCGGTCCAGAGCATGGCCAGCGAGACCGCGGTCTGCACCCACATCGCCGTGCGCGGCGGCCGGCCGTCCGGCACATCCATCCACGCCGGCATGCCGCGCTCCCGGGCCATCTTGGCATAAACCCGCGGCCCGGCCATGACGAACGACGACACCGACATCACGAGCACGAGCGCGATGAGCGCCGTGACCGCGTTGCCCATCGCCGGGCCGCCGATCGCCTCGGCCGCCACGCGACCGATCTCCAGCTTGCCCTCCAGCTCCGCCACCGGGGCGGCGCCGAGGAAGATCGCGTTGAGCGCCAGATACAGCACGGCCACCACCGCCGTGCCCAGCAGCATGGCGCGCGGGATGTTGCGCTGCGGGTCCGTGATTTCACCGCCGATGTAGGCGGCGGAGTTCCAGCCGAAGTAACTGTAGGAAATCCACATCAACTGCACGGCGAACGCGCTCCACGGCGCGCCCGCAAAAGCCGTTGCCAGGTCCGGTGCCGGCAGGTCCGACTTCCCCGCACCCCAGGTGATGAAGCCGAGGATCAACGTGAGGTTGATCGCCACGCCGGCGGTCTGCACCCAGGCCCCGCGCCGCACGCTGCTGGCATGCAGCATGGTGAAGAACAGCAGCACGATGCTGCCGCTCAGTTCCGCCGGCACCGCCGGCCACCAGGTGGCAAAATATTTTCCGAAGGCGTAAGCCGACAACGCGCACGGCGCCGCGAACCCCGCCGGCAGCGTCAGCCAGCCGACCACGGCGCCGGCCGCGGGATGAACGGTCCGCGAAATAAACAGATACTCCCCGCCCGATTCCGGGATCGCCCGTGCCAGAGCGCCGTAGCACAGCGCGCCCAGCGCCGCATGGATGGCGCCGGCCAGCCAGACTGCCAGGACCGCCCAGGGCTCGTGCAACGCCGCGAGCGTGAATCCGCTCGTCGTGAAGACGCCCGTGCCCACCATCGTTGCCACCACGAGCGCCGCCGCGCTCCAAAGTCCGAGTTGCCGCTGGGCCGGCTGCGTGGGTTGGGTCATGCTGGCCCCGCAGCCTCATAGAGGTTGACCAGCGCGACAAGCTTTCCCTGCGTATCGACCACCGGCGCAAGCACTCGGCAATAGCCCGGCCCTTCGAACTCATCGAGCATCGGCCACAACCCCGGCAATTTCTCCGACTCCAACAGCCAGGCGGGCACGCGCTGGCCGCCCGGCCGGCAACGCAAGGCGGGAAATCCCTTCGCCGCGCCCCACCCCAGCGGGTGCAGTTCGCCTTCCACGAACAAGCCCTCACGCCACACGCCGCCCGCTCCTTCAAGCAGGTGATGATTCTCGCGTCCGGGGGCCAAGGTGCCATACACCGCCAGCCGGCGGCTCACACGGTGGGATGCCTCGAACATCCCCTCCAACCTGGCGTCCGGGCCGCCGGACCGGCGGGCGGCGTTGAGCGCATCGAGCTTTGTCCGCCAAGCACCGTCGGGCGCTCTCATTTCGCGCGGGCTTCTGTCGGCAGAAATTCGATCGAGGCCACATCCTCAACCTTGACCGGCTTCTCCAGCACACCGGCGGCGCGGAGGTGCTCGATTTGGCGCTGCAACCGCCCGGCGGTCAGCTGCCCCATCGTCTCGCCGCGCGCGGCATCGCCGAGCACGAGCCCGTAGTCCTTCATCGCCTGGATGCTGTAGGCATAGAAATCCTCCGGCAGGTCGGACCGCAGTTTGCGCAGCAGGGCATTGGCCGGCTCCGGGTCGCCGGTCAGGTAGTCGGTCCAGCCGCGGATCGTCGCGCGCACGAACTTGCGGACGATTTCCGGCTGCTGCGCGGCGAACTCACGGCTCGTCAGCACCACGCGGTAGGGCTCGAAGCCCGCCTCGGCGTTGGCGATGAGCAGGGCGCCGACGCGCGCGCCGCGCTGCCGGGCGAAATACGGCTCGTTGGTCACGAAGCACTGCTGGATGAACTTTTCGTCGTTCATGAACCGCGCGAGGTCGCCCACCAGCGGCTGGATGTGGAACCTGATGCCCAGCTGCCGCTGCATGACGGTCAGCCAGGTCGAGCCGGCTCCGGCCATGATGGTCTTGCCGTCGAGGTCGCGCAGGCTGCGCAGCGGGTGCGACTCATGGAACATCACGCCCTGCGCGTCGCGTTGCATCTCGGCCGCCACCATCACCACCGGCACCCCGCGCGACACCGCCGTGATGACGTCGTCTCCGTTGGTCATGCCGAACTGCGCGCGGCCCGTCGCCACCGTCGCCATCACCTGCGCGTTCGGTCCCCCCGGCACGATCTCCACGTCGAGCCCCTCGGCGGCATAGAACCCCTTTGCCAGCGCCTGGTAGTAGCCGCCGTGTTCGGGTTGCGGATACCAGTCGGTCTGCAGGCGGACCTTGGCCAGCGCCGGAACGGCGCCGGACGCCGCAACCGGCTCTTTTTTTGCACAGCCTGCAGCAAGAATCACCAGACAAAGGCCAACGGCGGGTGCGCAGAAGCGGAACCTGAGCGGACGCCTTGCGGATCTGCAGGACGATTCGTGTCTATTCGTGTTCATTCGTGGTTTTGGAAAATACTACCGGTCGGTCCGTTCAAACGAATCGTGCCACTTGTGCAAGGTCGCCCAGTTGAGCCAGGTCACCGCCGCGACAAACACGAAGCCGAGCAGGCAGCTCGCCAGCGCGGTGGCGAAGAGCGCGGGGATCTTGATCTGCGCGTTGTAGCTGTAGACGAGGAAACCCAGCCCGCCCGAGCCGCCCGCCTGGTTGCCGACCATGAACTCGCCGAAGATCGACCCGACCGGCGCGAGGGTCGCCGCGATGCGGAGGCCCGTCAGGAACTGCGGCAGCGCCGAGGGCACGCGCAGCAGCCACATTTCCTGCCAGCGCGTGGCGTTGCCCATGCGGAAGAGCGCCACGTGGTTGCGGTCGGCCGACAGCAGCCCCTGCGTCGTGTTGGCCACGATCGGGAAGAAGCTGATGAGGAAGGTGATCGTCACGATGCCGGGCATGCCGGCGCCCGCCCAGAGCACGATGATGGGCGTGAGCACGATCACCGGCGTCATCTGCAGCACGAGCAGCCAAGGGTAAAGGCTCGCGTGGAGCCGCCGGGAAACGCCGAGCAGCAGCGCCAGCCCGAAACCGACCGACGCCGCGAGCACGAAGCCGCCCAGCGCGCCCAAGGCCGTGGACCACGCGCCCGCGAGCAGCACCGCCCGCTCCCGCCAGGCCGCCTCCAGCACCGCGCCGGGCGTCGGCAACAACCAGTCGCCGATGCCGCCCACCGCCTTCACGCCAAGCCACAGCCCGAGGAACAGGAGTCCCGAGAAGGCCGGATAGAGCCACGTGGACCAGGAGGCCGGCTTCCTCATGTCGCGTCCTCCACCGCGTGCAGCAGCCGCGTCACCTCCACGACCTTGCGCTGGAACGCGGGCTGCTCGCGCAGCGTGCGGTCGCGCCGGCCGGGCAGATCCACCGCGACCTCGGCGTGCACGCGCCCGGGGTTCGCCGCCATCACGAGGATGCGGTTCGACAGGAACACCGCCTCCTCGACGGAATGCGTGACAAACAGCGCCGTGAACGGCGCCCGCTCGCGCAGGGCCAGCAACTCCTCATTCAGGTGGTGCCGCGTCATCTCGTCCAGGGCCCCGAAGGGCTCGTCGAGCAGCAGCAGCTGGGGCGCAAGGCTGAGCGCGCGGGCGATGGACACGCGCATCTTCATGCCGCCCGAGAGCTGCAGCGGGTAGTAATCCTTGGCATGGCCGAGCCGCACCCACTCCAGCAATTCCTCGGCCTTCTTCGTCCGCTCCGCCTCCGGCCGGCCTCGCAGGCGCATCGGCAGTTCGACGTTCCTCCGCGCCGTGAGCCACGGCAGCAGCGTCGCATCCTGGAAAATGAAGGCCTGCCGGTCGCGCGCCGCGCGCGGGGTCGTGCCCGCGACCACCACCTCGCCCGCGGTCAGCGGACTCAGACCCGACACCAGCTTCAGCACGGTGGATTTCCCGCAGCCGCTTGGCCCGATGAGCGTGATGAAATCACCCGGCGCCACGTCCAGGTTGAGGTCCTGCAGCACCACGGGCCCCGCGCCGTAGCGCTTCGTCGCGCGCGAAAATTTGACGATGGGCTGGGCTGCGACCATGGTGCCGGGCAATGAACACTGCGCCCGGCAAAATGCCAGCCCCTTTGCCCCTGTCCGCATGGCGCAGCCTCACGTCTGACGACGCCGCCGCGGAAGTCCGCCGCCGCCTCGCCAGCCTGCCGGCGCCGCTGCGCGCCGCCGCCGTGGCCTGGAAACGATCGGAGCGGGATCTGTCCTCTGACTTTGCTGTAGGAGCGGCTTTACGCCGCGATCCAAATGATGCGCTAGTCGAATCGCGGCATAAAGCCGCTCCTACAGTTACATCTCTCGCCGGCGTGCCCTATTTCCAGAAGGATCTCTTCGACGTCGCCGGCGCGCCGACCAAGGCCGGCTCCGCGTTCCTGCACACCGTCCGGCCGGTCCCCGGCGACAGCGCGCTGGTCCGGCGCTTCCGCGAACTGGGCGCCGTGCTGGCCGGCAAGGCGCACCTGGTCGAGTTCGCCGCCGGCCTGACCGGCGAGAACCGCACCTACGGCGACTGCCCGCATCCGCACTTCCCCGACCGGCTCACCGGCGGATCAAGCAGCGGCTCGGCCGCGCTCGTCGCCGCGGGCGTGGTGCCCTTCGCCACCGGCACTGACACCGGCGGTTCGGTGCGCGTGCCCGCCGCGTTCTGCGGACTCTTCGGTTACCGCGGCGCGCCCGGCCATCCCTGGATCCGCGACGCCTTTCCGCTCTCCCCTTCCTGCGACACGGCCGGGTGGTTCGCCCGCACGACGGAAGACTTGCGCGTGCTCAACGCGGCCCTGCTGAGTCCGGCCGCTACCGCCGCCTCGCCGGCCGGCTGCTTTGTGCCGGTGGATCTGATGCCGGTCGGGTTCCGCGATGGCCTTGCCGAAGCCTATGGCGCGCAGGCGGCCCGCTACGGCCCCGCCGTGTCGGGCGTCTTCGCCGCCGAATTACCGGGTTTATTGCAGGACTCCTTCGAGGCCTACGGCACGATCGTGATGCGCGAGGCCAGCACCATCCACCGGGACTGGCTCGGCCCGCAGCGCGAACGCTACGACCCGGTCATCTGGCAGCGCATCTCCGACGCCGCGAACTTCCCCGCAGAGAAGATCGCGCGAGCCGAGGCGGTCCGGCAGCGCATCCGCGGCGCCCTCGAGATCTATTTTTCTGAGCACGACTATCTCGTCCTGCCCTGCGCGCCCTGCGCCGCCCCGCGCAAGGCCGACTGCACGCCCGAGCTGCGCAAGGCGATCCTCACGCTCACCGCCCTCGCCAGCCTCGGCGGCCGACCCGTGCTGACCGTGCCGTTCCCCCTGCGCTCCGGTCTGACCGGCGGATTGCAGATCATCCTCCGCGAGGAAAGCCCCGCACTCATCGACGCTCTGCTCGCTGACACCTGAATGATTCTTAGACTATGTCATTCTGAGCGGCTTGTCCTCCGAAGCCTCGGCGAAGGAGGAAGCGAAGAATCCACGAGGAACAGCCGTTACACCCGCAGCACGCGCTCGGCGCTGCCCCCGAGGATGGCGGCCTGGTCGTCGCGCTTGAGGCCGAAGCCCGCGATCTGCTCCACCATTTTCTGCATCCCGGGCTCGGCCTGCGCCCCGGGATACAGGTTGAGCGGATAGTCGGTGCCGAAGAGGATTTTCTGCGCCGGCACCATGTCGAGCATCGCGCGCCAGTGCTCCGTGTTCGGGTAGATGAGCGGGGCCGCGGCGGTGTCGTAGTAGACGTTGGCGAGCAACCGCCGGGTCTTCGCGCTGGTCTCCTCGAAGATCAGGCCGCCGCCGAGGTGCGCGAGGATGAAGGTCGTCTGCGGGAACTCCTGCGCGAGCCGCTTGAAGTGCTCGAGCGGCGTGTCGACGTAGCCCGGGAAACGCGTGCCGCCCGGGTCCGACACGTGGAGGTTGACCGGCAGCTTCAGTTCGCCCGCCAGCGCGAGGATCTTCTGCCACGTGGGGTCGTTGATGGGGAATTTCTGCGAATGCGGCGACAGCTCCCCGAGCCCGACCAGGCCCTCGCCGGCCGCGCGGCGCACCTCATCCAGCGCGGTGGAGCCGCCGCCGGGATGCACGGTGGCGAAGGCCGCCAGCCGGTCCGGATGGGCGCGCACGCACGCCGCGTAGAATTTGTTCTGCTCGATGCAGGTGTCCATCCACTCCCAATACCACCCGAGCAGCACGGCCTTCGCGACGCCCGCCTCGTCCATCGCCCGGAGCAGCTGGTCCACGTTGGGAAAGGTCTGCACCATCGTGCCGTCCTTGCGGCGCCGGGTGCAGAGTTTCGCCCAATGGTGCTCGCCGCGCGCCGCCGCCCAGGCCGCCGGGTCGGCCGCCACCTCGGGCGGATACAGGTGCACATGGGCGTCGATCAGGCGCATGATGGTCGGGGCAACTTCGTTCTCGTCTCATCCTCTTTCTTCAACTGAATCGCGCAAGCTGAGAACCCACCCCATGCTCACGCGCTTCTTCAGGCTGGCCGAGGCCGGCACCACCCTGGGCCGCGAGATCCAGGCCGGCTTCACGACCTTCGCGGCGATGGCCTACATCCTCGCCGTCAATCCCGCCATCCTGGCCGACGCCGGCATGCCGCGCGCCGCGCTCGTCACTGTCACCGCCCTCACCGCCGCGCTCAGCACGGCGCTGATGGCCCTGCTGACCAACTTCCCCCTCGCGCTCGCCCCGGGCATGGGCATCAACGCCTACTTCACCTACTCCGTCTGCCTCGGCCTCGGCGTGCCGTGGCAGTCCGCCCTCGGCCTCGTTTTCATCAACGGCGTCATCTTCCTCGGGCTCTCCCTCACCGGCGTGCGTGAGAAGATCATCGAAGCCATCCCCTACTCGCTCAAGATGGCCGTCACCGCCGGCATCGGCCTCTTCATCGCCTTCATCGGCCTGAAAAACGGCGGCATCATCGTCGACCACCCCGCCACCTTCGTCTCGCACGGCAACCTCGGCTCGCCGCCCGTCCTGCTCTGCTTCGCCGGCCTCCTCCTCGCCGCCGTGCTTGTCGCCCGCGAGGTCACCGGCGGCATCATCATCGCCATCCTCGCTGTGACCGCGGTCGGACTCTTCGTCCCCAACGGCGCCGGCGGCATGGTCACCACCCTGCCCGGCAGCTTGGTCGACACGCCCGCCTCGCCCGCCGCCACCTTCCTGCAGCTCAACTTCGACCTCGTCCGCACCGACCTCCTCAAGGCCCTCCCCATCATCCTCACCCTCCTGCTCGTCGACATGTTCGACAACATCGGCACGCTCATCGGCGTGACGCAGCGCGCCGGCCTGCTCGGCCCCGACGGCCGGCTGCCCAAGGCCGGCCGCGCCCTCGTGGCCGACTCCACCGCGGCCATCCTCAGCTCGCTGCTCGGCACCTCGACGGTCGTCAGCTACATCGAGTCCGCCGCCGGTGTCAGCGCCGGCGGGCGCACCGGCCTCACCGCCCTCACCACCGCCGCCTGCTTCCTGCTCGCGCTGGTCTTCACCCCCCTGATCCTCGCCATCCCCGCCGTCGCCACCGCGCCCGCCCTCGTCATCGTCGGCATGCTCATGTTCCAGTCGGTCGCGAACATCAACCTGAAGGACTTCCACGAGGCCGCGCCCGCCTTCATGATCATCCTCGGCATGCCCCTTACCTTCAGCATCGCCGAGGGTCTCGGCTTCGGCCTCATCACCTGCGCGCTCGTCTGGCTCGCCACCGGCCGCGGCCGGCAGGCGCCCGCCCTCCTCCACATCCTCGCCGGCGTCTTCGGCCTGCACTTCATCCGTGACCTTCTCGCCCGCCTCTTCTGAAAATCTCCCCCACCGCACAATCTGTCATTCTGAGCGAAGCGATGAATCCATTCCCAGCCTGGATCCTTCACTACGCTTAGGATGACACGCTAGTCCTATAATCCGTGTCCATCCGTGTGATCCGTGGTCAAAATATCCTCTCCTCACCGTGAAACTCCCCATCTTCACCTTCATCCTCGCTCTCACTTCGCTGCCCGCCGCCGATTTCTCCGCGCGCTTCGACGAGCTCAAGCGCACCGCCACGCCGGCCCAGCTCTACGCCCTCCTCTACGATCTGCCCAAGGGCGGCGACCTCCACAACCACCTCGGCGGCTCCGTCCGCCCCGAATGGTGGTATGAACTCGCCACCAACCCCGGGCTCAACGGCGGCGACACGATCTACACGCGCGTCAAGTTCTCCACCACGCCCGACACCGCGCAGGAGTTGATCCTCTTCGAGAACATCCGCGGCTACGCCTGGCGCCGGCTCCCGTCCGCCGTGCAGGCCGACTATGTCCGCGTCGACCAGCTCACGCCCGATCTGAAGCAGGCCTGGCTCGACTCGCTCCGCCTCGACCGCCCGGGCGAGGGCCGGGCCGAGTTCTTCGGCCAGCTCTTCCAGCGCCTCGGCCAGCTGAACAACAATCCGCACATCGTCGCCGAATCCATCGTCTGGAACCTGAGGGCCTTCGGCGCCGAGGGCCTGCGCTACCTCGAGGGCCAGGCCAACGTCCACGGCATGTCCGACAACGACGGCAACCTCATCCCGCCCGAGAAGGTCGTCGCCGACCTCCGGCGGCGCTTCGCCCAGCCCGACGTGGCCGCCGCCGGCGTCACCCTCCGCCTCCAGCTCGCCGTGCTGCGCTTCCTGCCCCATGCCGAGCAGCAGCTCGAGGAGCTCTACAGGTTCGTCGACGCCCACCGCGACCTCTTCGTCGGCCTCAACATGGTCGGCATCGAGGACAACGGCTTCGGCTATCCCCGGCGCTTCCTCGAGAAATTCCGCGAGCTGCGCCGCCACCACCCGGAGGTGAAGCTCGCCCTCCACGCCGGCGAGCGCGACGGCCCCGACACGCACATCCGCGACACCCTCCTCCTCGGCGCCGACCGCATCGGTCACGGCGTCAACCTGCTGAAGGACCCCGACACCTATCTCCTCATGCGCGGCAACCGCTGGCTCGTGGAGTGCAACCTCATCTCCAACCGCCTCCTCGAATACGTCCCCGACCTCTCGAAGCACCACTTCCCCGAGCTGCTCCGCACCGGCGTGCCCGTCTGCCTCAACACCGACGACCGCGGCATGTGGGACAGCAACCTCACCGACGAATACTACACCGCGGTCACCCTCTTCAACCTGTCGTGGGACGAGGTCGTCGCCATCGGGCGCAACTCGCTCAGCTATTCCTTCGCCCAGCCCGACGTGAAGGCCCGCATGCTCGCCGACTACGACCGCGCCGTCGCCGCCTTCGCCGCCAAATACGCCCCCGCCGACTCCCTGAGGCATCTCGCCGCCGTCAAGCCCGTCACCTACGGCTACGGCAGGCGCAACTGGGGCTTCAGTTTCGCGGAGTAGGCGGCCACGGCCATCCCCGCAGCTTGTAGTATTTCTCGCGCGGCTCGGCGGTCCAGCCGTGGATGCCGTGCCGCTTGGGCAGCCACCAGCAGTGGACGACGAGCACCAGCACCAGGTTGAGGCCGAGCAGGCAGTAGAACCCGGTCCGGCCGAAGGTCCACGAGACCAGCACCGCCAGCCCGCAACCGATGAACACCTTCGCCACGCGCCGCCACTTGGCCTTACCCTCCTCGAAGTGCCCGAGCACGATGTTGCCGATGGCGATGAGCACGCCCATCACCGCGACCTCGAACCAGTAGGGGGAATTCATGTGTGGTCCCAGTGTTTGTCATTCTGAGCGCAGCGAAGAATCCAAAGAGCACGCCCCTGTGGATCCTTCGCTGCGCTCAGGATGACAGGTGACGGATGTTGTGAAATTGCCTGTGTCATCGAGGCAATTGATGCTTCATGCCTCCGCCGCGCGCCGCCGCTGGGCCAGCAGGCCGTGCTTGGGCGCGAAGACCAGCGCGACGGCGAACACCGCCGCCTGTGCGAGCACGATGCACGCCGCCGTCGAGGCGTCGCGGTAAAAGCTCACGTAGATGCCCGCGACCGTCGAGGCCACGGCCGTGCCGACCGCGATCGCCATCATCCGCCCGAAGCGGTCGCTCAGCAGGTAGCCCGTGCAGCCCGGCGTCACGAGCATGGCGATGACGAGGATGATGCCCACCGCCTGCAGCGAGGCCACGATGGTCGCGGCCAGCAGGCTGAGCAGCGCGTAGTAGAGCAGCTTGGTCCGCAGGCCGATGGCCCGCGCCTGCCCGGGGTCGAAGCAGAACAGCATGAGGTCCTTCCGCAGCGCGAGCACGACGCCCAGCGTGACGCCGGCCACGAGCAGCGTCTCCAGTTTTTCGCGCGCGTCGATGCCGAGGATGTTGCCGAAGAGGATGTGGTCGAGGTGCAGGTCGGTCTCGATCTTGGTGAACAGCACCAGCCCGAACGCGAACAGCCCCGTGAACACCACGCCCATCACCGTGTCCTCCTTCACGCGCGAGTTGGCCTTGATCCAGCCCGTCGCCACGGCGCAGAGCAGGCCCGAGCCGAAGGCCCCCAATGCGAGCGGCGCGCCCACGGCGTAGGCGACCACGATGCCCGGCAGCACGGCGTGCGCGATGGCGTCGCCCATCAGCGACCAGCCCTTGAGCACGAGGTAGCACGACAGCACCGCGCACACCGTCGCGATCACCGCGCCGACGATGAGCGCGTCGACCATGAACCCGTAGCGAAGCGGCTCGGTGAGCCAGTTCAAGCGCCACCTCCCGCCGCGGCCTCGCGCTGCCGCGCCCGCGCCGCCCGCAGCCCGTGCTTCGGCGCAAAGATGAGCGCCAGCACGAAGAGGATGGTCTGCAGCGTCACGATGCAGCCGCCCGTCGAGCCGTTGAAGTAGTAGCTCGCATAGGCCCCGGCCAGCGAGGTGCCGGTGCCCATGCCCACCGCCAGCCCGATCATCCGCCCGAAGCGGTCCGTCAGCAGGTAGGCCGTCGCGCCGGGCGTCACCAGCATCGCCACCACGAGGCAGGCCCCGACCGTCTGCAGCGCCGCCACCGCCACGGCGGAGAGCAGGGCCAGGAGCAGGCCGTGGAGGAAGCGCACGTTCAGGCCGAGCGCGCGCGCCTGGTTGGCGTCGAAGCAATAGAGCACGAGGTCCCGCCAGCGCAGCAGCAGCAGCGCGAGCGACACCGCCGAGATGATCACCACCTGCACGATGTCCGCGTCGGCGATGCCGAGGATGTTGCCGAAGACGATGGTGCGCAGGTCGACGTTGGAGGGATAGACCGAGATCAGGTAGACCCCCGCGGCGAAGAAGGTCGTGAAGACGATGCCGATGACGGCGTCCTCTCGCAGGCGGGTCCTCATCCGGATGAAGCCCATGCCCGCGGCCGCGAGGATGCCGGCCACGAAGGCCCCGGCCGCAAACGGCAGGCCGGCCAACGCCGCCAGCGCCACGCCCGGCACCACGGCGTGCGAGAGCGCGTCGCCCATCAGCGACCAGCCCTTGAGCGTGACGAAGCACGAGAGGAAGGCGCACACGCCGCCGATCAGCCCGCTGAGCACGATGGCCCGGACCATGTAGTCGTAGTGGAACGGCGTGAGCAACGCGTCGATCATGGGGAGCACTCCCTTCTGGGAGCGCGCGTGCAAGCGACCCAGAGCCATGAGCAATCCCCCATCGCCTGTAAACAGGCTCCTACAACAGGCCCTGTCATTTGTCGTCCTCCCGCTCGGCGCGGTCCGCCACCAGTTTCTCGTGGCGCTTGCGCTCGGCGTATTCGAGGTGGCCGCCCTTGCCGAAAACCAGCGGCCGCTCGTCGTCGGTCAGCACGGTGACGGTGCGGCCGTCGTGGGGCTGCACGGTGGACTGGTCGAAACGGAACTGCCGCAGCACGCCGCCGAAGGCGCGCACGAGGTTCTCCTCGGTGAACACCTCCTCGGTCGGCCCGCAGGCCAGCACGGTGCGGTTGATCAGGACCACCTGGTCGCAGAACTCCGGCACCGAGCCGAGGTTGTGGGTCGAGACCAGGACGATGTCGCCCGCCGCGCGCAGCTCGCGCAGCAGTTCGGTGATGGCCGTCTCCGTCTGCACGTCCACGCCGGTGAAGGGTTCGTCGAGCAGGACGATGCGGGCGCGCTGGGCCAGGGCGCGGGCGAGGAACACGCGCTTGCGCTGCCCGCCGCTCAGCTCGCCGATCTGGCGCTCGCGGTAGTCCCACATGCCGACGCGCCGCAGGCTCTCCTCGACGACGCGGCGGTCCTCGACCGCGGGCCGCCGCAGGAAGTTCATGTAGCCGTAGCGGCCCATCATCACCACGTCATGCACGCCGACGGGGAAGGACCAGTCCACCTCCTCCGCCTGCGGCACGTAGGCGACGAGGTTCTGCTTCTGCGCGGCGGCCACCGGGGCGCCGTTGATGGCCACGGTGCCGCGTGCCGGGGCGAGGAAGCCCATCACGGCCTTGAAGAGCGTGGACTTGCCGCTGCCGTTGATGCCGACGAGCGCGCAGATGGTGCCGCCCTCGAGCGCAAACGTGGTGTCGCGCAGCGCCACCAGGCCGTTCGGATAGGTGACGGTGAGGTCGCGGACGTCGATGCGGACGGGGGCGCTCATTGGAGGCCGAAACCATGGAGGATGGTTTCGACGTTGTGCTCCATCAGCCGGAGGTAGGTCGGGGCCGGTCCGTCGGGGCCGGTCAGCGAGTCCACATAGAGCACGCCGCCGTAGCGCGCGCCGGTCTCGCGGGCGACCTGCCGCATGGGCTTGTCGCTCACCGTGCTCTCGCTGAAGACGACCGGGATGCCGTGCGCGCGGACGCGGTCGATGACCTTCTGCACCTGCTGCGGCGTGCCCTGCTGGTCGGCGTTGATCGGCCAGAGGTAGAGCTCGCGCAGGCCGAAATCGCGCGTGAGATAGGAGAAGGCTCCCTCGCTCGAGACGAGCCAGCGCTGCCCGGCCGGCACGCGCTCGAGGCGCTGCTTCAACCGGACGGCCAGCGCGTCGAACTTCGCGCTGTAGGCGGCGGCGTTGGCGTCGTAGGCGGCGGCGTTGGCGGGATCGAGCCGGACGAAGGCGCGGCGGATGTTCTCGACGTAGATTTTCGCGTTGGTGAGCGACATCCACGCATGGGGGTTGGGTTTGCCCGTGTAGGGCCCCTCGCCGATGCCCACGGGCTCGACGCCCTCGGTCAGGAGCACGCCGGGGACGTCGCGCAGGTTGCCGAAGAACTGCTCGAACCAGCGCTCGAGGTTGAGCCCGTTCCAGAGCACGAGGTCGGCCTTCTGCGCCCGGACGATGTCGCCGGGCGTCGGCTCGTAGCCGTGGATCTCCGCGCCGGGCTTCGTGATGGATTCGACGATGAGATGGTCGCCCGCGACCTCGCGGGCCATGTCGGCGAGGATGGTGAAGGTGGTGACGACGCGCTTCTTCTCCGCGGCGGGCGCGGCGATGGCGGCCAGGAGGGCGAGCAGCAGCAGTGCGGCACGCCGGGTAAGGTTTTGGGGAAGGAGGGACATGGTCGGATGGATCAAAATTTGCGGGAGTAGCCGAGGAAGGGTTGGTAATCCGGCGCGGCGTCGGTGATCCCGAAGTTGCAGCCGAAATCGAGCTGCTCGTGCTCGCCGAGCGCGTAGGTGAAACCGATGTCGAGCTGACCCTGCCAGCGGAACCCATCCGCGTCACCCGTGAGCGCGGCCAACTCGATGTAGCCGCCCCAGCGCGACCCGAGGTCGCGGCTGACGGTGATGGTGTTGAGCCACTCCGTATCGTAGCCGCCGGCGCCGTCGCTGACCCAGTCCACCTCGGTCATCGCGCCCAAGCTCCAGCCGCCCGGCAGTGCCATCGCGAACGGGATGATGATGCCGCCCTCGGTCTCGCCGTTGCGCAGGTCCGAGGCGGACAGCGGCCACTTGACGTAGGGCATGACGGCCAGCGCCGTCTCCCCGCCGTCGTTGCCCCAGACATTGATCTTCAGGCGCGTGGTGATGTCGCCGAAACCCGACGCTCGCACCACCGCGCCCGTGCGGCGGTCCTCGACCCGGACGTCGAGGTGCGTGTCGAAGAGCATCTGCAGGTCCATGCGCGGTGTGAGGCCGGCCTTGAGATTCAGCGCGCCCAGGCTCCAGGCCCGCGTGCGGATGTCGGCGCCGCCGTGGGTGTCGTGGTCAAGGGTGAGGTTGGCCACGTCCAGCTCCACCTGCCAGCGGCCCGCGTCCACGGTGTAGGGGCTCTCGGTCTGGTCGGGCCGGTCGGTGCTCAGTTCGCGCAGACCGGCGGCCGCGGCCAGGGCCGGGAGGACGGCGGCCAGGATGAGGGTATTTCGTATAAACTGATACATTTTGTAGCCACGGCTACATTTGAAGCTGGACTTGTCAAGCATCCTTCACCCCTCTTGCCTGCCGCTGCATGAAGAAACCCGTCCGTCCCGCCGGCGCCATCCGCCCCGCCGCCCTCCAGGCCGAGAGCCTGCGGCACACCCGGCACGAGCACGCTTCCGAGACGGCGGAGGACTATTGCGAGGCGATCTCGGATCTCACGACGGAGCACGGCGAGGCGCGGGTGACCGACCTGGCCCGGCGGCTGGGTGTCACCCACGTGACCGTCAACCGCACGGTCGCCCGCCTGCAGCGCGAGGGGTTCATGACCACCCAGCCTTACCGCGGCATCTTCCTCACGCCCAAGGGCAGCAAGCTGGCCGCGGACTGCCGCCACCGGCACGAGGTCGTCGTCGCGTTCCTGCGTTCGGTCGGCGTGCCCACGAAGTCGGCCGAGCATGATGCCGAGGGCATCGAGCACCACGTCAGCCCCGAGACCTTGGCCGCCTTCGCCCGGCACTTGGACCGCTTGTAACATTTTCGGCCTTGTCTGGGTCCGAGGACGGCAGACATCTTCGCCGCGCATGTCGCACTCGTTCGCCCGCGTGGTCTTCGCCGTGACCCTGGTGTTCTTCGGGGCGTTCTTCGCCTGGCCCATCCTGCAGATCCTGCGGGGCGGGTTCGTGGACGCCGACGGCAACCTGACCTTCGCCTACCTCGCGGCGCTCCTCTCGGACCCCATCTACCTCGGCGGCCTGCTCAACTCCTTCCTGCTCGCGCTCACCGCTACCAGCTTCGCGCTGCTCATCGCCCTGCCGCTGGCCTTTGTGTCTGACCGGTTCCTCTTCCCGCTCAAGGGCCCGCTCGGTTCGCTCATCCTCGTGCCGATGATCCTGCCGCCCTTCGTCGGCGCGATCGGCATCAAGCAGATGCTCGGCCAATACGGCGCGTTCAACAGCCTGATCATCCAGCTCGGCCTGCGCCCCGAGGGCTGGACCTTCGACTGGCTGGGCGCGAACCAGTTCCTCGGCATCGCCCTCGTCAACGCCTTCAGCCTCTACCCCATCATCTACCTCAACGCCGTCGCCGCCCTCGCCAACATCGACCCGGCGATGGAGGAGGCCGCGCAAAACCTCGGCTGCACCGGACTGCGCCGCTTCTTCCGCATCACGCTCCCGCTGATCAAGCCCGGCCTCTTCGCCGGCGCCACCATCGTCTTCATCTGGACCTTCACCGACCTCGGCGTGCCGCTGATCTTTGACTACTCGCGCACGACCGCCGTGCAGATTTTCTACGGCCTGAAGGACATCGGCGGCAACCCCTTCCCCTACGCCCTTGTCGCCGTGATGCTCTTCAGCTCGGTCGCGTTCTATGCCGTCGGCAAGGGCCTGTTCGGCCGCGACGCGCATGCCATGATGGCCAAGGCCACCAGCGCCGGCGGCGCCCGCGAACTGCCCCCCGCCCGGGCCTGGCTCTGCACGGCGCTTTTCGGCGGTGTCACCTTCATCGCCATCCTGCCGCACCTCGGCGTCATCCTCGTGGCCTTCTCCCACGACTGGTATGCGACCGTGCTCCCGCGCGACCTGACACTCGACAATTTCCGCCTCGCGCTCGGGCATGATCTCACCGTCCCCGCCATCGCCAACAGCCTCAAATATGCCAGCATCTCCACCGTCATCGACCTCATCGTCGGCGTCGCGCTCGCCTATGTGATCGTGCGCAGCAAGATCCGCGGGCGGCAGATCCTCGACTTCCTCGCCATGATGCCGCTCGCCGTGCCGGGCCTCGTGCTGGCCTTCGGCTACCTCGCGATGAGCCAGGAGGGCAAGTTCTTCGCCTTCCTCAACCCTGTCGCCGATCCGACCTTCCTGCTCATCATCGCCTACTCGATCCGCCGCCTGCCCTATGTCGTGCGCTCCGCCGTGGCCGGCTTCCAGCAGACGAGCGAGACCCTTGAGGAGGCCGCGCAGAACCTCGGCTGCCCGCCGCTCAAGGCCACAATCAAGGTCACCCTCCCGCTCATCGTCGCCAACCTCATCGCCGGCGGCCTGCTCGCCTTCTCCTTCGCCATGCTCGAGGTCTCCGACTCGCTCATCCTCGCGCAGAAACAGGTCTTCTACCCCATCACCAAGGCCATCTACGAGCTGTTCCAGCTCCTCGGCGACGGCAAATACGTCGCCTCCGCCCTCGGCGTCTGGGCCATGGCCTTCCTCGGCATCACCATCGCCGGCATGACCGTGCTGCTCGGCAAGAAGCTCGGCGCGATATTTAGAGTATGAGCGTTTTCTTAACCATGGATGGCACGGATGAACACGGATATAGGGCATCGAGGGTTGTCATCCTGAGCGACCTGTCCTCCGTAGCCTTGGCGAAGGAGGAATCGAAGCCTCAGTGTTTCGCCTGACTTGCCCCGGCACTCGTCTCCTCTCTCCTATCTCCTGTCCCCTGTCTCCTAGCTTTTACCTCTCTCCTTGTTCTACCTCCTCCTCGTCTCGCTCATCTGGTCGTTCTCCTTCGGCCTGATCAAGGAACATCTCACCGGTTTGGATCCGGCGGCGGTCGGCGTCCTCCGCGTGGCCTTCTCGACGCTGGTCTTCCTGCCCCTGCTGCGCCTGCGCGGTTTGAACTCCGCCCAGGGTTGGAAGCTGGCCGGCATCGGCGCACTGCAATTCGGCCTGCTCTATGTCTTTTATCTCCCCGCCTACGCCTACATCGCGGCGTACGAGGTCGCGCTGTTCACCATCTTCACGCCGCTCTACGTCGCGCTGACCGACGCCGCGCTCGAACGCCGCTGGCAGCACCGCTACGGCCTCGCCGCCCTGCTCGCCGTGGCCGGCGCGGCCGTCATCCTCTGGCCCGGCCCGGACAAGAAGGTCAGCGACAGCGTCGTCACGGGTTTCATCCTGATGCAGACCGGCAACCTCTGCTTCTCCGTGGGCCAGGTGCTCTACCGGAAACTCCGCCCGCAGCTGCCGCCGGACGCCAAGGACCACGCCCTCTTCGGCCTGCCCTACCTCGCCGCGCTCGCCGTGCTCGGCGGCTATTCGCTCTTCAAGGTCGACTGGCCCGCCTTCGCCCCGACGCCCGTGCAATGGCTCGTGCTCGCCCACCTCGGCATCGTCGCCTCCGGCCTCGGCTTCTTCTGGTGGAACCTCGGCGGCACGAAGGTCAACCCCGGCAGCCTCGCGGCCTGGAACAACGCCAAGGTGCCGCTCGGCGTCGCCGTGTCGCTCGTCTTCTTCCGGGAATCGGCCGACCTGCCGCGCCTCGCCGTCAGCCTCGTCCTGCTCCTCGCCGCCATCTGGCTCGCGGAGCGGAAGTGATCACTTCGCCCACGTGTCCTTGAGCGTGATGGTGCGGTTGAAGACGGGCCGGCCGGGCTTCGCGTCCTTCGGGTCCAGGGCGAAGTAGCCGAGGCGCTCGAACTGGAAACGGTCTTCGGGTGTCGCGCCGGCCAGCGCAGGCTCGAGCTTGGCCGTGACGACCTCGAGCGATTTCGGGTTCAGCACCTTCAGGAAATCCTCCTCGGCCGCGGGCTCGGGCACGGTGAACAGGCGGTCGTAGAGCCGCACCTCGGCGTCCACGCACTTCGTGGCGCTGACCCAGTGGATGGTGCCCTTGACCTTCTTGTCGGCGTTGGGCTGGCCGGAGCGGGTGTCGAGTTGCGCGGTGCAACGCAGCTCGGTGACCTTGCCCGCCGCGTCCTTCACGATCTCGTCGAGCTTGATGATGCACGCATACTTGAGCCGCACCTCGCCGCCGGGCTTGAGGCGGAAATACTTCGGCGGCGGCACTTCGGCGAAATCGTCGGACTCGATGAACACCTCGCGCGTCAGCGCGACCTGGCGCGTCGTGGGGTGCTCGTCCTGCGGGTTGTTGGTCGCCTCGCACTCGATGACCTCGTCCCCGGCCAGGTTGGTGAGGACGACCTTGACGGGCCGGAGCACGGCAAGGCGGCGGGGCGCGACGTTGTTGAGGTGGTTGCGCACCGCGTTCTCGAACACGGCGGCTTCCGTCAGCGAGTCGAACTTGGTCACGCCGACGCCGGTGACGAAGTCGCGCAGGGCGGCGGCGGGGATGCCGCGGCGGCGCAAACCGGAGATGGTGGGCATGCGCGGGTCGTCCCAGCCCGTCACGACCTTCTCAGTCACGAGGGTGAGGAGCT
>CAZRNE010000023.1:0-58661 GCA_964601365.1 uncultured Opitutaceae bacterium | reverse complement strand
AGGCCGTCGAAAAATTCGAATACCGCCGCGGCTACAAGTTCTCCACCTACGCCACGTGGTGGATCCGCCAGGCCATCACCCGCTCCATCGCCGACCAGGCCCGCACCATCCGCATCCCGGTGCACATGATCGAGACCTTGAACAAGGTCATGCAGGTGCAGAAACAGCTCCTCCAAGAATACGGCCACGAGCCCACGCCCGAGGAGGTCGCCGACGAGATGAACCTGCCCGTCGAGCGCGTGCAGCAGATCATGAAGATGGCCCAGCAGCCCATCTCGCTCCAGTCCCCCGTCGGCGACGGCGACGACACCAGCTTCGGCGACTTCATCGAGGACAAGTCCGCCGACAACCCCTACGACATGACCGCCTTTTCGCTCCTGCGCGAAAAGATCATGGACGTGCTCGACTCGCTCACCGAGCGCGAGCGCCGCGTGCTCACGCTGCGTTTCGGCCTCGTCGACGGTTACAGCCGCACGCTCGAGGAGGTCGGCAAGCAGTTCAAGGTCACCCGCGAGCGCATCCGCCAGATCGAGGCCAAGGCGCTCCGCAAGATGCGCCACCCGACGCGCATCCGCCAGCTCCACGGCTTCTTCGACGCCGAGCAGATCGACAACCCGCAGAACCTGCTGAAGAAGCCGCCGGTCATCCCGCCGCAGTTCATCAAGCAGGGCGGCCTCGCCCCGCGCCCCGGGCTCTCCGGCGCGCCCATGCCCAACCCCTTCAACTGACCGAATCCGCCCTTTACTCGCCGGCCTCGCCGGCTAGCTTGCCCATACCATGAGCCTCTCCGCTCTCCCGCTCCTCGCCTTCATGGGCCTCGGCCCGACCGAACTCATCATCATCCTGGTGATTTTGTTGCTCCTTTTCGGCGGCTCCAAGCTTCCATCCCTCGCCAAAGGCCTCGGCCAATCGATCAAGGAGTTCAAGAAAGCCGCCAAGGAAGGCGACGACGAGAAGAAGCCGGAGACGAAGACTGACGCCAAACCCGGCAACAACTGAGCCTCCCTCCCCCCTGCATCAAGCCGCGTCGGCCGACGCGGCTTTTTCATTCCGCCAGCCAGGCGCGGAAGGCCGCGATCTGGTCCGGACTGCCCAGCACCAGCACCTCGTCTCCCTCCAGCATCCGTTCTTCTCCGCTCGGGTTGAGTGTTCGTGTGTCGCCGCGCCGCAGACCGGCCACCTGCACGCCCACTTTCTTCGACGGCGCCAGCTGCCGGAGCGTCCGCCCCGCCAGCTTGCAGCCCTCCGGCACCGTCACGGCCTCCATGCAGACCTCGTCAAAGCTGGACTCCGGACCCGCGCCCGTGATGCGGGTAAGATAGGCCTGCCCTGCCGCCACCTGCGCGGGTGTGCCCAACAGCAGCACCTTGTCGCGCGGAAAAAGCGCGAGCGTCGGCGCCGGATAGCGCACGAGCACCCCCTGCCGTTCCACCCCCGCCACCGTGCATCCGCAGTGGGTGCGCAACCGGAGGTCGGCCAGTGTGCGCCCGCGCACGTCCGCCAGGTCCGGCAACGTGCATTCGAGCAGGGTCAGGCCCCAGGCGGCATGGGCGTCGAGGTCGGGCGCGACCGAACCCGGGGCCGCCGACGCTTCTTTCAGCCGCTCCTGCAGTTCGTTTTCGAAGAGGCTGTGCCAGAAGATGAGACGGTGCCGGAAAAGCAGAAGCGCGGCCGGCACCACCACGATGACAAGCAGGGGCAGCCATCGCGCCGCCTCCGTCCAGGGGACCACGGCGCCCAGCCAGAGGAACAGCAGCAGGCCCGCGCCAACCTTGAGTCCGGTCTCCACCATCGGCCGGGCCTTGGCGGCCCGCGGATGCTGCTGCGTCGCCACATCGGCCACCAGCATGGCGAGGGCGGAGACGTTGCGCCAGAGGGCCACCAAGGGCAGCAGCACGACCAAAGTCAGTCCGGTCCAGAAGGCGAGGTTGGCCGGGGGCCAGTTTGTCGGCACCAGCCAGAACACCAACGCCTGGATCTGCTGCGAGAACGCCAGCAGCCCGGTGATCAACAGCGCCTCGACCGCGATCTGCAGCAGGCGCGGTTTGCTCAGGCGCCACAGGAGATTGCGGGCGCCGCCCGCCTGGATCCGGGCGACCAGCCGGTGGTAGTATTCGACGGCCGCACAAAGCCAGTCCGGCAGCCGGGCTTCCAGCCAGACGCTGAGCGGGCCGGAACGCGCCGCCAAGCCCTGCGCGGTCAGGGCGGTGACAAGCGAGACGCCCACCGCGATGGTCTGGAATTTCGACGGGATGACGCCCGCCGCGATGCCCAGCTGCGCGATGATGAACGAGAATTCGCCCAGCGGCGTCACGTTCAACCCGACGCGCACGGCATCGCTCACCCGGCTGCCGATCACCATCGCTCCGAGCGCCACCGCGGCGCTGCGCGCCACCACCGCCACCGCACTGATGAGCAGGATCAAGGGCCCGTGCTGCAGGAGGGACCGCGGCGCGATCAGCATGCCGATCGCGACGAAGAACACCGCGCTGAAGATCGTGCGCAGCCCCTCGAAGGCGCGCTCCATCTGGATGCGCTGCGGTGTGTCGGCCACGACGGCGCCGAGCAGGAAGGCCCCGAGCGCGAGCGAAAACCCCGACCGCGCCGCCGCCAGCGCCAGGCCGAAGACCAGTCCGGCCACGACGATCGGCGGCAGCTCCTCCCCCGCCGTCATGCTCAGGCGCCGCAGCAGCCGCGGCACCAGCAGGACGGCCAGCAGCCCCGCCAGGACCACAAATGACCCAAACAGGCCCAGGGTGCCGCCCAGTGAGGCCGGCCCGCTCCCCGAGGTCTGCGCCACCGAACCGAGGACGGTGAGCATGACGATCGCGACCACGTCCTCCGTCAGCGTAATGCCCAGGGCCAGCTGGCCGGCCCGCTCGTGCGTCGCGCCGGTCGCGGCCAGCACCTTGCTGATCACGGCCGAACTCGACACCATGAGCATGGCCGAGAGGAAGAGGCTTTCGGTCGGATTCCAACCGAGGGCCGCGGCCACGGCCTGCACGATGTGATAGACGGCCACCGCGCCCACGAAGGTCGCCACGAGGAGCGACAGCCCGAGGCGCCGCAGCTTCTGCAGGCTCAGGTTCAATCCGATGCCGAACATCAGGAAGACCAGCCCGATCTGCGACAAGGTCTCGATCCGCCCCTGATCCGACACCAGCGCGAAGGGCGGCGTATGCGGACCGATGACCATGCCCGCCACGAGGTAGCCGACGACCACGCTCAGCCCCAGCCGGTGGCAGAGCCAGCCCGCCAGCCCGGCGATCAGCATGACCACCGCGAGATCCTGGATGAAATCGATGCCTTGCATCTTGGCACCCCAAGGGAGCGCGGCCGCCGGACCCGGTCAAGTCCCGGTGATTGAACTTTTCCGCGCAACCGTCGATGCTGCCGGCATGATCGCACCGCAGGACATCCAGATCGTGGGCACGGAGGTGGCCATCCGGTGGAGTGACGGGGTGGAGAGCTTCATCACCTTCGCCACGCTGCGCGCCAACTCCCCGAGCGCGGAGGTGAAGGGCGAGCGCGACATCTTCGGCCACCAATACGGCGGCGAGGCGCCGCGGAGCTTCGTCGGCATCGAGGTCACCGGCTGGGAACAGGTCGGCAACTACGCGATCCGCTTCGAGTTCAGCGACGGCCACCGCACGGGCCTCTACACCTACGACCTGCTCCGCCAGCTCGGCGGCCCGCCTCCGCCGTCGTGAGGGCTCACCGTCCGGCCACCACGCCGCGCTCGCTGCCGCGGACGAATTTCAGGAAATGCTGGAAGTCGGGCGAATCATGCAGGGCATGGGCCTGCATGGCCTCGAAGGCCTGCGAGCGGTTCAGCCCGGCCCGGTAGAAGATGCGGAAGGCGTGCTTGATCGCCTCGAGGCGGTCGGCCGTGAAGCCGTGGCGCTCGAGCCCGACCTTGTTGATCGAGCGCGCGATGGCGGGGTTGCCGTCGGCGATGATGTAGGGCGGCACGTCCTGCACCGCCTTCGACATGCCGCCGATCATGGCGTAGGCGCCGATGCGGCAGAACTGGTGCACGCCGCTGCCCCAGCCGATGTTGACGTTGTCCTCGACGATGACGTGGCCGGCGAGCGCGGACTGGGCGCTCATGACGAGGTTGTTGCCGACGACACAATCGTGCGCGATGTGCGCATAGGCGAGCAGGACGTTGTCATGGCCCATGCGGGTGAACTCGCCGTCGTTGGTCGCGCCGTGCACGCTGACGTATTCGCGGAAGACGTTGCGGTCGCCGACGATGAGGCCGGGTTCGCCGCCCTTGAACTTGAGGTCGTGCGTCTTCGTGCCGACGCAGGCGAAGGGGAAGACCTCGCACTCCGCGCCGAGGGTGGTGATGCCCTCGACGTTCGCATGGTGGTGCAGGACGGTGCGGTCGCCGATGACGGCCTTGTGCCCCACGTAGGCGTAGGCGCCGATGACGACGTCGGTGCCGAGCTGCGCGCCCGCTTCGATGATGGCGGTCGGATGGATTTGCGTGGCCATTGCTCAGTCGAGCTTCGAACTGTCGGCGAGGGTGAACATCAGGTCGGCCGAACTGACGACCTGGTCCCCGACGCTGCATTCCCCCTCCGCGCAGGCGACGGGGCCGCGCACCTTGGTGAGTTTGACGGAAATGCGCAGCTGGTCGCCCGGGCGCACGGGGCGGCGCCACTTCACCTTGTCACAGCTCATGAACAGCGCCGTTTTGCCCTCTCCGCTCTGCTGCCGGAGCAGCAGGATGCCCGCCGCCTGGGCCATCGCCTCCACCTGGAGAACGCCGGGCATGACCGGGTTGCCGGGATAATGCCCCTGGAAGAACGGCTCGTTGATCGTGACATTCTTGATCGCGATGAGGGTGTCGGCGGTCATCTCCACCACCCGGTCCAGCATCACGAACGGATAACGGTGCGGGATCGTGTCGAGCACCCGGCGGACGTCGAGGGTGGTTTCGGTGGCGAGCTCGACCTTGGGCGCGGCGGGCCGGGCGGCCTTCTTTCCGCCCTTTTTCCAAGCCTCGTATTTCTCGAAGAGGAGCTTGGTCAGCTCGGCGTTGACGGCGTGGCCGGGGCGGGTGGCGACGATGTGCGCCTTCAGCGGGACACCGAGAAGCATGATGTCGCCGATGATATCGAGGATCTTGTGGCGGACGAACTCGTCCGGAAAGCGCAACGGCTCCTTCGAGATGACCTTGTCGCCCTTGATGACGACGGCGCAGTCGAGTGAGCCGCCCTTGATCTTGCCGAGCTTCAGCAGCTCCTCGATGTCCTCATAGATCGTGAAGGTGCGCGCAGCCGCGACGTGCGAGGCGTAGACCTCGGGGTCGATGACAAGCGAAAGGTGCTGGGTGTGGATGCCGCGGTCGTCGGCGGAGGTGCAGGTGATCTTGAGGCCGTCGTAGGGCAGCGCGATCACGGAGGAGTTGCCCTTCGCGACGGAGATCGTCTCGGTCAGGGTGAAGTATTCGCGCTCGGCGTTTTGCTCCACCGGTTCGCCCTGCTGGATCATCTGCACGAAGGGACGGGCCGATCCGTCCATGATCGGCGGCTCGCTGGCGTCGATGTCGATGAGGAGGTTGTCGATGCCGCAGCCATGCAGGGCGCTGAGCACGTGCTCGACGGTGTGCAGCTTGGCATGCCCGACCTGGATGGTCGTTGCGCGCACGAGGTCGGTCACCTGGTCAACCCGGGGCTTCAGCTCGGGGTGGCCGTGCAGGTCGACGCGCCGGAAGACGATGCCGTGGTTCGCCGGAGCGGGTTTGAAGGTCATGTGCACGGCGTCCCCGGTATGCAGGGCGTTGCCCTTGATGGAGACCTCGCGCAGGAGGGTGCGCTGCTTCATGGATGTGTCGGGCGAGTGTCCGAAAGCGCTTGGAAATGACAAGCTTGGAGATGTCGCGCCACGGACCGGCGGGGTTGGTCCGCACCCGCAAAAACAATTGCGAGGCGAGGGTTGACACTGCCGAAAACGCACCGGTATTCCTGTCCCCTTCCGCAATCCAATCCATCCTGTTTCCGCCATGCCCGCAGCCAACGACCTCCGCAAAGGCCAAGTCATCAAGTTCAACGGCGAGCCCCACCTCGTCATGGAGACCCAGCACCGCACGCCGGGCAACCTCCGCGCCTTCGTGCAGGTGAAGATGCGCAACCTCCGCTACGGCAAGTCGCTCGAGCAGCGCTTCAACTCGCCCGATCCGGTCGAGGTCCTCCCCACTGACCGCCGCACCCTCGAGTTCAGCTACGCTGACCGCGACACCTACACCTTCATGGACCCGGAGACCTTCGAATCTTTCGAGCTGAGCGCCGCCATGATCGGCGACGCCAAGAACTACCTCGTGCCCAACGGCAAGGCCGAGGTGCTCTTCATCAACGACGCCCCGGTCACCATCGACCTGCCCTCGACCGTGACCCTCAAGGTCGTCGAGAGCGCCGAGGGCATCAAGGGCGACACCGCTTCCAACGTCCAGAAGCCCGCCAAGTGCGAGACCGGCCTGATGATCCAGGTGCCGCTCTTCATCAAGGAGGGCGAACTCGTCCGCGTCAGCACGATCGACGGCTCCTACCTCGGCCGCGCCTGAGCGCCGGGAGCCGCGCGATCGACGTTGCGCACACCTGCGACCCGCGGCCCGCGCCGCGGGTTTTTCATTGGTCGCGCAGGTCGCAATCGGCCTCGAGGCAGGTCGCGCACACGCGCTTGTGGCTCTCGAAGGCGAGCAACTCGACCTCCGGGCTCAGGTAGCCCGCGCGCGCCGGCTCCTCCCGCAACAGGTCCGTGCTGAGGTATTTCTTGTTGTCGTCGGCCAGCACCGTCGCGACCACCGCCTCCGGACCGAGCCGTTCCTGCGCCAGCAGCGCCGCCAGGAAATTCGCCCCCGAGGAGATGCCGACGGCCAGCCCGAGCTGCGCGGCCAGCTTCTGCGCCATGAGGATCGCGTCGCCGTCGGGCACGGCGATGACCGGGTCGAGCTCGGCGAGCTTGAGGATGTCCGGCACGAATTCGTCCGAGATGCCCTGGATGCGGTGCTTCCCCACCTTGTGGCCCGTGGTCAGGGTCGGCGACTCCGCGGGCTCGACGGGGTGCAGCCTTACCCCCGGGCGGGCCCGGCGCAGGAAGCGCCCCACCCCCATGATTGTGCCGCCCGTCCCCACCCCGGCCACAAAGGCGTCGGGCGCCAGGCTGCACTCCTGCAGTTGCCACCACAGCTCCGGCCCGGTGGTCCGCTCATGGGCCTCGACGTTGGCCTCGTTGGAGAATTGCCGCGGCAGGAAGGCGCCCTGCTCGCGCGCATATTCCTCCGCCAGCCGGATGCTCCCCAAAAAACCTCCCTGCTCGCGCGACACCGGCACGATCCTCGCCCCCAGGCTGCGGATCAGGTCGATCCGCTCCCGGCTCATCCAGTCCGGCATGAAGATCACCACCGGGTGCCCCAGGGCCCGGCCGATCGAGGCGAAGGCGATGCCCGTGTTGCCGCTCGTCGCCTCCGCGATCACATCGCCCGGCCGGATGGCACCGGTTTCGTAGGCCTGCCGGAGCACATGCCACGCCATGCGGTCCTTGATGCTCCCCGTCATGTTGAAGTGCTCGGCCTTGGCGTGGATGGTCCGCTCCCTCCCGCGGAACCTGAACCGCACCGCCAGCAACGGAGTGTTGCCCACCATGTGCCGCAGCCCGGCGAATCGCCGGCGCACCGCCTCGGGGTCGTGAACGGTAGCGTTCATCTGCGCGGTCCCAGTGGAATCCCGGCGCGCACCCGAGGCAACCGTTCAACCGCGCCGCGGCATGAATTTCCCGGGCCTGCTCGACCCCATTAGATCGGACCCGCCCGGCGGGCACCCGCTCAGGATCCACCGGCGTTGATCGCCGCCAACGCCGCCCGGTGGGCCGTCTGGGCCTCCTCGGCGCTGCCGGCGGAAACCTTGAGGTCGCGCAGCAGGCCGTCCTTCAGGCCGTAGATCCAGCCGTGCACGGTCAGCTCCTGGCCGCGGGCCCAGGCGTCCTGCACGATCGTCGTGGCGCAGACGTTGGCCGCCTGCTCGACCACGTTCAGTTCGCAGAGCCGGGCCGTGCGCGCCGTGTCATCGGGCAACGCGCGGAGGCAGGCGTCGTGTTTCTCGCGCACGTCCTGCACATGGCGCAGCCAGTTGTCGGCCAGACCCACCCGCTGGCAACGGTAGGCCGCCGCCACGCCGCCGCAGCCGTAGTGCCCCACCACCATGACGTGCTTCACCTTCAGCAGGTCCACGGCGAACTGGAGCACGGAAAGGCAGTTCAGGTCGGTGTGCACGACCACATTGGCGACGTTGCGGTGCACGAAGACCTCGCCGGGCAGCAACCCGATGATCTCGTTGGCCGGCACGCGCGAATCGGAGCAGCCGATCCAGAGGTATTCGGGCGACTGCTGCTGCGACAGCTTCTGGAAGAACGCCGGATCGCGCTGCTTGATCCCCTCCGCCCAGGCGCGGTTCTGGTCAAAGAGGTGACTTAGGCTGTGCATGCGCGCAATGTCGTGGGCCGGTCCTACCCTGTCCAACCTTGTTTCAGGCAACCCTCGCCCACAGCACCTTGAGGTAGCGGCTCTCGAGGCAGTTGGAAAAGACGGGATGGTCCACGCCGGGGCCGGTGCGATCGAAGATCTGCAGGCGGCGGTTCAGGCGGTGCACACCTTTGATCACGCAAGCCTCGAAGTCCTCGAGCGAAACCAGGCCCGAGCATGAGCAGGTCACGAACAATCCGCCCGGCTTCACGAGGCTTGCCGCGATCGTGTTCAGATCGGCGTATTTGCGCATGCCCTCGGCGGCGAACCCCGGGTCGCGGGTCATCACGAATTTCGGTGGATCGCACAGCACGGCGTCAAACTGCTCGCCGTTCGTCTTCATCTGCTTGGCGTAGGCAAAGGCGTCGGCGTGCACCCACTTCAGCCTGTTCGGCGGGATCTGGTTGAGGTTCGCATTGCGCCGGCCTTGGGCGATGGCCGTCTCGTCGAGGTCCACGGCCGTCACCTCCATGGCGCCGCCGAGCGCAGCATTGATGGCGAAACCGCCCGTGTAGCTGCAGAGGTCGAGCACCCGCATCCCCTTCACCAGCCCGCCGAAGCGCTTCCGGTTGTCCCGCTGGTCGCAGAAGAAACCGGTCTTGTGCCCCTCGGCAAAATCCACCTCGAACTTCACGCCATGCTCCGAAATCCGCACTTTGCGGATTTCGCCCTCCGCAGCCTTGGCGGAGGATGGGGCGGATGCACCATCTGCCCATCGTCCGGTTTTGATTCCCTCCACGCTCGCGATCTCGTGCTCGACATGGATGATTTGTCGTTTCGTGCCCAGCAGCCCGTGCAGCAGCGGCAGCCACCTCGGCAACCGCTGGAAGATGCCCAGCGAATAGACGTCGCAGAACAACGTGTCGCCGTAGCGGTCGATCGTCAGCCCGCTCAGGCCGTCGCCGTCGGAATTCACCACGCGGTAGGCGTCGGTCACCTCGTCGAGCTTGAACATCTCACGCCGCAGCGCCACGGCGCGCCGCAACGCCAACTCGAAATACTCCTCGCCCACCGGCCCGGCCGTGTGCGTGACGACCCGCAGCGGCATCTTCGCCCGCGGGTTGAACAAACCGGCCCCGATGCGCTCGCCGAACTTGTCATAGACCGCCACCAGGTCGCCCGGCCGGGCGTCGCCCGACACCTCACCGAGCATCCGCGGGAAGATCGCCGGTTGGAACGTGACGAACTTCAGCTGCGCCCACGGCCGCGACCAGGTCGCGCGGTCGGGCGGGGCCTTGGCCGCCTTGGCGGGACCAGCCGGTGGCGCGTTTTCCCGTGGGGTTGCGGCGGATTTGCTCACGCGCGCCAGCAAACCCGCCCGGTCGCCGCTGGCAATCCCCGCTTTGACATCGCCCCGTGCCGCCGTCATTTCTCCGCCAATGCAACACCTGCATGCCTACTGGCGCATGGATTACATCGAGGCCCCGCGCGGGCAGGAGGGCGGCAATCCCTTCGTTGAACTCCCCGCGTTGGGGGACGACGCCAAGGCGCACATCATCCACCGCTCGCGCCTCTCCTACCTCATCCTCAACCGCTTTCCCTACAACGCCGGCCATCTCCTCGCCGTCCCCTTCCGCGCCGCCACCGACCTCGTGGAACTTTCCCCCGCCGAGCGCGCCGACCTGATGGACGAGATCATCATCGCCAAGCAGGTGCTCACCGCCGCACTCAACCCCCAGGGATTCAACATCGGCTTCAACCTCGGCGCGGCCGCCGGCGGCAGCATCCCCCATCTCCACGCCCACATCGTGCCCCGCTGGGCGGGCGACACCAACTTCATGCCTGTCATCGGCCAGACGCGCGTCCTCCCGCAGTCCCTCGACGCCATGTATCAGCGCCTCCGCGCCACCGCCGACCGGCTCGCCGCCGCCAAGTGACTATCCCGTCCTTGTCATTCTGAGCGTAGCGAAGCATCCATCCTGCCCGTCGTCATCGTGCCCGCGTCCAAGACCCTCCAGTTTCCCAACGCCCGGCACCTCAGCCAGCTCCACTGCGGCTCCGACGAGAACCTCGTGCTCACCGAGAAAACCCTCGGCGCCTCCCTGGTCGCGCGCGACGGCGCGCTCCGGATCGACGGACCCGCCGAAGCCGTGGCGCGCGCCGAGGAGTTCTTCAACCTGCTGAACGAGGCCCGCACGCAGGGCCTCGCCCTGCGCACGCCGGACTTCGTGCGCCTGCTCCAGACCTACGCCGCGCCCGACGGCCCCGCGCGCCTGCGCACGCTCTTCACCGAGCCGCTTGTCATCAGCACGACCCGCAAGAGCGTCGTCCCCAAGACCGTCGGCCAGAAACTCTACCTCCAGGCGATCCAGAAAAACCCCGTCGTCTTCGGCATCGGCCCCGCCGGCACGGGCAAGACCTACCTCGCCATGGCCGCCGCCATCGCGGCCCTCCTGAAAAACCAGGTGCAGCGCATCGTGCTCACCCGGCCGGCCGTCGAAGCCGGCGAAGCGCTGGGCTTCCTGCCCGGCGACCTGCGCGAAAAAATCCTGCCCTACCTCCGACCGCTCTACGACGCCATGCACGACCTCCTCGGTCCCGAGGATGTCGCAAAGCTCACTGAAAAGGGCGTCATCGAGATCGCCCCGCTCGCCTACATGCGCGGCCGCACCCTCGCCGGCGCCTACGTCATCCTCGATGAGGCGCAGAACACCACCCCCGAGCAGATGATGATGTTCCTCACGCGCCTCGGCGACGAATCCCGCATGATCGTGACCGGCGACATCACCCAGATCGACCTGCCCCGCGCCAAGTCCTCCGGCCTCGTCCAGGCCCCGCGCGTCCTGCGCCATATCCCCGGCATCGAGTTCCACCACTTCACCGCGTCCGACGTCGTCCGTCACCCGCTCGTGCAGAGGATCATCGACGCCTACGAGCAGGCCCGCGCCGCCGAATCCCCGCCGGCCTGACGGCGTTTGTCATACATTATATGACAAACTCCGGGACGACGCCCCGCGCCTTGGCCATCGCCAACCGCCACCCCCGGCTGCGCTTCCGCCGCGCGGAAGTTGTGCGCCTGTTCCGGGTTCTTGAGGCCCACGCACCGGCCATCCGTGTCCCCCGGACCGCATTCCTGGCCGGCGAGCTTTCCGTCGTGTTTCTCACCGACGCCGCTTTGGCCCGGCTGCATGCCGACTTCATGGGTGACCCCTCGCCCACCGATGTCATCACCTTTGAGGGCGATGCCTTCGCGGGGCTTGCGGGCGAGATCTGCGTCTCCGTCGACATGGCCGCCCGCGTCGCGCGCGAACGGAGGTCGGATTTCCCCACCGAACTGACCCTCTACCTCGTCCACGGCTGGCTGCACCTCGCCGGCTACGACGACCTCCAACCCGCCAAAAAACGCCGGATGCGCGCGGCCGAGCGCCGGGCGATGGCCCTCCTGCGGCGCCACGACGCGATCCCGGCTTTTCGCTTATCTTGAGGTGGAGCGCGGCCTCCGGACGCGCTTTTTCAAGGTCAACCCCGGCCAGAACGCGTCCAGCCTGCCCGCCATGGCCTGGGCGACGGCCGGAGGCCGCGTTCCACCTTTCGCCTGAAAAATCGGTGTGCATCCGTGTGCATCTGTGGTTCACTCCGTGTCTTCCATGCCCGAAACCCGCATCGCCTCCCTCCGCAACGCCTTCATCACCGGCCTGCTCCTGCTCGCCCCCCTGGTCATCACCATCTGGGCGTTCCGGACCATCATCGAGTTTGTCGGCGGGCGTTTCCGGCCCATCTACAACTACGTCCTGCCCGAGTCGATCAGCGGACTGACCTTCCTCTGGGACATTGTCGCCACCCTCCTCGTCATCGCGCTGATCACCCTGTTCGGCTATGTGTCGCGCCTCTTCCTCGGCCGCTTCCTGCTCGGCGTGCTTGACCGTTTCCTCCAGACCGTCCCCGGCCTCAGCACGGTCTATAACACCGTCAAGCAGGTCATCGACACTTTCGGCAAGCAGAACCGCCAGATGTTCTCCAAGGTCGTGCTCGTGCAGTTCCCCCGCGCCGGCGTCTACTCCATCGGCTTCCTGACCAACAAGGCCCAGGGCGAACCTCAGGAAAAGACCCAGGATGAGGTCTGGACCGTCTTCGTCCCCACCACGCCCAACCCGACCTCCGGCTTCCTCATCATGCTCCCCAAGCGCGACATCGTCGAACTCGAGATGTCGGTCGGCGACGGCATGAAGATGGTCATCTCCGGTGGCGCGGTCACGCCGCCCTCGACGGGCAACACCAATCCGCCGATCCCGCGCTGAGGCCCGTCTCGCCGCAGCTCCGCGGGAGCGCAGGCGGGCTTGCGTCGCCGAAGCTCTTCAAGAGCGTAGGCGCGACGCGACTGCCGATGTCCGTAATGTGTGTATGCTCACGCTCAGGCATTTCTCGATCTCGACGGACGAAACCGGGCTTGCCTCGCCGAAGCTCCAAAGGAGCGTAGGCGGGTGCCAGCCCGGCAGCTTCATACCTCCGCCTTCGTCCTCGGCCGCCAAGCCGGCGGTGCGGACAACTTCGAGCACCTCGCCCTCTTCAGCGGTGAGCATGGGTTGCTCGCGGCACTGCAGCGCATCACCAAGAAAGGCGCCACCACGCCCGCCGATCTCCTCGACGAAGCCGAGTTCTCCCTCGAATCCCGCAACGAGGGCCGCACCTGGTTCGTGCGCGAGCATCGGCTCACCCACCGTCCGGTGGCCATCGGCGCCAGCTACGAAGCGCTCCGGTGCGCCTCGGCCATCGCCCGGCTCGTGCGGCAGAATCCGATCTCCGCGGAATCCCGTCCGGCCGTGGCCGGGCTGTTGCGCCAGTCGTTTGCCGCGCTGGCGGGCGGACACCGTCCTGATCTTGTCTGGCTGAAATCACTCTACTGTTTCGCCCGGGACGAGGGCCTGCCCGTCAAGCAGCAGTGGTGGCAACAGCTCGGCGAGGCCGACCGCGCCGCCGCGCAGGAAATCCTGAACAAGCCGCTCGCCGGCCAATCCCCTCCCCCGCCCGCCATCACCCGCCTCGTCCAGCGCCTGGAGCACTGGATCGCCGCCGAGACCGACATCCGCGTCGACGCGCGCTGATCACACCCGATCCACGTTTTCAACAATGCCCGCGACCGCAAAAGGTGGAACCCGGCCTCCCTCCTTCACCAAGGCTACGGCGGGCAAGCCGGACGGGTTCAAAGCGCGCCCGGAGGCCGCGCTCCACCTGCACTCCAACTAGCCCGCCGTGCAATTTTCCCTCGAAGACAAATCCGCCAGCCTGAGCGTGGGCGAGTTCGCCTCCTTTGCCCCGGGACCGCGTGAGGGCGGTGACGGCACCGCGGGTCTCTGGCGCGCGCAGCTCGGCCAGCATTGGCACGACGAGCTCCGACGCCAGGTCTCGGCCGCAACCACGTCCGCCGAATTCGAGGTGCCCATCACCGGCCGTCTCACCCAACGCGGCTGGACGATCACCCTCACCGGCCGCATCGACCAGGTTGTCGGCGGCCTCCTGCGCGAGATCAAGACCGTCACCCGGTCCCTGCCCGCCGGAGAGGACGAGATCCGCTCCGACTATCCGGAGTATTTCCTGCAGCTTGCGGCCTATGCGCAGCTGCGGCGCACCAACGGCCCGGCGCCCGCCGGCGCTGAGCTCGTCTTCGTCGAAACCGGCACCGGCACGGTGCAGGTGGTGCGCATCACCGCCTTCGACGAGGCCCTGGTCCAGCACCAGCTCACTCTTGTCGTCGATTTTTTGGAACAACGCTGGCGTGCGCGGCAAAGGCGGCGAGCACTCGTCGTGCGCCCGGCCTTTGCCGAGCTTCGTCCCGGACAGGAAGGCGTGGTGGCCGCGCTGGGTCATGCCTTGGATGCGCACCGCATCGTCTTGTTCGAGGCTCCGACCGGTTTCGGCAAGACCGGTTGCGCGCTCGAGACCGCCCTGCACCGACTGCAGGCGGGACGCTGCGACCGCATCGTGTGGTTGACCGGCAAGTCCACCGCCCAGATCCAGGTCGTCCACACGCTCGGGGCCATGACCGCCGGCAGTCCGCTGACGCACTGGCAGGTGCGGAACAAGGGCGAGCACTGTGTGAACACCGAGTTCCACTGCGTGCGGGACAGCTGCGCCTATCTGCGGGACGCGGCGGAACGCTGGCCCGCGAGCGGCCTGTCCCGCTTCTATCTCGGGGAGGCCGGTCCAAGGGACCTGACGACGCTGCGCGCCGCCGGCAAGGAAGCCGGCGTCTGCCCCTACGAGATCACGCGCGCCGCCCTCGCCTACCACGATTTCTGGATCGGTGACTTCAACTACGTCTTTTCCCCGACGACCAGCGGCCTTTTCAACGGCCAGCCCGGCTACGATCCCGCGCATACGCTGCTCGTGGTTGACGAGGCCCACAACCTGCCCGCGCGCGTCGCCGACGCCTGGTCGCACGCCGTCGAGGCCACGGCCGCCCATGCCCTGCTGGCCGCGCTCGACCACCTCGGCACGCCGCCCGCCTTCCTGCTCGCGCTGGAACGCTGGACCAAGCTGCTGGCGTCGTTGCCCGCCGCCGACTCCCTCGACCCTGCCACCGAGTCCGAAGTGGAAATGCTGATCACGGAACTGGCAAGGCATGCGGCCACTACGCCCCTGGACTACGCTGCCCTCGGCCCGGCGCACTCGGCGGAGCTATGGCGTTTCGCCCCGCTGGCCGACTTTGTGACGGCAAAATTCCCCCGCCTGCTCTGGTCTCCGCGCGGGGGCGGGCTCAACTTCACCTGCCTCGATGCCGCGGAGATCATCGGACCGGCGCTGCGGCAATTTGGAGGCGCCGTGCTCATGTCCGCCACGCTGCAGCCTTATGCGGAATTCGCCGCGACCTGCGGACTAAATATCTCGCCCTGTGGGAGCGAGCTTACTCGCGACTGTCTGGCAGTCGCGAGCAAGCTCGCTCCCACGGCATTCGCCACCCTCCACGCCCCCGCCCCGTGGCGGCAAAACGCCTACGACATCGCGATCGATCTGCGCGTTGACACCACCTTGCGGCAGCGCGAACGCCACCACGCCACGACCGCGGCCACCGTCGCGCGCATGCGGACCGCCAGCCCGGGTGCCGTCGCGGTGTTCTTCCCCTCCTACGCCTACGCCGAGGCCGTGGCCGCCGAACTCGCCCGTTGCGCCCCCGGTCTGCGTGCCGTGGTTCAACCGCGCCTGCCCGACCTCGCCGCCCAGGCAGCGTGGGTCGAGGAAAGCCTCGCGCTGGCCGACGCGCTGCTGCTCGTGCTCGGCGGCAGTTTCACCGAGAGCATCGACGCGCTCGGCGGTCGCATCACCCACGCCGTCGTCGTCGGCCCGGCCCTGCCCGAGGTCAATGCCGTGCAACGCGCCAAGCTCGCCGCCCTGGAAACCACCACGGGGCGCGACGCGGCGTTCCGCCGCGTCTACCTCGTCCCCGGCCTGCTCAAGGTCAACCAGGCCCTTGGCCGCCTCGTGCGCGCCCCGGGTCAGCACGCCAAGGTCCTGTTGCATTGCCGGCGCTTTGCCGAGCCGCGCTACGCCGAGCTCCTCACCTCCGAATATCAACTCGGACGACACGTCCTGACTGACGAAGACCTCTTCACTTGGCTGGAGTCACAGATTTCCAGTTAGGTATCCTCCAAGGCAACACTTCAGCCGTCCAGTTCCGGTGCAAAGTGCCCGCCACCTCGCGGGTGAATGCGACCAGTTGGTAACCTTCGTCGGCTCCTGGCACCGGAACCCAGCGGTCTCCTCGGCGAACAAGTGGGGTTGGCACCCATACGCTGTTTCGCTGGAAGCTGGTGTTGTTCGGAATCAGGTAGCGTGATCCCGCCGGGAAACTCACATGGGAAAAATACCCCGTCTTCTCATGCAGGACGCAAAACAAAGTTTCTCGTCCAAGCATCGGCCGCGACGTCATGACAAAAAATCTCGCCCAACGACTGTCCTCGGGGCTTGGATATGCAAATCGCGTGGGATAGATCGCCGCCCGCATACCTTCCCCAATCAAGACCTGGCTTTCGATGGGCACCGGCACATTCAGCCTGATTCTAGGACTGTCCATCGTGAGTGATATCTGAATCGAACTCACCGGGTTTTGCTCCCTGATGCGTTGGGCAATCTCGACGGGAATCGCGGCACTGCCTTTGAGGAGTTGGTAACCCACTTCACTCGTGTCCCGCGAATACAGCCTGTGCAGTCGTGACGTCCAAACTTGATCCCGATGGATGGTGTCGAGTGAGCGCAAAACGTAGGATCTTGTTTCTTCATCATCTTTCCATATCGAGGCGGTCACCCCCAACGTATGCCGAGGTGGCTGTTCCGGCATGGTGACCGTGGAGGAGAATTGAACCTCATGGGTGTAGGTGAAGCCATCTTGCCACGCATGGGTTATCGCCGCCCTGCCGGATCGGGCCCTCATATCCCCCGGCAGATTTGTCAGCGTCAGCTGAAACTCGAGCGACATGAGACCCTTTGCTACCGCTCCGCTGCCGTAGCCGACCCTTGTGATTTCCAATCCGACTCCATCGACATCGGCCGCTTTGCGGCCCCATTCCAATGGGTTCAATCCCAAGGTCCAAGGCCAGTAATTTGTGACCGCTGCCATTGCCACAATCCCCGCGGCTAAAAGCGAAGTAGCCTTCTTGGTCTGGCGGGTTGTGAATTGGATCCAGATGACGCTGACAGTCGTCAGTCCCAAGATCGCTAGATTTATCCAAGAGCGAACCGTGCTCACGGCCAAAGACGGTGCTAGATTCTGTCCAACTGCCACGCTTTTGGTGAAGCTGAGGACGAATAGCACCGCCACCGTCAGAAGCAGGGCCAGCAGAAACCGGCTGCTTCGGCCGGCCAGGATGGCAAATAGCACCGCTGGCAGCACGGTGAGCAATTGCACGGCCAGAACATAGAATGCTGACTGGGCGTAATCGCGCAGCCCAAACCCACCCAACGACCACCAGGGCAGCCACACCAAGACCGGCACCACACAGAGCAAAAGTCCGATTCCCGTTGCCTTGGCCGCCAGCAACCTCGCCCCCGAAATCGGTCTCGTCGGCCAGAACATGTCCGAGCCCACCAGGCCGTCCTCCAGGATGAATGCGGCCGCGAGCAGGAAGCCCAGCGCCGATTCGATGACGACCGCCAGCCAGTAGCCCAAGCTCATCTGCTCGAACCATGCCTGGCTGGCGCTTTTTGGGGATTGAATCAAAACGCAGATCACCACCTTGGAGACCAGCAGCCCCACCCAGACTGCGTAGAGGAGCCAATGGCTCCGAAGGTCTTTTTTCGCGATATGCCAGACGAGGTTCATGCGGCGTCTCCTTTCGCTTCCTTGCGCCCTTGGCGGGCGAGGCTGATGAAGATTTCTTTCAGCGACATCGGCGTGGCCGCGACAGTGGCGCCGGGAAACCGCTCGGCGCACAGCGCCTCGGTCCGACCGCGATCATAGTCGCTCGCGACGAATCGCACCCGCTGCCCGGTGGCCTCATAGTCCAGCCACGCGGCGGGCGCGGGCGCGCTCGGCGCCGGCCCGGCGAGCTGTAGCTCGAACCGCCGGAAGCGCGCGGTCAGCCGGTCGGCCTCCTCGTCAAGCCGGAGGCGGCCGGCCTCCAACATGACGACGCGATCGGTCAACCGCTCGACGTCGTCGATGTCGTGGGACGAGATGAGCATCGTCCAGTTCCCCAAGTCGGCCGCCTCCAGCAAGCCGGTGACAAATTCGTCGCGCACGAGCGGATCGAGCCCGCTGAATGGTTCGTCCAGCACCAGCAACCGGGGCCGGTAGGCGAGCGACGAGACGAGCACGGTCTTCATCAGCATGCCGCGCGAGAGATGCCGGAGCTTGCGGTTTTCCGGCAGGTCAAAGCGGCGCAAGAGGCTCTTCTCCAAGTCACGGTCCCATTGCGGATAAAACGGCCGGCAATAATCGAGCAGTTCACGGACGGTCATCCACAGGGGTTGTTGCTGGTTCTCGGAGACGTAGCCGATGCTGGCGAACTCGGCTTCGCCCAAGCGGCGGGAGTCGACGCCCAGCACCCGCGCCGCGCCTGCCGTCGGCTGCAGGAGGTTCATCAGCATCTTGAGTGTCGTGGTCTTGCCCGCGCCATTGGGCCCCAGCAGCGCGCAAACACAGCCCTCGGGCACGACGAGCGTGAGTTCATGCACGGCTTCGGTGCGCCAGAAGCGGCGGGTGAGTCGGTCGGTTTCGATGAGGTTCATGGGAATGGTTATTTTCGGCCCAGCCGGCGCCAGTGGGCCGAGAGTTCCTCCTGCACCTCCTCGAGCCCTAGCCCGAGTTTCTTGGCCTCGACCACCAGCCGCTCCAGTTCGTCTTCCAGCAGCGCAGCCTTGGCCTTTCGATCACCAGCGCTGCGCTCCGCGACGACACTGCCCACCGCCGGGGTTGTGACCAACACACCCTCGGCCACAAGGGCCGCGATGATCTTGTGCGCGGTGTTCGGATTGATGCGTAATTCCTGGCTCACCACCCGCACGGAGGGGAACGGCTGCCCCGGCTGCAATTGCCCCGCCACCACGGCCTTTTTCACGGCGAAAATCACCTGCTCCGTGATCGGCAGTCCGGGTTTCAGTTCGATGGGGAACGGGAGCATGCTGTTCTAGTTGCACTAGGACAGTTAGGGCAGCAAGCCGAAAAACCACCCGGCGCTTCTCCGATTGCGGATTAACCCGCCTTCTCCACCTCGCCCAGCAGGTTGGCGAAGATCATCTTGCCGCCGCTGGTGGGCAGCACGCCGGTGATCTCCGCCGTCACGCGCTTGCCGACAAAAGCCCGGGCGTTGTTCACCACCACAAGCGAACCATCCGGCAGATAGCCCGCGCCTTGGCCGTCATCCTTGCCCGGCTTGCTCAGCTCCACCTCGATGCTCTCGCCCACCACCAGCTCGGGGCGCAGGGAGCGCTCAAGGGCGTGGAGATTGAGCCACGTGACACCGTGGAACTCGGCCATCTTGGCGAGGTTCGCGTCGGTGGTGAGGAGCTTGGCCTTGTGGGTCTGGGCGAGGAAAACCAGCTTGGCCTCGATGTCCTGCCGGCGCGTGACCTCGCTCTCATGGATGCGGATGTCGACGTGCTTGAGCTTGCGCAGGTCCGCCAGCACCTGCAGGCCGCGCCGGCCGCGCGCCTGCTTCACCGGGTCGGGCGAGTCGGCAATGCTCTGCAGTTCGCCCAGCACAAAAGTGGGGATGATCAGAGCAGCGCCGAGAAACTGGGCCTCGCACACCCGCGCGATGCGGCCGTCGATCAGCGCGCTGGTGTCCACCACCACGAGCGGCACGTCCACGTCGTGGGGCACGAAGCGCACATAGGGGATGACGAGGTTGAACTCGTCCTTGCCGCGCAGAGCGATGACGGTGCCGAGGTAGGCGCAGATGATGAACAGGGCCAGGCGCGTGAGATAGATGATCTGTTCGTCGCCCCGGTTGAACAAAGGGGACGTGCCGATCAACCACGCGATCAGCGAGCCGATCGCCAAACCGAAGGTGATGGCACCCAGTGCTCGCAGCGAAAAGCCCTTCAACATCAGATCCACCAGCACGACCAACGCGCCGATCAGAAAGCCCACGGCGATGGCGAGCTTGCGATAGCGATCCCACTCGGGCTCGGTGTAGACCACCAGCCATGCCCCTACCGCGCAAAGCGCGATGAATACGATGCGGATGACTAGCAAGGTCTTGGGCATGACGGGCGGGTCGGATTATTTCTTGAACAACCAAAGGAGGACAAACGGCAGGATGAGGAAGAAGATCATGACCGCATAGAGGATCATCTGTGCCCGGTGGGCCTTGGCTTGCATCTCCTTGCTCAGTTCGGGCTGTTCTTCCGGTTGGCTCATCGGCGGGAATGCACCAAAGCACGCCACTCTTGACAACGCTATACTGGCGTCGTCGGGCCTTGCCAGCGGCGCAGTGCCGGGCGGATGCTCGGGACCGATCCATGTCCCGCCGCATCCACGATCTGTTGGCCGCCGCCCGCCGGCCGGTGAACCTGCCCTACGTCCTGCTCGCGGGCCTCATGCTGGTCTCGTTCCTGAGCCGCATGGTTCTCCTTTTGCGATGAACCCGGCCGCGCCCAACCTCGGCTTGATCGGCCGGATCGCCCGGGCGGTCTCTGTGCTGCTCCTCACCTACTGGGGCGCGTTCGCCTTGGTCTGCCCGGCGCTCACCATTGATGCGCAGATGTATAATCTCGCCCGCATCGAACTGGCTCTGCGCGACGGGCTGTTTGACAACCGTTTTTTCACCAGCGTCTTTCACGTCCTCTTCCCCTGGACCTTCGATGCCGTGCACCTGCCTTTTCTGCTGCTGGGCTGGGGTTTCGCCCTGCCGAGTTTCCTGTGCCTGGCGGGAACTTGCCTGGCCATTTATCCGATGATCCGCGCGCGCTTCGGCTTCGATGCGGCGTGGACCGCCGTGCTCGCCCTGCTGGCTCTGCCCTGTCTCGTCTATCAGGCCACCGCCACAAAAAATGACCTCGCGCTGCTCTTTGCGGGTGCCGTCTGGACCTATGCCAAGTGGCGCTGGCGACGGGAGAATGACGATCGTCACCTCATCTGGATGGTTCTTGCGATCGGCTTCATGTTGGGGGTGAAAACCACCGGAATCATACCCGCTGCCGCCCTCGCAATTTGGACCCTGTGGGAGCTCCGCCGTCGTGACCCGCTCCTCACCCGGACCCTCGTCGGACTCGCCGCCGTTGTCATCCTTTTCGGCAGTATCGAGACTTATGTCGAATCGACCCGCCAGTTTGGTCATCCGCTCGGACCACCGGCCCTGCTCCGGCGTCTCTCCAACTCCGACGGTGCCTCAGGTGCGGCGGCCAACTTCATTCGACATGCCGCCCGAAACGTCTATGTCGGGCAGACCGATTTCAGCGACGGGCAGCGCTCGGTGGAGCGCCTCAGCGCGGCGACACGACGGCTGCTGGATTGGTTGGAACTCACCGATGCCGGAGCCGATCCGCGATTTTCCGACTCAAGCCTTTTCTTGCACCAATCCGGATTGGAGGAGCTGGCCGGTTATGGTCCGTTGGGCACCGTCGCGCTGCTCATCATGCTGCCGGCCGCCGTTTGGTGGCGGCCCGCTTGCCTCTCCTGGCGATTGGCCCTCACCGGGCTGCTCGGACTGGTGTTTTCCAGCCTGAGCATCGCCTACACATCCTGGGCCAACCGCTATCTGTTGCCGTGGTTCGCCCTCGGCACCCTTTCCGCGGTCTGTCTGCTTTGGGGATCGAACACCCCCTGGCGGGCCCGGTTGCGTTGGGGATTCCTGGTGCTGGCGGCATTCAGCGCACTGGCCGCTCCTTTCTGGTCGTTCAACCGCGGGCCGCGCGCCTTGCTCGATGCATTCCGCGACCGCGAACGCCTTGAGACCAGCGCCTACCCCGTCGTCGGTTTGGTGCGCGAGAGCCTGCGCCGACTGCACCACGACGACCCTGCGGGCAGGATCTTCATTGTCACCCACGACGAATCCGTCCTGCTGCCGCTGCTCACCGACCGGGCCTTGGCCGTTCTCCCGGTCACCCGGGCAGGATTTCAAGGCTTGCTCGACCAAGGCTTCGTCAAGGCCGGCGATCTTGCCGTGTTTGAGTCGCCGGTCGCATTGGCGACTCTGATCCTGATCGAAACGGTGTCTGCCCCCAATGTATTTTCTTTCCGCGACACCCGCTCCCAATACATCTACCGCTTCACGCCACCCGCACCTCCGAACCCGCGTCCATGAAAACCCAACACTGGCTCGTTAAGCAGGAACCCGAGGATTACTCGTGGTCCGATTTTTCCCGCGATGGCCGCACGGAGTGGACCGGAGTGCGGAATTACCAGGCCCGCAACAATCTCAACGGCATGAAGCGCGGCGACTCCGTCCTCTTCTACCACAGTGGCGGTGACAAAGCCGTCGTCGGCCTCGCCACCGTCGAGAAACCCGCCTATCCCGACCCCACCGCCGACGAACCGGGTTGGGTGGCCGTCACGCTGAAGCCTGTGCGCGCCCTCGCCCGCCCCGTTTCGCTCGCGCAGATAAAGTCCGACCCCGCCTTCAAGGACTTCGTGCTGGTGCGCAACAGCCGCCTCTCGGTCATGCCCGTCAGCGCGAAGGAATTCGCCCGCATCCTCGAACTGGCCGGAGGCTGAACCCCGGGCGTCACCGCGCTTCCGGACCGCACCAAGCCCTGCCCTTGGGCGGCGTTCATGACCCGCCGCACGCTCGACATGGCCGTCCCGCCGTCATTTCATGACGGTGATGTTTGAACGCATCGCCATCCTCGCTCCCGGGCTGCTCGGCGGTTCCGTGGCCCTCGCCAGCCAGCACTACGGCGTGGCGCGCAGCGTGGCGCTGTGGTCGCGCCGCCCCGAAGCCCGCCTCAAGTTCAGCCAGATTCCCTGGGCCGGCGCCGTGCCCGAAACCCCCGAGCAGGCCGTCAAAGGCGCGCAGCTTGTCGTCATTTGCGCGCCGGTTGACGTCATCATCCCGCTGCTGCGGCAGATCGCGCCCGCCCTTGAACCCGGCACCATCATCACCGATGTCGGCAGCGTGAAGGGCGACATCTGCCGCCTCGGCCAGCAGACCGTCGGCCCCGGGGCGCATTTCGTCGGCTCGCACCCGATGGCCGGTTCCGAGAAGACGGGCTGGGCCCACGCGCGCGCCGAACTCTTCACCGGGCGCACCGTGTTCGTCACGCCCCTGCCCGAATCGCATCCGCCCGCCGTCGAGACCCTCGTCCGCTTCTGGTCCGCCTTCGAGGCCGGCGTCGCCACGCTTCACCCCGACGAACACGACGAGATCGTCGCCCACATCTCCCATCTGCCCCAGATCCTTGCCTCCGCCCTTTGCGCCGCCCTGGCCAAGCGCCCGGCCGGCTGGCGCAACCACGCCGGCCCGGGCCTGCGCGACACCTCCCGCATCGCCGGCAGCGACCCGCGGCTCTGGAAAACCATCCTCGAGCAGAACCGCGACGAGGTCCTGCGCGCCCTCCGGGCCTACCAGGAGGAATTGCACGGGCTCGAACGCGCCCTCGCCAACCGCGACTGGTTCGAGCTGCAGGCCATCCTCGAGCGCGGCAAGGCCTACCGCGACCAGTTCCGGCCCACGCCGTGATTCCGCCTGTAGGAGCGTGCTTGCCCGCGACCCTCGCACCCCGCCATCCGCACTCGTAGATGCCCTCTTATCCGGACAAACTCCCGATCGTCCCCTTCACGCGCCCCGTGCGCGGCACGCTGGCGCTGCCCGGCTCGAAGAGCATCACCAACCGCGCGCTCATCCTCGCCGCGCTGGCTGCCCGCCCGGTCACGTTGCGGGGCGCGCTCTTCAGCCGCGACACCGTCCTGATGATCGAGGCCCTGCGCGCGCTCGGTTTCGCCGTGCAGGCCGACGAGTCCGCGCGCACCATCGTGGTGCAGGGCCGCGGCGGCGGGATCCCGAACCGCACGGCGCGCCTTTTCGTCGGCAATGCCGGCACCGCCGCGCGCTTCCTCACCGCGCTCGTCTGCCTGCGGCCCGACGGCGTCTACCATTTCGACGGCGACGAGGCCATGCGCCGCCGCCCCATCGGGCCGCTGCTGGACGCGCTGGCAACCCAAGGCGCCACGGCCGATGCCCGCTTCTTCCCCTTCACCCTCCGCACCGCCGGCCTCGCCGGCGGCGTGGTCGAGGTCGACGCCTCGGAAAGCTCCCAGCTTCTCTCCGCGCTGCTGCTCGTGGCCCCGCTGGCCCGCGCGCCCTTGGATGTGCGGCTGAGGGGCGCCACCGTCTCCGAGCCCTTCGTCGCGATGACGCGGCGCATGGTGGAGCAGTTCGCCGCGCCGCCCTCCGACTATGCGATCGAGGGCGACGCCACGGCGGCGAGTTACTTCGCCGCGCTGGCCCTGCTCACGCACGGCGCGGTGTGCCTCGAGGGCCTGCACGCGGCCCCGGACGCCCTGCAGGGCGATGTCGGCTTCCTCCGGCTGCTCGAACGCGGCGGTCATCTCGAGCACAAGGCCGACCTCGTCGTCGCCGGCCGCGCCCGGCGCGGTCTCACCGCCGATTTCAACGCCTTCTCCGACACCTTCCTCACGCTCGCCGCCCTCGCCCCGCTCCTCGACGGCCCCACACGCATCACCGGCATCGCCCACACCCGCAAACAGGAGACCGACCGCGTCGCCGGGGCCGCCCGCGAGCTGCGGAAACTCGGCCAGCATGTCGTCGAGACCGACGATGCCCTCGAAATCCATCCCCGTCCGCTCCCGTCCGAAGCCGAGATCGAAACCTACCACGACCACCGCTTCGCCATGAGCTTCGCCATCCTAGGTTGCCACGACCGGCACGGCGACGGCCGCCCCTGGCTCACGATCCGCGACCCCGCCTGCTGCGCCAAGACCTTCCCCGCATTCTTTGACTTGCTGGAAGGCCTGCGCCGCGGCTCTCTTTGAAACCCGCATGGGTTCATCCCGCTTTATCATCGTCGCCCTCGACGGCGGCGCCGCCTCCGGCAAGTCCTCCAGCTCCCGCATCCTCGCCGAGCGCTTCAACTTCCTGCACGTCGACACCGGTTCGTTCTACCGGCACATCACCTTCGAGCTGCTGCGCCGCCAGATCCCCCATTCCGACCACGCCGCCCTCGTCGCCGCGCTCGGCCGCCTGAAATTCTCCACGCGCCTCGACGGCCGCTCCGCCCGCATGCTCATCGACGGCCAGCCCGCCGGCGACGAGATCCGCGGCCAGAAGGTCAACGACCACGTCTCCCACTACGCCGCCGTGCCCGAGGTGCGGCAGGCCCTGCTCGCCTACCAACGCGGGCAGGTGGACGTCGCGAAACAGAACGGCTTCGGCGGCCTCGTCATGGAAGGCCGCGACATCGGCTCGGTCATCTTCCCCGACGCCGACTTCCGCTTCTTCCTGCACGCCGACCCCGCCGAGCGGGCCAAGCGCCGCGCCGCCGAGGGCCGGCAGGACTCCATCGCCGAGCGCGACCGCCTCGACTCCTCCCGGAAAACCTCACCCCTCACCTGCCCGCCCGGCGCCATCGACATCGACAGCACGCACCTGACCCTCGACCAGGTCGTCGAAAAAATGGCCGCCCGCATCGCCGCCAAACTCCGCTAAGGCGTTCCGCAATCCGCATTCCGCGCTCCGCAATTTCCCCATGCCCCGCACGCCCGACCAGCTCAGGATGACGCCGTTCTACGGCTTCTTCCACTTCCTCGCGCGCGGACTCTACGAAGCCTTCTTCCGCGGCGAGGTCGTCGGCACCGACAACATCCCCGTCTCCGGCCCCTACCTCATCGCCTCCAACCACGCCAGCCACCTCGATCCCCCGCTCGTCGGCTGCCAGGTGGCGCGCCAGATGCGGTTCTTCGCCCGCAAGACCCTCTGGAACAACCCCGTCTCCTCCTGGTGGCTCAACCAGACCGAGACCATCCCCGTCGACCGCGACAGCGGCGACGTCGGCGCCATCAAGAAGGTGCTGCAGGCCCTCGCCGAGGACCGCGCCGTCGTCCTCTTCCCCGAGGGCACGCGCTCGATGGACGGCCATCTGCAGAAACCCAAGGCCGGCGTCGGCCTCATGGCCTGCAAAAGCGGCGCTCCGGTCGTGCCCTGCCGCGTCTACGGGTCCTTCGCCGCCTTCGGCAAGGGCGACAAGATCCCGAAATTCTGCACGCCCGTGACCATTGTCTTCGGCCGCCCCATCCCGCCCGCCGAATACGACGATCCCAACGCCGGCAAGGAACGCTACCAGGTCGCCTCCGCGCGCATCTTCGAGCGCATCGCCGCCCTGCCCGAGCCGCGCTACGCTATTATCTGACTTCTAAATCTGGGAGGAGGTTGCTTCAGCCTACTCCGTTCGGAGCAAGCGCGGTTTCAAGCCCCGCGCAGCCTCGGCCAAGCCATGCGCAGCCGGCCCGACGGGGGAAACTATGATGGAGGCAACTCCCGCGCCCCATGCCCGCCTCCGCCCGCCCCAAGCCCTTCCTGCAGCCCGAATATTGCAAGGGTTGCCTGCGCTGCATCGACGCCTGCCCCAAGCGCTGCATCACGCCCGGCCACGAGATCAACCCCGCCACCGGCCTCGTGCCCGTCGAGCTGAACCTCGAGGCCTGCAACGGCTGCGCGCTCTGCATGCAGGCCTGCCCCGAGCCCTTCGGCCTGCGGCCCGAGACCGAGCGTTGCGGCGACGACTGTTCCTGTCGCGCCGCGGAGGACTTCGACCTGCAGGACCCCGCCAAGCTCTTCGGTCCGAAGCCGGTCACCGTCGAGCCGGCCGCCGATGAGGCGGACACGCGCATCGAACTGCCCGCCTGCGAGCCGCTCGTGCTCAAGGGCAACTACGCCTGCGCCATCGGCGCCCTCCTCGCCGGTTGCCGCCACGTCTTCGGCTACCCGATCACGCCGTCCACCGAGGGCGCGGAGCTGATGGCCAAGATCCTCCCGAAGCTCGACGGGGCCTTCGTGCAGGCCGTCTCCGAGACCGCCGCCGTCAACATGATGTATGGCGCCGGCGGCAGCGGTGTGCCGTGCATGACTTTCACCTCCGGCCCGGGCTTCTCGCTCATGCTGGAGGGCATCAGCTACATGATCGGCGCCGAGCTGCCGGGCGTCTTCGTCAACGTCATGCGCGGCGGCCCGGGCCTGGGCAACCTCGGACCCGAGCAGGCCGACATCAAGCTCGCCTGCCGCGGCCTCGGCCACGGCAACACCCATGCCATCGTCCTCGCCCCCGGCACTCCGCAGGAGATGCTCGATCTGGCGATGGAGGCCTTCACCCTTTCTTTCCGTTACCGGACCCCGGTCATCATTCTCGGCGACGGTTATCTCGGCCAGATGACCGGCGTCGTGCGGCTCCCGCGCGAGATGATCCGCCACGGCAAACCCGCCTGGTCCGTCACGGGTGACCGCGGCCACCGCCACAACTTCATCTCGTCGATCCAGCTGCTCGAGACCGACCTCGAGAAGCACAACGAACACCTCAACCGCAAATACACCGCCATCAGCCGCCGCGAGCAGCGCGCCGACCTCTACCGGTGCGAGGACGCCGAGGTGCTCGTCGTCGCCTGCAATACCCCGGCCCGGATGGCCAAGGGCGCCGTCGAGGCCGCCCGCGCCGAGGGCCTGAAGGTCGGTCTCTTCCGCCCGATCACGCTCTGGCCCTTCCCCATCCGCGCCCTCGCCGACCTGCTCCCGCAGACCAAGCGCATCGTCGTCGTCGAGGCGGGCGCCGGCCAGCTCGAGGACGAGCTCCGGCTCGCGCTCAGCCACGCGGGCTTCAACCCGCCGCGCCTTGAGCACGTCCGCCGCCACGGCGGGATCCTGCCCTCCCAACGCGAAATCCTCAACCAACTCCTCGCCCCGACCCAACCCACGCCACCTGACCAACTGTAGGGCCGCCGCTGGGCGGCGGGCCGCGGCCCGGCCACGAGGGCCGGCCCTACGATGAAAGGGAAATCCCATGTCCAAGGTATTCTACGAGAAATTCGAGCGCCACGCGCACGGCGAAGGCCTCAAGGGCCACAGCACGCACTACTGCCCGGGCTGCGGCCACGGCGTCGTCCACCGCGACATCGCCGAGGTCATCCAGGAACTCGGTGTGCAGGACCGCACGATCTTCATCTCGCCGGTCGGCTGCTCGGTCTTCGCCTACTACTACTTCGACGTCGGCAATTCCCAGGCCGCCCACGGCCGCGCGCCGGCGGTCGCCCTCGGCCACAAGCTCGCCAACCCGGACTCGCTCGTCATCTCCTACCAGGGCGACGGCGACCTCGCGTCCATCGGCCTGGCCGAGACGATCTCCATCGCGCAGATGGGCCTGCCGTTGACGGTCATCTTCATCAACAACGCCATCTACGGCATGACCGGCGGCCAGCTGGCGCCGACCTCGCTCGCCGGCCAGAAGACCGCCACCAGCCCCGACGGACGCAACCGCTCCATGGGCCAGCCGCTCAAGATGGCCGAGCTCATCGCCCAGCTCGACGGCCCGATCTACGTCGAGCGCGTCGCCCTCTACGACGCCAAGAACCGCGTCAAGGCCCGCAAGGCCATCCGCAAAGCCCTGCAAAACCAGCTCGACGGCCGAGGCTACTCGTTCGTCGAAGTGCTCTCCGAGTGCCCGACCCACCTCAAGCTCTCGCCCGTCGAGGCGGAGCAATGGGTGAAGGAACAGATGGAACCGGTCTTCCCGCTCGGGGTGAAGAAGGACCTCAGCGCGACGACCGAGCGGTGGTTCAAGGGCCCGCGCCCGTCGTTCGAGCCGGAGGAGGTCCTCGGACTCAGCGGCGCCGAGCCGGCCGCAGCCGCCCGCGCGCGCACGCCCTGGCCCGCCCACGTCGCAAAGCGCGACCTGTCGTTCAAGTTCGCCGGCGCCGGCGGCGACGGCGCCCAGACCGCCGCGCTGCTCCTCGTCCGCGCCGCCATCGAACAGGGTTACGACGCCACGCATATCCCGGCCTACGGCCCCGAATCGCGCGGCGGCACGAGCTACGCCGATGTCCACATCGCCGCCGACGAGGTGCTCAATCCGGCCGCGCCGGAGCCGGACGTGCTCGTGGCCTTCAACGCCCCGAGCCTCGCCAAGTTCGCCCCGACGGTCGCGCCCGGCGGCACCATCATCTACGACAGCACCGTCATCCCGGCACCACCCGCCGGCCTGCCCGCCGGCCGCACGGTGCTGGCGGTCCCGCTGACGAAGATCGCCGCCGACCTCGGCAAGCCCATGGTGAAGAACCTCGTCGCCCTCGGCACGCTGCAGGCCAGCACGCGCCTGCTGCCCGATGACGCCCTGGTCGAGACGCTGGCCCACGTCCTCAAGGACAAGGCCGCCGTCCTTCCGCTCAACAAATCCGCCTTCGCCGCCGGCCTCGCCGCCGTGCAGCCCGCCGCGGTGTGAAACCATCTGCCCGAACTGTGGGAGCTCGCTCGCTCGCGACTCTTCAACCCGTCGCGAGCAGGCTCGCTCCCACACCTCCGCCAATTCGATGCTGACAACCACCGCCGCCCCTTCCCCCTTCGTCCACGAGGCCGCCGCCTACGAATTGCTTGAGCGCGCCGGGCTGCATCCGCCGCGGCACGGCGTGACGGGCGGTCCGCTGCCGTTCACCACCGGCGAGCCGGTCGTGCTGAAGGGCCTCGCCGAGGAACTTTGGCACAAGTCCGAACTGGGCTGCGTGCGCTTTCTTGCCTTCGACCAGACGGCAGTCGGGCGCGAGGCCGACACCATGCGCGAACGCGTCGTCCGGGCCGGACATCTTTGGATCACCGGCCTCGTTTGCGAACAGGTCACAGTCCGCCGCAACGGCGACCTGCCCTCCGAGGGCTTTGTTTCCCTCTCACGCGGCGAGGCGGGATGGACGGTGCTCTTCGGTTTCGGCGGCCTGCAGGCCGACGCGCTCGCCGAGCTGGCCGCGCCCTGCTGCTGGCCCGTCGGCGCCGTTTCACCCGACCAAGCGCTCGCCGAACTCGAGCAACACCTGCTCGGCCGCATCTGGCTCGGCCAGGTGCGAGGCGCACGGCCCTTGGTCACGATCGGCATCCTGCGCGATTTCCTGCGCAGCCTCTGGCAGACGGCCGAGATCTGCGAGACGGAGGGGCTGGTCTTTCTCGAACTCAATCCCGTGGCGCCGGATTCCAACGGGCGGTTGCGTCCCTTGGATGCCGTCGGGCGCCGGGGTGAAACTCCTCCGTCGCGCCTGCCGCCGCCCGCGGACTTTCTTGAAGCGCTCCAGGCTCCGCGTCGCATCGCCCTGGCCGGCGTCTCGTCCCAGCCGGGCGGTGTCGGCCGCACCATTTTGGAGAACCTCCAGCGCTATGATTTGCCGTCAGGTGATCTCCTGTTGATCAAGCCCGGCGCGAAGATCTTCCTCGGGTTGCCCTGCCTGCCCGATGTCGCGGCGCTGCGCGCCGCCCCCGTCGACCTGCTCGTCCTGGCCCTGCCGGCCCCGGCCGCCGCGGAAGTGCTCACCGCTCTCATCAGGCAGGGCGGCGGCGCCCGCTGCGTGGCGTTGGTGTCCGGTGGCCTCGGCGACGGCGCCGACACGGCCGGTCTGGGCCGGAAGCTCCAGCAGCTCCTCCGGGAGACCCGGGCCGCCGGCAAGTGGACCCCGGCCGTGGTCGGCCCGAATTTCCTGGGCCATTGGGTGCCGGCGCGCAATCTCGACACCTCGTTCATCCCGACGGGAAAGCTCACTGCCCCGGCGAAGACCGTTGGCGCGTTGACCCTGCTCAGCCAGAGCGGCGCCTTCCTGCTCTCGCGGCGTTCGTTGAATCCCGGCCTGCGCTTCCGCCTCGGGCTCGCCCTCGGCAACCAGATGGACGTGTCGATGGCCGACGTGCTCGCCGCCCTTGCCGACGAGGAACGGCCCGGTCCCGTCGCGTGCTACGTCGAGGGCTTCGGGCCGGGGCAGCTCGGCCGTTTCGCCCGCGCCGCGCGGCAGCTCACGGAACGCAACGCCCGCGTGCTCGTCCACCGCGCCGGCCGGACCGAGGCCGGTCAGGCCGCGGCCGCCAGCCACACCGGCGCGATGGCCGGCGATCTCGCCTTCGAACGCGCCCTGTTGCGGCACAGCGGCGTGCGCTTTGCCGACAGCATCGCGGACTTCGATGCCGCCTTGGCCTGGCTCGGCGCGCAGCCGCATCTCCGCGCCGGCCCGGTGGCGGTGCTCAGCAACGCCGGGTTCGAGAGCGTCAACGCCAGCGACCTGTTCGATGACCGGCTGTCCCCGGCCGGACTGGACGAAGCGGCCACGGACGGGCTCAGCGCATTGCTCAAGCGCCACGACCTGGCCGGGCTCGTGGCGCCGCGCCTGCCCCTGGATCTGACCCCGATGGCCGGTGAAGACGCATTTCTCGACTGCGCCACGTTCCTGCTGGGGCACGCCGCCGCGCTCGTCGTCGGCCTCGTGCCCTTCACCCGCAAACTGGACAATTCCCCCGCCGGCGCGGCGCGCTTCGCCGGGGCGCTGGCCTCGCTGCAGCGTGCGCAGGACAAGCCGGTCGGCATCGTGATCGACGCGGGCGACGACTACGCGGCCTACCGCGCGGCGTTTGCCGAGGCCGGCTTGTCCGTCTTCACGCGCATGGAGTCCGCCCTGCGCGGCCTGAAGATGCTCGCCTGAAGGCCTGCCCGATCGGGGGCCCGCCAATCCGACTCCGGGGGCAACGCGGGGTTTCAACTTTTTCTTGAAACCCGGCGCGGGCTAATTTTTTTCCGCCGGCCTGAGCCTGATGACCGCCCGCGGGTCCTGACTCTCCGGGCGGTTGCCGGCCTCCACGTATCGCAGCCGCTATGATCGAAGTCTCCGGTCTGGTCAAAAACTACGGCGCCCATCGCGCGGTCGACGGCGTGTCGTTCCGCGTCGCCCGCGGCGACATCCTGGGTTTCCTCGGGCCCAACGGCGCCGGCAAGTCCACCACGATGAAGATGCTCACGGGCTTCCTGCGGCCGGACGCCGGCACCGCCACCGTCTGCGGCCACGAGGTCGTCCGCGACTCGCTCGCCGTGCGCCGTTCCATCGGCTACCTCGCGGAGAGCGCTCCCGCCTATCCCGAGATGACCGTGATCGAGTTTCTGCGTTTCATCGCCGCAATCCGCGGGTTCCGCGCCCCCGCGGAGCAATCCGCGCGGATCCAGCGAGTGATCGATCTCTGCCACCTCGCCTCCGTGCGCACCCAGGTCATCGAGACACTTTCCAAGGGTTTCAAACAGCGGGTCGGCTTCGCCCAGGCCCTTCTTCACGACCCGCCCGTCCTTGTCCTGGACGAACCCACCGACGGCCTCGACCCCAACCAGAAGAACGAAGTCCGCGCCATCATCCGCGGCATGGCGGCCGAAAAGGCCGTCATCCTCTCGACCCACATCCTCGAGGAGGTCGAGGCCTTGTGCAACCGCGTCATCATCATCTCGCGCGGCAAGGTGGTGGTGGATGAAACCCCCGAAACACTCCGCGCCCGCCGCCCGGGCGCCCGCCTCGACGAAATCTTCCGCTCCCTCACCGAGGGCGATGTCTGAATCCGACCGCCGCGCCATGTCCCAGATCCCTCCCGTCTTCCAACGCGAGTTCCTCGGCTACTTCCGCACGCCGGTGGCCTACGTTTTCCTCGCCGTGTTCCTGCTGGCGTCGGTCGGCCTGGCCTTCTTCATCGGCCAGTTCTTCAAGGCTGGCCAGGCCAGCCTCGAAAGCTATTTTCTCTGGCACACCTGGCTTTTTGTGTTCTTCGCCCCCGCCGCGGGCATGCGCCTCTGGGCCGAGGAGCGCCGCGCCGGCACCATCGAGCTGCTGTTCACCCTGCCCGTCACCACGCTCGAGGCCGTCATCGCGAAATTTCTCGCCGCGTGGGCGTTTCTCGCCGTCGGCATCCTGCTCAGCCTCCCGCTCGCCGCGACGGCCGCCTGGCTCGGCGACCCCGACTGGGGGATCATCGCGACCAGCTACCTGGGCAGCATCCTCATGGCCGGCGCCTACCTCGGGGTCAGCTCGCTCATGTCCGCCCTGACCAAGAACCAGGTCGTCGCCTTCGTGCTCGGGCTCTTCGTCAACCTCGTGCTCGTCTTCCTCGGCTGGAGCGTGTTCAACGGCGCCCTCGCGGCCGTCTTCCCCCAGCCGCTGGTCGACCTGCTGGCCAATTTCAGCCACACGACGCACTTCGATGCCTTCACCAAGGGCATCATCGATCCGAAGGACGTGGTGTTTTTCCTCTCCGTGGCCGCGTTCAGCCTCTGCCTGAACGTCCTGGCCCTCGAACGCTAGCCCGCCATGAAAACCGGCCGCCCCGCCCTTGCCGTCGCCCTGCTCTTTCTCGGCCTCGTGGCCGTCAACTACCTCGCGTCGTCCCTGCCGCTGCGCTTCGACGCCACCGCCGAGGGCATCTATACCCTGTCGCCCGGCACGCGCAACATCCTCGGCCGCCTCGAGGAGAACGTGCGGCTCGAACTCTATTTCTCGCGCAGCGCCGCCGGCCTGCCCGTGCAGGTGAAAAACTACGCCGTGCGCGTGCAGGAGATGCTCCGCCAATACGTCCGCGCCTCCCGCGGCCGGCTGGAGCTGGTCGTCATCGATCCCAAGCCCGATACGCCCGCCGAGGAGCGCGCCACCGCCGCCGGCCTGGCCGCCCAGCCGCTCCGGTCCGGCGAGACCATCTTCTTCGGACTCGTCGCCACGCACGCCGACCAGCAGGAAACCATCCCCTTCCTCAGCTCGGAGCGCGAACAGTTCCTCGAATACGACCTCACCCAGCTCATCCAGCGGGTCGAACAGCTCGAACGCCCCAAGCTCGGCCTCATCTCCGGCCTGCCCCTGCGCGGCCAGGCCGACATGATGGCCCTGCAGATGGGCCGCATGCCGCAGAGCCAGCTCGTCCTCGCCGAGTGGGAGCGCTCCTTCGAGATCGTGAACGTCGAGCCGGCGGCCACCGAGCTGCCCGCCGGGCTCGCCGCGCTCGCCGTCATCCATCCCCAGAATCTCCCGGAGAAGCTCCAGTTCGCCCTCGACCAGTTCCTGCTCTCGGGCAAGCCCGTCTTTCTCGCCCTCGACCCCGCCTCGCGCGCGCTGTCCGGCCGCGGCGGCATGATGGGCGTCGCACAATCCGGCGCCTCCAGCAACCTGCCCAAGCTGCTCGAAGCCTGGGGCCTTGAGTTCAAGTCCGACACGGTCGTCGGCGACCCCCTCAGCGCGACGCCCGTGCAGACTCCCTCCGGTCTCGTCTCCCGTCTGCCCACCTGGCTCAGCCTGCTGCCACAGAACCTCAACCGCACTTCGCCCGCCACCAGCCAGCTGCAGACCCTGCTCTTCATCGAACCGGGCGCGATCGCGCCCAAGCCCGACGCGAAGCACCTCACGTTCACGCCCCTCGTCGAAACCTCCGACCAAGCCGGCACGCTGCCCGCGTTTTCGGTCCAGTTCACGCAGGGCGACGACGTCGCCCGCCGGCTCACCGGCGCCAGCAAGCAGACCCTCGCCGCCCTCGTGCAGGGCAAGTTCAAGTCCGCCTTCCCCGACGGCGCACCCAAGGATGGCGCCCCGCCCGAAGCCAAACCGGATGACCCCGCCGCCGCTTCCCCTGCGCCCGCACCCGCCGCCGCGCCCCTCAAGGAATCCACCGGCGCGTCCACGCTGCTCATCGTCGCGGACACCGACTGGCTCTTGGACGACTACAGCGTGCGCCGCCTGAACTTCCTCGGCATGCAGGCCTACGAGCCGCTCAACGACAACCTGGCTCTCGCCAGCAACGCGCTGGAGTTTCTCTCCGGTTCTCCCGACCTCATCTCGATCCGCGGCAAGGGCTCGTCGCAACGCCCCTTCACCGTCGTCCGCCGGATGGAGGCCGCCGCCCAACAGCAATACCAGGAACGGCTCGCCGCCCTCGAAACCCGCCTCAACGACGTGCAGACCAAGCTCTCCGAACTGCAGGGCAGGAAGACCGAGGGCAACCGCCTCGTCGCCACGCCCGAAGTCGCCAAGGCCATCGAGGATTTCCAGCAGCAGCAGGCGGTCATGCGCGCCGAGCGCCGCCAGATCCGCGCCGCCCTGCGCGAAGGCATCGAGCGCCTCGAATACGCGCTCGCCGCCCTCAACCTCATCCTTCCCGTGCTCATCGTCTGCGCCTTCGGCCTCTGGTTCCACCACCACCGCCGCCAGGCCGCCTGACCCCATTGCCGATGAACCTCCGCGTCCTTGCCCTCGTCGTCGCCTTCCTGCTCGTCGCCTGCGGTCTCGCCTGGTGGCTCCAACGCCCCGCCCCGCCCGCCGCCTCCGATCCCCGTGTCGGACAGCCCCTGCTCGCCACCGACCTCGCCGCCCGCGCCGCCCGGCTGCGCCTCACCGACCAGGGCAAGACGATCACCGTCGCCAAGGACTCCTCCGGCTCGTGGGTCGTGCCCGGTTATCACGATTTTCCCGCCGACTTCGCCAAGCTGTCGCGCTTCATCGGCGACCTCACCGAGGCCAAGCTCCAGCGCCTGGTCACCGCCCGCGCCGATCGCCTCGCGCGCCTCGACTTCAAGGACACCGCCGTCGCCCTGCTCGATGCCGACGGCAGGGAACTGTGGTCGGTCGCATTGGGAAAGACCGCCGAAGGCGGCGGCCGCTACGTGCGCTTCGGCACGGAAGACAAGGCCTACCACGCCAATCTCACCGCCTGGTTCGACCTCGAGCCCAAACACTGGGCCGACTCCGCGCTGCTCAACCTCAAAGCCGACGATATCGCCCGGGTCGAAGTCGGCTTCATTGACCCCACCCTGCCCGCGGTCACCGTTTCCCGAGCCCGGAAGGAGGACGCCTGGGCTGCCGCCGACGTTCCCGCCGGCAAACGACTGAAGACGGACCGTGTCACCTCCGTCGTCTCCAGCCTCGTCAACCTGCGCTTCAGCGACACCGACGCGCCAGACGACGAAAAGGCCGTCGCCGCCCGCGCGCACCAGCGCACGATCAAGCTCACCACCTTCGCAGGGCAGACCTACACCGTCGCGCTCGGGCGGAAACCCGAGGGGAAGCGCCCGAAGATCGCGGCTGCGCCGTCCACGGCGAATCCCGAAACGAGCGCAACCCCTGGGGAACCCGCGCCAATGCCGGCTTCGGCCGACGACAAGCCCAAGGATCCCGAATTCGAAACCATCCCCGCCGGACCGGTCTATGCGACGGTGAACTGCTCCGATGAGAAAGCCGTCATCAACCGCCTGATGGCCCAGCGCGCCTTCCAGATCGGCGAATGGATCTACACCGGCCTGCCCGCCGCGCCCGCGGAATTCTTCGAGGACGCACCGGCCGAGGAGAAGAAGCCCTGAGTAGACTTAGCCGGCGAGAAAGTTTGCGGCGGCGGGTTCGTCGAGCAGCCAGACGACGTTGGAGGCGCAGGCCTTGAGCAGTTGGATCGGTTGCTTTGCCGGGTCGTGCTCGCCCGCGAGCACGGCGTGCAGCCGCTCGGCCTTGCCCGCGCCGAGCGCGAGCACGACCACGAGGCCGCAGGCGCGCAGGCCGGCCGGCGTGATGGTAAGGCGCCAGCCCTTTTCCGGCACATTGACGGCCGCGAAGAACTGCCCGCCGTCGTCCTTCAGCAACGGGCTGCCGGGGAAGATCGAGGCCGTGTGCCCGTCGTCGCCCATGCCGAGGTAGCAGACATCGAAGCATTTCCCCGCCGGGAAAAAGGGTGCACCCAACCGGCCATATTCGAGCGCGGCGAAGGCCGGCGGCAGGGCCACCGACCACGGGTGACGCCGCTCCCGCGGCACGCCCAGCGGCTCCAGCAGGTGCGTCTGCGCGGTGCCGAAATTGCTCTCGTAGCTGTCGATCCGCACGTAGCGCTCGTCGCTGGCGAACCAGTGCGCCGTGGCGAGGAAGGGCGGCGAGAAGGCCTGCCGCGCCACGCACCATTGATACCAATCCTTCGGCGTCGAGCCGCCGCTGAGCGCGACCGCAAAGTGTTTCGCCGCGGGATTCTTGCCGCGCTGCGCCTCGGCGAGGAAAACCGCCGTGCGGTAGCAATCCTCCTTCGTGCCGATGAAAACGCGTCCGTAACCTGAGCTGAGTTCCTTCATTGCTGACTCATCACGAAGCTCACGAAGGACACGAAGGGCAAGCCGCGAGCACGAGACCGAGTTGATTCATGGGCAGCAACCCGTCCGGTCAGTCAGTTCCCCGGATCTTTTGGCCGCGGCGGTGCTGCAAAATGGTCGAGCAGCAAGGCGTGGATGAAGCGGTAGCCGAAGCCGACCTTCTGCATCAGCGCCAACTGGGCGGCGTGATCGAAGAATTTCTCCGCCCTGGGCGGCAGGTCGCCGCCGCGGACCAGCAGCCAGCGCAGGATGCCGTGCTGCAGGCCGTTGAAGCCACCGAACCGGAAAAAGGCCACCAGGCCAGCACCGATGGCCAAGATCAACGACGGCACGGCGACGATCCGCAAGGCCTCGGCATCCACCCGATCGGTTTTTCGCAGGAGGATGACGATACCGGGAATGATCATGAGTGATCCCACCACTCCAAAGGCCAGCAGCGGCACCCGCAGCCAGAACCAGACACCCGAGCGTTTTCCGCGCTCCGGATTGACCATGCCGGAAGTGAAGCCGCCAAACACGCCCACAAAGGCCGCCAAGCCCAGCGCCAGCAGCATCCCCATGAAACCTGTCACTTCCCAACTCTGCACCAAGCCGCCGAGCTGGCCGCCCAAAGACACGGCTGCGCAGGCAGCACAAACCGCGAAGATCCGCCCCTTGGACCAGAGGCGGCGGGCGACAATGACGCCCGCAACCGCCCCGGTGAACAGACCGGCCAGAAAGAAGGGCTTGCCCAAGTCGCGCGCCACATAAGCCCAGCCTGATTCGGCGATAAGCGCCACCATCGCACTGGTGAAACCGATCGCGAACAGCAGATTCAGCCCCACGACGCCCACGCCAAAGCGCCCGAGTGCCTGCCGCCACGACCAGCGCATGGTGTCGCTCGGCTTGATGTCGAGCGCGCGCACGTCCACCGGGGCACAGAAGGCGAAGGCGGCCATCAGGAGGTAGAGCATGCCCTGGCCCATCGTCTCCTTCACCGAAGGCGCCTGGAAACCGAACCCCCAAGCCAGAAGACCGCTGGCCATGCCCAGCATCACCAAGATGAGCAGCATCAGCCAGAACCGGCGCGACCCACCGTCAATCTCCGCACGCCTTGACCGCAACAGTGTGAAATCGAGCAGACCGAAGCAAAGACCCACGGTGGCCGCCAAGGCGGAACAAGCCGGGCGCGACACCGATGGCATCGACCAGATGAGCATCGGCAGGGCCAGCGCCAGCGTGCCGAGTGTCCGGGTCAGGAGCATATAGCCCAACTGACTCCGTGCACCCGGCAGCCAACCCGGTTGCAGATGCTCGGGGGCGAAGAGCGTCAGGCCGTTTTCCTTCATCCGCCGCGCCAGCCAGCCCAGCCATCCGATCGTCTTGTCCGGCGCATAGGTGCCGGCCGCTTTGCCGTGGCGGTTGAGCGCCGCCGTGACATAGGCCCCGAAAAGACGGTTCCGGACCCGCTCGGAGTTTTCGGACACGCCGAAGGGCGCCGCCGTCTCCGCCGGACCGCGCCAAGCCATCGTCATCACACACAACATCAGCGGACTGCGCGCGAGTTCACGAAGGCTCTCATCCGTGCGCAGCGCTGTGCGGAGATGATCCAGGCCGGGCCCGGCCGCGCGGAAGTAGCGGTCGATCTGCTCCGGTGTGAGCGGCTGCAGGCAGATGGCCGAGCGCAACCGGAGCTTGGTGGCGAGCGCGTCGTATTCGACCACGCGGCAGGTCACGGCGAGTCCCGGGGGATGGTGCTCGTGCTCGAAGGCGTTGATGGCGGCCACGCAGGCCGCGCGGTGCTCGGAGGCAACCTCGTCCAAACCGTCGAGTATCAGCACGAGACGGCCTTCCTCCAGCCACGTCTGCGCCACCCGCTTCGGGACCTGGTAGCGCAAACCCAGCTCGGCGGTCATCCAGTCCGCCAGGTTCTTGTGCTGCCCGCGCCAGGTTGACAGCGCGAACACCACCGGCGCCGGCTCCGCGGCCGAGGCCCGGACACGCGTGATCAGATCGCGCGCCAGTTCAAGGACGGTGGTCGTCTTGCCGGCGCCGGGTTCGCCCAGCACCAGCAGGGTGTGCTGGGCGGCATCGAAGACGCCCGTGATGCTGTCGTTCTTGTCGAGCGTGCGGATCGGTCGGTTGGGGGCGACGACGATGCGGTCCCACGGATGCTCCACCGCATCCTCGCGCCAATCGAGCCCCAGTTCCAACCAGGCGCGATGATGCAGCGAGGCCTCGAGCACGCCCTTGATCCAATCCTGGTCCACTCGCTCCACCAGCCGCAGGATGTTGGTGCGGTCCGCGTCGACCTTGCCGGCCGGCGACCGCGCGGCCGGCACAGCCGGTTGTTCCGCCGTCGTGATCCAGCGGGCTGCAACCCAGTTGTGCAGATCGGCCGTGGCGTTGGCGGCCAGCTCTTCGGGCCGGTCGAACTCCTTGACCGTGTGCCCCCGCAGCAGCTCCTGTTTGAAGGCCGCGAGCTTGGCGGCCAAGGCCGGATCGCCATCGGTCAGCTCGGGACGCATGGCGTCCGCACGTTTGAAATAGACGAAACACGGCAGGCCCAGCGCGCGGGCACGGCGGTATTCCGCCTCGGTGATGCCCGACCCGTAGCGGAACCCGATTATGCCCACGAAGACCTCGCAGAGATCCACCTGGTCGATGGAAGCGTCGTGGGTGTCGTCGGGCCGGTTGCCGAAAAACTCCATGCCCACGAACCGCATCTCTTCCATGCGGTTCAAGGCCTCCATCAGTGCCTTTCGCTCCGGTTGCAGATCCAGCCAGGTCGAACTGACGAACACGCGGTAAATGGGCCGGGACCTTCTCGCTGCCCCGGCGTCAATCGGGGCTTCGCCGCTGTATTTCAGGTTGCTTTCGGCTGCCGGCATGGTCTGGCGGCTAGAAAAACATCGCCTCCGCGAGGGCGGCGTCGGGCGCCAGCAGGCTGGCGCCGGCGCGCAGCTCGGTGCGGCCGGTGCCGAGGTCGCCGGCGAAGGCGGAGTGGCCGGAGTCGAGGTCGGACTCCCAGCGGAAGAATTTTTCCCCGTCGTCGTAGGCAAAGTCGGCGCTCAGGCAGCCGGGGCAGCCCGAGGCTTCGCCGCGGAACTGCACCGACTCGGCGAGCGCGGCGTCGCAGCGGGCGAGCCCCCGGCGAAACCACGTGACGAGCGCGGCGGCTTCGGCGGCGTATTTCGGCTGATGGCGGACGGTGACGGTTTTCAGCCCGGCGACGAGCGCGCCGGGGTCGTAGCGGCTGAGGAACTGCCCGAGGTCGCGCCGCAGCGGCAGGGTGCGCGTGTAGGCGAGGTCGCGCACCGCGGCGGGATTGGGCCAGGGCAAGGTGAAGGCGTCGGGCGGCACCACGGCGGCGTCGAACAGCACGCGCTTGGAGCGGGTGAGCAGGTAGGAGTAGTCGGCGAGCTTGGCCGCCTCGGAGAAACGGTGCGCCCAGTAATAGAGCGGCATGTCGGTGGAGAGGCAGACCGAGACCTGGTTCTCGAGGTGGGCGCGCGCGGCGAGGGTGTAGTGCAGGAGCACGAACTCGACGCAGCGGGTGTCGCTCTTCGATTTGCCCAGGAAACACTCGCCGTAGATCTTGGCGCGCATGGCGGCGGACGCGGCGGGGTCGAAGTCCGGGCAGAGCACGACGACGCGGCACGGGTAACGCTGGGCGAAGGCGAGCGTGGTCCTGAACTGGGCGTTGGCGTCGTCGGGCGTGGTGCTCTTGCCGAGATGCAGCACGAGGTTGAGCTGGACGGCGCGGGCCTCCTTGGCGGGCGAGTCGGCCCAGAGCTTCTGGAAGCCGCCCGCGATGCCGCCGACGGGCACCTCCATGCCGGGCAGGGACTCAAAGATCGCGGGCATGGCTCACGGTTCGCGCCAGGCGTGGTCGTTGAGCGCGAGGAGTTCGTCGGCGGAGTTCGGGCCCCACGAGCCGGCGGCGTAGGTGTCGAGGCCGTCGCGCTTGCGCTCGGCCCAGTGCTCGAGGATCGGCGTGCAGAGCTGCCAGGAGCGCACGGTCTCGTCGCCGCGGATGAAGAGCGTGCTGTCGCCGATCATGGCGTCGAGCACGAGGCGCTCGTAGGCCTCGGGCGTGTTGGAGCCGAAGGTGGTGGAATATTTGAAGTTCATCTTCACCGGCTGGGTGCGCGTCTCGAGGCCGGGGATCTTGGCGTTGAGCACCATGCTCATGCCCTCGTCGGGCTGGATCTGGAACGCGAGCGTGTTGGCCGCGAGCTGGAAGCGCTCCGACTCGGCGAAGATGTTGCCCGGGGCGCGCTTGAAGCGGATGGCGATCTCGGAGACGCGGCGCGCCAGGCGTTTGCCGGAGCGGAGGTAGAAGGGCACGCCCTGCCAGCGCCAGTTGTTGATGCTGAAGCGGATCGCGGCGTAGGTCTCGGTCGAGGATTGCGGGGCGATGCCCTCCTCCTGGAGGTAGCCGGGCACGGGTTTGCCGCCGATGAGGCCGGCGGTGTATTGGGCGCGGGCGACGTCGCTCGGGCGGCCGCCGCCCTGCAGGCGGACGGGGTGGATGGCCTTGAGCAGCTTCACCTTCTCGTCGCGGATCGACTCGGCGTCGAGCGACACGGGCGGCTCCATCGCGGTGAGGGCGAGGAGCTGCATCGTGTGGTTCTGGATCATGTCGCGCAGGCAGCCGCTCTGCTCATAGTAGCCGGCCCGCGAGCCGACGCCGACCTCCTCGGCGACGGTGATCTGCACGGAGTCGACGAAGTTGCGGTTCCAGAGCGGCTCGAAGATGGCGTTGGCGAAGCGCTGCACGAGCAGGTCCTGCACGGTCTCCTTGCCGAGGTAGTGGTCGATGCGGAAGACCTGCGGCTCCTCGAAGACGGCGGTGATGGTGCGGTTCAGCTCGAGGGCGCTGGCGAGGTCGCGGCCGAAGGGTTTCTCGATGATGACCTTCGACTGGTGCGGGAGGCGCAGGTGGCGCTGGGCGAGGCCGCTGGCGCCGAGGTTCTGGATGATGGCGCTGAAGACGTTGGGCGGGGTGGAGATGTAGAACAGGCTCTGCAACGGCTGCCCGGTGTCCTTCTCGAGGCCGGCCAGGCGGGCGGCGAGGCGGTCGTAGGCGGCCTTCTCGTCGTAGCCGCCGCTGACGTAGAGGGTGCGCGGGGCGAGGCGCGCCCAGACGTCGGCCGCCGGGGTGCGGCGGGAGAATTCCTTGATGGCGTCGTGCGCGATCTGCTGGAACCCGGCGTCGGGAATCGGCTTCCGGCCGAAGCCGATGAGGTAGAAGTCGGCGGGCAGGAGGTTGTCGTGGGCGAGGTTGTAGATCGCCGGGATGAGCTTGCGCGCGGTCAGGTCGCCCGAGGCGCCGAAGATGACGATGGCGGTGGGCGGGGCGCCGCGGTGCTTGCTGAGGCCGTGCAGAAACGGATGCCGCTCGTGGTCAGCCATGCGGCGCATCGTCCGCCGGGCCCGCGCCGCCCGCAAGGCGATAAATTCCGCTCCCGTGTGTCAGCCGCGCCCGGCCACCTCGCCCAGCGAGCCGCTCTGCCGGGCCACGTGGTAGCCCTTCGGGAAGAGCGGCACGTTCTCGAAGTGCAGGCACTGCGGCGGCAACCGGTCGCGCAGCGAGACCTCGACCACGTCGAAGCGGAAGCTGCGCGGCGGGTGGCTGAGCGCGCCGAGGTAGGCGTGCACGGCGCGGCGCAGCGCGCGCTTCTTGCGCTCATTCACCGCATGGTAGCCGGGCACGAGGGCGTTGGCATCGCGCGCCTTCACCTCGACGAAGACCAGCACCTCGCCGTCGCGGCAGACGAGGTCGATCTCGTCGCGCCGGTCGCGCGGGTTGTGCCAGTTGCGCGCCACGATCTTGAAGCCGTGCCGGGCCGCGAGGAAGTCCGCCGCGGCCTGCTCGCCCCGCGCGCCGCTGGCGGCGGCACCTTCGGCCGCGCCCGGCGCGAGTTTTTGCCAGACGGATTGCAGCCAGGTGACCATGCGGAAGATTTCATTCGACCACGCGGTTTTTCCGACCTACAAGCAAGCCGTTTTTAGCCCCCGGCTCTCCACGCCGACCGTCATCCCATCCTTCTTTTCCCATGGCGACCCCTCCCAGCACCCTGACCAACACGCTCCGCCGTTCCCTGCTCATCAAGGTCATCTCCAAGCCCGCCCCGAGCAAGGAGGACGTCAACTCCGTCATCGAGCTCACCGCCAGCAAGGTCGTCGAGACCCTCCAATGCCAGTCGATGACGCTCTACCTCGTCGAAGGCGGCGAGATCGCGTTCAAGCAGATCTATTACTCCCCCACCCTCTGGGGCAACGACAAGGCCAAGGAGGCGCAGTTCAAGGAGACCTCCAAGAAACTCCTCTCCCTCAAGCTCCCCGCCGGCACGGGCAACGTCGGCAAGGTCATCCAGACCGGCCAGTCGCTCTTCTTCAGCGCCGGCGGCGCCGACGCCGGCACCCTCAAGAAGATGGACGTCGGCTTCGAGGTGCAGTCGATGCTCACGGTCCCGCTCAAGACCAACATCGTCATCGGCGCCATCCAGGTCCTCAACAAGGAGCCCTCCGCCGGCACCGGCGGCCGCTTCACCACCAAGGACCAGGCCGTCCTCCAGGAGGTCGCCGAGTATTCCTCCACCCTCATCGCCCGCATGCTGGACCCGAAGTTCCAGCTCTCGCCCGAGGACACCGCGAAGTTCATCTCCAAGTTCACCGACCTCCCCCTCATCCTCAAGCCCGAGGACGTCGAGATCGACGAGAAGCTCGTCGAGATCACCGGCGACGCCGTCATCCGCCGCGAGGGCGTCTTCCCCTACAAGAAGATCGGCAACAACGGTTGCGCCGTGCTCATGGCCAACCCGCTCGACTACGCCAAGCGCGAGTCCTTCCAGCAGGCCACCGAGATGACCATCGAGGAGGTCAAGGTCATGCCGGCCAGCCTCCTCGACGAGCTGCTCAAGAAGTTCTTCAAGTCCAAGCCCTCCGGCCCCGCCGCCGGCCAGGCCGAGGAGGCCGGCCTCGACGAGGTCACCGACCTCATCTCCACCGCCTACACGGAGGGCGGCACCACCGAGGGCGTCAAGGCCACCGACCTCGAAAGCGAGGACTCGGCCCCCATCATCCAGCTCACCAACCGCATCATCGAGGACGCCTACGTCGCCGGCGCGTCCGACATCCACATCGAGCCGCAGGAAAAGGAGCTCATCGTCCGCTACCGCATCGACGGCGTGTGCCAGGAAAAGATCCGCCTGCCCAAGCAGGTCGTCGGCGCCATGGTCGCCCGCCTGAAGATCATGTGCAACCTCGACATCTCCGAGCGCCGCCTCCCGCAGGACGGCCGCATCGTCTTCAAGAAATACACGAAGAAGAACATCGACATCGACCTCCGCGTCGCCACCGGCCCGATGAACCACGGCGAGAAGGTCGTCATGCGTATCCTGGACAAGCAGAAGTCCACCCTGCCCCTCCCCGCCCTCGGTTTCTCCGACGAAAACCTCGCCAAATACCGCGACTGCATCCGCCAGCCCTACGGCATGATCCTCCACTGCGGCCCCACCGGCTCGGGCAAGTCCATGACCCTCTACGCCGCGCTGGCCGAGATCAACACCCCCGACGTCAACATCCAGACCGCCGAGGACCCCATCGAATACACCCTGCCCGGTCTCAACCAGATGCAGATGAACAAGCAGATCGGCCTGGATTTCCAGCGCGCCCTCCGCTGCTACCTGCGTATGGACCCCGACATCATCCTCGTCGGTGAAATCCGCGACAAGGAGACCGCTCAGATCGCCTGCGAAGCCGCGCTCACCGGTCACTTGCTCGTCTCCACCCTCCACACCAACGACGCCCCCTCGACCATCTCGCGTATGGGTGAGATGGGCATCGAGCCCTTCAACATCTCCGCCGCCCTCGTCTGCGTCTGCGCCCAGCGCCTCCTCCGCCGCGTCTGCAAGAACTGCAAGGTCAAATACAAGCCCGAGGGCCGCGAGGCCGAGATCATCATGAAGGCCCTCGGCCTCAAGGAGGCCCCCGAGATCTTCAAGGCCGCCCCCGGCGGCTGCCACATCTGCGGTGGCACCGGCTACAAGGGCCGCGTCGGCATCCACGAGCTCATGGTCAACAACGAGGAGATCGTCGAGGGCATCAACGCCGAGCTCGAGGTCGCCGACCTCAAGCGCATCTGCATGAAGACCGGCATGAAGACCATGCACCAGGACTCCATGCTCAAGGTCCAGATGGGGCTCACCACCATGGAGGACGCCATCTCCAACGTCCCGCCCGACATGATCGAGATGGAAGGCGGCGAAGGCGGCGGCAAGAAGAAGCACGGCCACTGACCCATCCCACCCGCGCCTCCCCCAGCGCGACCACCCCTCAGGCGCGAACCCACCGGTTCGCGCCTTTTATTTTTCGAGGTGGACGTCACCGTCTCCGGCGACGCTTGGTGTCACATAATATTCACCAAAGGACCCAAACTCCGACTTGTCATGCTTACGCTCTCTAAGCTCGCTTCCCTTGTCCTGGGGAACCTCCCTGAAAGAATCTGATCGGCTTGCCTGTGCTATTCGGATGATAGTCGTTCACAGGAATTCCTTTCTCTCGGAGAAACGCATTGAGCGAAATGCCTCTTGGCGCGTAATTGGACGCCCGTCTAAACGGTATGTCTTTAATAGCGTTGTAAACTTCCTTGGCAGTTATTCTGCCGCGGCGTTTCCTAATTACAGTGCCCTCCGCACGATCAATTACATTTGATTTTCGCTGTTCATCAGCGGCTACTCGCTTTCGGTTTTCTTGTGTTTTCAGATACTTCATCAGCTGTTGGCCAAATTTCGAATTCCCAACGCTCTTGGCAATCAGCAGTAGTGCTTTGACAAATTCGGGGTCCGACCCGAGGAATGGAAGGAGAGCATCTGGTATAGCGCTACCGTAGCTCACGACTTGGATGAGTTGTGCCTTCGTGTGTTTGGAAATGCGTGTCTGGGACATATCGTTAAACGAAGATGAGGATTTCAACTCGGTAGGAGGAAGTATTAATGATTTCTTATGAGAATTCGCACAGCGCGCCAGCACAAGTAATCCGAGCCATCCGAATCTATCCGTGCTATCAGTGGTGAAATGGATCTCTCACAAGGTCTATCGCTATACACCCTACCCCAGCGCCCGCTCCAGCTCCGCAATGATCTCTTCCACAGGCTCCGTGCCGACTGACAGCCGCAGCAAGCCTGGCTCGATCTGGTTCGCCGCCAGCTCCGCGCGGCCGGCCGGTGTGCCGATCAGGTCGTAGTGCGCGAGATATACGTAGGGACACAGCAGCGTCGTGCCCATGCCGAAGCTCGGCCCCTTCGCCAGATTAACCGCGTCGTAGAACGGCTGGAACTCGTCGTTCAGCACGAAGGACACCACGCCGCCCCAGGGTTCTTCCGTGCGCGCAATCTTCCGCAGCGCCGCCACCATCTCACGTTGCCCGGCCCACCACACCCGGCGCACGCGCGGATGCTCGCCCAGCCACTCTGCCACTGCGCGCGCGTTGGCCCCAATGCGCGCCAGCACCTCAGGCGCCTCGCCGATCTGCGCCGCCAGCCGCGCGAGGTCCCGGTGATAGGGCGGCTCCACCAATTCGGCCAGCGCCGCGCGCAGCGCCTCCGCGCCCGACCCCTGCGGGTTCACCACGGCGAGGCCGGCCATCACGTCGCCCTCGTGCGCTGTGTATTTCGTCAGGCTGCAAGCCACGATGTCCGCGTGCGGCAACACGTCTAGATTGAGCGGCGAGGCGATGGCGGGATCGATCACCACACGCGCACCGTGCCGCCGCGCCAACACGGCCACCGCCGCGATGTCCGGGGTCTGTCCGAGCGGGTTGGTCGGCGCTTCCAACATGATGCCCGCCACGCGGTGACCCTCACGTCGCAGCAGGTTTTCCAAGGCGCCGAGGTCGCGCACATCGGTCAGCCGCAGGTGGTCGCGCGCCGGGTCGGTCGTGAATTTCCGCAGCAGCGCGATCGTGTCGAGGTAGAGCCAGCCGAGCTGCACCCAGGCCGTGCGTCCGCGCGGGGCCTGCACCCGGTTGATCGCGGCGAAGGCCGCATGGACAGCGCTCATGCCGCTCGAGGCCAGCAAACGGTCATCGTTGCAGGTGCCGGGAAAAGCGCCGTGCAGCACGCGTTGCACCTCCGCCCGTGCATCGGCGGTCCGGAGCACTTCGGGGGCCGCTTCCGCAATCTCGCCGATGCGTTCCAGGGCATCCTCGGCCGCACGTGAGCCCAGCAGGCCCCCCGTGTTCTGGAGGAAGAGGCGCGCCCGTGCCGCCAGTCCTTCGTTTTCACGGTGCACCACGGCCCAGACCTGCTCCCGCGGAAACCACCATTCCTCCGCCCCGCCGAGGTGCGCGCCCAGCCGCCGCGCCGCCCGCTCCGACGACACCGGCCAGAGCGTCCACGCCGGGCACGGCACCGTCCGCGCCAGCTTGCGTCGCAACCGTTCGATCAGCGGATGGATGAAAAACCGCGGATATCCCGCCTGCATCCGCCCCAAGGTCGCCGGGTCCTTCTCCTCGTAGCCGATCACGTCCGCCATCGTGGGCAGGCTGCAGGAGACCGAGTGGGGCGAACCCGGTATGCGCTGGCCGATCCCCCTGGGGGCGAACGTGGTCATGCGCCGATGCTCGTCCACCGCCGGCCGGCCGGCAACGGACGCCCATGTCCTAACGTCATAATCTTCGCGTATGACGTGCCCCGGCGTTCCGCGCCTCGCGTCCCCCACGCATGCTGGCCCGCCGTGCCCGCCGCCCGCGACTCCATCGACTTCCAACTCCCGCTGCCCGACCTCCGGCTCGAGCGGGGCGGGGTCGTGCGCAAGCACCGCCTGCACGGCTGGTGGTGGGGGCCCGGGAGCGACACCCCGCAACAACCCCGGCGCGGCGCGCCGACGGTCCTGCTCATCCACGCGCTCAGCGGCAGCGCCCGCGCCGGCGGTCCCGGCGGTTGGTGGGAACCGCTCATCGGTCCGGGTCGGGTCCTCGATCCCGCCAAATACCGCCTGCTCTGCTTCACCAACCTCGGCTCCTTCTACGGCAGCAGCGCGCCGGGCACGCCGGGTTTCCCCGCCGCGCGCTCCGTCACGCTCACCACCCTTGACCAAGCCCGATCCATCTTGCTCGGGCTCGACGCCCTGAAGATCCGCCGCGTCCACCTCGGCATCGGCGGCTCGCTCGGCGGCATGATCCTTCTCTCGCTCGCCGCCCTCGACCCGCGCCGATGTCCGCGCCTGCTGCCCCTCGCCACCACCGCCGCCGCCAGCGCCTGGGTCGTCGGCTGGAACCATGTGGCGCGCTCCATCCTGCGGCTCGACCCCGGCTATCCGCGCGACGCCACGCGCGGCCTCGAGGTCGCCCGCCAGCTCGCCATGCTGACCTACCGCGCCGAGCCCGGCCTCGAAGCGGAACAGTCGCGCCGGGTCGCCTCCGCCGACCGCGCGCATCCCTACCGCGTCCAGACCTACCTCGAACACCACGGCCGCAAGCTCCACGACCGCTTCACCACACGCTGCTACGAGCTGCAGCTCGACGCCATGGACCACCACGACCTCCATCGTCCCCTGCCCGGCCAAAAGCGCCCGGCGCTCTCGCGCATCCGGGCCAGCACGCTCGTGGCTTCAGTCGACACCGATCAACTTTTCCCCGCCGCGCAATCCACCATTCTCGCCCGCGCCCTGCGCCGCAACGGCGCGCGCGTGGCCCGCGCCGTCATCCGCAGCCCCCACGGCCACGACGGTTTCCTGTTGGAATGGCCGCAGCTCGCGCGGCTCGTCGGCCGCGCGCTGAAGTTAAAGCCAGGATGATTGCGCTGGTGGAATCCGGCCTCCCTCCTTCGCCAAGGCTACGGCGGGCAAGCCGGGCGGGTTCGAAGCGCGTCCAGAGGCCGCGCTCCACCGAAATTCCGACCCTCAGGTCGTGACCGTCTCCGCCGGGGGCGGCTTGGCGCCGCGGACGGAGTCGGCGACGGTCGCCGGCGCCACCTCGGCCTCGCCGCGCGCCTGGTTGAACTTCATCGACAGCGTGCGCGACACGCCGCGCTCCTGCATCGTCACGCCGTAGATCGCGTCGGCCGAGGCGATCGTGGTCTTGTTGTGCGTGATGATGAGGAACTGCGAGTCCTTCACGAACTGCTTCAGCAGGTTGATGAAACGGTGGATGTTCGACTCGTCGAGCGGGGCGTCCAGCTCGTCGAGGAGGCAGAACGGCGACGGCTTCACCATGTAGAGCGCGAAGAGCAGCGCGACGGCCGTCAGCGTCTTCTGGCCGCCCGAGAGCAGCGTGATGCTCTTCAGCTTGGTGCCGGGCGGCTGCGCCACGATCTCGATGCCGCTCTCCAGCGGATCCTCGGCCGTCACCAGCTCGATGTCGGCCCGCCCGCCGCCGAAGAGGATGTTGAAGGTGTAGGCGAAGTTCTTCTTGATCTGCTCGAAGGTGATGCGGAACTGCTCCAGCGAGGTCTGGTTGATCTCGTCGATCGCCTTCAGCAGCTGCGCCTTCGCGCTCGTCAGGTCGTCGCTCTGCGTCCGGAGGAACTCGTAGCGCTGCTTCAGCTCGGAGTATTCCTCGATGGCCACGAGGTTGACGGCGCCCATGCCGCCGAGGCGCTGGCGCAGGGCCTCCACCTCGGCCTTGATCGCGTCCCAGTCGGTCCGGTCGAGCGCGGCAAGGTCGGCCTCGGCCGGCTCGCCCTTGGGCTCCTTCTTCTTCCGGCGCCTCGGCTTCGTCTCAGCGGCCGGTTGTCCTTCGGCATTCTGGATTCTGGATTCTGGATTCTCCTCTTCCTCGTCGAGGTCCAGATCCTTCAGGCCCGGGGGCTCGTCGTCCGCATGCCAGAGCAGGTGCTTCCAGTCGACCGAGCCGATGTCGGTCTGGAATTCGCGCTGCATCTCCTCGGCGAGGAACTGCGCGCGGGCGCGCGTCTCCGCGACCTTGACCTCGTGCCGGCCCAGCTCCGCCTGGGCGGTCTCGGCCTCGGCGCGGATGGACGACATGCCTTCCTCGAAGGTGCGGATCTCGTCCTCGATGGCGGCGAGCCCGCGGCGCGCCTCCTCGACCTTGGCCTGGGCGATTTCCAGCGTGCCCGTGAGTTCCTGCGCGCGGCGCTTCTGCGCCTCGGCCTCGCGCTCTTGCTCCTCCGCCTGCGCGGTCCAGGTCTCGATCTCCGCCTGCCGCTGGGCCTGCAATTCCTCGAGCTGGGCGCGGCGGCGCTCCATCTCGGACAGACCGCGGTCGAGCACCTCGACCTTCTGGCGGCGCTCGGCCAGCTCGAGGCGGGCCAGGGCCAGCGCCTCCTTCTTCTGGTCGCGGTCGGCGCGCAGCTCGGCGATGCGCCGCTCGGTGGCGGCGATCTTCTCCTTCTGCGCCGCCATGCCGGCCTCGGCCTCGGCCAGCTGGGCCTGGGCCTTGGCGTGGCGGGCCAGCGCCTCGTCGTGGTCGCGTTTGAGGTTGGCCAGCTCGTTGAGCATCCGCGCGAGGCGGGTCGACGCCTCGTCATGCGCCCGCTGGGCGTTCTTTTCCTCGGTGTGGCTCGCCGCCGCGCTCTGCGAGACGGCCAGCACCTCCTTGCGCTTCTGCTCCAGGGCCTGCTCGGCCGCCGCGAGCGCCGCCGCCAGCTGGTCGATGACCGCGCGCTGGTCGTCATGCGCCTTCTGCTCGGCGACGACGGCCTTGCCGGTCTCGCGCAGGTCCACCTCGCGCTGCACGATGCTGTTGGCCGGCTTCTTGTGGTGCCCGCCGAAGACGAGGCCGCGGCGGTCCACGAGGTCGCCCTTCGGCGTCGCCACCATGAGGAAGCTGAAATCGGGATGAGCCTTCCAGTAATCGAGGAACTGCCCGAGGTCGTCGGCGATGTAGCAGGCCGACAGCAGGCTCGCCGCCGGATGGGAGGACTCGAGGTGGGCCACGGCCTCCGTGGCCGGGCGCAGGCCGGCGGGCAAATTGCCGGCGGGGGTCGGCGGGTGGCCGACGGCCGCGATCTGCAGGTGCACGCTGCCGATCTGGTCGGCCTCGAGCCGGGCGAGGATTTTCTGGGCGGTGGCGAGGTCGGCCACGGCGATGGCCTCGGCCGAGGCGCCGAGCAAGGCCTCCAGCGCCTTGGCGTATTCGGCGCGCACCTCCAGGCCCTGCGCCACGGGCGTGAACTTCCGGTCGCCGACCTCGGCGGCCAGCCGGCCCTGCAGCAGGGCCTTCGCCCCCTCGCCGAAGCCCTCCCATTTCTCCTGCAACTGCTGGAGCAGCTTGAGCCGGGCGGTCTTCTGCGCCAGCGCCCGGTCAATCTCCTGCAGCCGGCGCTGTCCGTCGCGGAATTTCTGCGTGGCCTCGTGCAGCGCGGCCTGCGCGGCCTGCGCCTCGTTGTTCACGCGGCTCTGCTCGGTGCGCGCCTCCTCGACGCGCCGGCGCACCGCCGCCAGCGCCTCGGCCGCGGCGGCCACGGCCTTTTTCACCTCGTCGCTCTCGGCGGCGACCTGGTCGTGCTTGTGCCGGCTGGTGCGGGCGTCGACCTCAAGGCCCGAGCTCTCGGTGCGGTGCCGGGCCACGGCGCTCTCCAGCTGCAGCAGCGCGAACTTCTGCTCGTGCAGCGCCTGCTCGGCCCTGGCCAGCTCGCCGTCGGCCAGCGCCAGCTCGCGGTTGCGGTCCTGGAAGACGGCGTCGGAGCTGCCGAGCAGCGACAATTGCATCTGCTTGTCCTGCGAACCGGTGTCCACCTGCGAGGCCAGCTCGCGCACCTGCATGTCCAGCTCGCCGAGGTCCTCCTTGCCGGCCTCGATCCGCTCCATGAGCCCGGTGCGCTTCACCTGCGCCATGCTGGCGGCGTTCTCCGCCTGGTCGCGCTGCGTGCGCAGGTCGAACACCGCCTGCTGCGCCTCCTGCACGCGCTGGGTGAGGTCGGCGCGGGCGAGCTTGCGGGCGTCGAGCGTGCGCGTCTTGCCGTCGAGCGCGGCGCGGCGGGTGTCGGCCTCGCCGCGGAGCGCGGCCACGCGGCCGTCGAGCCCGGCGAGCGCGGCGGTGAGCTGCCGCCACTGGAAATTGCCCTGCGCCAGCGCGAGGTGCCGGAGGCGGAAGCTGACGCGCTTGTAGCGCATGGCCTTGGCGGCCTGCCGCTTGAGGCTGCCGATCTGGCGCGCCACCTCGGTGATGACGTCGCTCACGCGCGCGAGGTTCTGCTCGGTCAGCGCGAGCTTGTTCATCGCCTCGCGGCGCTGGCTCTTGTATTTGGTGATGCCGGCGGCCTCCTCGAACACCACGCGGCGCTCCTCGGGCTTGGAGGAGAGGATCTGGTCGATCTGGCCCTGCGCCATGATCGAGTAGCTCGTCCGGCCGACGCCGGTGTCCATGAAAAGCTTGTGGATGTCCTTCAGGCGGCAGGGCTGGCCGTTGAAGAAATACTCGCTCTGCCCGTCGCGCAGCACGCGGCGCATGATCTCGATCTCGTGGTAATCGCTGCCCAGCTGCTTCTCGCACTCCGTGAGCTGGAGGGCGACCTCGCAGAGCTGGGCGGGCTTGCGGGTGTCGGCGCCCTCGAAGATGACGTCCTGCATCTTGCCGCCGCGGAGGGCCTTGGCGCTCTGCTCGCCCAGCACCCAGCGGATGGCGTCCGCGATGTTGGATTTGCCGCATCCGTTGGGCCCTACCACCGCCGTGACCCCGGGCTCGAAAGTGAGCGTGGTCGCGTCCGCGAAGCTTTTGAATCCGTTAAGTTTTAGCGCCTTCAGATGCATGAACTGAACGCCCAGTTAGAGGGCGCGCGCCAAGCGTGCGCAACGGCAAAAAGGCATCCGGGCCGTCCGGTGCGGCCTACCGGTGATCCCAGGGCAGGCGCACCTCAATCCGGGGGTATTTCCAGAGGCGGACGGGGGTGAAAATCTTGCCGGGATTGAGGATGCCGCGGGGGTCGAGGGCGCGCTTCACGGCCTGCATGGCGCGGACCTGCGCCGGGCGGTGCTGGAGGCGGAGGAACGGCGTCTTGGCCAGGCCGATGCCGTGCTCGCCCGAGATGGCCCCGCCCAGCGCGACGACCGTCTTCATCAGCTCGACCACGGCGGCCTCGGCCCGCCTGGCCTCCCCGGCGTCGGCCCGGTGATACATGATGTTCACGTGCAGGTTGCCGTCAGCCAGGTGGCCGAAGGTCGGGATGGGCAGCCGCGACCGCCGCTTCAGCCCCGCCAGCCGGCGAATGAACTGCTCGTAGCGGCGCATCGGGAGCACGACGTCCTCGTTGAGCTTCGCATCGCCCAGCTCGAACATCGCCCCCGAGCACCGGCGGCGCACCGCCCACAGTTGCTCGGCCTCGGCGCGGCTGCGCGCCTCGCGGAAGGCCGCGGCATGCCCCTGCGCCCAGGCCAGCGCCTCGAACTTCACGTCCTCGACCTCGCTCAGGCCGCCGGCGAACTCGAGCAGGATGACGGGGCGGCCGGCCTGCCCGGGGAAAATCGTGGTCTGCATCGCCCGCTCGGCGCAGAGCACGCTCTCGCGGTCGAGGAATTCGCAGATGGCGGGCTGGAGGCGGGCGCGGAACAGCGCCTTGGCGGCCTTGATCGCCGCCACCTCGTCGCGGAATGACGTCAGCAGGGTCCAGCGCGCGGCCGGCCGCGGCACGAGCTTGAGCACGGCGCCGGTCACAACGCCGAGCGTGCCCTCGCTGCCGATCCAGAGGTCGCGCAGGTTGTAGCCGGCGGAGAATTTCCGCGTCGCCGTGCCCCACTCCACGTATTCGCCGGTGGGCAGGAAGCCGCGCAGGGCCACGACGAAGTCGCGCGTCACGCCCCACTTGCCCCCGTGCATGCCGCCGGCATTGCAGGCGATGTTGCCGCCGATGGTGCAATGCTCCCGGGACGACGGATCCGGCGGATAAAACCAGCCCACCCGGTCCGCGGCGCGCTGCACGGCGGCGGTCGCCGCGCCCGCGCCGGCCTCGATCAGGCCCGCGTCGCGGTCGAGGCGCACGCGGTTGAGTTTTTTCAGGTCGAGCACCCAACCGCCGCGAACCGGGGCGGCGCTGCCGGTCAGCGAGGTGCCGCGGCCGCGCACGGTCACGGGCACGCGGTGCTTGTTCGCCAAGGCCAGCACGGGGCCGATGTCCGTCTCGCGCCGCGGCGTGACGACCGCCTCGGGCGGGAAGGACACCTTGCTGCTGTCGAACGAGGCGGCCCAGCGCGCCCCGGCGGACACGTCCACCCGCGCACCGAGGCGGCGTTTCAATTCGCGGGTGGCGGTGGCGTATTTCATGGGTGGCGTAGGGTGGATGTCATCCCGAGCGCAGCGAATGATCCCGATTGATTCGGAGGAGAAGGATTCTTCGCTGCGCTCAGAATGACAGGCTGACGGGCAACAAAGCGGCCGTTTGCCTGCCGCGCCAGAACAGAAATCACGCCGGCGGGCGCAATCACGCCGGACGGCGCAGCAGCGTCTCCATCCGGGTGAACACCGCGTCGGGAAAACCGAGGAGGCGCTTGAGCCGGAAGTTCCGTTCAAGGGGGTTGCGCTCGCGGCGGAGCATCAGGAACTGGGCGAGGTTGATGCGCCGGCGGAAGAAGGCCGGCCAGGCCTGCACCAGCACGGGCACGTCGCTGCCGTAGAGCACGCGCTCCACGACACCGGGCTGGCGGCACAGGGGCAGCCAGCGGTCGCGCCCGGGCAGGCTGAGCGCGCTGATGTCGCCGTAGAGGTTGGGATATTGCCGGAGCATGGCGCGCCATTCGTGGAACCAGTCGCGGCCGAGCAGGGGCTGGCCGGTGGCGCAGTGGGCGGCGATCACGGTGACGCCGGCCTCGAGCGGGGCGCGCAGGTTGTGCGGGTGGGCCAGGTCGGGCCGGGTCTCGTCCACCGTGCTCTCGACGCCGGTGTGGCAGATGAAGGGCAGGCGGGACTCCGCGAGCCGCCGCCAGAACGCGCGGTATTGCGGGAGGGCCGTGTCGACATTGTGGCAGTTGGGCAGGAGCTTGAAGGCCGCGGCGCCGGCCGCCACGCAGCGGTCCAGCTCGGCGAGGGCGTCGGGCCGCGCGGGGTGGATCGACACGGCGGGCAGGAATTCAGGATGCTCGCGGGCGAGCCGGAGCACGACGTCGTTGGGGACGTGGAAGGTGCCCCGCCCCTCCCACAAAGTGCCGTCGGCGTGGTAGACGTTGTCCTGCGCGAAGAGCACGACGGCATCCACCGAGCTGGCGCGGATGAGCTGCAGGAGCCGGTCGCGGTAGAGCGTGTCGAAGTCGCGGTCGAGGGCGTCGCCGGGCAGGCCGAGTTCGCGCAGCATGAACGGGATCAGGTGCTGCGTGATGCCGCGGCGGCGGAACCAGCACCCGGAACCGCCGGCGCCGTTGCCGACGAAGTGCACGTGCATGTCGATCACGCGCGGGCGCGGCGGGACTGGGGGCGTGCCGTTCACGCCGGGCTCAACCCTGGCCGTCCTTGGTCAGCTCGATGGCGAGGTTGCGCACGCCCTTGAGGTCGAGCTTGCCGGTGCCGAGCATGGGGATCTTGTCCACCTTCCGGACGATCTTGGGGATCCAAAGGTTGGGCAGCCCGGCCTCCAGCAGCTTGGAGCGGAGCTGTTCGGGCGTGACCTCGTGCGTCGTGAGCAGGACGATGGCCTCGCCCTTGGTGGCGTCGGGCACGCCGGCCACGGCGACGGTCGGGCCCTCGTTCTGGTCCCAACCGAACAGCTCGGCACAGCGCAGCTCGACGGTGCCGTGGGGCACCATCTCGCCGCCGATCTTGGAGAACCGCGAGAGCCGTCCCTCGATGTAGAGGAACCCGTCCTCGTCGAAACGGCCGAGGTCGCCGGTGACGAACCACTGGCCCTTGAGCGCCGCGGCGGTCTTCTCCGGGTCCTTCAGGTAGCCGGGGAAGACGTTGGCGCCGCGCATCCACAGCATGCCCGTGGCCGTGAGCGGCATCTCGGCGCCGGTGTCGGGGTCCATGATGCGCGCGCTCATGCCGGGGAGAAGGCGGCCGACGGAGCCGGTGCGCTTGCCGGGCTGCTCGTCGGCGTGGGCGTGCGGCACGGGCGGATCGTATTGGTTGATGTTCGAGGCGGGGGTCGTCTCGGTCAGGCCGTAGCCCTGCAGGATCTCGATGCCGAACTGCTGGAGGAAGGCCTCGTAGAGGTCCATCGGCAGCTTCTCGGCGCCGGTCACGACGAGGTGCAGCGAGGCGAGGTCCTCCTTGGTCGCCTTCTTGAGGAAGGGCCGGATGAAGGTCGGGGCGCCGACCATCACGGTCGCCTTCTCCTCGCGGATGCTGTCGATGATCTTCTTGGTCTCGAGCGGGCTGGGCTGGGTGACGACGGAGCAGCCGCGCAGGAGCGGATACCAGAGCGTGACGGTGAAGCCGAAGGAGTGGAAGATGGGCAGGCAGGCCATGATGCGCGACGAATCGGGCAAAATGGAGAGCGACGAGATCTGCGCGCAGTTCGCGAGGATGTTGCGGTGCGTGAGCACGACGCCCTTTGGTTCGCCCGAGCTGCCGCTGGTGAAGAGCAGGCCGGCTTCCTCACGGTCGCCCTCGCGGGGCAGGCCGAGGAGGTCGGCGACCCACTGGTTGGGCAGCAGCCAGGCGGCGAGGAGCCAGGGCAGCATGGCCTTCTTGCCGCCGGCGGCCTCGATCTCCTTGCGCAGGTCGCGCGTGTCCTCCGGAAAGGGGAACTGGGCGATCTTGGCCTTCATCGCGTCGGCGGTGATGACGGTGCGGATCTCGCCGATGCGGAAGGCGGCCTCGACGGCGGCGCGGCCGACGGTGAAATTGAGGTTCACGGGCACCTTGCCGGCGCAGGCCACGGCGAGGTTGGCGATGTGCGCGCCCGCGCCCGGCGGCAGCACGATGCCCACGCGCTGGTCGGGCACCGTGGCCTTGATCCGGCGCGAAAGCGCGGCGGCGGCGGCAAGGAGCTGGGCGGCCTTGACTTCGCGGCGGTCGGCGGTGCGGTCGATGACCTCGACGTGGCCCGGGCGCTTGGCCAGCGCGCGCACGCACTCGCAGCCGAGGTGGCGTTTAAGCACGGGGCGCTCCTGGAAGGCGGATTCACCGAGGTCGAGCAGGGCGCGACGGCAGGTCTCGAGGTCGGCCTTGGCCGGCGGGATGGGGGCGCCGAACTCGACGAACACCGGCGTGGGCATGAGGCGCGGCGACTTCCAGAGGTATTTGTTGCCGGCGAAGGAGAAGACCGAGCCCCAGAGGCCGTCGAGCACGGCGGGCACCACGGGAGCCCGCGCCTGGCGGGCAATGGTCTCGAAGCCGGACTTGAGCCGCATGAGCTGGCCGGTGCGGGAGATGGAACCCTCGGGGAAGACACAGACCAGTTCGCCGCGTTTGATGGCGTCCACCGCCTGGCGGATGCCCTTGAGGGGCTTGTCGGGCGAGAGCGGGATCATGCCGGCCGCGCGCAGGAGGAAGCGCACGGTGGCGGTGCGGGCATCGCCGCCGAACGCAAAGAAGCGGAGCGGCCGCGGCGACGCGATCTGCAGCACGACGGCGTCCACGTAGGACAGGTGGTTGCAGATCATCAGCGCGCCGCCGGCGGGGATGTGCTCCGCCCCACGCGAGCGCACGCGGTAGAAGAGCGGTCCCAACGAACGCATGACCGTGCAGAGCGTGTCGTGCGGGAGGTGCCGCAGCGCGAAGACGATCATCAGCACCGTGATGCCGGCGAGCACGAGGAGCTGCGGCGTCGGACCCCAGCCGAAGCCGCTCTCGGACGCCAGCGTCCAGAACAACCCGCTGGCGGCGAGGCCGGCGAGGCTGTCGAGCAGGCCGACGCTGGCCAGGATGCGTCCGCGGCGGTCGTCGCCCGCCATCTGCTGCACGTAGGCGAAGAGCGGCACGAGGAAGAAGCCCGAGGAAAAGCCGGCGACGGCCAGCCAGATCTTGAAGCCCGTCGTGGGCGCGCCGATGGCCGCGAGCATGACGAGGGAGATGAAGAGCAGGCCGCCGCCGATGGGCGCGAGGCCCATCTCGACGCCCCGCCGCGACAACAGGCCGGCCAGCAGGTTGCCCACCATCGTGCCGACGCCGAGCAGGAGCATCATCAAGGCCCCCAGCGTGGCCGAGCCCACGCCCCCGCCGAAGGCCGCCGCCCCCATCTGGCTGAGCAGGAGCAGGAAATAGCCGCCCACGCCGTAGAAGAACACGATGCCGAGCGTCGCGCGCCAGATCAGCCGGTTGCGGTAGACCTCACCGATGTGCTGCAGGTGGCACCAGAGCAGCGAAGGCTTGAACGGCTGGTCCGAACGCAGCGTGGTGCGTTGCACCAGCTGGAAAACGCCCCACGACACCACGCACGCGACCGTCAGGTAGAGCGAGGCGCGCAACGCCCCCTCCCAGGCGCCGCCCTGCGAGACCGTCCAGGTGTCGAACATCCGGCCGCCCGCATAGCCGCCGACGAGGATGGCGGTGACGGAGAGCATCTCCATGATGCCGACCGCGCGGGAGAGTTTCTGCTCGCCCACGATTTCGAGCAAAATGCCGCGCTTCGCGGGGGCGAAGATGGTGGTCTGCACCGCCAGCAGGAAGAAGCACACGCCGGCCCAGAGCAGCGACTGCATCCACAGGGCCCAGACGAGCAGGAGCATGACGGCCACCTGCAGGCCGAGGGCAAAGTTGAGCACGCCCCACTTGGTGAAGCGGTCCGAGGCCCAGCCCGACACCGGGGCGTAGAGCACGAACGGCGCGACAAGGTTGGCACCCAGACAG
>CAZRNE010000022.1:0-58709 GCA_964601365.1 uncultured Opitutaceae bacterium | reverse complement strand
TGTTCGGATCGGTAAAGGTGCCGACGGCGTTGGGTTCGACGGTGTTGTTGCCCTGCTGGCCGAGCGTGGCGTCAGGAAGGCCGGTGCGGGTGGGCTTTTTGGGGCAGCCCGTCGTGAAAACGAGAGCAGCGACAGCCAGGGCGAGGGCGAGACAGCGGGACAGATTCTTCATGTCAGGAGGGCGGTTTATCGGCGATGCAGCGGGGGCGGGGCAAGGCGAAAACCGCCCGGGGCGCGTCACCAGGCCGGACCGCGGTGATGCACGAGGCCGGTCTCGAGGGCGTAGCGGGTGAGGCTGGCGACGTCGTGCAGGTTGAGCTTGCGCATGAGGTTGGTGCGGTGGTTGTCCACGGTTTTCACGCTGATCTCGAGCTTCTGGGCGATCTCCCGGGTGCTGTGGCTTTCCGCGACCAGCTTGAGGATTTCCCGTTCGCGGTCGGTGAGCACGTCGGGCGAACCCTCGGGGGTGTTGTTGGCGACCACATTGCGGAGGAGGGCGGCCACGCCGGGGCCGAAATAGGTGCCCCCGTTGGCCACGGTCTCGAGGCCCTTCTTGAACTCGACCAAGCCGGCCGTCTTCTCGATGAATCCGTGGGCGCCCGCCTCAAGCATCTCGCGCACAAGGGCGGGGGTTTCGTAGCCCGAAAACACCAGCACGCGGGTGTTTTTCAGCTGCTTGCTCAATCGCCGGAGGATGTCCACCCCGCTGAGCCCGGGCAGGCGGGCATCGAGGACCAGCACATCGGGCTTGGTCTCGACGATGAGGGTCAGGGCCTTCTGTCCGTCGCCGGATTCGCCAACAATCTTGTAGCTGGGGTCGGTGCGAAGGATTTCCGCCAGCATCTCGCGGATGGCAGTGTGGTCTTCGACAATGACGATGCGTTTGGCTGGGCGTCCGGTGCTCACGGGAAAACTACCTGAAAACGATGGTGTGATGCCCCTAGGGCAAGCGGGTAGTAAGCACTAGTCGGAAACGAATGCAATTCCTGATTGCGCAAAATGATATGAAACGGGCCTGGTGGGTCGACTGGGACTCGAACCCAGAACCAACGACTTAAAAGGACGCTGCTCTACCATTGAGCTATCGACCCGGACCGAGGAGGGGCGAATGTTTTTGGCCGGGTGGGGCAAATCAAGAAATAATTGCGCCATCGGCGCCCGGGCATTCTGAACGATTGACCCCGGCGCCGCGTCTACTCATCAAAGTGCCGCTTTCCTCCGACCCAGTGGGAACAATCCTCAAATTCCCGAATCCAACCGAGCCAGACAGCATGACCGCCAAGGCTCAGGAAGTTGCCCTCGACCGGCTGCTGGTTGACCGCTTCAAGAACGGCGACCAGACGGCCTTTGACGAGCTGGTCTCACGCTACTGGGACCGCATCTTCGCCATGGTCAACCAGCTCCTGCGCAACCAGCAGGATGCCGAGGAGGTCACGCAGGACGCGTTCATCCGGGCCCACCGCGGGCTGGGAAATTTCCGCGGCGATTCCGCCTTTTCGACCTGGCTCTACCAGATCGCCACGAACCTGGCCCGGAACCGCTATTGGTATTGGTGGCGCCGCAAGCGCGACCAGTCGATCTCCTTCGACCAGCCCGTCGGGCGCGAAAACGAGACGACCTTGGCGGAACTCATCCCCGCCGAGCTGGAAACCCCCGAGGATGCGACCGTCACCCAGGAGTTCGTCAACCGCGTGGCGGAATGCATGGACATGCTCAATGAGAAGCACCGCGAGATCCTCATCCTGCGCAATGTCCAGAATCTTTCCTACGAAGAGATCGCCGAGATCCTCGGCATCAGCGTGGGCACGGTGAAAAGCCGCATCGCCCGTGCCCGCGACAGCCTGCGGGAGAAGATGGGCGAGGAGTTTGCCGAATGAAAGACGCGCGCTTCACCGAGTTGATCAACCTCTATATCGACCGCCAGATCACCGCGGCGGAGGCGGCGGAGCTGGAGGACGAAATCCGCGACAATCCGGAACGGCGCCGGGCCTATATCGAGTATTGCAAGCTGCACCGCGCGACCAAGCTCGTCTACGAGAGCTTCCGGGCCCACGCATCCCCCGCGGACACCGCTCCCCGCGGCTTTGCCACGATTGAAAGGTTCGAGCACCGCCAGCGCGGACGGCGCTATCGCTGGCTCTATGCCGTGGGCGGCGCTGCGGCCGCCGTGGCCTGCCTGAGCGTCGTATCGCTCCGCTACGCGGCCTCCAATGCGACCGCGGAGACGCCGGCGCTGCAGACCGCCGCCTTGGCACCGACGGTGACCGTGGCCGCCGACCGGTTGCCGCCGATGGGCCGCAGCCAGCCGGCTGAAGAGGCCGCCCGTCCCAATCTGCTGAGTCTGCACAACAGCTTTGCCTTGGAAGTCGATCTGCAGGCATGGCTGGCTTCCTTGCGCAGCGAACCCAGGGCGATCGCGGCCGAACCCGCCGCCGGGCAGTCCACGCGGATCGAGCCGCTGTTCGACGACCAAGTCTTTGCCGGCCGGGACCTGCTGCCGCTCAACCAGCCCCGTGTCTACCGTCCGCACAACTCGCCGGTGCCGCAGGCCCCGAGGGAGTTCACCGCCTTCCAGTTCCAGCGCTGAGCCTGCCTCACCCGAGGGCCTGTTTGATCAAGGCCTCGGTTGTGGCCGATGGACCTAGTGCCGCCGCCGCTCCGCGCACCGCCTTGTCGGCGTCGGGGGCCTTGTAGCCGAGGGCGACAAGCGCCAGCACGGCGTCGCGGAATTTGTCGGTCGCCGCACCCGGAGCAGAGGCGCCACCGGGAGTGGATTGGACCGGGCCATCCGCGCCGAGCTTGTCGCGCAGCTCGATGACAAGCCGCTCGGCGGTCTTTTTGCCAATGCCCGGGCACTTGGCCAACAGCCCGACATCGCCCGCCAAAATGGCCCCTTGCAGCACGGGCAAGGAGAGGCGGCTGAGCACGCTCAAGGCGAGCTTCGGCCCGATGCCCGTGACCTTCTCCACCATGAGACGGAAAAAATCGCGCTCCTCGGCGCTGTGAAAACCGTAGAGGGAATGCGCGTCCTCACGGTAGACCGCGTAGGTGTGGAGGAGCACCCGCGCGCCGGCGGCGGGCAGCTTCTCCGCCGTGGTCAGGGGCACATGCACCTCGTAGCCAATCCCCGCGACGTCCACCACGGCGCTGAGCGGGGTCGCGGAGACCAGAATGCCTGTGAGTCGGACAATCACGCAGGGAAAGCAGGGGCAGGGGAGCGGGCCATAGGAACAAGCCTTGAATGAAGCCCGCGGAGACTGTAGGCAAGCCGCACCTTAGTTCAGCCCCACCACACTCATGAGCAGCAACTCGATCCACAACGAGGTCTTCAACGACCTGCTGAAACTCGCCGTCGAGAGCGGCGCCAGCGACATCGTCATCAAATCCAACAAGCCCGGGTATTTCCGTCTCGGCGGCCGGTTGCGTCCGGTCGAGATGGATCCCATCGAGGGGGAACTGGCGCAGGCCTGGGTCGACGAGCACGTGCCGAAGATCTTCAAGTCGAAGTGGGACGAAGACGGGCAGGTGGACTTTGCCTACGCTCACGCGGACGTGGGCCGGTTCCGCGTCAACGCCTTCCACCAGCGCGGGTCGGTCAGCATCGTCTACCGCCACATCAAGAGCCGGCCCCCGACCTTCGAGGAACTCAAGATCGAGAGCGAGCACCTCGTAAAGCTGGCGCAATCGAAGGACGGCATCCTCTTGGTCTGCGGTGCGACGGGCTCGGGCAAAAGCTCGACCATGGCGGCGATGATGAACTGGATAAACCAGAACCTCGACAAGCATATCGTCACCATTGAGGACCCGATCGAATACACCTTCTCCGACGACAAGTCCCTGTTCCAGCAGCGCGAAATCGGCCTGGACGTGCCGAGCTTCGAATTGGCCATCAAGTCGGTGCTGCGTCAGAATCCCGACATCATCCTGATCGGTGAAATGCGCGACAAGGAGACCTTCGAAACCGCCATCTCCGCCGCGGAGACGGGCCACCTGGTGTTCTCCACCATGCACGCCGCCACGGTGGCGCAGTCGCTGACACGTCTCTTTGAGTTTTTCCCGCCGGAGCAGCTCGCGCAGGCCCGCCGGCAGATCGCCGGCTCTCTGCGCGGTTTCATCTGCCAGAAGCTCATCCCCGCGATGGAAGGCGGCGGCCGCTATGCCGCGCACGAGATCCTCATCGCCGATGCGACCGTGCGAAACCTCATCCTCGAGGGTCACAACGACAAGATCCAGCAGCTCCTCGAGGCCGGCACGGAGGGCAACAAATCCTTCAACCGCGACCTCTACCGCCTCATCAAGGATGGCAAGATTAGCAAGGCCGACGGCCTGCGCTTCTCGCCCAACCCGCAGGCGTTGGAGATGAACCTCAAGGGCATCTTCTTCAAAACGTAGCATCCCGCGCCGCCGGTTCCCGCTTTTCGGGCTTGGTTTTTGGAGAGGGCAGGGGTTTAACCGCCCCTTTCATCCATGGCATTGGCACTTCTATTCGCAGGACAAGGCGCCCAAAAAGTGGGCATGGGCAGGTCGTTGCACGACAATTCCCCGGCCGCTCGGGCGCTGTATGTGCAAGCCGGCCAAGTGCTTGGCTGGGACTTGGCCAAGGTCAGCTTTGAGGGCCCCGAGGCGGAGCTGACCCAGACAAAGGTCTGCCAACCGGCCCTGTTCGTCCATGGCCTGGCACTGTGGGCTGCTTTGGGCGAGGCGGGCAAACAGCCCAAGGCGGAGATCGCGATGGGACTTAGCCTGGGGGAGGTCACAGCTTTGACCGCCGCCGGCGTTTTTGATTTCGCTACCGGCCTGCGGGTCGTCGCCGAACGCGGCCGGCTGATGCAGGCGGCCTGCGAAAAATCGCTCGGCAGCATGGCGGCGGTTATCGGGGAGGAGCGCGCCAAGGTGGCCGAGCTTTGCCGAGAATTCGACGTCGAGGCAGCCAACTTCAACGCCCCCGGCCAGATCATCGTGTCGGGGGAGAAGGCCAAGGTGGATGCCTTGGTCGCCGGTGCGAAGGACCGCGGCGTCAAGCGCGTCATGCCATTGAACGTGGCCGGGGCCTACCACAGCCGGCTGATGGAGCCGGCGCGGATGGCATTCGCGGACTTCCTCCGCGGCGTGGAGTTCCGCTCACCGAACCTGACGGTCTTCAGCAACACCACCGGGCAGCGCGTGAGCCAACCGGAGGAAATCCGCGCCGCGCTGGTGAAGCAGGTCGTCTCCTCGGTTCTGTGGGAGGATTGCATGCGCAATGCGGTGGCCGCCGGTGCAACCGAATTCCTCGAGCTGGGGCCGGGGGGCGTGCTGGCCGGACTGGCCCGGCGCACGGAAAAATCCTGGACCGTGCGCAGCATTTCGGAATTCGGCGACATTGCCTCCCTCTGAGCCGCGATGAGCGCCGAGCTGACCCGCAACTTCTGCATCATCGCCCACGTCGATCACGGCAAGACGACGCTGTCGGACCGCTTGTTGGAGTTCACCAACACCGTGTCGCAACGCGTCATGACCGACCAGCACCTCGACGCCATGGACCTCGAGAAGGAGCGCGGCATCACCATCAAGATGCATCCGGTGGTGATGAACTACCCGGCCAAGGACGGGAAGACCTACAAGCTGCACCTGACCGACACGCCTGGGCACGTCGACTTTTCCTACGAGGTCTCACGCTCGCTGGCCGCCTGCGAGGGCGCGCTGCTGCTGGTTGATGCCGCCCAAGGTGTCGAGGCCCAGACCGTGGCCAACGCCCACCTCGCCTTCGCCCAAGGCCTCAAGGTCATCCCGGTGGTCAACAAGATCGATCTTCCGAGCGCCAACCTGGAACTGTGCCTCAAGCAACTCGAGGACATCCTCACCATCCCCGGGGAGGAGGTCATCCTCGCCAGCGGCAAGGCGGGCATCGGCATCGTCGACATCCTTGAGGCGGTGGTGAAGCGCATCCCGCCGCCGCGCTGGACCGACTACCCGACATTGCGTGCGCTGGTCTTCGACTCGAAATACGATTCCTATCGGGGGGTCATCAGCTACGCGCGCGTTTTTTCCGGCACCATCCGGGCGGGGGAAATGATGATGCTGATGAGCACGGGCCAGAGATCCGAGATCAAGGAGGTCGGCGTGTTCCGGCCCGCGATGGAGAAGGTGGAGTCTCTCGGCCCCGGCGACGTCGGCTATGTGGTCAGCAACATCAAGTCCACCGACGACATCAAGATCGGCGACACCATCACGCACGCCAACAAGCCCGCCAAGGAAATGCTGCCCGGCTACAAGGAGGTGCGGCCGATGGTCTTTTGCGGGCTCTATCCGCTGGAGACCTCCGACTATGAGAAGCTCAAGGTCGCGCTCGGGAAGCTGCGCCTCAACGACTCGGCGCTGACCTATCAGGCCGAGACGTCCGTCGCCCTGGGTTTCGGTTTCCGCTGCGGCTTCCTCGGCCTGCTCCACATGGAGGTCATCCAGGAGCGCATCCGGCGCGAGCACGACGTGGAGATCATCTCGACCTATCCGAGCGTCGTCTACCGGGTGAAGCAGCGCGGCGGAGAGACCATCGAGGTCGACAACCCCATCAACCTCCCGGATCCGGCCTCGATCGAGGAAATCCTCGAGCCCACCATCAAGGCCTCCATCCACATCCCCAACGAATTCATGGGCGACATCCTGGGCCTGGTGATGGAGAAGCGCGGGGTCTGCGATCACACCGACACGTTGGACGCCACTCGGGTGATGCTCACCTGCCTGCTGCCGCTCAACGAGATCCTCGTGGATTTCAACGACCGCCTGAAGAGCATCACCCGCGGCTATGGCTCCATGGACTACGAGCTGGGCGAGTATCGGGCCTCCGACCTCGTCAAGATGGAGATCCTCGTCAACGGCGACCCGGTCGACGCCTTCGCCAGCATCGTGCACCGCACGAAGGCGGAGACGCAGGGCAGGGCGCTTTGCGAGAAACTGTCGGAGATCATTCCGCCCCAGATGTTCAAGATCGCCATCCAGGCGGCCATCGGCGGCAAGATCATCGCCCGCGCCAATGTGCGGGAGATGCGGAAGGACGTCACCGCGAAGTGCTACGGCGGCGACATCAGCCGCAAGCGCAAGCTCCTCGAAAAGCAGAAGGAGGGCAAAAAGAAGATGAAGCAGATCGGCAAGGTCTCGATCCCGCCCGACGCCTTCATTCAGGTCTTGAAAACCGGCGACTGACGCGCCGCTCTATCCGCCGTGTTTGGCTTCCTCTTATCGCAACGCCGCCGGGCGCGGCAGCAGGCCGAGAATTGGCTGGAAGTGGCGGAGCGCGTCTATCACTTCCGGCGCGACCTGCTGACCGAAACCCAAACCCAGCGCCTGGTGGCCGCCACCGGGGAAGTCCGCTCGCTGTTGAAGCAGAAGGTTGAGACCGAAAAACTGAAGCTCGGCGTCGACCGGCTGGAGGGAGCGCTGCGCGAGACGGGCGGGAGATACTATCCACAGTCTTCGGTGGTGGAGAACGTCGAGTTTTTCCTCGTCGCCGCCATCGTCATCCTCGGGCTGCGGGCCTATTTCGTCCAGCCGTTCAAGATTCCGACCAACTCGATGTGGCCGAGCTACTATGGCATGACGGCCGAGGTTCATCCGGCCGGCGAGGCGCCGGGGTGGCCGGCTCGGCTGGCCCGGTTGGCGGCCTTCGGCGCCTGGAACCACAGCCTTGTGGCGCCCGGGGATGGAGAGATCTCGCTGGGCGTGGATGTCATGGGCAATGAAGTCGTGCCCGCCACCGTCACGACGTCCGGCCGGTCGATGCTGATTTTTCCCGCCTTGCAAAAGGAATTCCTGTTCCGGGTCGGGGCGGAGGAAGTGCGCGTGAAAGTGCCGGCCGACTTCGTCTTTGGCAATGTGCTGGCGGAGCGCTTCGGCCTGACCCAAGGCAAACTGCGGCAGATCGCCATGAACCGCCGGCCGCTGGAGACCTCGGTCCTGACCGAGACGCAGGACGGGCGGCGCCGCGAGCGCCGCATCTACTGGGTGCCGCTGGGGCAGACCGCCCGGCGCGGCGAGGCATTCCTGTCCTTTGATGTCATGTCCGGCGACCTGTTGTTCGTCGACCGGATCAGCTACCATTTTTTGCGTCCCAAAGTCGGCCAAGGATTCGTCTTCCGGACCGAAAACATCCGGCACCCCGACATGGAATCGCCTCCGGGGAGCGGCCACCAGATAAGGCAATACTACATCAAGCGCCTCGTCGGGCTCCCCGGCGACCGACTGGCGGTGCAACCGCCCGTCCTGCTGCGAAACGGCAAGCCGATCGAGGGCGCACGTGCTTTCGAATTACAGCACGCCAAGCGCGATGGCTTCTCCGGATACAACATCGGCAAGCCGGGCAGGTTTCTGGATTCCGTGCGCGACTATACCGTGCCTGAGGCCCATTTCTTCGCGATGGGTGACAATTCCAACAATAGCGCCGACAGTCGTTTTTGGGGACCAATTCCAGAAAAGGATGCCGTCGGGAAGCCCCTGTTTATCTATTATCCGTTCACCCGGCGGTGGGGTCCGGCGAACTAGCTGATTTCGAAATTCTAGAGTGAAAGACCTATTGCACAATGGGCATTATGTCTCATATTAAATCGCCAGAAAATGCTAGTTACCCTGCACAGACAAAGTCCCGCACCCGCCTACGACCTGCCTCCCCTAGGTCTTCCAAAAGATAATGGCCGGCCTCGGACTCATAAATTGCTTCAGCGTCGGGCAACAATGCGCGCCAGCGGTCGAAATAGTGCCGGTTGAAGCAGAAATCGGCACCTCCCCAGAGGATCCGGACCGGGTGCTTCCGCAGTTTTGGCAGACCTTGCTCGATTTCTGCCAATGCCTGATCGGTCGCTGTGCCCCGCCCTGTCGGGATGTCCTGCACGAAACGATGCGTGGCGATGCGGTCCGCCCAGTTGCCGTAGGGATAGACAAAACCCCGCGCCACATCCTTGGGCAGCGGTTTGGTCACGGCCATCCAGGTGGCCGGCCAGGCAAAGCCGTTGCCGCCGCGGACAATCAGTTCGCCCAGCACCGGCACCCGGCAAAGCCGGATACGCCAAGGCACCACCGTGTCCGCAAAAGCCGCCGTATTCAGGATTACCACCCGTCCGAGCACTTCGGCTTGGGGCAGCATCGCCCCCAACCCGATTGGCCCGCCCCAATCATGCACCACCAGATGCACTCTTTTCAGGCTGAGGCTGGCGATCAACGCGGACAGATTCCGGATGTGGTTGGGCAGCGTATAGGCCCAATTCTGCGGTTTGTCCGACAGTCCGCAGCCCAGATGATCCGGCACGATGCAGCGCATGCTCGGACTAACCTCGCGGACCAGATCCCGGTAGAAAAATGACCAGGTGGGATTGCCATGCACCATCAGCACCGCCTCATCCGAGCGCGGTCCTTCGTCCAGATAGCTCAACTCACCCGCTCCGGTCGCGAATCGTCGCGGTGTGAACGGATAAAGGGCCCGCAACCAGTCTGGCAGCTCGCGGTGCATCACCATTCCAGGGCCAGCATCATGCAGTTGATGCCGCTGCCGATGCCGAGCAACGCGGCCTTCTGTCCCTCGCGCAACAGCCCGCCTTCAACCGCATGGACCAGTGTCGCCGGCAAGGCCGCCGAGCCCGTGTTGCCCAGCACCTCAAAGGTCGAGACGTCCTTGGCCAGGTCCAGCCCAAGCGTTTCATAAAGCTTCCGGCGGTGCGCCGAGCCGACCTGATGGCAGATAAACCGGTCCGGCGTGGATTCACCCCACCCGGTCTCCTGCTTGAATTCAGCCCAGGCCTCGCGGGCCACCGCAACTCCCGCCGCCAGCAGCTGCTCCGAGTCCGTCTGCATCTCCAATCCCCCGCCGGCGGTGTCGCCCTGGCACAGGTCGCCGTGACTCGTGTCCGCCCGGCAGACGCCGGCGCACAGGCGATGGCGCGGCGCGCCCGGCGGCAGCTCGTCCTCATGGCACACCACTGCGGCCACCGCCGCTGAGCCGATCGTCAGGTTGGCGAAAAACGGCTTGATGGCATTGCGGTCCAGCGGCCGCTCCAGCAGCAGCTGGATCGTGCGCTCCACCAGAGGCCGGCCGTTCTCGCCGGAGACCACCAGCCCGGCGCGCAACTGGCCCGCGTCGATCATCGCCGCCAGCATCGTGAGGCCGTTCAGAAAACCCAGGCAGGCGTTTGAAACGTCAAGCACCTGCACCTGCGGACCGAGACTGAGTTCGTGGTGCACAAAAGTAGCCGTGGCCGGTTCCAGCATGTCGCGGCACACCGCGCTGTGCATCAGGGCTCCGATCTTCGTCTTCGGCAGGCACGATTTGGCCAGCACGGCCCGCCCCGCCCGCGCGCTGGCGGCGGACGGCCGGGTTCCGGGCGCCCACATGCGCCGCTCCCGGATACCCGACATCAGCTCCAGCCGACCGGCCGGAAGCTTGAGGCGCTCATACAGCGGCCGCAGTCGCTCCTCGATGGCCGCGGAGGTCCATACCTCTTCGGGCCACACCGCGGCTAGGGACTCGATGCAGGCGTGCCGGAAGCGCATGGCTTACTTCTCCGGCCGCATCGCGAGCCGGATCACATCCTTGTCGAAATAGTTGCTGCCCAGTCCGGCATCGACGACGACCGTCGTGCCGTTGAGGCCGGCGCTCCGCGGACTGAGGAGAAACACCGCCACGTTCGCCACCTCCTGTGTGTCCAGGTTGCGCTTCCGGAAGGTCAGCTTCTCCGCGTAGAGATAGCTCTCCAGGTAACCGGGGATGCCGGCCGAGGCGCTGGTCTTCAAGGGCCCCGCCCCCACCACGTTCACCCGGATCGCGCTGTCCGCGCTGAGCGACTTCGCCAGGAAACGCGCGCACGACTCCAGCGCCGCCTTGATCGGCCCCATGTAGCCGTAGTTGTCCGGGGTCACGAGGAGCGACGAAATGCCGAGGGTCACGATGCCGGCGTCCGCCGCCAGGTGGGGCCTGAACGCCCGCGCCATCTCGACGAGCGAGAACGCCGAGACCGCCGTGGCCTGCAGGAAATCCGCCCGCTTGGTCTCGGCGAAGGTCTTGAATCCCTCGCTGTAGTTGGCGAAGGCGATCGAGTGCACGAGCCCGTGCAGGGGCGTCAGCCCGGCGGCCGCCACCTCGGCCGCCAACCTCGCGTAACCCGCCTCGTCCTCGGCGTCGCACACAAAGACGGGCTTGCCCGCCAGCAGGCTCTCGAGCGACTTCCGCCGCTCCGCCGACCGCACCGCGTAGACCACGCGCGCGCCCTGCTCCTCCAGCGTCCGGGCGATGAACCAGGCCACGCTCTTCCGGTTGGCGACGCCCTGCACGAGGAAGGCTTTGCCGGAAATCTGGAGGAAATCGTTCATGCAGTCGTCTGGCCCTCGGGTGTCTTCCAGGCCACGGAAAAATCCACGCTCAGCACGCGCTTGTCCGCCGTCTTCATGCCACCCGTCATGAAGTAGAACCCCGCCGCCGTCTCCTTGATCCTCACCTCGATGGTCGTGGTGTCACCGGGATAGACCGGGTTCCGGAACCGCACGTTCTCGACCTTCGTGAGCAGCGGCACTCCGGCTGGTTTGCCCTCCCCGCCGAACTTTCCCGCCAGCAGCAGCGCCCCCGTCTGGAAGACCGCCTCGCACAGCAGCACGCCCGGGGTGATGGGCGCGCCGGGATAGTGGCCCTTGTAGAAATCCTCCTCCGCCCGCCAGGTCCGGCGCGCGGTCAGGTGGTCAGCGCCGCGCGCGACGACTTCGTCCACGAACAGGAACGGCGGGCGGTGCGGGATGAGCTGGCGGACGTCTTCCATGGCTGCGCTCAGACGGCCACCGCCGGGCGCTTGCGCGCCGCCAGCGCCTTGTCGATCTGGTTGGCGACGATCACCCCGTAATTGATGGTGCCGAGCCAGCCGGACATGATGATGCCGACCGATCCGGCGTGGTAGAGGCCGGGCAGCTGCTGCGGCAGGTCCATCGAGATCTTCAGTCCCTCGAACTTGGTGCCGAACGACGTGCCCGCCCAGTGATGCGTGTAGTATTCGACCGTCCGGGGCGTGGCGGCCTCCTTCCACTCGATCTTCTCGCGCACGCCGGGGATGTGCCGCTCAAGGCACGTGATGGACTCCTCGATCAGCCGCTCCTTCTGGCGCGCATACTCTTCCTCGCCCATGTTTTTCCAGTCCTCGTAACGCGCGTTGATGGACACGACCACCGTGTAACGGTCGCTGCCCGGGCGTGTGTCCGGATAATACATGGAGAAGGTGCGGCTGGTGGTGTGCAGGTCGACCAGTTTTTCGCTCGAGAACACCGGCTCGTCCGAGGTGAACACGAGGTCGCCGATGTGCGGCAGCGTCTCGCCCTTGCGGATGCCGAGATACACCTGGCAGGAGCTGGTGTTCACACGCACGGCCTTGGTCGCGGCGACGAATTCCGGGCTGAAGCTGTCCGCCCCGCCGAGCCGCAGCACCGTGTTCTTGATGTTGGCGTTGGACAGGACCGCGTCGCAGCGGATCGTGCGGCCGTTGGCCACCACCCCCGTCACCCGGCGCCGGCCGTCCACCTCCTCGGTCAACACCTTCTCGACCAGCACGTGCTTGCGGATCTCCACCCCGTTCTTCTTCAGCTCCGCGGCCATCTTCTTGATGAGCACGTCCGTGCCGCCCTGGAAGGTGAACACGCCCTTGCTCATGAAGTTCGAGAACACGATGCCGAACGTGATCGCCGGGTCGTCCATCGTGGAGCCGTTGGCGTAGGCGATCGGCTCCATCAGCAGCCGCTTCACGTCGTCGCGCCCGGGGAAATAGCGCTCGAACATCTCGCCCGTCGTCTCGGGGTTGTTGTCGTAGAAATTCATCGCCCGCAGGTCGGTGAAGAACCGCTCCACCGTGGCCGCGGGCACGCCGAACTTCTCGGTGAGCAGGCGCGTGAAATCCTCCTTGTCGAAGGTCGTGTCGATCCGGAACTGCGGGTTGATGAACCGCACGCCCTTCAGCTGCACGATCGAGTCGGCGATCTCCTGGCTCCAGTATTTGCGGCAGGATTTGACCATGCCGTGCGGGAAGCCGTGCAGCGAGATGTCGAAGATATGCCCGCCCTTGCGGGTGAACCACGTGGCCAGCCCGCCGAGCTGGTAATGATGCTCGAGCAGCAGCACGCGGTGGCCGCACTTGGCGAGCACGTTGGCCCCGGTCAATCCGCCCAAGCCGCTGCCGATCACCACGACGTCGTAGTGGTCGGAAATGCCTTTGAGCCAGTCGTATGCCATGAAAGCGTCCGAAGTAAGGACGCGCCCCGAGCCAGAGCAACCGGGAAGTTGGCGGCGGCTCAGCGCACCCCGCCCTTGAGCACGTGGTAGTTGGCCATGGAGATGCCGCTGAGCATCGCGCCCACGATGCCGAGGAAACCCTGGTCGGTGCCGCAGAGGTAAAGGTTCTCCAGGTGGGTGCGGCCGTCCCGCACCTTGCGCGGCGCGCCGTAGATGGCGCCCTGCAGGTGCCCGGTGAACTTGCGCACGGTCCGCGGCGTGAACATGTCGGTCGTCACGAGCCGCCGGGTCAGCACATCGTCGGCCACCGGCGGCAGGAAACGTCGCGCGCTGCGCTGGATCGCGTCGAACCAGCGCTTCTTGTCGGCTTGGTAGCGCTCCTCGGGCAGCCCGGCCCAGAGGCCGTAGTTGGCGAGGCAGGTCACCCGGAACAGCCCTTCCGGCAGGCTCCCGGTCCCGTAGTCGAAATTGTTGGGGAAGCAGATGACTCCGCTGCGTGTGTCCACTTGCTCCTGGGCCCGCGCGTAGTCGAAGCGCGCGGAGTCGTTGAAAAAGACGATGGTGTCCTCACCCCACCCCCACGCCGCCGGGGCTTCCCGGAAAACCGAGATCGTCTCCACGAAGGACAATGCCCCGGTGTTGCCTTCGGCTTCGGTCTCATGCGCCGGACCGCAGAGCTGCATCGTCTCGGGATAGCCGATGGAAGAAATCACATGATCGGCGGTCAGCTCCGACCCGTCATCCAGAATCAGGCGCGCCGCCCTCCCCTGCTCCTCGATGATGCGGCTGACACCGCATTTCATGCGCTTCTCGCCTCCCGCCTGCCGGAACTTCTCCAGTAACACCCGGATGATGACGCGGACCCCGTCGAGCGGCCGGGCGAAGCCCTCGAGGTAAAGCGCCTTGAACATGATGACGAACTGCGCGAAGTCCATGTCGCGCTCCTGCGCGCTGCCGTAATACATCACGGGACAGAAGATCATGTCGGTGAGCAGCGGGTCGGCGATGTGCTCCGCCACGACGGCCCGGGCCGACATCGGCCGGGCATCGAGCGCCACGTCGTCGAAGGTGCGCACCAGCCGCACCAGCCGCTCCCAGCCCGCGGCCTCCTTGGGGAACTTCCCGCGCACCTCGGCATCCAGCACGGCGAAGTCGTTGGTGAACTTCAGCTCACAATCCGGGAAGGCGATGCGCGAGCGCTTCTGCGGGCAGAGCGCGAACTCCTCCCGGTCGATGCGCAGCTGCCGCAGGAGCTTGCCGAGGGGCGTGCCCTTCACCCCTGGCGGCACGTAGTTCGTCATCGCGTGCAGGCCGACGTCGAACCTGCGGCCGGCGATGCTGTAGAAGCTGTTCAGGCCGCCGGGGGCGTTGTGCCGCTCGACGATGCAGACCTTCCGGCCGAAGTGCGCCAGGCGGATCCCCGCTGCCAGGCCGGACATGCCGGCCCCGATGATCACCGCGTCGTAATGCGAATCCTTCATGGCTGCGCCGTGGTTCTAGGGTGCGGCCGGCGTAGGCCGCCACAAAATTGTCCAAAGAAAAAGGCGGGGTCTGTGACCCCGCCCTACGATGTCCTTCCTTTTCTCAGGCCTTGGCGCCGGCGGCGATGAACTTGGGCGTCAGGTATTCGGCGCAGCTCTCGAGCGAGGCCAGCTTCATGTAGTCGGCCTCGGGCACCTCGATGCCGTAGCGCTTGCGCAGCTCCATGACGATGTCGAGGAAGTCCATCGAGTCCAGTTGGAGCTGATCGCGAAGGCGGATCTCCGGCTTCACGTTGCTGAGATCCTCGTCGGGGGCGATGTCGGCAATGATGTCGAGCACCAGTTTCTTGCACTCGTCTTTGGTCATGTCGGGCGGATGTGGGTGGGTGTTAGGCGCGGAATCGCTTCACGATCAGGGTGGAGTTGATTCCGAGCATACCGAAGGAGTTATTTAGGATGGCGTCAACCCGTTTAACGGACCGCGGTTGGTTCAGAACCAGACCCGGGATATCGCACTGCGGGTCAAGCTCATCCACATTGATCGTGGGATGCACGACGAGGTCGTCGAAGCTGGGCAGGTTGCCGGCCAGCTCGAGCGCACCCGCGGCCCCCATCGCGTGGCCGATGAAGCTCTTGGTATTGTTGATGGCCGGCGGCGTGCTGCGCCCCTTGAAGACCGCGGCGATGGCCTGGCACTCCTGGATGTCGCCCTGCGGGGTCGAGGTGGCGTGGGTGTTGACGATGTCGATGTCCTCGACGGTCATGCCGGCGTTCTTCAGCGCCTTCTGCACGCACTCGGCCTGGCGCTCCGGATTGGGCAGCACGTAGTCGGTCGCGTCGGAGTTCACGCAATATCCGGCGATCTCCGCGTAGATCTTCGCCCCGCGGGCCTGCGCATCCTCCAGCCGCTCGAGCGTGTAGATGCATCCGCCCTCGGAGATGACGATGCCGTTGCGGCCTTTGTCAAAGGGCCGACTGGCCTTGGTCGGATCGGCGTGCACCGCGAGGGCGTTCTGGCTCTTGAACCCGGCGAAGATGCCGAAGGTGTGGATGCTCTCGCTCACCCCGCCGGCGATGGCGAGGTCCACCTCGCCGAGGCGCAGCATCTGCGCCGCGTGGATCAGGCCCATGTTGCCGGCCGCGCAGGCGGCCCCGATGGTGTAGGCCGGGCCCGTCGTGCCGAGGTTGAGCGAGACCTCGCCCGCCGGGCTGTTGGCCACGGTCCGCGGGTTGTGGTGATGCGTCCAGAACTTCGTGTCGTATTTGAACTGCGAGATGCTGTAGACCTCGTTCTCCGTCTCGACGTTGCCGTGCTCGGTGATGCCGAGATAGACGCCGATCCGGGATTTGTCGCGCTGCTCGAGGTTGATGCCGCTGTCGGCCACCGCCTCGCGGGCGCAATAGATGCTGATGCTGCCCGCGCGGGTGCCGATGCGCACATCCTTCTTCTTCTGGTAACGCAGCGGATCGTAGCGGCAGATGCCCGCCGGCCACTGGCCCATGTAGCGGACCTCCATCGTCGAGATGCCCGACACCCCCTTCAGCAGGCTCTGACGGAATTCGGCCAGGTTGTTGCCGTTCGGAGCGGTCAATCCCACCCCGGTGATGACGATGCGGCTTTGCGTGAGGCTCATGCGTGCGGTGAAAAGAGCAGATTTGCCTAGCCACGGGTTTCCCAAAAGCAATAACAGTCTCCCCATGAACGTCCTCGTCGCCGGCGGCGCCGGCTACATCGGCAGCCACTGCGTCCGCCAGCTCCTGGCCGCCGGCCATGCGCCCGTGGTGCTCGACAATTTCTCCTACGGCCACCGCGCCGCCCTGCCCGCCGGGGTGCCGCTGCTCGAGGCCAACATCGGCGACACCGCCGCCATGGATCTCGTCTTTGCCGCCCATCGCATCGACGTCGTCATGCACTTCGCCGCCTTCTGCTACGTCGGCGAATCCGTCACGACCCCGCTGAAGTATTACCAGAACAACGTCGCCGCCACGCTCAACCTCCTCGAGGCCATGCTCCGCCACGGCGTGAAGCGCTTCGTCTTTTCCTCGACCTGCGCGACCTACGGCGTGCCCACGCGGCTGCCGATGACGGAGGACCTGCCCCAGCAGCCCATCAATCCCTACGGCCAGACCAAGCTCGACGTCGAAAACCTGCTCAAGGCCCTCGCCCGGTCCGACGGCCTCAGCTTCGCCGCCTTCCGCTATTTCAACGCCGCCGGCGCCGCCGAGGACGGCTCCATCGGCGAGGACCATGACCCCGAGACCCACCTCATCCCCCTGGCCATCGGCGCCGCGCAGGGCTTGCGGCCGCCCCTGCAGATCTTCGGCACCGACTACCCCACCCCGGACGGCACCTGCCTGCGCGACTACGTGCATGTCGACGACCTCAGCCGAGCGCACATCGCCGTCTTCGACCGACTCGTCGCGCCTGGCACTCAGCTTTTCTACAACCTCGGCACCGGCACTCCCACCTCGGTGCGCGAGGTGATCGTCGCCGTCGAGAGGGTCACTGGCTGCAAGGTTCCCGCTCACTACGCGCCGCGCCGCGCCGGCGACCCGCCCTCGCTCTACGCCGACGCCTCAAAGGCCATGCGCGAACTGTCCTGGCAGCCGAAGTTCCGCTCCATCGAACCAATCGTCGAAACCGCCTGGCGCTGGCACAAGGCGTATCCCAAAGGCTACGAGAAATAGCCTCAAAAGTTCTACTAGAAGCTATCCGGAAACCCTCTTGCGATGCGGTAGGCAGCGAGCTTGGTCGCGCCTCTGAGAGCAAAGAGCGCGCGCAAACGCTGCCTACAACAGAAACCCAGTTGTCGGATAGTTTCCAGTAACCAACCTGCCTCGCCCGAATAGGGGTAACGACAAGGAGTCGCGTCCCCCTGCCTTAAGCAAAGCTCAGATCCAGACGGCTGAGAATGTCGTCGCGGCGGCGGCGGGCTTCCTCGAGGTTCTTGGTCTTAAGGGACTCGCGGACGCGGGACTTGGTGTAGGGCGTGGGGTGCACCGTGTAGTGCACATACCAGATGCCGTTGTTATTCCACAGGTGGTGGTTCGGGTTGGCGGCGTTGATGCGCAGCGAACCCTTCAACGCGTGGCTCTCCAGGATGGGGGCTTCGAGGGTCAGGCTCATGGTGAAACGTGGGTTGAAGTGACGGAGGAAAACTCATGCTCCAGGCGCTCGCGCACGGCCGCACCGAATCGCTCGGTGCTGACCGGAGCGGGTTCGCCGAGGTCGGCGGTGCCGAGGCCGGATTCCAGCGTCGCGGCCACGGCGCGCTCGACCGCGGTCGCCTCGCGCTCAAGGCCGAGCGAGTGCCGCAACAACAGAGCGGCGGAGAGGATCGTCCCGGTGGGATTGGCGATGCCCTTGCTGGCGATGTCGGGCGCGGAGCCGTGGATCGGCTCGTAGAGGCCCTTCCTCCCCTCGCCCAGCGACGCGCTGGGCAGCAGCCCGAGCGATCCGGCGAGCACGGCGGCCTCGTCGGTCAGGATGTCGCCGAACATGTTCTCGGTCACGACGACATCGAAGCCGGGCGCATGGGTGACGAGTCTCATGGCGCAGGAATCGACCAGCTGGTGTTCCAGCCGCACGTCGGGAAAATCGCGCGCGACGGCCGTGGCGACCTGCCGCCAGAGCCGCGAGGACTCGAGCACGTTGGCCTTGTCGACCGACGTGACGAGCTTGCGGCGACCCCGAGCCAACTCGAACGCGAGGCGCACGACGCGGCGGATCTCCGCCTCGGAATAGACGAGCGTGTCAAAGGCTTCTTCACCGCCTGACGCGGCCGGCCTGCGGCCTTTGGGCCCGAAATAGAGTCCGCCGGTGAGTTCACGCACGACGAGAAAGTCCACCCCGGCGACGCGCTCGGGCTTGAGCGGCGAGAGCCGGACCAGCGACGGGTAAGGGCGGACGGGACGCAGATTGGCGTAGAGGCCGAGTTGCTTGCGGATGCCGAGCAGGCCCTGCTCGGGACGGACCTTGGCCGCGGGGTCGTCCCACTTCGGACCGCCCACGGCGCCGAGCAGGATGGCGTCGGCCTGCCGCGCGGCGGCGAGTGTCTCGTCGGGCAAGGCCGTGCCGTGCCGGTCGATGGCGCAGCCACCGATGAGGTGGGTCGAAAATGTGAAATCGTGCTCAAAACAGGAGGCCACCGTATCGAGCACCTGCCGTGCCACGTCGACCACCTCGGGGCCGATGCCGTCGCCCGGGAGCAATTGTATTAGTGATTTCATGCCGAGGCCTCCACGAGGGCCGCCGGGGCGGCGAGACTGACGGCGAATTCGTAACCGTCGGCGAGCGCGAGCCAGGTGGCGTCGAGGATATTGGCGCCGGCTCCGACCGTGCTCCAGCCGCGAGCACCGTCGCTCCAATCGATGAGGACGCGCGTGGTGGCGGCGGTGCCGTCCGCGCTGTTGAGGATGCGGACCTTGTAGTCGGCCAGCCGCACGCCGGCCAGGGCCGGGAAATGCGGCGCGAGGGCCTTGCGCAGGGCGCGGTCGAAGGCATGCACGGGGCCGTCGCCCTCGGCCGCGGTGTGCACCTCGTGTTCGCCGGCGAGCAGCTTGATCGTGGCCTCGGCCAGCCTGCGTTCCCCGTGACGGGCCACCATCACGCGGTAGTCGAGCAGGCGGAAGGGCGCGGCGTAGCCGGGTGCCTGCCGGCGCACGAGCAGGGCGACGCTGGCCTCTGCGGCCTCGAACGAGAAACCCTGCGCCTCGAGCTCCTTCACGCTGGCCACGACCTTGGCGCCGGTGGCGGCGTCTAGGTCGGACAGGCCGAGTTCGCCGGCCTTGGCCACGACGTTGGCGCGGCCGGAAAGTTCACTCACGACGACGCGCGCCTCGTTGCCCACGAGCGCGGGATCGACGTGCTGGTAGGCGTCGGGATGGCGCTGCTGGGCGGCGGCATGCACGCCGGCCTTGTGCGCGAAGGCGCTGCGGCCGACGTAGGCGGTGTGCTCGTCGAGCGCGAGGTTGGCCACCTCGGCGACGAAGTGCGCGGTCTCGCGCAGGCGGGGCAGCGCGCCCGGCGGCAGCGCGCGCAGGCCGAGCTTCAGCTCGATGCCCGGCAGGGCGACGCAGAGGTTGGCGTTGCCGCAGCGCTCCCCGTAGCCGTTGATCGTGCCCTGCACGTGGCGCGCACCCGCGCGCACGGCGGCGAGGGTGTTGGCCACGCCGCAGCCGGCGTCTTCGTGCGTGTGGATGCCGATGCGGACGGCCGCGCCGGCGATGTCGCCCGCGGCGCGCACCGCGACCTCGACCTGCCACGGCAGCGACCCGCCGTTGGTGTCGCACAGCACGAGCGTCTCCGCCCCGCCCCGCGCGGCGGCACGCAGTGTGTCGAGCGCGTAGGCGGCATCCTCGCGGTAGCCGTCGAAGAAATGCTCCGCGTCGTAGATGACGCGGCGGCCCTCGGCCCGCAGCCAGGCGACCGTCTCCTCGATCATGCGGAGGTTCTCGGCCGGACTGACCCGCAGGACCTCCTTCACCTGGAAAAGCGAGGACTTGCCGAAGATGGAGCAGACCTCCGTCCCCGCATCGACCAGCGCGCGGAGGCTCGGGTCGTCGCCGGGCTTGAGGCCGGCGCGGCGCGTGGCGCCGAAGGCCACGATCTGGGCGCCCGACCAGGGGTGGCGGAGGACAGCCTCGAAGAAGGCCGCGTCCTTGGGATTCGAGCCCGGCCAGCCTCCCTCGATGAAGGTGACGCCGAGTTCGTCGAGCTTGCGGGCGATACGGAGCTTGTCTTCCACGGAATACGAGATGCCCTCGCGCTGCGCGCCGTCGCGCAGCGTGGTGTCGAAGACCTCGACGTCGGGCGTGAACTCAGGCGAGGGCTTCTTCATAGGCGCGGACCTTCGGGAGGAAGGACTGGAGGTAGCCCAGCTCGTCCACGCCCTGCAGGAGGCAGGTGCGGGAGAACGGGTCCACCGGGAACGCGACGGGCGCGCCGCCGGGCCAGCTCAGGGCGGGCTGCTCGGCGGCGAGATCGACGGTGACGGGCAAAGACGGGTCCGCCTTCAACGCGGCGAGCAACTCGGCGTGGACGGCGGGCCCGACCGTAACGGGCACGAGGCCGTTCTTGAGCGAGTTGCCGCGGAAGATGTCGGCGAACATCGTCGAGACGACGGCGCGCAGGCCCCAGCCGACGAGCGCCCACGGCGCGTGCTCGCGGGAGGAGCCGCAGCCGAAGTTGTGGCCGGCGACGAGAATCTGCGCGCCCCGCGACTCCGGCCGGTTGAGCACGAAGGCGGGGTTGGGTGTGCCGTCGTCGAGGTAGCGCCAGTCATGGAAAAGCTTTTCCCCGAGCCCGAGCTTGTCGGTGATCTTCAAAAAACGGGCCGGGATGATCTGGTCGGTGTCGACGTCGGTGTTGGGCAGCACGACGGCGCGCGACGTGAGGGTGGTGAAACGCGGGGCGCTCATGCGGCCACCCCCTTCCCCGTCAAGGCGACCGGCCGGTCCGGCGTGAGTGTGCGCGGGTCGGTGACGCGACCGGTGACGGCGGCGGCGACGGCGGTGAGCGGCGAGGCGAGCACGGTGCGCCCGCCCTTGCCCTGCCGGCCCTCGAAGTTGCGGTTCGAGGTGGAGACGGCGAGTTCGCCGGGCGCAAGCTGGTCACCGTTCATGGCGATGCACATCGAGCAACCGGCCTCGCGCCAGTCGGCGCCCGCGTCCTTGAAGACCCGGTCGAGTCCCTCGGCCTCGGCGGCATTCTTGACCGACTGCGAGCCGGGCACGACCAGCATGCGCACGCCGGGGGCGACCCTGCGGCCGCGCAGGAGGTCGGCGGCGGCCCGGAGGTCACCGAGGCGGGAGTTGGTGCACGAGCCGAGGAAGACCACGTCGACCTTCTTGCCGAGGAGCGGCCGGCCGGCCTCGACCTTCATGTAGGCCAGCGCCTTCTCGAGGCCAGCGCGCTCCGCGGCGTCGGCGACGTTGCGCGGGTCGGGCAAGGGCTGGGTGACGCCGACGCCCTGGCCGGGATTGGTGCCCCACGTGACCATCGGTTCGAGCCTCGCGCAATCGACGGTGACGGTGCGGTCGTAGGTGGCGCCGGCATCGGTCGGCAGAGAACGCCAGCGGGCGACGGCCTGGTCCCACGCGGCGCCCTTGGGCGCGAACTCGCGGCCGGCGAGGTAGGCAAAGGTCTTGTCGTCGGGCGCGACCATGCCGGCGCGCGCGCCGCCCTCGATGGACATGTTGCAGACCGTCATGCGGCCCTCCATGTCGAGCGCGCGGATGGCCTCGCCGGTGTATTCAAAGACATAGCCGGTGCCGCCGCCGACGCCGATCTTGGAGAGGAGTGCGAGGATCATGTCCTTCGCGGTCACGCCGGCGCCGAGGCGGCCCTCGAAGCGGACTTCGCAGGTCCTGGGTTTGCGCTGGAGCAGGCATTGCGTGGCGAGCACGTGGCCGACCTCGCTCGTGCCGATGCCGAAACCGAGCGCGCCGAACGCGCCGTGCGTGGACGTGTGGCTGTCGCCGCAGACGATCGTCATGCCCGGCTGCGTGAAGCCCTGCTCGGGTCCGATGACGTGGACGATGCCCCGCTGGACGGAGTTGAGTCCGTAGAGCCGGACGCCGTGCTCGGCGGCGTTGGTCTCAAGCAGGCGGAGCTGGAGGCGGCCGAGCTCGTCGGCGGCCTCGTAGCCGCCGCGCGTCGGGATGGAATGGTCCATCGTGGCGACGGTGCGGTCGGGCCGGCGGACCTTGAGGCCGCGCTCCTTGAGCACGGCGAAGGCCTGCGGCGACGTGACCTCGTGGACGAGGTGCAGGTCGATGTAGAGCACGGCGGGCGCGCCGGGCTCCTGGGCGACCACATGGGTGTTCCAGATTTTTTCGAAAAGGGTGCGGGGAGACCGGTCCATGGAAATCACTTGGCGGCGACGGGCTGCGGGACCGGCGCGGCGGGAACGGGCTGGCGGGCCAGCACGCGGTTGAGGGCGGAAAGGTAGGCCTTGGCGCTTGCGACGATGATGTCGGTGTCGGCGCCGTGGCCGTGGGTCGGGCGGTGGTCGGAATCGTGCTCGCGCACGCGCACGGATACCTCGCCGAGCGCGTCGATCCCCTCGGTGACGGCACTGACGTTGAATTCGAGCAATTCGACCGGCGCCTGCACGATGGCGTCGATGGCCTTGTAGGCGGCGTCGACCGGACCGCTGCCGACCGCGGCCTGCACGCGCTCCTCGCCGTCGGGCCCGCGCAAGCGGACGGTGGCGGTGGGCATGCCGGCGGTGCCGCAGGCGACCTGGAGGCTGTCGAGCGCCCACAACTCCGGCGCCGGGGCGCGCTCGTCGCTGGCGAGCGCGATGAGGTCGGCGTCGTGCACGGCCTTCTTGCGGTCGGCGAGTTTTTTGAACTGCTCGAACGCGCGCTGCAGGGCCTCGCCCTCCAGAGGGTAACCGAGCTCGGCGAGGCGCTTGGAGATGGCGGCGCGGCCGGAGTGCTTGCCGAGGATGAGCTGGGTCTGGTTGGCGCCGACATCCTGCGGGCGCATGATCTCGTAGGTCTGCTCGTGCTTGATCATGCCGTCCTGGTGGATGCCGGACTCGTGGGCGAAGGCGTTGGCACCGACGACGGCCTTGTTGGGCGGCACGGGATAGCCGGTGCAACGCGACACGAGGCGGCTGGCGCGGCAGAGCTGCGTGGCGTCGATGCCGGTCTCAAGACCGCAGGTGTCGCGGCGCGTGCGGAGCGCCATGACCAGCTCCTCCAAGGAGGCATTGCCCGCGCGCTCGCCGATGCCGTTGAGCGTGACCTCGGCCTGGCGCGCGCCGGCACGGAGTCCGGCGAGGGTGTTGGCGACAGCGAGCCCGAGGTCGTCGTGGCAATGCGTGGAGATGACGACGTTCTTGGCGCCGGGCGTGTGCGCGATGATGCCGGCGATGAGCGCGCCGTATTCGTCGGGCATGGTGTAGCCGACGGTGTCGGGAATGTTGAGCGTGGTGGCACCCGCCTCGATCGCGGCGGCGAGCACCTCGTGGAGGAACTGCGGGTCGCTGCGGCCGGCGTCCTCGGGCGAATACTCCACGTCGGCGCAGAGGCTGCGGGCGTAGCCGACCATCTCGCGGACACGGGCGACCACCTCGGGACGCGAGAGCCGGAGCTTGTATCGGAGATGGATGTCGGAGGTGGCGAGGAAGGTGTGGATGCGCGGGCGCTTCGCCCCGGCCACGGCGCGGGCGGCGGTCTCGATGTCGCCGCGCGTGCAGCGCGCGAGGCCGCAGATGACGGGCGGCTCGGACTGCGGGCGGCCCTCGACCGGGCGCACGCCCACCTCGGCGGCGATGGCCTGCACGGCGGCGAAGTCGTCGGGCGACGCCGCGGGGAACCCCGCCTCGATCACGTCCACCCCCAGCCGCGCCAGGCAGCGGGCCAGCTCGAGCTTCTCGGCCGAAGCCATGGAAGCGCCGGGCGCCTGCTCGCCGTCGCGAAGACTGGTGTCGAAGATGCGGACGTAGTTTGAGGACATGGGGAGATTGGTCGCTGGCTCAGCGGCGCTCGGCGTCGGGGCGCGGCGACGGGGCAAAAAGCGGGTTGGCGAAGACGAAGGAGTCGGGGCGCCGGTCGGCGGGCTGCGTGTGCGCCGTCGACTGGCTCAACGGGCGTTCGAAGTCGAAGCCGGGAGAGAAGAGATCGACGACGCGGTGCTGGTCGCCGGGTGGAGGATTGGTGGGATTCTGGGTCATGGTGGTTGGCTTTTCAGGGTTGGAGTTTCGCCGGGGAAGCGGATGCGGTCGCGGGGGCCGCATCCGCCACACCCAGCAACACGAAGGGTCAGTCGCCGGGGCGGATGGTGACGGGTTGGAGGAACGGCATCATCTGGCGGAGCTTGGCGCCGACGCGCTCGAGCTTCTGGCTGCGCTCCCTGCGGCGGTAGGCCTGGAAGCGGCGGCGGCCGCCGGCGTTGTTCTCGCGGATCCATCCGCGGGCGAACTTGCCGGAGCGGATGTCGGCGAGGATGCGCTTCATCTCCCGCTGCGTCCTCCTGGTGACGACGCGCGGGCCGCTCACGTAGTCGCCCCACTCGGCGGTGTCGGAGACGGAGTAGCGCATGTAGTTGAGGCCGCCGCGATACATGAGGTCGACGATCAGCTTCAGCTCGTGGAGGCACTCGAAGTAGGCGATCTCCGGCTGGTAACCGGCGTCGACGAGGGTCTTGAAACCGGCCTTCACCAACTCGGAGCAGCCGCCGCAGAGCACGGCCTGCTCGCCGAACAAGTCGGTCTCGGTCTCCTCGGTGAACGTGGTCTCGAGCAGGCCGGCGCGCGTGCAGCCGATGCCGCGCGCGTAGGCGAGCGCGACCTTCTTGGCCCGGCCGGTGGCGTCCTGATGCACGGCGACGAGGCCGGGCACGCCGCCACCCTCGACGAAGACCTCGCGCACGCGGTGGCCGGGGCCCTTGGGCGCGACCATGACGACGTCGACGTCCTTCGGCGGCGTGATGGCGCCGAAACGGATGTTGAAACCGTGGGCGAAGAACAGCGCCTTGCCGGCGGTGAGGTATGGCGCGACGGACTCGCGGTAGACGCGGGCCTGCACATGGTCGGGCACGAGCAGCATGACGGCGTCGGCCCACCGGGCGGCGGCCTCGACGGTGTCGACCCGGAGGCCGGCCTTCCGGGCCTTGGCGCGGGACTTGGAGCCGGCGGCGAGGCCGACGCGGACCCGGACACCGCTGTCGCGCAGGTTGAGCGCGTGGGCGTGGCCCTGGGAGCCGTAGCCGATGATGGCGACCTTGGTGCGGCGGATGAGGCCGAGGTCGGCGTGCTTGTCGTAGTAGATTTTGGCCATGGGTGAGAGGAGTGAGGGATTGAGAGAGAAAGGTGTGGGGGCAGAGTGGGCTGGTTGGCGTGTCATTCTGAGCGGAGCGAAGAATCCATCGTCATGGGAGAAATTGGCGTGAGTCTTGGATCCTTCACTGCGTTCAGGATGACAGGTGGCGGGAGTTGGTTTTCAGACGGACATGGCTAGGCCGGCGGCGGCGTGGTCGGTCTCGCGGGCGCGGGGCGCGGGGTCGGCGGCGGGCGGCGCGGCGCCGGGGCCGCCGCGGCCCATGGCGACGAAGCCCGTGCGCACGAGTTCGAGCACGCCGTAGGGACGGAGGACGTCGCAGGCCTTGTTGATCTTCTCCTCGGAGCCGGTGACCTCGATGATGAGGGCCTCGTCGCCGACATCGACCACACGGGCGCGGAAGACCTCGGCGAGGTGCAGGATCTCGGAGCGCGACTGGCGGTCGACGGCGACCTTGATGAGGGCGAGGTCGCGCGTGAGGTGCGAGCGGTGCGTGAGGTCCTCGACGTGGAGGACGTTGACGAGCTTGTAGAGGTTGGCCTCGACGATGCGGGCGACGGCGTCGGTGGCCTGGAAGATGATGGTGACGCGCGAGACGCCGGGGCGCTCGGCGCGGCCGACCGTGAGCGAGTCGATGTTGAAGTTGCGGCGGCGGAAGAGGGACACGACCCGGTTGAGGACACCGGGCTGGTCTTCCAACTGGGCGACGAAGATGTGGCGGCGCATGGGGGGATCAGGTGAGGGCCGGCGCCGGCTGGGCGGCGCGGGCGAGTTTCGGGTGGGGCGCGGTCTTGGGCATCTGCCACTCGCGGTCGGCGCCGGTCTCGGCGAGCACGTCCTGCTTCGGGCGGCGGATCATGGCGTCGAGCGCGGCGCCGGCGGGCACCATCGGGAACACCGAGTCCTCCTGCTCGACGCGGAAATCGACCACGACGGTGCCGCCGTGCGCACGGGCATCCTGCACGGCGGTGACGACCTCGGGGCGCTTCGTGACGCGCACGCCCTTGAGGCCGAAGGCCTCGGCGAGCTTCACGAAGTCGGGCCCGAGGAGCGGCGTGGCGGCGTAGCGCTTGTCGTAGAAAAACTCCTGCCACTGGCGCACCATGCCGAGGAAGGCATTGTTGATGATGGCGACGTTGACCTTCACCTGCTCCTGCGCGGCGGTGGCGAGTTCGGGCATGGTCATCTGGAAACCGCCGTCGCCGACGACGACCCAGACCTCCTTCTCCGGGCAGGCGAACTTGGCGCCGATGGCGGCGGGCAGGGCGAAGCCCATCGTGCCGAGGCCGCCGGAGGTGATGAGCGAGCGGGGTTTCTCGTGGTGGTAATACTGCGCCTCCCACATCTGGTGCTGGCCGACGTCGGTGACGACGATGGTGTCGCGGTCCTTCGTGGCGCGCCAGAGGTCGTTGATGACGTGGGCGGCGTAGAGATGGCCGCTGTCGGGGAGCGACTGGATGTCGCGCACGGCGGAATCGCCGCGCAAGCCCGCGACCGTCTCGCGCCACTCGGCGCGCGGGTTGACCTGCACGTGCGGGAGCAACTGGCCGAGCACCGCGCGGAGATCGCCCACGAGGGCGACGTCGACATGGACGTTCTTGTTCACCTCGGCCGGGTCGATCTCGACGTGGATCTTCCGCGCGTTGGGCGCATAGGTCTTGAGGTTGCCGGTCACGCGATCGTCGAAGCGCATGCCGAAGGCGAGGAGGAGGTCGGCCTGCTGGATGGCCTGGTTGACCCAGGCCTCGCCATGCATGCCCATCATGCCGAGGTTGAGCGGGTGCGAGGCGGGCACGCCGCCGATGCCGAGCAGGGTGACCGCGATCGGCACGCCGGCCTTCTCGGCGAACTCGAGCACCTGCGCCGTGGCGCCGGCCCGGACCACGCCCTGGCCGGCGAGGATGACGGGGCGCTTGGCCCCGTTGATCAATTCGAGCGCGCGCTCCAGCGACGTGGCGGGAACGGGCGGCGGGGTGCGGTCGACCACGCGGCGGGGCACGGCGGCCTCCCAGTCGAACTCCGCCGTGAGCTGCTGCGCGTCCTTGGTGATGTCGACGAGGACGGGACCGGGCCGGCCGCTCTTCGCGACGAGAAAGGCCTCGCGGAGGGTCGGCGCGACATCCTGCGCGCGCGTGACGAGGTAGTTGTGCTTCGTGATCGGGAGCGTGACGCCGGTCACGTCGGTCTCCTGGAAGGCGTCGGTGCCGAGCGCCTTCGAGCCGACCTGCCCGGTGATGCAGACGATGGGCGACGAGTCCATCATCGCCGTGGCGATGCCGGTGACCATGTTGGTCGCGCCGGGGCCGGAGGTGGCGATGGCGACTCCGACCCTGCCGCTGGCGCGGGCGTAGCCGTCGGCCATGTGCGTCGCGCCCTGCTCATGGCGCACGAGCACGTGGTGGATCTGCGGGTAGCGGGTGAGCGCGTCGTAGGTGGGCAGGATCGCGCCGCCCGGATAGCCGAAGACGACGTCGACGCCCTCGCGGACGAGGCATTCCCAGACGATTTCTGCGCCGGTCAGTTTCATGTGGATTCCCTCACGAGTTGGGGGTGGTTGGAAACGGGTGAAGTCACGGCGCCCTGCGCGGCCGAGCCGACGCTGGCGGCATATTTCGCCATGACGCCGCGCGTGTAGCGCGGGCGCGGCGGCGACCACGCGGCCTGGCGCGCACTGAGCTCGTAGACCGACACGTGGAGCGCGAGGCGGCGCGCCGGCACGTCGATCTCGATGTCGTCGCCCTCCTCGACGAGCGCGATGGCGCCGCCGACCGCGGCCTCGGGCGCGACGTGGCCGATGGACATGCCGCGGGTGGCGCCGGAGAATCGGCCGTCGGTGAGCAAGGCCACCGAGTCGGCGAGCCCCGCGCCGGCGAGCGCGGCGGTGACGCCGAGCATCTCGCGCATGCCGGGGCCGCCCTTGGGGCCCTCGTAGCGGATGACGACGACGTCGCCGGCCTTGATCCTCTGCGCGGTGACGGCGGCCATGGCGTCCTCCTCGCAGTTGAACACGCGGGCGGGGCCGCGGTGCCGCTGGGCATTGCTGCCGGCGACCTTGAGCACGCAGCCTTCCTCGGCGAGGTTGCCGCGGAGGATGACGAGGCCGCCGTGCGGCTTGAACGGCTTCGCCGTCGGGCGGATGACCTGCTGGCCGGGCGTCTCGGGCGCGGTGCCGACCTCGGCGGCGAGCGTGCGGCCGGTGACGGTGGGGCAATCGCCCTTGAGAAATCCGCCCTCGAGGAGGCGGCGGAGCAGGAGCGAGATGCCGCCCGCGGCGTGCATCTCCACGGCGGTGTAGAGCCCGCCGGGCTTGAGCGTGGCGATGGTGGGCGTGGCGTCGCTGAGGCGGTCGAAATCCTCGAGCGTGAGCGGCACGCCGACCTCGTCGGCGAGCGCGAGGAGGTGCAGCACGGCGTTGGTGGAACCGCCGGAGGCGGCGACTGACGCGATGGCGTTCTCGAAGGCCGGGCGCGTGAAGATGCGCGAGGGCCGGAGGCCGGAGTGCACGAGGGCGACGGCGAGTTCGCCGCAGCGCCGCGCGGCGTCGCGCTTGCGCGGGTCGGTGGCGGGGATGCCGTTGAGGCCGGCGGGCGAGATACCGATGGCCTCCATGATGGTGGCCATCGTGTTGGCCGTGAACTGGCCGCCGCAGGCGCCGGCGGTGGGGCACGCGGCGTTTTCGATGCAGTGGAATTCCTGGGCGTCGATCTTGCCCGCGCTGAAGGCGCCGACGGCCTCGAACACGTCCTGCACGGTGAGGGCGCGGCCGTTGTGCGCGCCGTGGTTGATGGAGCCGCCGTAGAGCGCGAGGCCGGGCACGTCGACGCGCGCGAGGGCCATCATGACGCCGGGGTTGGTCTTGTCGCAGGCCGAGAGGCAGACGAGGCCGTCGAGGTAGTTGCCACGCGCGACGAGCTCGATGGAGTCGGCGATGACCTCGCGGGAAATGAGCGAGGTCTTCATGCCCTCGGTGCCCATCGTGATGCCGTCGGAGATGGAGACGGTGTTGAACTCCATCGGCGTGCCGCCGGCGGCACGCACGCCCTCCTTCACCGCCTCGGCGAGTTCGCGAAGATGGAAATTGCAGGGGCCGATCTCCGTCCAGGTGTTGGCGATGCCGATGAGGGGTTTCTTGAGGTCCTCGTCGGTGAAACCGACGGCCTTGAGCATGGCGCGGGCGGGCGCGCGCGACGGCCCCTCGGTGATCGCGCTGCTGAGGCGGCGCGGGGCGGAATGGGCGGGACTGGAGTTGGGCGGGGGCATTGCGGCCGGAAAACGAAAGAGCCGCCCTGGTGTTGGGCGGCTCTTTTCGTGATGGGGAATTGACTGGTTGCTTAACTCGTTCCCTTTGTGCCGACCAACGGGTTCTGGGTCTTGGTAATGACCAGGACCAGAAGGTTAATCAGGCTAATCAGGGAGCGGTTCATCGCGTTGCGGGGCGGAGAAAGGGTAATTCCGGTGTAATCGTCAATCAGAGATTCTGGTTTATGACAGAAGACGTAAAAAGGAAGCGCTTGGTTCATTGGCGCTAAGTTTTCGAACCTTGGCGCAATCTCACATCTGGCGAACGGCCCACAACGACGCGACGCTGACGACAACCCACAACGTGATACCCAGCGCAAACGGCCGCCATCCGACCGACGTGAGATTGTCTTTCGAGAGACTCGCCCCGATCAGGAAGAGCGTCGCGGCGAGGCCGGCCTTGGCGGCTTTCACGAACCAAGGATAAACCTCCGCGCCCGCCGGCACAAACGATGCCACCGCCGACGCGACCACAAACCACAGCACGAACCACGGGACCGTCGTCTTGCCGCCCTTGTTGCGCACAATCAGCGCCGCGACGGCCACCATCGGAAGAATCCACAGGGCGCGCGCCAGCTTGACCGGCACGGCCACCGCGAGCGCATCGGAGGAGAATCTCGCGGCGGCGCCGACGACGGAGCTGGTGTCGTGAATCGCGATGGCGGCCCACCAACCGAATTGTTCGGGCGTCAGCCCGGCCCAGTGGCCGAGCCCGGGAAAGATGAACAAAGCGACGGCGTTCAGCACAAACACACAGCCGAGCGAGACCGACATCTCCCGCGGCTGCGCGCCCAGCACCGGACCCATCGCGGCGATCGCGCTGCCGCCGCAGATCGCCGTGCCCGTCGTGATCAGGTTGCCCGCGGTCTTCTCCACCGCGAAGGCCCGGGCCAGCAACCAGCCGAGCCCGAACGTCGCCAGCAGGGTCAGCGCCGTCGCCACGATGCCCGTCGAGCCGGCCTTGACGACCGCGCCGAGTTGGATGCCGAAGCCCAAGCCGACGACCGAGCCCTGCAGGAGGTATTTCTGCACCTTGGACGCGCGCTTCTGGTCGGCGCTGCCAATGACCAGGGCGAAGACCAGTCCGCCGAACAACGCCAGCGGGGGGGTGACCCACGGCAGGCAGCACGCGGCGGCGAGCGCCCAGAGGAGCGGCGTTTTCCAGTTGGCGGTGTCGGGCATCGCCGCAAGCTGGCAGCGGCTTCCCGTCAGTTCCAGCCGCGAAATTCCCGCCTTTCGACCCATGCTCCGCACCGAACTCTTCGACTACGACCTGCCCGAGCGCCTCATCGCACAGGTGCCGGCGCAACGGCGCGATGAGTCGCGGCTGCTGGTCGTGCACCGGGCCGAACACCGCATCGAGCACCGGCATTTCCGCGACCTTGGCGAATATCTGCGCGCGGGCGACACGCTTTTCCGCAACAACGCCGCCGTCATCCCCGCGCGCCTGCACGCCCGCCGTCCCACCGGCGGCGAGGTCGAATGCCTGCTCCTGCGGCCGGCGGCGGACATCAGCGAATGGTGGTGCCTGCTACGTCCGGGCAAGAAGCTGCCCGTCGGCGCCGTCTTTGAGCTGCCGGGTGAATTCTCGGCGAAGGTTCTGGAGAAAACCGGCGACGGAACCGCGCGCGTGCGTTTCGACACACCGCACCGCGACATCCTCGCCGTCGCGAACCGCATCGGCGACATGCCCCTCCCACCCTACATTGAGCGGCACAAGGCCGAGACCGAGCGCGCGCTCGACCGCGAGCGCTATCAGACCGTCTACGCCGACCGCGCGCGGCAGGTTGCGGCCGCGGCTCCGACCGCGGGGTTGCACTTCACGCCCGAACTGCTGGCGCAGTTGGCGGCCACCGGGGTGAAGTTCGCCGACCTAACCCTGCACGTCGGCCTCGGCACCTTCCGCCCGATCACCGCCGAAAACATCGAATCGCACGACATCCATCGCGAAACCTACGAAGTCCCCTGCTCCACCGCACACGTCCTTTTCGCCCCCAACGGGCGCCGCATCGCCATCGGCACGACCGCGGTGCGCAGCATCGAGGATTTCCTGTCGCGCCATACCGACGCGCCCGAACATGACTTCCTCGGCGAGGCGGGCATCTACATCTACCCGCCCAGAAAATTCGCCGGAGTCGACGCACTCATCACCAATTTTCACCAGCCGCGCTCCACCCTGCTCTGTCTTGTGGCCGCCTTTCTGACGCCCGGCTCGACCGACGGCATCGCCTGGTTGAAGGATATCTACGCCGAGGCCATCGCCCGCGAATACCGGTTTTTCAGCTATGGCGACGCCATGCTGATCCTTTGATGTTGAAAAACTCTTTGCGCACCGAGGCGACATGGCTACTCCTCTGCCTCTGCGCATGGCCACCTCCCGTCCGATCCGCAAAGTCCTGCTTGTTTCCGGCCTGCTTGTCGCCGGCGGCACGACCGCGTTCTGGGCGGCCAAGGGCGCGCATCGCGGCTGGAGCCAGCACCGTGTGCCCCACAAACAGATCGATGAGGTCACCGGCCTTGAGCAGATCACCTATGAGGACCGCTATGTGCCCGGGATCGAGGTCTTGGCCGGCGGCTTGGGCCTGGGCGTGGCCCTGGCGGCGCTTTCCCTTTTTTTCCACAAACCCAAAACCGCAACCAATCCATGAAACATCGTCTGCTCACATCCCTCATCGTCCTTGGCACGAGCCTCGCGCTCCACGCCGCCCCGATCTCGTTCGACTTCAAGGATCCGAAGGGCGTCAACGCCATCCAGTTCCACCTCGACTCATTGCTTGAGCCGATCTCCGGCACCGCCGGCGGGGTCAGCGGCACTGTTACCTTCGACCCGGCCAACCCGGGCGCCACCACGGGCAAGATCGTCGTCGCGGCCAGCTCCCTCGTTGTCTCCAACGCGACGATGACCGAGCATCTGCACAGCAAGAACTGGCTCGATGTCGCCACCTATCCGGAGATCACCTTCGAGGTCACCAAGCTCTCCGACGTGAAGACCAGCGGCAACGAGACCACCGCCACCGCCGCGGGCAACTTCACGCTCAGGGGCGTGACCAAGGAGATCAGCGTGCCCGTGAAGCTCACCCACCTCGCCGGCGCCTTCGGCAAGCGCATCAACAAACCCGAGGTCAAGGGCGACCTGCTCGTCATCCGCGGGGAATTCACCATCAACCGCGGCGATTTCGGCATCCAACCCGGCAAGAACGAGGACAAGGTCAACCCCGTGGTGAAACTCACGCTCGGCATTGTCGGCAGCGCCCCCGGCGCCTGAGCCCGATTTCACCGTTGATCCGGGGCGGCCCAAAGGCCGCCCTTTCTTTTTGTCCCCGGATTGCTAGCGTCAACCCATGCGTCTTCGTCACATCCTTGCCCTTCTCCTGTCTGCCAGCGCCGTGCTGCGCGCAACCGCCGCACCCGAAACCTGGCAGATCGACCCCAACCACTCCGCCCTGACCTTCAAGGTCCGGCATTTTCTGGCGCCCGTGCCCGGCTGGTTCGCGAAATTCAGCGGCACCATCATCTTCGACCGGACACAACCCGAGGCCAGCCGCGTCGAGGCCACGGTGGACATCGCCAGCGTCAACACCAACCAGGCTGACCGCGACCAGCACCTGCGCACGCCGGACTTCTTCGACACCGCCTCCCACCCCACGGCCACTTTCCGCAGCAAGGCCTGGAAGCAAACCGGCCCCGACACCTTCGAAGTCACCGGCGACCTCACGCTCCGCGGCGTGACCCGCGAAGTCACGCTCCGGGTGAAGCATCTCGGCTATGCCGACGGAAACCGCGGCGCCAAGCTTTCCGGTTGGGAGGCCGTCACCACGTTGCGGCGCGCCGACTTCGGCATTGGCAAACCCGAGCGCTCGATCGGCGACGAGGTCGAGGTGACCATCCACACCGAGGCCAAGCTCCAGAAGTGACCCCCGCCGAGATCCAGACCGCCATCGAGGACGCCACCTTCGACTACACGATGGGCGACAACGACGTCGCGCTGGCCAAGCTCGGGCGCGTCACCGCGGCGGCGCCGCAGTCCTTCGAAGCCTGGCACGCGCTGGCGGAGATCCATTTTTCTTTGCGCCGCTACGATGACGCCCTCGCCGCCGCCGAGCGCGCGCACGCCCTGCGCCCCGACGATCTCTTCATCAACACCACGCTTTCGCGCGTCTGGATGGAGAAGGGCGACAAGGCCCGCGCCGAGCACTTCGGCGCGCAGGCCAAGATCCACAGTTGGAAGGAGCAGCTGAAGTCGCCGCCCGGCGCGGAAGAGGGCCTTAACGGCTGAGCCCCGCCGGTTTGGGACAGGCCCGTTGACAGCGCCCGCGCGCGGCACCTACCCTCGCCGCCCCATGGAGAGACCCGCCTACCTGCTCGAGTTTGAGAAGCCGCTGCGCGAGCTGGAAAAACAGCTCGAGGCCCTGCACCAGCAGTCGCTCGAGAACAACATCGACATGTCCGCCGAACTCGGCGCCATCGAGGCCAAGATCGAGGAGACCCGCCGCGAGATCTACTCGAGCCTCTCCCCTTGGCAGCGCGTGCAGGTCGCCCGCCACCCGAAGCGCCCCTACGCCCTCGACTACGTGGCCGCCCTCTGCACCGACTTCCAGGAGCTGCACGGCGACCGCCAGTTTAAGGATGACCAGGCCCTCATCGGCGGCACCGCTTTCTTCGACGGCCGCGCCGTCATGATCATCGCCCAGCAGAAGGGCCGCGACACGAAGGAGAACATCCTGCGCAACTTCGGCATGCCGCAGCCGGAAGGCTACCGCAAGGCCCTCCGTCTGATGAAACTCGCGGAAAAATTCGGCCTGCCCGTCCTCAGCTTCATCGACACCCCCGGCGCCTACCCCGGCGTCGAGTCCGAGGCCCGGCACGTCTCCGAGGCCATCGCCGTCAACCTCCGCGAGATGGCCCTGCTGGAGGTGCCGTCCATCGCCGTCATCGTCGGCGAAGGCGGCTCGGGCGGCGCGCTCGGCATCGGTGTCACCGACCGCGTCCTCATCTTCGAGAACGCCTACTACTCCGTCATCTCGCCGGAGGGTTGCGCCGCCATCCTCTGGAAAGACCGCGCCCACGCGCCCAAGGCCGCCGCCGCCCTCAAGCTCAACGCCAGCTCTCTGGCCGAGCTCGGCGTCGTGGACGAGGTCATCCCGGAGCCGCTCGGCGGCGCGCACAACGACCCCGCCGCCGCGGCCGCTTCGCTCAAGGCCGCCTTCGCCCGCCACCTTGCGGAGCTGTCCGGAAAATCCACGGAGCAGCTCCTGACCGATCGTTACGCCCGCTACCGCGCCCTCGGCCAGTTTCGCGAAACCTCCAAGGCCTGATCAGACGTAGAGGTGGAGCGCGGCCTCCGGACGCGCTCTGCACCCGTCCGCAGACAGGGTTCCACCCGCTTGGCATCCGCTCTCAGAACTCAGCGAGGACGACGGCGCCCGCGGCGATATTGCGCGCCAACTCCGCCTTTGCCTTTGCGGGGAATTAGTGTCCAGTCCCGCGCATCCGCATGCCCAAGCCCGGCCACGTCCTTATCCTTTGCACGGCCAACATCTGCCGCAGCCCCATGGCCGAGGGGTTGCTGGCCCACGCGCTCGCCGCCGAACCCGAGCCCCTCAAGTCCCTGAAGGTTGTCTCCGCCGGCGTGGCCACGCGTGCCGGCGAGCCCGTCTCGGAAAACTCCGTCATTGCCCTCAAGAAGGTCGGCATCGACATCTCGGGCCACCGGTCCCGTCCGCTCACGCAGGAACTGCTGGACAATGCCCTCGCCGTTTTCGGCATGACCGAGTCCCACCGCGCCATGGTGCAGCTGCGCGCCGCACCCGTGCCCGGACACCTCTATCTCTTCCGCCAGTTCCTGCCCCCGCCGGCGCACCCGGAAATCCCCGACCCCTACGGCGGCCCGCTCAAGCTTTACGAGGCGGCGCGCGACGAGATGGTCGAGGCCGTGCCCGGCATCGTGGAGTTCCTGCGAAAAATCACGGCGAAGTGACAGACTGCGCCTGATTTCGGATTGCGGAATCCCGCCGGCCGGGCTGGCGTGTAGCCCCGAATTTTTCACCCGCCCACCGCATGTCCCTCAACTCCGCCCCCCTTCGTCAGCTCGATCCCGAGGTCTTCGCCGCCGTCGCCGGCGAGCTGGCCCGCCAGCAGGGCCACATCGAGCTGATCGCATCCGAGAACTTCACCTACCCCGCCGTCCTCGAGGCGATGGGGACGGTGCTGACCAACAAATACGCCGAGGGTTATCCGGCCAAGCGCTGGTATGGCGGCTGCGAGCAGGTCGACAAGGTCGAGGTGCTCGCCATCGAGCGCGCCAAGCAGCTCTTCGGCGCCGAGCACGCCAACGTCCAGCCGCACTCCGGCTCGCAGGCCAACTTCGCCGTCTACACCTCCGTCCTCCAGCCGGGCGACAAGATCCTCGGCATGAACCTCGCCCACGGCGGCCACCTCACCCACGGCAACCCCGCCAATTTCTCAGGCAAGCTCTACCAGTTTGTCCAATACGGCGTGCGCGAGGACAACGGCCTCATCGACTACGACGAGCTGGCCGCCATCGCGCAGCGGGAGAAGCCGAAGATGATCACGGTCGGCGCCAGCGCCTATTCGCGCATCATCGATTTCGCGCGCATGGGTGAGATCGCCCGCTCCGTCGGGGCGCTGCTCTTCGCCGACATCGCGCACATCGCCGGCCTCGTCGCATCCGGCCACCACCCCTCGCCCGTCCCGCACGCCGACTTCGTCACCACCACCACGCACAAGACCCTGCGCGGCCCGCGCGGCGGCCTCGTGCTCTGCCGCGCCCAGCACGCCAAGGTCGTTGATTCCGCCGTCTTCCCCGGCGGCCAGGGCGGCCCGCTCATGCACATCATCGCCGCCAAGGCCGTCTGCTTCGGCGAGTGCCTCAAGCCCGAGTTCAAGACCTACAGCGAGCAGGTCGTCCGCAACGCGCGCGCCCTCGCCGCCGCCCTGATCACGCGCGGCTACAAGATCAACTCCGGCGGCACCGACAACCACCTCATGCTCGTCGATCTGCGGCCCAAGTTCCCCAACCTCACCGGCAAGGTTGCGCAGGAGACCCTCGACCGCGCGCACATCACGACCAACAAGAACACCGTGCCCTTCGAGACGCGCTCCCCCTTCCAGGCCTCGGGCATCCGCCTCGGCTCCCCCGCCATGACCACCCGCGGCATGAAGGAGGCCGAGATGGACCTCATCGCCGACTGCATCGACGCCGTGCTCAGCGCCGCCGGCACCGACCGCGAAGCCGCCGCCCTCGCCGCCACCAAGCAGCGTGTCACCGAACTCACCGCCCGGTTCCCGCTGCCGTATCGGTTGTGACCGCGGGACCGGCCATCAGCGGGTTGCAAAGATCGGCGTGACCTGACAGCCAAGGTTCCTCAAACTGCATCAAAGCAACGGTATCCACGCCCGTTGCCCCAGGCCTATGATCCGCCCTTTCCGCCAGATCATACCGTCGTTGGTCGCCGCCCTCGGCCTTGCCTTCACTTTCCTCGCCCATCGCCTGTTGGAGGCGGCCCATGCCGCGCGACTGCACGCCGAATTCGCCCGCCTCAGCCAGACGGTAAGCGGTGTCATCGATCAGTCACTGCGCGCACACGAGGAGGCGCTGCACAGCTTGCGCAACCTGTATCATTTTTCCAGTGCGGTCAGCCGGGAGGAATTCACCGGCATCTCCACCGACCTCATGGCCCGGCACCCGGGCATCCTCGCCCTCGAATGGGCCGAACACGTGCCGGCCCGGCAGCGCGCGGAGGTCGAGCAAAGCATGCGCGCCGCCGGTTTCACGGACTTCGAGTTCAAAGTGCGAGGGAACGGACCGGGGTTGCGCCGCGCGCCCGAACGGGATGAGCACCTGCCGGTGCTCTACATCCACCCGTTCGGACCCATCCGCGCGGCCCTGGGCTTTGACCTCGCCTCCAGCCCGCTGTGGCCGGGGATGGAAGCCGCCATCCGGGAGAACCGTCTTTTCGTCTCCGGCCGGGTTCCGCTGATCACGGACGGCTCCACGACGGACGACTGGGGATACATCCTCCAGCTGCCCGTCTACCTGCAGCCCGCTTCCGCTCTCCCCGAGGAGCGGCGGCAGCGCTTTTCCGGCTTCGTGGTCGGCATTTTCCGGCCGCGGGAAATCATCGAGGTGGCGCTCGGACGGATCGGTTCCCAGGGATTCGATCTGCTCGTGCTGGACTCCTCGGGGCCGGTCGACCAACGCACCCTGCATTACCGCTCTTCCCCGCTGCGAGCCACGATCAGCAGGGAGCCCACTTTGTCCGAAATGCTCGCCGATCCGCTGCATCAACAGGTGAGCCTGCCGTTGAGCGGCCGGAACTGGGAGTTGCACTTCCGGCCCGCTCCCGAATGGCTGGCACACAACCGTGCTCCCGCCATCTGGATGGTGCCCTTGGGCGGAGTGATCGGGTCCGTGCTGCTGGGACTTTACCTCCATGGCGCCCTTCGCCGCTCGACGGTGATCGAACAGCAGGTCCGCGAACGCACGCAGGACCTTGAGGCAGCGCATCGCCTGCTGGAAGAGGACATCCGGCGGAGGGTGGAGACCGAACGGCGGCTGCGCGAAAGCGAATCCCGCCTGCAGGCCTTCCTCGACCATAGTCCCAACTCCATTTTCGTGAAGGATACTTCGGGCCGCTACCTGCTCTGCAACCAGAAGTTCGCCTCCTTTTGCAAGCGTCCCGCGCGCGAGATCGTCGGCCGCACGGACACGGACTTGTTTCCGCCGGAGGAAGCCGCGCGATACCGTCACACGGACGCGCAGGTGCTGCAGGTCGGCGCCGCCATCGTCTTCGAGGATTACCTCGCCGGACCCGATCACCCCGGCACCGCCATGATGCAGAAATTTCCGATCCGCGATGCCCATGGTCGCATCTCGGCCATCGGCGGCATCGCGACCGACATCACCGAGCGCAAGCAGGCCGAGCAGGAGAAGCTCGCCATGGAGCGCCGGCTGCTGGCAGCCCAGAAACTGGAAAGCCTCGGCGTGCTGGCCGGCGGCATCGCCCATGATTTCAACAACATCCTCACCGCCGTCCTCGGCAACGCCTCCCTCGCCCGGCACGACGTCGCCGCCGGCCGCCCCATCGACCGCAGCCTGGAGCAGATCGAGCATGCCGCCCGCCGCGCCGCCGACCTCTGCCAGCAGATGCTCGCCTACGCCGGCAAGGGCCAGATCGTGACCGCCCACGTCGACCTCTCCGCGCTGGTCCGCGACACTTCCGCGCTCATCGAGGTCAGCATCAGCAAGAACACCCGCCTCGAGCTCGATCTTGCCGAGGGCCTGCCGCCCGTGCTGGGCGACGAGACCCAGCTGCGGCAGATCGTGATGAACCTCGTCATCAACGCCGCGGACGCCATCGGCACGAACCCGGGCCGGATCGGGATCAGGACCTACGCCCGCGAGGCAGACGCTGCCCTGCTGCGCAGCGCCCTCGGCCACCCCGAACTGCCACCCGGCACCTATGCCGGTCTGGAGGTCACGGACAACGGCTGCGGCATGCCGCCGGAGACGCTGGCCCGAATCTTCGAGCCTTTTTTCACCACCAAGTTCTCGGGCCGCGGCCTCGGTTTGTCGGCCGTCCTTGGCATCGTGCAAAGCCATCACGGCGCGCTCTTCGTGGAGTCGACCCCCGGTGTCGGCTCCACCTTCCGGCTCCTGCTTCCCGCCAAGGAGGGAGCCCAGACCCGGCCCACGGAAAGCAGCAACGCACCCTCGGCCGCCGTCCGCCTTCGTGGCACCGTGCTCATCGTCGATGACGAGGAGGGCGTGCGCGACATCGCGGCCATGGTCATGGAGACCCATGGCGCCGCGGTGCTCCGCGCGGCCAGCGGCGAAGAGGCTCTCACGATTCTGCGCGATCCGGCGCGCGCCATTTCCCTCGCCCTGCTCGACATGACCATGCCCGGCATGGGCGGAGAGGAGACCCTCCGGCGGCTGCGGGAAATCCATCCCGGGCTGCCCGTGATCCTCATGAGCGGCTACAGCGAAAGCCAGTCCATGCAACGCAGTTCCACCCTCGGCGTGGCGGGCTTTCTCAAGAAGCCCTTCGAAATCGAGGCGCTCCTTGCCGCCGTGAAACCGCACCTTGCCTAGCCCGTGCGCCTCGAACGCCTGAAATCCCACGCCCTCTCCCTGCCCCACGCCACGGCCAACCGGCAGTGGGGCGACGACCTCGTCTTCAAGATCGCCGGCAAGATGTTCTTCGTCGTCTCGCTCGACGGCGACACGGCGGAGAAAGTCTCGTTCAAGTGCCCGCCGGCCGATTTCCGACGCCTCACCCGGGAGGTGGATGGCATCATCCCGGCGCCCTACCTCGCCCGCCACGGCTGGGTCAGCGTCGAGGATCTGTCCGTTCTGCCCGAGGCCGAGCTCCGCGAACGCATCCGCCTCTCCTACGAACTCGTCCGCGCCAAGCTGCCGAAGAAAATCCAGGCGGCCCTCGGCTGATCGGCCACCGGGGCTCACTTCTTCTTTGCCAGCGCCCCCGGCAGCCTGCACCGTTCGCGGCGCTATTCCCATCGTGCCGCTCGCGCTGCCTTGCTCCGACCATCCCGCCCACGCTGCCAGCCGGGTGAGCCCTGCCCGCGGCCGGATGTTCTTCGGCGTCTTCCTCGCCGGCGCAATTGTCGCCGGACTTCTGTTGTCGTCCGGCTGCGCTTCGGTGCCGGCCCCCGCGAAAGTCACCGTCCGGGCCACCCCCAGCCAGCCCGGCTCGGTGGTGCCGGCGCGCATCGTCGCCAATTTCTTCCTCGTCGAGTCGCGGCAGGACGACGAGCGCGTGCGCACCTTCCTGGTGGACACCGGTTCCACGGCCACGCTCGTCTCGGCCGAGTTCGCCGATCAGGTCGCGGACCGGCCGCGCCGCAAATCGCGCATTCCCGTCCGCGTGCGCGGGGCCCACGGCGGCGAGGCCGAGTTCGAATCCGTCACCCTGCGCAAGCTCTGGCTCGGCGACACCGCCTTTGAGCGCGTGCCTGCGCTCATCTACGACCTCACGGAGCTTTCCAACCACCTCGGCGTGCCTTTGGACGGCGTGATCGGCTTCCCTGTCTTCCGGCAATCGCTTGTCACGCTCGACTATCCGGGCAGCCGTCTGGTCATCGCACCGCGCCCGGCCGCGCCGATCGCCCCCCGCGACGGACCGACATCCTCCACCCTCACCTACAACCAGGAGCGCGGCACCCCGCTCATCCCCGTGCAGATGGGCAACGAATCCTTCGTCGCGCTCATCGACACCGGCAGCGACGGCACCCTCAGCCTCAATCCCGCCGGTCTCCGCCCCCAGTTCGTCAACGGCCCCCGGCCCGGCGGGCTCGTCGGCTCGCTGACCGGCGACCGGCAGATGTTTGTGGGGCGCCTCGGCCAGAACATCCTCATCGGCGACCACCTCATCGCCCAGCCGGTCATCGACCTCACCGACCAGCTCTCCTCCTTGGGCGGCGAGATTCTCCGGAATTTTTCCATCACTTTCGACTGCTCGCGCAACTTGGTGACGTTCCAGCGCGACACCGCCGCTCCCGTCCAGATCGAGCCGCGCCGCAGCGCCGGCCTCAGCTTTTTCCGCCAACCCGCCTACTGGCGCGTGCTCGGCATCGTGCCCGGCACCCCCGCCGCCGCGCTGCCCGTGCAGGCCGGGGACCTTTGCGTGCGCGTGAACGGCGAACCGGTCTCGCGGTGGACGCAGGAGCGGTTCCTCGAACTCGTGCGCACCGCCCCGCGGATCACCTTCACCCTGCTCGAGGGCTCGATCGAACACGACATCGAGGTGCCGGTCATCGAGCTAGTGCCTTAGCAGGAAAACTCCCGCGCCATCGTGGCCGTCGGTCCACGGATAAGCCAGCATGTGGCGTTCGAGTTTCCAATCCCCGGCTCCGTCGAGGAACCGCCGCACCACCCGCTCATTCTCCTCGGCATCGAGCGAACAGGTGCTGTAGACCAGCCGGCCGCCGGGACGCACCAGCCGTGACGCCGCGCGCAACAGGGCGCCCTGCTGCGCCGCATGCTTCGCGAAGTCGCTCTCCTGCAGCCGCCATTTCACGTCCACCCGGTGCCGCATCACCCCGGTGTTGCTGCACGGCGCGTCCAGCAGCACGGCGTCGTAACGGTCGGGCAGATTGTGCGCGGCAAAATACTTCGGCCCGGCCTTGCGGAGATCACCCGGCATCAGGACCGTCTGCACGCCGTCGGGGACGTGGGCGAGGTTTTCCTTCAGGCGGTCGAGACGCGCGGCCGGTTGGTCGAAGGCCACGAGCCGGCCCGCCCTCATCGCATCGGCGATCAGCAGGCTCTTTCCGCCCGGCGCGGCGCAGGCGTCGAGGATGGTCTCGCCGGGCTGCGGCGCCAGCAGTTCCACGCCGAGGCGGGTCGAAGGATCCTGGAGATACAGCGCGCCGGCGGCGGCCAGACGGCGCACCTCATCCCAAGGCGCGGTTCCGATTTCGAAAAACCCCGGCCACTTCGCCGGCCGCAGCCAGGCCGGGGCCGGGTCGGTCGATCGCCAGCGCGCATGGACCGGCGCCGGCTGCTGGTTCCACTCGAGCAATTGCCGGGTGACTTGGGTTCCGAACTGCCTGTCCCAACGCGCCACCAGCCACGCCGGATGCGCCCACCGAGTGGCGACGTCGGACGGCTCAACGCGCAGCGTCGCGGCCAGTTGGCGTGCGACGGCGTTGACGAAGCCCGCTTCCTGCGCGCTCGTGAGCGTCTTGGCCCGTGCGACGGCGTGATGCACGACCAGCGCCGCCTCCCCGCCCTCCAGGAGTTCGAAGGCCGCGACCAGCAGGACGGCCTGCACCCGCTTCCGGGGCGGCCGCCGCATCAAGGGAGCAAGGGCGGCATCGAGCCGGCTCCACCAGCGGACCACCCCGAGAAAAAGCGCCTGCGCCCTGGCCCGGTCGGGCGGGGCCAGCCCGACCGGCAACTCCTCCAGCAGGGAATCCGTGCGGGCCCCTTCAATCAGCCAGCGCTCAACAAGTTCTGACGCCAGCGACCACCCGTCGGCGCCTCCTCGCCAGGTCCGCGCGCTGCGGTTTTGGCGGTTTGGGAAACCCTGTTTGACAAGCCCGTTCAATCCGGCCTCAACTAACCGATTCATCGACTCGCTACGCAATTATGAATTCCGAAGCCATCTCCGCGCTCATCGTCAAACACCCCTCCCTCAAGGGGTCCAAGGCCAAGCTCCAGGCCATGGAACCGGGCGCCTACTGCATCCACCGCAGCTGGGGATTCGGATTGATCAAATCCTACGACGATACCGCGCAGCAGCTCGTCATCGATTTCAAGGGCAAGAAGGGCCACCGCATGGACCCGGCCTTCTGCATCAACACCATGGAGATCCTGCCCGAAAAGCACATCCTCGTGCGCAAGGAGACCGAGCCCGCCGCCATCAAGAAGCTCATCGAGGATGACCCCGTGCAGTTCGTCATCGAAGCCCTCTCCGCCTACCCCAACAAGGCCGCCAGCGCCATCGAGCTCGAGTCCACCCTCGCCCAGGTCGTCGGCGAGGAGAAATTCAAGCGCTGGTTCTCCGGCGTCAAAAAGCAGCTCATCAAGGATCCCCGCGTCGGCGTCCCCGCCAAGAAGACCGAACTCTACGTCGTCCGCGCCGAGCCCGTTTCCGCCGAGGCCGAGATCATGGAGGAGTTCGGCAATACCAAGTCCGCCCGCCGCCGCATCTCCCTCGCCGAGGACCTCCTCGCCGCCTCCATCAAGGAGGAGGCCAAGGCCAACCTCGCCCAGGTGCTCAGCGGCATCACCGAGGCCGTGAAGTCCAGCAACCAGCTCGACCCCGCCGAACGCCTCTACGGCGCCTTCGTCCGCGACGAACTCGCCAAGATCCTTGGCCACGACAACTCGTCCGCCACCCCCAACCAGGCCGACCTCATCCGCGAGGTCCGCGGCCTCCACGCCATCGCCGAGAAGATCCCCGTCCATTTCCAGGCGCGCTTCCTCGACCTCGTCAAGGAAACCCACCCCCTCGAGTGGCGCGACATCGTCTTCGCCCTCCTCAAGACCTCGCAGGGCAAGTTCACCACCGAGTGCATCAACTTCCTCGTCGAGAACGGCCAGGCCGACGAACTCGCCAAGGCCCTCCGCCGTTGGAAGACCGAGCAGAACCTCCGCGCCCCCGTGCTGCTCTGGATCATCAAGAACCGCCACTCGAAGAAATTCGCCAAGCTCCTCGGCGACCTCGTCACCCCCCGCCTGCTCGGCGCCATCTTCTTCGCCATCGACTACGAGGCGCTGCAGTCCGCCGGCACGCGCCGCATCCCCCTCGCCGAGGCCCTGAGCGACGATCCCGACCTCATCTCCGACCTCCTCGCCACCGCCGACACCGAGACGGCCCGCGACCTCGCCAACACCCTCCTCCTCAACCAGGGCTTCGAGGAGCTGACCAAGAAGTCCCTCCTCGCGCGCTTCATCAAGCTCTTCCCCTCCCTCCAATCGCTGGTCTCCGGCGACGCCGACGCCCGCGACGAGCAGCTCTTCGTCTCCCGTGCCAGTTACGAGCGCCGCCGCGCGGAATACGAGGACATCGTCTCCCGCCGCATCCCCGAGAACTCGAAGGCGATCGCCGCCGCCCGCGAGCACGGCGACCTCCGCGAAAACTCCGAGTTCAAGATGGCCAAGCAGGACCAGTCCCTCCTCATGGCCCAGAAGGCCCAGTTGGAGCGCGACCTCGCCCGGGCCCGCATCACCGACTTCGCCGACGCCACCACCGACCAGATCAGCATCGGCACCGTCATCGACCTCCGCGACGCCAGCAACGGCAAGGCCGTCCGCTACACCCTGCTCGGCGCGTGGGACAGCGACCCGGAGAACCACATCATCGCCTACAAGACCCCGCTCGGCCAGGCCCTGCTGGGCAAGAAGGTCGGCGAGCACGTGAAGGTGAAGATCGCCGGCACCGCCCACGAATACGTCGTCAGCGCCATCACCCGCTACGCCGACGGCAAGTAATCCACGCCTTCCTTCCCGGCCGCACCTTCCGGTGCGGCCTTTTCATTTTCCGAGCAGGAGACCTGCGCACAACAACACGCCGAAGGCGGCCAGCAGGCGCGCGGTGGCGCCGAGGATGGCGATCTGTTCGGCCGGTTCGGATGAGCGCGCGAGGCGGTGCGTGAGCGACGCACCCCAAGGCACAAGCACCAAGGGCAGCAGCACCGGCCAGCCGAAACCCGCCAGCAGCAGGCCGACGGGAGCGCAAAACGCCACCAGGGCCGACAACCCATACTGCCACACGGCGAATCTCCGGCCAAAGCGCACCACGAGCGTGCGCTTGTTCGCCCGCTCGTCGGTCTCCAGGTCCCGATAGTTGTTCGCGACAAGGATGTTGGCGGCCAGCAGGCCGACGGCCGCGCCGCAGGTCAGGGCCGCGGACGCCAGATAGCCCGCTTGCACGTAGAATGTCGCCCCCACGGCCACCAGACCGAAGAAAATGAACACGAACAGGTCGCCCAGACCGATGTAGGCCAGCGGCCACGGTCCGCCAGTGTAGGCCAGTGCACAGACGATGCTCACCACCCCGACCGGCAGCAGGATCCACCCGCGCTTTTCGACCAGCAGCAGGCCGACGAGGAAGGCCAGCGCCAGCACCGCCGCGGTCGCCCGCAGCATGGCGCCGGGTGCAACCAGTCCCGCCGCCACCGCCCGCCGCGGACCGGCACGCTGGGGTGTGTCGGCGCCTTTCACAAAGTCGAAGTAGTCGTTGGCGAAGTTCGTGCCGACCTGCACGAGCAGCGCGAATGCCAGGCAGATGCCCGCCGCCGGTGCGTCGAAGACACCTTGAGCCGCCGCCAGCGCTGAGCCGACCGCGACGGGCACGACGGCCGCGGCAAGCGTCCGCGGTCGCGCCGCCTCAATCCAGATCGATGCAGCGGACGGCACGTGTGCAGTGGTCATCGGATGAACTAGTTCCCGTCCGGCGGCGGACTGTCAAAGGTCATTGTCGGCTCAGCTCGCGCTCCAGCTGAGCCAACCGCTCCGCCACGATGGCGCGTTGCGCCGCCGGATCAGCGGCAGGCAGTTGGGGCAGCAGCGTTCGCAGCCAGTCACGGGCCTCCTTGCGCCGCCCGAGCCGCAGCAACGCCTCGGCGTGGAGGCGGCCGGCATGCCACGGTGCACCGGGCAGCGCCGCCGCCTCGCGGTAATAGGCCGCCGCCGCCGCAATGTCGCCCAAGCCATGCCAGTGGTGCCCGGCGATTTCGCACAGCAGCACCGCATCCGGCCCTCGTCGCCGCAGCCCCTCCTCCAAGAGACCGATCGCCGCGCGCGCACCGTTCCGGCGCCATTCCGCATGCACGGCTGCCGGTGCGGCGGGGTCGCCCGCGGTCCGCCACGCCGGAAAATCATGGGCCATCATCCGCGCTCCGTTGACCCAGAAGGTCTGGGGGCGCGGATCCCAGCTCAGGGTTCGCCGTATCAGCAACTCCGTGAGTGCCTCGTCCTGCACGCGCCAGGCCTCGTAGGCACGCAACCAGCAAACGTCCGCCGCCACCGCTCGCCAGCCGCCGGACGCGGCTTCAGCGTCATGCCCCGCCGGCCGCAGACGGTCCAGGACTGCGCTGCCGGCAAGCGCCAGCAGCACCAACCCGGGCAGATGCAAAATCCTAGAGTTCACGTCGGCGAAAGCCCAGGCCCGCGATGAACAGCCAGAGCACGACATGCCCCATGGCATAGGGCAGCAGGCGGCCTGGTGCGGCATGATTGCCGGGCGTGAAGGCACCGAGGTCGGGCACGAGCGAAGTGAGAAGGCGCAACCAACCCTCTTCTCCGGCCAACGGCCCGGCCAGATCGCGGATGTGCCCGCCGGCAACGAGCATGAGCACCAGGCACAAGGCGAGGGGCAGGCTGTGAAAGAGGCATCCGACCGCCAACGCCATGGCCGCCACCACCGCGCCGCACAACCAGACGTGCACCAGCCCGCCCACGGCGTCGGCCGCGGCGTTGCCTGCGCCTGCCAATGCCAGCACCAGCACGATGCCGGGCAGCACGGCATACACCGCCAGCAAGCCCAGCATGGCCAGCCAGTGCCCCGCCACCAGTTCGCTCCGTCTTACGCCGCGGGCCAGCAGCATCGCCGCAACCCCGGTTTCAAGATGCCGGTGCAGCCCTTGCGTCGGGGCGACGACCGCGAGGAACAAGCTCCCGAGCGAAATGGCCGCCAGGCCGCCGTCGATGAGGAACCTCGCGCGCGGCAGGCCAAAATTGATCCATTCGATGCTGCGCACCCCCGCGGCCAGCAGCACGGCCGTCATGACCGCCAGCCACAGCAGCCGGTCCCTCGTTTGCTCGGCGAACACGAGCCGCGCGACCGCCAGGATCCGGGTGGCCTTCATTGCGTCCGTTCCCCTCCCCCGGCGCCTGCGAAATACGCGTCCTCCATCTCGGGCACCGTCAGTCCGGTGGGGCGGTCGGACCGGCGCACACCGGACAGGCGCCCCGCACGGAGCACGGCGAGCTGGTCGCAAATGCCGTCCAGCGGCGCGAAGAGATGCGAGCTGACCACAAGGGTTTTCCCCGCCGCCCGGTGATCGCGGAGCACGCCGGCGAATTCGCGCATCGCCTGCGGATCAAGCCCGTTGAACGGCTCGTCCAGCAGCAGGAGTTCCGGGCTGCCCAGCAGGGCGGCGGCCAGGCCGAGGCGCTGGCGTTGCCCGTGGGAGAGCGCGCCCGCGCGCGTGGAAGCCTCGGCCTCAAGCCCCACGGTTTCCAAGGCGTGTTCACAGGCGGCCGCACCGGGCGCCGGTTGCAGGAGCGAGGCGAACACCGCCAGAATTTCACCCGCCGTGAGGCGTCCCGGCAGCCGGAGGGCCTCCGGCAGATAACCTGCCGGAGTCTCCGGACACACCAGCGTGCCCGTGCCGGGCGTTGTCAGGCCGGCGAGGATTTTCAGGAGGGTGGACTTGCCCGAGCCGTTCGGTCCGGCGAGCAGGGTCAGCGTGCCGGCGGCGCACTCGAGGTCCACCCCGGCGAGCGCGGTGCGCGCACCGCCCCAAGGCGAAGACTGGTAGCGCTTGCCCACACCCGTGAGCCGCACGGCGGGTCGGGTCGGTGAGGCTGTCATCGGATCTCGAAACCGGAAAACCGCGGCGACCGGCGTCCGGCGGTGCGCTCGGTGTTGCGGATGTGGCCCTCCATGCGCTCGCCGAGCGCGGCGAGAAAAGCGTCGATCTCGGCACGCGCGCCCTCGACCTCAAGCCGCACGCGGCCGTCCGGGAGATTCTGCACATAACCCGCCACCTCGAATTCACGCGCGACCTGCAGCGCCTGGAAACGGAAACCCACGCCCTGCACGCGGCCGGTGAAATGCACGATCTCGTGGTTAACATCGCTCATGCGCGGAGGAAGGCGCGCTGATGCAACCACACCGCGCGCGCCGGTGCACGGATTTTTATTTGCGTTGCCCGACTCCGCCCGCAATCTCCCGCCAACGTCGCAAGACCGGATCCATGACCAACCACGATTCTGACGGATTATTCGAGGGTGACGCGGAGGAGCGCAGTGAACTGGCCTGGACCGAGCAGGATTGGGAACGTTACCTGGCCGCGCAGACGCAAGCGGTGCGCACTTACGCCGCGCATTACGACAAGCTCGGCGCCGCGCCGGACCGCATCGACCAGGTCGCCCGCCTGATGGGCTGGGAAACGGCCGAACAGGACGCCGCGGACCGGCCGATCGAGGAAGAGGCGGCGGACGCCGAGTTTTCCGACGACTGGGAACCCTACACCACGCAGTGCAATCCCGTCTATATCGCCTCGCATGCCCTGCAGAGCCAGTTGGCGACGGAGTGGGAAAAAACGGCGGCAGCCATCGCGTCCCTGCCGGCACCCGCCGCCCTCCGTGTGCAAGCCGCCTTGCATCTCCAGCAGACCCACTCATTGCATGCCATCCAGGCCCTGGAGATGGGCGACTACATCCTCGCGGTCTGCTTCTTCAAGCGGGCCCTCCGCGCCCTCAATGAGACGCTGGCCGCCCTCGAGTCCGCCGGACCGGGGCGCGAACTCGCCGACTTCCGCCTTTGGGCCCGGCCCCGGCTCTTCGACCTGCGCGAAATCTGGCTCCGCGTCATGGCCGAATGCCGGGTTGAGTCCGACGGCGACTGATTTTCCGACCAACCCCCAAAGCAAAACCCTAATGAAACCCCTGCCTCGCCTCGCCTTTGCCGCCGCCCTGCTCTTGCCATTGACCGCCTGCGAATCCACCAAGAAAACCGCCGAAGCCGAGGAACAGGCGGAGCAATACGAGATGGTCACGACCACCGGCAGCATCCTGCCCAAGCGCGTCAAGAAATCGGACCCCAAGCGTGAAGGCGTCGCCGTCGAGAGCGGTGACGGCCCCACGCGCACGATCATGGAACGGCGGGCGCTGACCACGATCCACTCCTCCCAGCAGGGCGGCTCGCGCTAAGCCGGCGGTTGCGGAGCGCGCCCCTCGGGTTATACTTTCCGCGATGAAACCCCTGCCCCGTCTCCTGCTCGCCCTCGCCCTGGGCCTGCCGTTCTGCGCCTGCACGACGCCGCGGCAGACGGCGGAAGCCGATGAAGAGATGGAGCAATACGAACTCGTCACCCGCACCGGCAGCATCCTGCCGCGCAAGGTCAAGAAGGGGAAGAAACCGTCCGACGATCCGAATTACCGCGAGGAATCGGCCGCTTATCTCGAGCAGATGCAGCGGGAGCAGATGCGCCGCAGTCTCAGCTCCCGCACGTCGCTGCAGCCCTAGGCCCTCCGTTCAGGGGCGCTTTGGACGGCGACCGCGCCGCCCGTATCCCCGCAAGGCCGGAGGTTTCCGGTCCCCGGATTTCAACGCGTTGATCTGGTCGCGCAGCAGCGCGGCGCGCTCGAACTCGAGCTTGTTGGCCGCCTCCTGCATCTCCTCCTCCAGCTCGGCGATGACCGCGGCCACATCCTCGCCGCCTTCCGCCACCAAGGGGTCCGGGTCGCGCTCACGCCCGTCGTAGGTGCGCAGGCTGGCCTGCGCGGCGCGCTTCACGCTGCGCGGCGTGATGCCGTGCGCGGCGTTGTAGGCCAGCTGCTTTTCCCGGCGGCGCTTCACCTCTTCGACCGTGCGGCGGATGGACTCGGTCACGACGTCCGCGTAGAAGATCACGCGCCCCTTCTCGTGACGCGCCGCGCGGCCGGCCGTCTGCATCAGGCTGGTCTCGCTCCGCAAAAACCCCTCCTTGTCGGCGTCGAGGATGGCCACCAGCGCCACCTCCGGCAGGTCGAGCCCCTCGCGCAGCAGGTTGATGCCGACCAGCACGTCGAAGTTGCCGAGCCGCAGGTTGCGCAGGATCTCGACCCGCTCGAGCGCGTCGATGTCCGAATGCAGGTATTCGACGCGGATCTTTGCCTCGCGCAGGTAGGCGGTGAGGTCCTCCGAAAGGCGCTTGGTCAGGGTGGTCACCAGCACGCGCTCGCCGGCCGCGACGGCGCCCTTGATCTCGCCGATGAGGTTTTCGACCTGGCCTTTGATCGGCCGGATCGTGATCTCCGGGTCGAGCAGTCCCGTCGGACGGATGACCTGCTCGGCCACCACCTTCGAACGCTCCAACTCGAACTTGGCCGGCGTGGCCGACACATAGACGGTCTGGCCCGTGATGGACTCGAACTCCGCGAAGCTCTGGGGCCGGTTGTCGAGGGCCGAAGGCAGGCGGAAGCCGTGTTCGACAAGCGTCCGCTTGCGCGAGATGTCGCCGGCGTGCATGCCGCCGATCTGCGGGATCGTTACGTGGCTCTCGTCGACGAAGAGCAGGAAGTCCTTCGGGAAAAAGTCGATGAGGCAGAAGGGGCGCTCGCCCGGCCGGCGACCCGTGAAAAACCGCGAGTAGTTCTCGATGCCCGTGCAAAAACCCATCTCCTGCAGCATCTCGAGGTCGTAGTTGGTGCGCATGCGGATGCGCTGCGCCTCGAGGTAGCGCCCGGCCTTCTCGAAGAAGGCCACGCGCTCCTCCAGCTCGGCCTTGATCTCCGGGATGGCGCGGTCGAGCTTGCCCTTGGTCGTGACGTATTGCGTGGCCGGATAGAGGTCGAACAGCTCGAGCGGCCGCAGCGAGCGGCCGCTGACCGGGTCGAACTCCGACAGCGCTTCGATCTCGTCGCCGAAGAACTCGATGCGCAGGCCCTTCTCCGCATACGCGGGCATCACGTCCACGACGTCGCCGCGCGCGCGGAAATAGCCGCTCTTCAGCTCGTAGTCGTTGCGCTCATAGAGGTTCTCCACCAACCGCTCCAGCAGGCGCGTGCGGGAGAGCGCCCCGCCCCGGCGCAGCTCGATGCGCATGGTCTTGAAGTCTTCCGGCGAGCCGAGGCCGTAGATGCAGGACACGCTCGCCACCACGATCACATCGCGCCGGCTCACCAGCGCGCTCGTCGCCGAGATGCGCAGGCGCTCGATCTCCTCGTTGATCGAGGAGTCCTTCTCGATGAAGGTGTCGCTCGACGGCACGTAGGCCTCGGGCTGGTAGTAGTCGTAGTAGCTGACGAAATACTCGACGGCGTTCTCCGGGAAGAAATTCCTGAACTCCGAGTAGAGCTGCGCCGCGAGCGTCTTGTTGTGCGAGATGACCAGTGCCGGCCGGCCCAGCCGGGCGATGACGTTGGCCATGGTGAAGGTCTTGCCCGACCCGGTGACGCCCAGCAGCGTCTGATGCCGGTGTCCGGACTGGAGCGATTGCACCAGCGCCTCGATGGCCTGCGGCTGGTCGCCCGTGGGCTGGTAGTCGGCGTGGAGCTTGAACGGCACGCGCCAGTGCTAGCCACGCCCCGGCGGGCGGCAACTTATCTTCGCCGCCGGCCCGGCCGGACCGGCGCGGGTAGTTATCCCGGCCCGGTGGACAATTAGCCGGTTTGCTGCCCGCCCCCGACCTGCGGGATGCCGGTTGCCTCGCCCCGACCCATTCCTCAACCTCAAGGGCAAAGAACCCCCTCCCGTATGGCCCTCACCCACTCCATCTACGACTCGCCCGTCTTCCGGCAGGCGTGCAACCAATTCGACGCCGCCGCCGACATCATCGGCATGGAGGCCGGCGTCCGCGAACGCGCCAAACAGCCGCGCCGCACCCTGACCGTCACCCTCCCGGTGCGCATGGACAACGGCAAGGTCGAGACCTTCGAGGGCTACCGCGTCCAGCACAACATCTCCACCGGCCCCGCCAAAGGCGGCATCCGCTTCCACCACGACGTCACCCTCGGCGAGGTCGCCGCGCTCGCCATGTGGATGAGCTGGAAATGCTCCCTCGTCGGTCTCCCCTTCGGCGGCGCCAAGGGCGGCGTTGTCGTCAACGCCCGCGACATGTCCCCCGGCGAACTCGAGCGCCTCTCCCGCCGCTACATGCAGGAGATCGCCACCTTCATCGGTCCCAACCTCGACATCCCCGCGCCCGACGTCGGCACCAACGAGCAGGTCATGGCCTGGATGATGGACACCTACTCGAACCACGTCGGCCACTACGACCCCGGCGTCATCACCGGCAAGCCCATCGCGCTCGGCGGCTCGCTCGGCCGCAAGGAGGCCACCGGCGAGGGCGTCGCGTGGTTCACCAAGGCCTACCTTACTGACATGGGCCTCAAGGCCGCCGACACGACCGTCGTCATCCAGGGCTTCGGCAACGTCGGCAGCGAGACCGCCCTCGCCCTCTCCGCCTGGGGCGCCAAGATCATCGGCATCTCCGACTTCACCGGCGGCATCTCCAACCCCAAGGGCATCGACGTGAAGGACGCCCTCGCCTACGTCGCCAAGAACAAGTCCCTCCAAGGCTACAAGGGCGGCGACGGCCTCACCAACGACCAGCTCATGGAGCTGCCCTGCACCGTCCTCATCCCCGCCGCCCTCGAGCGCGTCATCACCGAGAAGAACGCCGCCAAGCTCAAGTGCCGCCTCATCGCCGAGGGCGCCAACGGCCCGACCACCAACGAGGCCGACAAGATCCTCGAGCAACGCGGCGACATCGAGCTCATCCCCGACGTCCTCTGCAACTCCGGCGGCGTCATCGTCTCCTACTTCGAGTGGCTCCAGAACCAGTCCGCCTACTACTGGACCAAGGACGAGGTCTTCGAGAAACTCCACAAGATGCTCGCCCGCGCCAAGGCCTCGGTCGACGAGACCAAGGCCAAATACAAGTGCTCGCGCCGCACCGCCGCCCTCGTGCTCGGCATCTCCCGCGTCGCCGAAGCCAAGGCCAAGCGCGGCCTCTTCCCGTAAGCCCGCACCAGATACTCCTCCGAGGCGCCGTGTCCACGGCGCCTTTTTCTTTCACCGCTAAAGCGCGACCTTCACGCACCCGTCGTTCCACGACTTCCACACCGCTTCGGTGAAGCGCATGTAGCGCAGGCCCGTGGCGAAGTCCGTCAGGCGCACCGGCGCGCCGGTCCGGATGCTCGCGATGAAATCCGCCTCCACGTTCCAGCCCTCGTCGGGCAAAGCCGGCACGTCGACCTTCTCCGCCGTGCGGCCGTTCCCGGCCAGCCACAGCTCCTTGCCGAGGACATCGAGCCAGAGGCAGGCCTTGCTGCCGTTGAGCCGGAACTCCCCGCGCGGTTTGGCCGCCTCCACGCCGCTGAAGTGCATCACCAGCCTCGCACCGCCCGAAGGCCCCGAGCCTGCCGAATGGGCGTAGCGCCCGAGCACGGTCAGGCTCTCCGGCGTGCCGACCTCGCGCAGCGCCCCGGCCTCGTCATGGCGCTGCGGGGTGAACACCGCTGCGTCCGCCACCACCCACTCCGGTTCGCGGTCCAGCCAGCGCAGGAACACCTCGTAGAAAATCCCCAGGCTCAGCGTGTTCACGCCGCTGATCTCCCGGTCCAGCCGCCACGACATCGGCGAGTCGGCCCGCGCGAACTGCCCGCCCGTGAACGTCGCCTGCACCTCGCGCAGGTCGCCGAGCACGCCCGCGGCAAGCAGCTCCTTCACCTTGGCATCGAACCGCAGCGTGTAGGGCGAGGGCACGATCTGCGTGACCAGCTTCGGATGCCGCCGCGCCTCCGCCAGCATCGCCCCGGCCTCGGCGGTATTGCGCGCCATCCGCGCCTCGCAAAGCACGTGCTTGCCCGCGCGCAGCGCGGCGATCGTCAGCTCCGAATGGGTGTTCGGCCAGGTGCCGATGCATACGGCATCCACGTCGGGTGCGTTCACCACCTCGCGCCAGTCGGTCACGGCACGCTTGATGCCGAATTCGTGCGCCACCTTCTCCGCCGAGGCGAGGCTGCGGTTCGCCACCGCAACCAGCTCAACGCCCTCGATGGCGCGGAACCCGGGAATGTGCTTCAGGCGGGTGTTGCCGCCGGCGCCCACGAACCCGATGCCGATTTTCTTCAAGACGCAGGCTTGTCCGCCGTGGGCGCGAGCGTGAGCTGCTGTTCCTCCGTCTCATCGAGGCCCATGTCGGCGTCCGTCGCGGCCCGCTCCTGCTTGTGCGTCTGGAGCCAGGCGTCGATCTGGCGGGGGGAAAGGACGTCCGAGGCCGGCAGCTCGTCGAGGGACTTGATGCCGACGAACTCGAGGAACTGCTCCGTGGTGCCGTATTGGATCGGGCGGCCGGGCAGGTCCGCGCGGCCCACGACGTAGATCAGGTCGCGCTCCAGCAGCTTGGTCAGGCCCGCCTCGGCCGACACGCCGCGGATCTGCTCGATCTCGGCGCGCGTCACCGGCTGCCGGTAGGCCACGACGGCCAGCGTCTCGAGCGACGACGGGCTCAGGCGCACCGGCGGCGGCTCGTTGCGCAGCAGGCGCACCCACCGCGCCAGGCGCGGATGCGTGACCAGCCGCCAGCCGTTGTGGCTCTCCACCAGCAGCACCTCGCTGTTCGCCGCGACAAGCTCGTCGCCGATCTGCTTCATCGTCTCGGCGATCTCGGCCGTCGTTACCAGTGTCGGCACGCCCACGCAGCTTTCGTCCACTTCGACCGGGGCGGCCTCCTCGCCCGGCGCCGCCGTCTCCTCCAACGGGAGCGCCGCGGCGGCATCGTGGAAGCGCGCGATGGAGGTCTGCACGTCCTTGGCGGACAGCGGACCGTTCGAGGCGAACAACATCACTTTGAGGACGCGTTTGAGGTCAAAGGCCATGCGTGCGGCCAGTGATGCGCCTCGCCCCGCGCCAAGCAACCCCGAAAGTCGTTTTCGGGCTAGCGGGCGCCGCGCCGCCCGGCTACCCTGCCGCCGATGAACTGGACCCGCTTCAAGTCCCGCTACCTGCCCCTCCCTAAGCTCGGCTTCGCCCTCGACCTCAGCCGGCTGCCCTATCCCGACGATTTCCCCGCGTCCATGGAGCCGCGCCTCCAGCAGGCCTTCGCCGCCATGCAGGCTCTCGAAGGCGGCGCCATCGCCAATCCCGACGAGGGCCGCATGGTCGGGCATTACTGGCTCCGCGCCCCCCAACTCGCCCCGGACAAGGAGATCGCGGCCGCCATCACCGGCACCCTGGCCCGCATCCGCGATTTCGCGGCCCAGGTCCACTCCGGCGCCCTCGCGCCCGCCCCGGGGAAGAAATTCCGCGACCTCCTCGTCATCGGCATCGGCGGCTCGGCGCTCGGCCCGCAGTTCGTCGGCCACGCCCTCGGCCGGCTCAACGGCCGCCGGGACAAGATGCGCGTGCACTTCTTCGACAACACCGACCCCGACGGCATGGACTACGTGCTCGGCGAAATCGGCGGCGCCCTGAAGCAGACCCTCGTCGTCGTCATCTCCAAGTCCGGCGGCACGGTCGAGACGCGCAACGGCATGCTCGAGGCCGCGGCGGCGTTCCGCGCGGCGGGCCTCGACCCCGCGAAACACTTCGTTGCCGTCACCGGCGAGGGCTCCAAGCTCGACGAGATCGCGCGGGGGGAAGGCTGGCTCGCGCGCTTCCCGATGTGGGACTGGGTCGGCGGCCGCACCTCGGTGTTGTGCGCCGTGGGCCTGCTGCCCGCCGCCCTGCAGGGCCTCAAGATCGACGACCTGCTCGCCGGCGCGGCCGACATGGACGCCGCCACGCGCTCGCCGAAGACGGCGGAGAATCCCGCCGCGTTGCTCGCCCTCGCGTGGTTCTGGGCCACGGAGGGCCGTGGCGCCAAGGACATGGTCGTGCTGCCCTACAAGGACCGTCTGCTCCTCTTCTCCCGCTACCTCCAACAGCTCGTGATGGAATCGCTCGGCAAGGAGTTCGACCTCAAGGGCAACACCGTCAACCAGGGCATCGCCGTCTACGGCAACAAGGGCTCGACCGACCAGCACGCCTACGTGCAGCAGCTCCGCGAGGGCGTGAACAACTTCTTCGTCACCTTCATCGAGGTGCTCAAGGACCGCCACCGCGCCTCGCTCGCGGTCGAGGACGGCGGCGTCACCAGCGGCGACTACCTGCAGGGTTTCCTGCTCGGCACGCGTGACGCGCTCTCCGAAAAGGACCGGCACTCCGTCACCATCACCCTCGACGGGGTCTCGCCCTACAGTATCGGCGCGCTCATCGCCCTCTACGAGCGCGTCGTCGGCCTCTACGCCTCGCTCATCGGCATCAACGCCTACCATCAGCCCGGCGTCGAGGCCGGCAAGAAGGCCGCCACCGGCGTCATCGCCCTGCGCGCCCGCGTGCTGGCCGCACTCAGGGAAACCGGCCGCGCGGTCACGGCCGAGGAACTCGCCGCGCACCTCGGCGCCCCGGCGCAGGCCGAGCACGTCTTCAAGCTCCTCGAACATCTCGCGGCCAACCGGGGCGCCGGCGTGAAGAAGTCCGCGCGCCGCCCCTGGTTCAATTCCACCTATCAATGGCAGGCTTGAGATCGCTGGCTACCCAGCGCTGCACTCGCCGGACCGTTCTTCATCACTGACTTCGGCACTCTCCGGCGCGGTGTGGCGCCGCGCCCCCGGCACTCCCCCGCGGAACAAAGATGCTGCTCTGGGTTCAAATCTGTGGTGTCCAACCCGCTTTGCCCTTCGTCCCGATCCTGCCGGACAACGCGAAAGTGCAGTTGCAGACCGGCGAATTTGCCCTACTAGAAGACTGAACATGCCTAAGCCGCGCCGATTTCTCCTCGCCCTGCTCGCCACCCTGACCGTGCTCGCCGGACTCACCGGCTGCAGCACCCCGAAGCAGGATTCGTCCATCCCATGGAGCCGCCCGGCCGACTGGGAAGGCCGCATCCCCGGCATGGGCCGCTGATCCCGCTCCTGGCCGCTGCCGAAACATGACGGCGCCCGGGGACAACGCCTCGCTCCGGCCGCAACCCGGCACGCTCTACGTCGTCGCCACCCCCATCGGCAACCTTGCCGACTTCACCGACCGAGCGCGCGCCATCCTCGGCGCCGTCGACCTCGTCGCCTGCGAGGACACCCGCACGACCGGTGCCATGCTCACCCGCCTCGGGCTGCGCCGCGACCTCTACCCCTACCACGAGCACAACGAGACCGAGGCCGCGGAGGAACTCGCCCGCCTCGTCGCCGCGGGGAAATCCGTCGCCGTCGTCTCCGACGCCGGCACGCCCGGCCTGAGCGACCCCGGCTTCCGTGTCGTCCGCGCCTGCCGCCGGCACCAGCTGCCCGTCGTGCCCGTGCCCGGCCCGAGCGCGCTCACCGCCGTGCTCAGCGCCGCCGGCCTGCCGACCAACGGCTTCCTCTTCGTCGGTTTCCTGCCGCCCAAGTCCGCCGCGCGCATCGCCTTCCTGGAGAAGCACCGCGACTTCGACTACACCCTCGCGCTCTACGAGAGCTGCCACCGCATCGACAAGTTCGTCGCGGAGATCGTCGCCACCCTCGGACCCGGCCGCGTCATCTGCGTGGCCAAGGAGGTCACCAAGGTCCACGAGTCCTTCTGGGTCGGCCTCGCCGGCGACGTGCAGGCCCGCCTGGCCAAGGCCTCGCTCAAGGGCGAATTCACGGTCCTCATCGCCCCGCGCGAATTCACGGTATGAGCCGGACGGTTGATCCGGCTCCTGCCCGCATCCCCGCCCTCGATGGCCTGCGCGCGCTGGCGGTGCTGGCGATCCTCATCCTGCATTTCTTCGTGCGCGTGCCGGTGCCCCCCGACGCCACCGCCGTGCGCTACCTCCAGCAGGCGCTCGGACTCACCTTCGGCGGCGTGGACCTGTTCTTCGTGCTCTCGGGCTTCCTGATCGGCGGCATCCTGCTCGATCACCGGGACTCGCCGAACCTCTTCCCGGTCTTCTACGCCCGGCGCTTCTTCCGCATCGTGCCCGTCTACGTGCTGCTGCTGCTCAGTTACCACTGGGGCAAGGCCACGCCCGGACTCCACACCGCCAACTTCGGCACCTATTTCGAGAGCCCCGTGCCGGTCTGGACCTACTGGGTCTTCGGTCAGAACATCGCGATGGGTTGGCTGAACGACTTCGGCAACTACTGGCTCTCGCCCACCTGGTCCCTCGGCGTCGAGGAGCAGTTCTACCTGCTCATGCCCTTCGCTGTTCGCCTGCTCGGCCGCCGGGCATTGGTCACAGGATGCGCGGCCATCATCCTCATCAGCCCGGTCCTGCGCTGGATCGCGCTGGAAAGGACGCAGAACGCTTACGCGGCCATCTTCCTGCTGCCCATGCGCGCCGACGGCCTGATGGCCGGCGTGCTCTGCGCGGTCGCGATGCGTTCGCCGACCGCCGTGGAATTTCTGCGCGCCAGACTCCGCGGCATGATTCTGCTGGCGGTGCTGCTGGGTGCCGTGCTCGCAGGCCTGTCCATCGGCGGGCACGGCGCCACTTCGCCGCTGGTGGTCGGCATCGGTTACAGCACCATGGCCGTGTTCTTCTCCCTGCTGCTACTGCTCGTTCTGCTGCAACCGGGCTCGATCTTTGCCCGCACACTCTCTGTCCCGCTCCTCGGCTTCATCGGCCGCACCTCCTACTTCGTCTATCTGGCCCACCTGCCGGTCTGGTATTGGTTGCATTGGTTCATCCGCGGCAAGGCACCAACGCAC
>CAZRNE010000021.1:29915-61289 GCA_964601365.1 uncultured Opitutaceae bacterium | reverse complement strand
CGGCGCGGGCGGCGGTGAAGGGGAGCGGGTCGAAGACGACGCGCGGGTTGGGCAGGGCGGGTGCCTTGAAGATCGGGCGGCCCCACAACACGTCGCGCCGTGCCGCCGTTTCCCCGGGCGCACGCGCACCCGGCGGCAGGGCCGACAGGCGCAGGCTTGGACGTTGTGGGAAGTGGGTCATGGCTTGGTGTCTGGTCGGTCCGGTGTGGTCAGCACCGGACACTTCCTAGATAAGCCAGATCGCGGACTTGTTCCAAAAAAATCTCGCGGGACGGCACTGGCCGTTCGGCCCAGAGATCCGAAGTTTGGCCATGACTCCACGGCGCCGGCGGCTAGCATCGGTGGCATGAAACCCCTGAAGGATGCGACGACCACGGTGGCGGAACTGCGCGAGCGCGTGCTGGCGTTCGTGCGCGAGCGCGATTGGGAGCAGTTTCACTCGCCCAAGAACCTCAGCATGGCGCTCGCCGCCGAAGCGGGGGAGCTGATGGAGCATTTCCTCTGGACGGAGTCCGCCGCGTCCGCCGCGGTGGCGCGCGACCCGAAGCGCCGGGAGAAGATCGAGGACGAGATCGCCGACGTGGTGATCTACGCCCTGGAGTTCGCCAACATCAGCGGCATCGACCTGGCCGCCGCCGTGGAGGCCAAGATGGCCAAGAACGCCCGGAAATACCCGGTGGAGAAATCCCGCGGGCGGGCGGACAAATACACCGAACTGTAGAGATCGCGGAGCACAGAGCACGGATGCCTCCGCTGGGCAGGTCGATGACCTGCCCTGCTCAGGGCCGGCCGCCGAAAGAGACGTAGTCGTCGAGTTCGAGCATCTCGAACCAGGTCGAGACATCCTCCCGCTTCGGGGCGGAGCCGCGGTGGTATTTCTGGAAGATCTCGCGTCCTTCCACCGTGGAGGGAGTGCGGGCCTCGAACCAGGCCGACCAGGCGTTGATCTCGGCCTGGGTGCGCCGGGGCTTCATGTGCTTGAGCACGTAGGCGAGGAGTTCGCTGTCGCTCTTGCCCGCCCGGACGGGCTTGATGAAGTCCCTGGGTTTGAGGCCGGTGAATTTCCAGAAGTGCTGGTCCATGCCGCAATCGTAGCTGTATTCGCCGTTCGTGCCGGCGACGTGGGCGCGGGCCTTGTCGATGAGGCGGGGCAGGTGGGCGAAGCCGCCGAGGCGGGTGCGCGGGCTGCGGGGCGGGTGCTTGCGGAGGTCGGGCTTGCGGTAGTTGATCATGGGAAGATTTCTAGCCGGCGGGGATGCGGGGGCCGGCGTGACAGGCGCAACCCGGCGCGCAGGGAGCGGCCGGCGCGGGAGCGGCGGATTTCTCGACGCCAACGCCCATCAGGCCGTAACCCCCGCTGATCACACGCCGCACCGGGCGGCCGTCCTGCGGATGGCGGGTGAGCGGGGCGTCCTTCATGCTCTGCACGAATTCGAAACGCTCGGCCGCCTCGCCGGGCAGCTGCGGGATCGTTTCATATACGTAGGTGGCCATCGCGTGAACGGGAGAAGGAAGGGTGAAAGGGAAGAAAATCAAGCCGGTCTACCAGCGCGCCCGGATGGACTCCGGGGTTTCGCCGCGATCCCGGAGCGTGCGGAGGGCGAGGGCGTCGTGGCGCTTGGCGAGCCGGACCCCGGCGGCATCCGTCACGAGCGGGCAATGCCAGTAGGCGGGTGCGGCATGGCCGAGGGCCCGCAGGAGCAGCAACTGGCGGAAGGTCGACATCACGAGGTCGGCGCCCCGCACCACCTCGGTGATACCCATCAACGCGTCGTCGACGGCGCAGGCCAGCTGGTAACTGGGCGTGTCGTCTTTCCTCCACACCAGGAAATCGCCGGAATCCCGGCCGGCCACGGCGGATTGCGGACCCAGCGCGCCGTCGTTGAAGGAAACGCCTTCCCCGTCGGGCACGCGGAAGCGCCAGTTGAACGCTGCGGGGTCGAGGGCGGCGCGGCGGGCATTCTCGGCGGCGGGCAGGTTTTCCGGGCGGCAGGTGCCCGGGTAGAGGGGCTCGTCGGCGTGTTCGTGGGGTGCGCTGGCGGCCGCCTGCACATCCTTGCGTGAGCAGGTGCAGGGATAGATGTGGCCGGCTGCACGCAATCGTGCGAAAGCGGCGCGGTAGAGCGGCAGGCGTTCGCTCTGGTTGTAAGGGCCGTGCGGGCCGCCGACATCGGGACCTTCGTCCCAAGTCAGGCCGAACCAGCGCAGGTCCTCCAATTGCGCGGTGGCGAACTCCGGTCGGCATCGGGCGGCGTCGAGGTCGTCGTTGCGCAGCACCAAGGTGCCGCCGGTGGCGCGGGCGCGCGCGTGGGCGGTCCAGAATGTGCGCGCATGGCCAAGGTGCAGGAAGCCCGTGGGAGAGGGGGCGAGCCGGCCACGATATGCTGAAATAGGGACAACCACGAATGCACACGAATAGACACGAATGGCTCGGGAACGATGCGAAAGTGGTCTGGAAGCTGTGATTGAATTCGTGTTCTTTCGTGTTCATTCGTGGTTCGCACATGAAGCATCTCTGCGTGTTTTGCGGTTCGAGCGACCGGGTGGACGGGAAATATCTCCAGGCGGCGACGGAGACCGGCCGGGAAATCGCGCGGCGCGGGTGGGGGCTGGTCTACGGCGGGGGCAAGACCGGGCTGATGGGCGCCGTGGCGCGGGGAGTGAAGGACGGGGGCGGCAAGGTGGTGGGGGTCATCCCGGAATTCATGAAGGCCCGCGAGCTGGAGTTCTCGGAGGCGGACGAGCTGGTCAGCGTGCTGACGATGCGCGAGCGCAAGATGCTGATGGAGACGCGCGCCGATGCGTTTCTCGCCCTGCCCGGCGGCTGGGGCACGCTGGAGGAGCTGATGGAAATCCTGACGCTCGCGCATCTGGAAGTGCTGCACAAACCGGTCGTGATCCTGAACCAGGACGGCTATTACGACGAGCTGCTGGCGTTCACGGAGAAGATCGTGCGGGAGAAATTCATGCACGGGACGATCCGGGGGAAATTCGCCGTGGCGCGGGGGGTGCCGGAGATTATCCCGTTGATCGAGGGCTGGGTGAAGCAGCCCGGTGATGCGAAGTGGTATCAGACGCGATGACGCTGGCGGACACGGAGGCGTTGCTGCGCCGGCACGTGGCCCGGGCCGAGCCCGGCGCGGAGCAGGCGATGTTGGCCGAGTATTTTCCTTTCATCGCCGCGCATCCGGACTGTCTGTGGCGAACCTGCCTCGAAGGTCACCTCACGGCGTCCGCGTGGGTGGTGGATGCGGCGCGGTCCCGCACGCTGCTGACGCACCACCGGAAGCTCGACCGCTGGCTCCAGCTTGGCGGGCATGCCGACGGGGAGGCGGACCTGCTGGCGGCGGCGCTGCGGGAGGTGAGGGAAGAAGCGGGACTGGCGCGCGTGCGCGCCGCGAGCCCCGAGGTGTTTGACGTGGACCGTCACCGCATCCCGGCGCACGGGGCGGAGCCGGGGCACTGGCACTTCGACGTGCGGTTCCTGATCGAGGCGGACCCGACCGAGCCCCTCGTCGTGAGCGACGAATCGCGAGAACTGGCGTGGGTGCCCTTGGCGGAGGTGGCGCGCCTCAATCCGGGCGAATCACTGGCGCGGATGGTGCGGAAGACAGGGTAGGGAGATGCGTTTTTGGTGGGAGGGTGCTTGCACCCGACAGAATCAGCGCAGGCTGGCGAGATAGTCGCGAGCAAGCTCGCTCCCACAAGGGGTGGGCATGGTGGGAGGGTGCCCGCACCTCACGGTCAATGATACAGGGCGACAAGGTCCTCGGTGCGCACCCAGCCGGCTTCGCCGCTGGCGAACCGGAGGCGCGACCAGCCGAGGAAGGTCTTGTCCACGATCGCGAGCGAGCCGGCGGAGAGCGGCGAGGTTTTTTGCGCTGTGTCGGCCTCGGTGGGGATGCTGCGCAGGGTGGTGCTTCTCCAGACCAGGGCGGCGGCGGGATCGGCGAGTGGCCCGTAGGATTGGAGGCTGAAAGTGGCGGCGGCGCCGAGCAGGACGGCGACAAGACAGGTGGTGAGCGCGGCCGGCCGGGCCCACGCGCCGATGTGCCGGTAGGCACCGAGCAGGAGCAGGGCGAGCGCTGCCGCGAAGAGGAGGGCCGCGGCCACGAGGCCGGCCTGCCATTCTCCCGGGGTGGCCGCACGGACGAGGGAATGGAAGCCGGTGCCGCGGGAGAGATCGACCAGCTCGGGCGGGGCGAAACCGGCGCGCTGCAGGCCGAGGGCGAGGTTCCAGCGGTTGGCCTCGGTGCGCGAGTCGTGCAGAAAGGCCGACGTCCATTGGGCGACCGCCTCCGGCCAACGGTCCTGCTGGGCGAGGGCGAGCCCGAGGTTGGCGCGGGCGGCCCAGTCGGAAGGTTCGGCCGCGAGTGTCTTCCGCCACATGGCCTCGGCGGCGGCCACATCGCCGCGCCGGTAGACCTCCTCGGCGGACTCGGCGGAGACACCGGTGGGGAGTGACAGCAGGCACAGGGCCAGCACCGGCAGGAGATTGCGGAGGGCAAAGAGCGAGAAGAGATTCCAGCCGGGGATGCGCACGGCCCGCAGGGCGCCTTCGGCCCGCAGCGCCCAATCTTCAGGCAGGGCGGCGGTCTTCCCGTGGAGGGCGCGCTCGCACTCCTCCCAGAGGCGGGCCCAGGCCGGGGCGGCGTCGGTGCGAAGCCGACCGACGCAGGCATGCAACAGCTGCGGGGCCGGCGCCGCGTGCGCGACCTGCCAGAGGACACAGGTTTGGTTTTGCCAGTTGCGCAGAAGAGCCGACCTGGCTTCACCCGGTTTGGCGGCGGACTGGCGCAATTCCGCGAGCAGTTTCACCAAGGCGGCGTGCGCGGCCCGGCGTTGGCGCTGCGGATCGGTCTGACGGGAACGAAGTGCGGCGAGAACCAGCCAGAAAAGCAGGGGCAGGAGGGCGGCGACGACGAGGCAGACGACGACAAGTGCGGTCCGGCCCATCGGCTGCAGACCGGTGGCGGGGCCGGGGAGCGGGTCGCGTGGCAGTTTGTCGGGCGGAGCGGGCGCCACCGCGGTGGGGGACGGTGGCGCGGTCGCGGCTCCGGGAGCTGCGGAGGGCAACGTGAATTGCTGGGGACCGGAAGAAGGCTGCGGGGCGGGAGTGGATGCGGAACCCGTGATCTCGACGGTCACGGGCGTGGTCGTGATGGTCTTGTAGGTGCCGCTCTTGGTGTCGAAGTAGGTGAATTTGACGGGCCCGAGCGTGTAGCGGCCGGGTTGGGTGGGAACGAGCACGACGTCCTCGGTGAGCGTGCCTTCGAACAGCGAGCCGTCCTTCATGTCGCGCTTCGACTTGGGCTGCACGACTTGGAAGTCGTTCGAGACCTCGCGGGGCGGCAACCCCTGCAGATCGGGCCAGTTGCCGGTGCCGGTCAACTCGAGCGTCCAGGTCACGGGTTCGTTCACGGCGGCCTTGGTGGGGACGACCTTGGAAACGAGGGCGAAGTCGCCGACGGCCCCCGAGAACTCCGATGGGGCCGAAGGCAGGGGCCTGATGGTGAGGGTGAGGGGTTCCGATTCGATCTGCCGTTGTTCGACGACGGGTTGGGAAAAGAGGCCGAAGCCGGTCTGCCCGACGAGCAGGTTGACCATCTGGGAGGCGGCGGGAAGGGTCAGCACGCCGGGGTCCTTGGCGGCGGCGCGCGTGGTCTGCGTGGAGACGACCTTGCGCTCGCCGCCCAGCATGGCCTCGCGCGGGTCGGGCTTGCTCCAATCCTCGGCGACAACGGGAGGGGAGGGCCAGTTGACGTTGCTGGCGAGGGAGTGGAAATAGCGGTAGGCGGAGGTGAGCGTGTAGGTGAGCGGGATGACCTCGCCGACCCAGTAGGTGTTTTTCGGGGTCGTGAGGCGGGCCTGGGCGATCTCGGAGACCGTCACCGATGTGCCGCCCACCGGGTTGTCGCCGACGGTGTAGCTGGCGGCGGGCACGCGGAGTTCGCCCTTGTCGGTCTGGACGGTGAACGAGGGGATGGCCACGCGTCCGCGCCGGGAGGCGCGCACGGGATAGGTGGCCGTGACGGTCTTGGAGGAGGTCATGCGGCCGTTGATCCAGCTCATGCTGGTCTGGCTGCTGATCGAGGCGGTGCCAAAGGTGAGGCCGTCGACCGCGGGGAGAAGGAGATCGCCGTCCGGCTCGCAGCCGTTGAAGACGAGCGCGAGCTCGTTGACCTGGTTGTAGCCGAGCTGGCCGCTGGCGGGCTCCCAGCGCACGGATTGGGCGAGGATCTTTCCACCCAAGGTGAGAAAGAGAACGAGAAGGAGAGCGAGGGGAGAGCGGCGCATGATCACCAATCCTTCCCCTTCTGCTGTTTCTTGATCTGCTGGCCGCGCATGAGCTGGTAGAGTTTGGCGGGTGAGTCGTCGTCCTTCACCTGTTCGAGCTTTTGCAGGGGCATGGCGAGGTCGGGATCCTGCTGTTCCTGGGCCTTCTTCTCCTGCTGGCCGCCGACCTTCTGCGTGCCGGTTTGGGACTGTGGCGGCTTCTGCTCCCGGGTCTTCTGTTCTTTCTGGTCCTTCATATCGCCAAAGGCATCCTGGTTCTGCTGCTGTTGCTGCGATTGCTGCTGGTCCTGCTGCTGTTGATCTTGGTTTTGCTCCTGCTGCTGCTGGTTCTGTTGGTCGCGTTGCTGCTGCTGCTGGTCCTGCTTCTGTTGGTCCTTCTTATTCTGCTGTTGCTGCTGGTTCTGCGGTTGGGGCGGTTGCTCGGGTTTCTGGAGCAATTCCTCGAGTTCCCGGCGCAACCGCGGCCAGTCGGCGGCCTTGGCGTCGGACTTTTCCCCCAGGTCGACGGCGGCGAGGGCGTCGCGGACGGCGCTCTCGACCGGGGACTGGCCGGCGCCCTTGACGCGCTGGCCGTAGGTGACGGTGGTCTGGGCCAGCTCGGCGCAGTCCTTCGGGGACAGGGCTTCCTTCTCGGCCAAGCGGCCGACCGTGGTGGAGAGCGGCTTGACGAGGGCGGCCACGTCGGCCTCCTGGGCGGAAGACAACGGACCGAGGGCCGTGAAGAGAAGAGACAGGATCACAACGGCGGCAACCGATGATGCGGGGATGGCAGAAGGCAGTCCCCGGGGTTTGCCCAACGGCAGGGCGCGCTCGCGCGGGCGGACCGGGAACTCGATCCAGAAGCTGAGCAGCAGGAGCACGACGGCCGGGCCGAGGAACCACTGGAAGCGCTCGATCATGCGGGCGGTGTTCTTCTCGGAGAACTCGCCCTTGCGGCCGGCCTCGACGGTGCGTTGGAGCAGCGCCGGCAGGTCGACCCACGAGCTGGCGTCGCTGTAGGCGCCGCCGGTGATCTGGGCCAGCTCCTGCAGCGTAGCCGAGCCGAGACGCGACAACACGACGGCGCCGCGCTCGTCCTTGAGGAAGCCGCCGGCGCCGTCGGGGATGAACGACCCCTGGGTGGTGCCGATGCCGAGGCTGATGACACGGATGGACTTCTTTTTCAGGTCCTCCGCCAGGGACTGCCAGCCTTCGACGGTGCTCTCGCCGTCGCTCAGCACGATGAGGTAGCGGTCGGCCGCGGTGGTGCCGAAGGCCTCATGGGCGGTTTCAAGCAGGGCCTTGTAGTCGCTGCCGGATTCGGGGAGGTAGTCGGGTTTCAGCGCCGGGAGGAACTCGCGCAGGATCTCATAGTCGGCGCTGAGCGGGCTCTGGACGAAGGCGGTGCCGGCGAAGAGGATGAGGCCGACGCGTTCGCCCTTGAGGCGGTCGAGGAGCGATTCGATGAGCAGCTTGGCGCGGTCGAGGCGGGTGGGTTTCACGTCGGTGGCGAGCATCGACTTGGAGAGGTCCACCGCGATGAGCACCTCGCGGGACTGGTCGAAGACCTGTTCCTCGACGACGCCCCACTGCGGGCGGGCGAGGGCGATGAGGGCAAAGGCCAGCCCGAACCAGAGCCAGATGCGCGGGCGGGACTCGGCGGTGGTGTGAAGGGTGCCGGGGGTGACGGCGAAGGCGCCCGCCCAGGCGCGGCGGATCTTCGGCCAGAGACCGGTGGGCTGCACGCGGTGTCGGGCCAGCTCCCACGAGAACAGGAGCAGCAGCGGCAGAAGCAGCCAGAGGACGTGAGGCGATTGGAAGCTCATGCGGTTTGCGGGGCGCGGCGGCGGTTGAACGGCCAGCGCGGCGGCAAGGCGAGCAGGGCGCCGAGCAAAAGCAGCACCCCGCCGGGCGCGGCGAACCAGGCGAACAGCTCGGTCTTGAGCAGGTAGGACTTCGCCTGGAATTCGATCTTCTGCGCGCGGTCGATGGCCTCGAAGGTCCTCTCGGTGGTGTCCACGTCGAGCGCGCGGAAGAACTTGCCGCCGGTGGCCTCGGCGATGCGGATCAGCGTGCCCTCGTCGAGGTCGGAGGGGCGGCGGCTGTAGCCGATCTTGCGGCCGGCGCCGTCGAAGGCGGGCATGTAGACCAGGCCCTGGCGGCCGACGCCGATGGTGTAGACGGGGATGCCGCGGGACTTGGCGATCTCGGTGGCCTGTTCGGGCGTGAGCAGGCCGCGGTTGTTGGCCCCGTCGGTCATGAGGATGACAAAGGCGCCCTTGCGCTGGTTGCCCTCATCGCGGCCGGCCTGCTCGAGGCGGCTGAGGGCGACGCCGAGGCCGTCACCGATGGCGGTGCCGTCCTCGATCAGTCCGATCTTCAGGCGCTCGATCTGCCGCTCAAGGAAGGCGTGGTCGAAGGTGAGCGGGGCGAGTGTGTAGGCGCGGCCCGAGAAGATGACGACGCCGATGCGGTCGCTGGTGCGTTCCCGGATGAAGGACTGGATGATGGGCTTGATGGCCTGGAGGCGGTTGATGCGCTCGCCGCCGCGTTCGAAGTCCTCCGCGAGCATCGAACCCGAGAGGTCGATGGACAGGATGAGGTCGTAACCCTGCTGCTTGACCTCGCGCTTGTCCTCGACGATCTGCGGACGGGCGAGGGCGATGATGAGCAGGGTGAGGCCGCCGAGGGCGAGCAGGGCGGGCCAGCGTGAGGAGGGGATGACGGTCGGGCGGTGCCAGGCGGCGGCGAAGGGCACGATGAGCACCGGCGCGCCCCGCCGGCCACGCACCCAGACGAGAAGCGGCAGGGCGAGCAGGAGCGCCAGCCACCAGGGATCCTCGAAAGTGTAGTTGGTGAGCGTCATCAGTGCCGGCCCGCGGCCATGCGGGCGTGGAAAAACTTCACGAGCGCCTCGAGCCGGTCCTCCTCGGTCGAGACCACGAGGCGGCTGAGCGGAGCGGGGAAGAGCGCGCGGAAGGCGTCCTCCCTTTGTCGCGCCCAGGCCCCATGGGCGCTGCGTTGGTGGGCGGAGCCGGGGTTGAGCGTGACGATGCGGCCCGCGATGGGGTCGTAGGTCGTGAGCACCCCGGTGTCGGGCAGGGAGCGCTCCCACGGGTCGTCGACCCGGAAGCCCATCGTCTGGTAGCGGCGGGAAAGGACGGACCACCCTTCGGGCTGGTTGCGCGGCGGAAAGTCGCCGAGCCAGATCAAAATGCTGTGGCGGGGGGCGGCGTGCGCGAGAAGCCTCCACGGGATGAAGGACTCGCCGGGGGCGGCCGGCGGGGATTCCATGGAGGGGGCTGGTTTGCCGAGCAGCTGGGCGGCGAGGTGCAGGATCTGGCCGCGGCCGCGGACCGGTTCCTTGAGCATGTAGCCCTCCGCGGAGGCGTGGAGGAAGCCGACGCGGTCGCGGTTGACGGCACCGAGCAGCATGACGAGGCCGGCGAGCTCGAGCAGGGCCTCGCGCTTGGTCCGGGCGGAGGAGCCGAACTGCAGGCTCGGGCTGTCCTCGAAGACGAGCAGCAGCGTGACCTCGCGCTCCTCGATGAACTTCTTGCGATAGGGCTCGCCGAGGCGCGCGGTGACGTTCCAGTCGATGTCGCGGATGTCGTCGCCGAAGGTGTATTTGACGACCTGGTCGAATTCCATGCCGCGGCCGCGGAAGGCGGAGCGGTATTCGCCGCTGAGCACGTTCTCGACGGCGTGGCGCACCTTCCACTCGAGCTGGCGGAGGAGCGCGAGCTGCGAGGTGACGATGGAGGTGTGCTCGGTGATGGGATTCGACATGGGGGAGTGGGGAGCGGGCGGAACCCCCGGCGGAGCCACGGCTCGGCGGGACGCTGCGCCCTCCCGGTTCAGCCCTTGACCCCGGCCGGCACGGGCGTGCGCTCGAGGACCTGCCGGAGGATCTTGTCGGAGGAGAGCTCCTCGGCCTCGGCCTCGTAGGTGAGGCCGACGCGGTGGCGGAGGGCGTCGAGGAAGATCTCCTGCACGATGGCGGGCGAAAGGTAGTCGCTGCCGCGCAGCCAGGCGAGGGCGCGGCCGGCCTGGAAGAGGGCCAGCGAGGCGCGGGGCGAGGCGCCGAAGTTGAGCAGGCGCTTGGGTCCGCCCTTGGCGCCCTCGGCCGCGGCGGCGAGGTCGCGCGTGCCCCGCACCAGCGCGAGGATGTAGGCCTGCATGCCGGGCGAGACGTGGATGGCGTCGACCTGCTGGCGCAGGGCCAGCAGCTCCTCACCGCTCGACACGGCGGAAAGCTCGGGCGACTTGGTGACCTGGCCCCACATCTCCATCATCTGCGCCTCCTCGGTGGCGGAGGGGTAGTCGACGAGCAGCTTGAAGAGGAAGCGGTCGGTCTGGGCTTCGGGCAGCGGATAGGTGCCCTCCTGCTCGACGGGGTTCTGCGTGGCCATGACGAAGAAGGGCCGCGGGAGCTTGTGGGAGTTGCCGCCGATGGTGACCTGACGCTCCTGCATGGCCTCGAGGAGCGCGGACTGGACCTTGGCCGGGGCGCGGTTGATTTCGTCGGCGAGGACGAGGTTGGCGAAGATGGGGCCCTTGTGCGTGGTGAAGGCGCCGTCCTTCGGCGAGAAGATCATCGTGCCCACGACGTCGCTGGGCAGCAGGTCGGGCGTGAACTGGATGCGCTCGAACTGCACGCCGAGGGCCGAGCCGAGCGAGCGGATCAGGAGGGTCTTGGCGAGGCCGGGCATGCCTTCGAGGAGGACGTGGCCGTTGGCGAGGAGGGCGACGAGCATGCGCTCGACGACGGCGTCCTGGCCGATGACGGCCTTGCCGATCTCGGCACGGAGTTTCTTGGACCAGTCGGGACCTTGGATCATGGGGAAAGCGGGTGGTTGGGAGGAGGCAGTGAAGGGGGGTGGACAGGGTCTGACAAGTGCCGAGGGGAGGCATTCGGCAAGTCGCTGCCGGTCGGCGACAGGTTTGACTGCCCGGAGAAGAACAGGTTGCCTGTCGCGAAACGGAAGCACATGGCTGAATTTCCCGAGGTTGTGGAAGCGTCGCTGCGGGCGCGATTCGTCTCCCTGGGGGTGCGCCCCGGGGAGGTGGAGGAGCGTTTCGTGCGCGGGTCCGGGGCGGGCGGCCAGAAGATCAACAAGACCTCGTCCACCGTGTGGCTGCGGCATGGTCCGACGGGGGTGGAGGTGCGCATCCAGGACGAACGTTCGCAGAGCCAGAACCGCGCGCTGGCCTGGGAGGCGTTGGCGGAAAAACTCGAACGGCGCCGGGCCGAGGCGGCCGATGCCGTCCGAGCCGAGCGCGAGCGGGCACGGCGGCAGAAGCGGCAGAAATCCCGCGAACAGAAGGCGGCGATGATCGCGGCGAAGAAGCACCGCGCGAGGATCAAGGGCGCCCGCCGCGGCGGCGCGGACGGATGGTAGACCTAGCGCCGGATGAAGCCGGTCAGTGCGAGCAGGAGACCGAGATAAAGGAGCGTGTTGGCGATCTGCGGATAGTGGCGCTCGGCCCAGTCGGGGGCGTCGTCGAGTTCGCCAAGGGGGGCGGGCGCGTCCGCCCGGCGCTCGGCCGACTGGTGCTGCTTCCGCCGGTTCAAGTCGCGGTTGGCCTGCCGGGCCAGGCCGCGGACCACAAGTCCGAGCAGGACCAGGCAGACGCCGGCGGCGAGGAGCGTGTCCCAAGCGAGCAGGTCCTTGAGCAGATCTTTCATCACGACAACACCTCCACCGCATCGCCGACCGAGACGCAGCCGGCATGGGTTTCGTGGATGAGGTTCACGCCGAAGTTGACGTCGGTCGGCTGGTCCCGGTCGCGGCGATAGCCGGCGAAGGTGCGGAGGGGCTCCTTGCCGCGCTGCCCGGTTTCCTGGTCGGTGGTGGTGACGATGCAGCGGGAGCAGGGGCCGGCGTTGCGGAAGGCGAGCGGCCCGATGCGGAGGCGCGGCCAGCCGTCCTCGGCGTAGGGCACGCAGCCGGTCACGACGAGGTTGGGGCGGAAACGGTTCATCGGCAGGGCGTCCTCGCCTTTGGCGACCAGGCGGTCGTTGAGGTCGTCGAGCGAAGCCTGGCTGAGGAGGAGGAAGGGCACGGCGTCGGCGAAATGCACGAGGTCGCCGGAGCGGGCGGCCTTTTTCAGGACGGGCCGGCGGAATTTTTGCCCGATGCGCGCGAGGCGGCAGCGTGTGCTGAGGAGGGCGCCCAGCCATTCGGCCACCTCGTCGCCACAATCGTCGGCGACAAGGTTTTCGCTCTTCCAGACCGACACGGTGAGCGGGCGCGGCGTGGCCGGCGACCGAAGGGGGACGGAGATGGAACCATGATCGGTGGCGGCCAGAGTGAGCGTGCCGGAGGCGAGCGTGGTTTCGACCAGCGCCATGCGCGGGTGCGAGCGCTGGGTCAGGAAGCGCCCTGTGTCATCGACCACGAGGAAACGGCGGTCGTGGACAAACCCCAGCGCGTCGACCTCCGCGGCAGGGAGGGCGAAGCCGCGGCAGGACTTGACGGGATAGATGAAGATGCCGCTGAGGCGGAGCATGGGGGAAGAAAGGCTGAAGAGCTGAAGGACTGAAAGACTGAAGAGGAAACAGCGGACCCGAGGGAGAACAGAGACAGTCTGCTTTCAGTCTTTCAGCCCTTGCGTCTGTAGGTCGCGAGGTAGCGGCCGGAGCCGGGCGCGGTGGTGAAATCGGTGGGAGTGATGCCGTCGAGTCCGTAGCAGACGCGGAGCAGGTCGCCGCGCTGCTGAAAGAGGCAGGGGATGGTGCGACCCTTGTTCGGGCCGCGCGTGCCCTTGAGCGTGAGCGTGCCGTCGGTCGCAGTGTAGCTGCCGCGGTCAGCGATTCGCCCGGCCATGCTAACCGCGTAGGCATCGACGGTCAGCTCGAGCACGACGTGCAGCGCGAGCAATTCGGGCGAGGCTTCGCCGTCCTGTTCCGCGCGAGTCATTTCCCAGCGACCGACCAGAACACCAGTGCTCATCTGCGAAACAGCTTTCTGATGGTTGGATAATTGTCCGGAGGAACAATTTTCGGCTCAGCCAAGCGTCGAATTATTGCTGTCTCGGCTTCCGTCAGAAACTTCCTGCAAATTGCGACATGCAGCACAGAGCTGCTGACAAATGTTAGCTCCCGATCGTTAACTAAAAAACGATCGAACAAAGTCCATGGAAAGTAGTGCCTTGCGCCGGCAACCTCCTCTACGGTCAATCCTTCGGAAGCGACGTGTATCTTCTGGCGAGTCACGCCACCGGTTCTTCGCAAGACGTGTATGTGAAATCTCCTTTGCCGATGGATGCTGACAAGAATGACCAACAGATAAAATGCCGAGCACGGGCCACCTAGGTAGAATGTCCAACTGGGAGCAGTGCTGTTCAGGTAGTAGACTTCCGTGGCGTAGATGATGACGAATGCGATAAGCAACAAGAGCGAGGAGGACCGTCGTATCTCGAACAGGCGCCCTGCGCCATGAGTGATCTCTATTGATTTTTCGAAGCAATCCAAGCGTGGCGGTCCCTCACCAATAGGTTGCGGCAAGTCAGCCATTTCAGGAAGCTATGCCCGTTTCAGCACGTCGCGCGGGGTGGTCTCGACGGGGGCGGGGTCGGTGAGGTCCTTGGCGCCCTTGGCGCCGAGTTCGGAGAACTTGCGGGCGCCGGGCAGGACGGTCTGCTCGAAGGTGCCGACGGCGGCGTTGTAGGCCTTGCCGGCGGTCTCGAGGCCGCGGCCGACCTTGTCGAGGTTGTCGGCGAAGTTGGCGATGCGGTCGTAGAGGGCGCGGCCGAGGTCGGCGATGATCTGGGCGTTTTTGGAGACGTCCTCCTGGCGCCAGCCGTAGGCGGCGGCCTTGAGCAGGGCGATGAGGGTGGCGGGCGTGGCGAGGAGGACTTTTTTCGCGATGGCGCGGTCGATGAGCGAGGGGTCGGCCTGCAGGGCGCCGGCGAGGAACTGGTCGCCGGGGAGGAAAAGGACCACGAACTCGGGCGAGGGCTGGAACTGCTCCCAGTAGTTCTTCGCGCCGAGGGCGTCGATGTGGCCGCGGACCTTGGCGGCGTGCTCGGCGAGCTTGGCGGCGCGCACGGATTCGTCGGCGGCGTTGGCGGCCTCGCGGTAGGCGTCGTTGGGGGCCTTGGCGTCGATGACGATCTGCTGGCCGCCGGGGAGGCGCACGACGACGTCGGCGCGCAGCGCGCCGGAGGCGGATTGCTCGGCGAAGTCGCAATAGGAGGTCATGCCCGCCAGTTCGACGACGCGGCGGAGCTGGAGTTCGCCCCAGGTGCCGGCGGTGGTGGTGGAGCGGAGGGCGGTGGAGAGCTTGGCGGCCTCGGATTGGAGCTGGGTTTGGGCGGTGCCGAGGGCCTTGAGCTGTTCGGAGAGGGCGCCGTAGGCGTTGGCGCGCGACTTCTCGATCTCGGCGATCTTGGCGTCGACCTTTTCGAGGGATTCGCGGAGCGGCTTGACGAGGGCGTCGATGGCCTGCTGGCGCTTGCCGAGTTCGTCGGTGGACTGCTGGTGGAGCTTGCTAAAGGACTCGCGGGCGACCTTGAGGAATTCGTCGGTGTTGCGGCTGAGGGCGTCGGCGGACAGGGCCTTGAAGGTCTCGGTGAGGCGGTTCTGCGCTTCGCGGAGGGCACCGCGCTCGGCCTCGAGTTCGGCGGCGCGACGGCGGAGATCGACCAGTTCGGCCTCGGCCTTGGCGAGGGCCTCGGCGGCCAGGCGGGCGCGCTCGGCCACGGCCCCGTGCCGGGACTGGGCGATGAACCAGCCGAGGGCGGCGCCAACCGCCAGACCCGCGATAAGGAGGAGGAAATCCATCGGGCTAGGCGCGGATGTTGCCGAGGGAGATCTGGACGTCGGTGCCTTTCAGGCCGGGACCGGACTGCAGGGTGCCGCCGTGGAGGCGGAGGATCTCCTGGGCGAGGAAGACGGAGAGTCGGCCCTGGTTGGGGGTGCCGCCGGAGCCGGGACGGAAGAGCACGCCGTCGAGTTCGAGATTCTTGCCCTCGATGGTCATGACGGCAAGGCGCTGGTCGCCGGCGCCGGTCGTGCGCAGGGAGAGCAGAAGGTTTTTGGTGCCCTCGTCGGGCCGGTTGGCGGCGATGGCCTCGAAAATGGCATTGAAGGCGAAACGCAGCAGGCGCGGGTCGAGGCGGAAGACCAGCTGCTCCTCCGAGATCCGGGTGGTGATGCCGTGGGCGAGCGTAACCTCGGCGAGGACGGGGTTGAGGTCGGCGGTGACGGGGGCGGGGTGCGCGAGCAGGTCGAGCAGGGCGGCGTGTTCGGCGAGCACCTGGAGTTTCTTGACCTCGGTGGCGAGGGCGAGGTCCTGGGCCAGGGCGGCAGCGCCGCCGGTGGGGGGTGGCTGGCCGGAGGGATCGCCGCGCTGGAGCAACTGCGAGAACGTGACGAGCGAGACGAGCGGGTTGGAGAGTTCGTGGCTGAGGGTGAGGCCGAGGCTCTGCAACAACTGCCGGCGATGCGCCTCGAGCAGGGCCTGGATGCGCTCGATCTCGGGGGCCGCTTCCTCCCACACGACCCAGACGGCGTCGCGGTCGGGGATCGGGCCGGCCTTGACGCGGAAGCGGTGCGGAGAGGCGGCCGGTTGGACGACTTCTTTCTGGAGGCTGAGGGCTTCGCCCGCGACCGCGCGGACCTCGACGGGCAATTCCGGATTGGAGACTTCCTCGCGCACAAGGATGCGGCTGCCGGAGAGGTATTGGCGGCGGAGGGCGGCGTCGGCGAGCATGCGGTCGAGGTGCCGGAGCTGCTCGGAGCGTTCGAGGCAGCGCTCCAGCAGGCGGCCGAAGAGGACGATGCGGGAGAGGTCGGCCTCGCGGTAGGGGGCGCCGTCGGCCCGGGGGCCGAGTGAGACCCAGCCTGTCAGCTCGCCCTTCGTGTGCAGGGGCACGAGCAGGCGTGTGCCCCAGGCGAGCAGGGCCTGGCGGATGGGCGCGTCGTAGGTCGGGTCGTCGGGGCCGTTCCAATTTTCGGCGTAGAGCACGGCGGGGTGGTCGTGCAGCCAGAGCGCGAGCGGGTGCGTGGCGTCGCAGACATGGCCGTCGCGGTCGGCGGCGAACCGGGCCTCGTCGCGGAGGAAGAACACGACCTTGCTGGCCTTGAGCAGGTAGCGGCCGGCGCGCCGGAACTCGTCGAGGAGACGCGTGCGGTCGCCGAGGTGCTCGAGGGCGCTTTCGAGGAAGTCCCAGGTGGGTTGCTCCGGGGTCGGTGGCGTCTCGCGCGGGAAGGGTGGGGCGCTGTCGCGGCGGCGGATCTGCTCGGCGGCGGCGTGCAGTTGGGAGGATTTCTCGGCGACCTCGTCGAGCAGGTCGACGGTCTCGGCAAGCTTGGTGCGGCTCTCGTCGTAGCTGAGGAAGATGCGGGCCTGGCGGTTTTGGCGGGCCTGTTCGAAGGGGATGCTGTGCGGCTGGCCGACGAGGACGATGAGGGTGCCGGCGGCGGCGGGCAGGCGGGCGCGGGGGTCGTTGATGTCGGAGATCCAGACCCGGCCGCCGGGGCGGAGCAGTTCGCGGGGCAATTCGGAGGCGCGGGCGAAGGCGATGGGCTCGCGCGGAGCGAGCTGGGTTCGCCAGGCCGCCTCGAGCTGGGGGTCGGGGGTCGTCAGGATGAGGGGGGCGGGCATGGGAACTGGATGCGGAAGGTGGCGCCGGGCCGGCCGGTTTCGGGGACATTGATGGTTGCGCCGTGCTCGCGCAAGATATCTGCGCAGATGGCGAGACCGAGGCCGATGCCCTTGGTCTTGGTCGAGGCGAAGGGTCGGAAGAGGCGCGTGCGCTGCTCGGCGGGGATGCCGGGGCCGTTGTCGGCGACCTCGAGGACGACACCGCCGTTGGGGAGGGAGCGGGTGCGCAGCTCGACGGAGCGCGGGGTGTCCTGGTGTTCGAGGGCCTGAATGGCGTTGATGACGAGGTTGATGATGACCTGGCGGATGGCGCTGGCGTCGGCGCGGATGGTGTCGGGTTGGGCGGCCAGGCGGGAGGTCAGCTCCACCTGCGCGGCCTGGGCGTTGTTCTGCATCAGATCGAAGGTCTCGCGCACGACGGTGTGGAGGGAGACGCGCTCGAACTGGTGCGAGCGCGGATGGGCGAGGTCGAGCAGCTGCTGCGTGAGGTTGTCGATGCGGTCGACCTCGGCGGGGATGAGGAGGTTGAAGCGCTGGCGGAATTCCGGATCGCCGAAGCGGGTGGGGAGAAGGTGCGCGAAGGTCTTGATCGAGACGAGGGGATTGCGGATCTCGTGGGCGAGGCTGGCTCCGACCAGGCCGATGACGGCGAGCTGCTCGGACTGGCGGGCCTGCAGCGTCAGGCGCGAGCGCGCGAGGATGTTGTCCATGAACTCCGCGATTTCCTGGAGCTGCTGGACCTCGGGGTAGGTGAAGGGTTTCTGGTTGGTCTTCTCGCCCAGCACGAGGATCATGGTGGGCTCGGGGGAATTGCGCGGGGCGGTGACGGCGACGCCGAGGTGGTGCTCGATCAGGAGGCTGCGGAGATCGACCAGGCCGGGCGCAGGGCGCTGGCGCTGGAGGCTCTCGGGCGTGGCCCAGCCGGCCTTGATGAGGGCGGCGAGGCCGGTGCGGGTCTTGGGCACCTCGAGGTCGGTGCCGCCGTAGTGTTCGCCGTTGTCGAAGAGCAGCGAGGCTGAGGTGGCGCTGTATTCATTGCGGAGGAGCTGCTCGAACTCGACGACGAGTTTGTCGGGGTTGGGCTGCGAGCGGGCGAGGTCGGAGACGGTCGTGCGCACCGCGGCAATCGTCTGGGCAGGGTCAAGTCGAAACCATGCGCGTGAAACGCCTTCCAACCAGAATACGATTGGTGCCGCGATTGCGACGGCTATCAATGAGCTACCGGGGTGTGGGATTATTTCTTTTGAGAGGGAGGATCCCCAGTATGTGCCGGCGACTAATAGTATGAGCAAAGTGGATCTTTGCCCAACAGTGGCGAAAATTTGCTTGGCGTCGAATACACGATGAAAAGTTACAGCCCATGCAGTCAGTGCATAGAAAGGAATAAACCCCATCGGACTTAATCTGGATATCTCTTTTGCACCTAGATAATTCCCGATGATGTTCAGACCTAATATGGTGCTACCGGTGCATATTGCGCTGATAGTTAGGAGCTGGAGTTCGACCAAGCTGACACCTGATGCACCGCGTATTCTGCGATAGGAGCTAACCAGCAAGATGACGTATCCGGAAATGCTGGCTGCACTGTATATCGCGTATCCAGGGCCGCGCCGGGGGTTTGTAGGTGTTGAATCGAAAGGAATGAAGAACTCTGTCGCACATGAGGCGGACAAAAATATGCAAAAGAACCCCCATCGCCAAGACCTGCGCAATATGCATATCTGGGATTCCTCTGGATTGAAAATGGCTTCACGTAACAACCAGATGACCCAAGGGAAAAACGCCGCGATTGCGGCATTCGCGCGCAACCATGGGACAGGATCTGCAGAGAGTCCGTTGCTTACGGCTATTCCCGCACTAACTGCCTCAGCTACGAAAAAGATCCAAAAACCTGCTAAAAGTGATGCCAATGCGAAGAGCCGATTCACCGATCGCTTCGGGTTCGCATATAGAACGACACCTCCGATCAGCAGCGAGCAGAGTGCTGTAGCATAAAATAGCGCGATCATGATGATTCCAGCACAAGATTGGCGCTGTTACCTGAAATCGCATGACCATTAATGAGACAACGCCTCACCCGGACGCGTCTAGGGGAGGCGGAAAGATTCAGGGCGCAGTCCGGATCAGGAGTATTCCAGTTTACAGTTGGTGGAATTAGGTCATGGCGAATACTGAGGCAAGCACTGGCCACTTGGATGGGTCCGGCTGCGGCAAGCGGGCTGCCAATGGCCCCCTTGATTGAAGATACAGGTATCTCAGCCAGCCTCTCACGAAAAATGCGACCGAGCATTCGGGTTTCGATGAGATCGACAGACTTGTGTCCTGGACCCCATGCGCAGATGTAATCGATCATTTCCGTGGTCATCTTGGCATTCGATAGCGCCATTACCATCGACTCGCGCCACGACGCTCCAATCTCGTCTTCTTTGTGATGTGCGTGCCCATAACCTGAAATCATTGCATATGCTGCTCGGGGACTTTCTTCAGGTTCAAGAACCACCATACATGCACCTTCGCCGATTACGCCTGTTGTCCGCCAAAGATCAAAAGGCCGGCATATTTTCTGTGGCTCATCGTCACTGCGTGGCGAAAGATCGAGCATTCCCAACTCCAGCATTGGGTGATAAAAAAGCGGCGCCTCAGTCCCTCCGCAAATCGCTAGATTTGCTTGCCCTGTAGCTATCAGTTCCGCGCCTTGCCCGATCGCATCCAGGCCGGAGCAGCAGGCCGTTTGCAGCGACAGAATCCGCGCATTAACCTCCAACACTTGGGCGATTTTGTCAGGAACCGCAATTGAGAGACCAGTAATAATTGAATTCGCCAAAGCAAACATCGGTCCGAATCGCGTTACCTGCTCATAGGTCTTTTCGATGCCCTCGCAATCCATGAGGGTTGATCCTGAGATGATAGCAGGATTCAACCTTGCGATATCACCAGTCTCCAAGCCGGCGTCTTCCACGGCTAATTTTGCGGCAGCTATGGCAAACTGAGTATGGCGCGCGAGCCGGCGAGGCACTTCCTTGGGCGCATAAGCACGCAATCCAAAATCGATGATCTCCGCCCCAACAAAACCTCCTGCATTTTTGTCGAAACGGTCGATTTTCCTTACTCGGCTCACCGGCTCGTTTATACCTTTGAAAAAGGCCTCGCGGCCAATGCCCGCGGGGGTGACGGGTCCGATGCCGGTGATTTTGACGCGACGGCGCATGGAGATGCTGGGTGATTGAGGTGCGCTTGATTGCAGTCGGCGTCGTGACCCCGGGGCAGACCGACCAGACCACCGCCGCCGCAATCCAAGCTGGGAGGCACTTAGAGGGAATCGGAGTTGTGGCGCAAGTCCCCGCTGGCATAGGTCCGCCGCAAGGAACAGCGTTGCAGCCTGGATGATCGCCTACTCAATTTCCTGTAGATGACCGCCGAAGAATTCGAACAGCGGGTTGCGGCCTGGGCCTCCGGGTGCCCGGGCGTTTCAGCCTTGCTCCAGATCGGCTCTCGGGCCCAGCCGGACGGGAAGGTGGATCCGTGGTCGGACTGGGACTATCATCTTGTCGCGCGCAGTGTCGCCGGATTTTCCCGGGCGGATTGGCTCGAGCAGATCGCACCCGTGTGGTGTGCGCATATTGAACAGACCGAGCGTGGAGTGCGAAAGTGGAGTGTCGTCTTTGCGGGAGGGTTCGAGGCGGATTTCGTGTTGGTTCCGGCTTGGCAGATGAAGCTCGCCCTCCGCGCCATGCGGTATCCCTGGGCGGAACGGTTTTACCCTGCCGCGTTGCGCCGTGGCATCAGCAACCTAAGGCTGATCGCCGTTCCCGGGTGCCGGCTGGTGGTTGGTGATGAGGAATGGCGCGGCCGGCTGTCGGCGCTGAACGTTCCGTGGCCGGTGTCTGATATGGCGGTGGAGGAGTTCACCCGCTTGGTGACGGGATACTGGCGGCACATGGTTTGGGTGCGGAAGAAAGCGGCCCGAGGGGAGAATCTGGCCGCGCAGCGATGGCATGTTGTCCATGCCCGCGAAAACCTGTGGCGGCTGTTGGAGGAAGATGCCCGGCTGTCCGGCCGCAAACCCCGGCCCGAGGCACGCTACGCCGAACAATGGCTTAACGAACAAGACCTGGCGGCGTTGCAGCAGATGGAGCAGGGCCCGGTTCATACACGGTTGCGAGCCGAGGCCGAGTCGTTCCAACGCGTTGCCGCCCGGGTGGCCAAGGCACGAGGCTTCCCCTACAACGACCACACCGAGCTAGCCCGTTGGATGACTATTATTGCTGGTTGAATCTCTTGTTGAGTCTGGCCCCCGTCCCAGTTCAAGCCGTTCTGCGTGAGTTCAACATTGGGCAATTTAGTTCTTTTTTAGAGGAATTGTGTTTCGCGCGTGCAGCAAGACGGCTTGTTGCCGCTCGTGCCTGAAGCGGACAATATATCGCAGACAACCCTGATCCCTGCTGCCCTGTCGGGGGACACGGTGGAGAGCCTTTATGCTCAGCATGGCCGGCCGCGCGCCTGGATCTGGTGGCTGCTGCTGGCTGCGTGCGTGGGCGGGGTGGCTGCGCTTCCGCTCGTCAAGGTTGATGTATCAGTGCAAGCGAACGGAGTGGTGCGTCCGGCCACCGAGCGCGTGGAGTTGAAGACTCCCCTCGGTGGCCGGATCGTGCGGGTATTCGCACGCGAAAACGACACCGTGGCCGCCGGACAGCCGCTGATCGAGCTGTCCGCGCCTGATCTTGACGAGCGTCTCGCGCGCATCAAAGCCCAGCAAACTGAGAAACGATCCCTGCTGTCCGACCTGCAGACACTCGTGACTGATCCGGTCGGACAGACCCCGGTGGCGGTTGCCGCGCTGGAACAAGAACGCGGGCAATTGCGCCTGCAACTCGATGCGAACCGCCTTTCCGCCGCCAAGGCCAGAGCCGAGCTTGCTCGCGCTTCTGCGCTGGCGGCCAAGGGCATCGCCACCCAACGCGAGCTCGACGACGCCCGCTTCGCCCTCGAGCGCACCGAAGCTGAGGGGCGCCTGTTGCTCCAACAGGCGGTCGCCCGCTGGGCGGGGCGAATGCGCGACGAGCAGCTCGCGCTGGACCAGCTTGCTTCCGAGCAGGCGCGTCTCGAAGCCGAGCAGGCTATGCTCACGGTGCATTCGCCGGCCTCTGGCGTGCTGGTGGGTTTCCAAGGCTGGAGTCCCGGCGCATGGCTTGCGCCCGGACAATTGCTTGGCGCCGTCTCGCCTGACGACACTTTGGTGATCGAAGCCTATGTGCCCTCCCGTGATGCAGGTGTGGTGCGCGTGGGGCAGGCGGCCCGGTTGCAGATCGACGCCTTCCCCTACACACAATGGGGCACGCTTGAGGCCACGGTTGTCGCCCTGTCCGGTGATGTGATGCCGGCGAGCGGCAACACCATGCCGGTCTTCAAGGCGGTGCTCCGGCCTGCCGCCCCCGTGCTCATCCGGCCTGACGGATTGCGGGCCGAGCTGCGCAAGGGGCTCACCTTGCAGGCGCGCTTTCAGGTTGCGCGCCGCAGCCTGCTCCAGCTGCTGCACGACGCCACCAGCGCCCGGCTCGACCCCCACGCCGCGCCCAATCGCTGACCCCTTTCCCGGCAATCCCGCCGAGATTAACAAAAAAGGTATGATATGAACGCAAATGAAACATTAAACAGTATCGCTGAGATGAAAGAGATGCCAGTTGCGGAACTAATCGAGACGACCGGTGGCAACTTCTTTCAAGCAGCCATGGTCGTTATTGGTGGGCTTGGTGCGATTGGTGGTGCACAGCAAGTTGGCGAATGGATCGGCGACCAGTTGGTCAGTATGCTTGAATCGCCCCCTGTGCCAGGGGCAGACGCTGCATATTCACAGGGTATGGCGGCCATGCGGTAAATAAATACATTCGCTCAGAGTCTGTGGCGGCGGGAAACCCGCCGCCACATTCGGGATGTATAATATATGATGCCAGCTATCTCAAAATCTGCTCAATCGTTCTTAGCGGATTAGAAAAAGAGTCTTGTTCAGTCTGTTGGTTTGGAGATTTAGATCGCGTGGCGACACTAGATGATAATCTCACATTCACTTAACGCGCTCTGCCTTCGTGCCCGAGCGCAGATTTCTGACCAGCCTACGAATACACACTGTATTTGGATGTAGCAGTCGACGCACGGCGCAGCCAAAGATTGGTCTCCGACAATGTTACAACCGCATATGAATACCCCAAAACACAAAAAATTGCTCCTTACCTGTCTTGCTGGCTTGATCGCCATGATTGTTGTCATTACATCGCTGACTGGAAGGCTCACTTCGGCTGCAGCCGCCGCTGCTGCGTTGATTGCTCTATGGGTAGTCGCGAAAAACGGGGTTTCCGACGACTCTGGATAGATGTGTGCGACAGCAGTAGCGAAGCAATTGTTAGGCGATGCCAAGTTATCGCTAGAGTGATATCTCAGGCTGCTGGGTGGTGTGCTTCGCGTTTGTAGTGGGCTAGCACAGATTTCAATTACAGCCGGTGGCTTGGCTGCGGCAGCTCATGGGCACAGGGCGCAAGGGCACGACGGTGGCGGGCTTGGTCGAGGCGGCGCGGCAGTTGGGTCTCATGCCGAAGGGCATGTAGAGGCGGTTTATCCGAGTGATTTATCTCTTTTTTAGACGGAAGGTGTTTTCGCGAACGAGGGAGTGGGCTTGCTCGCGAGCACGCGGTCAATCGATGCCCCAGCAGGCCCAGATTTCCCAAACCCTTTCCCGGCAATCCCGCCGGGGATTAACCCAAAACCAACCATGAACACACTGAACGAAAACGAACTCCACGCCATTCTCGGTGGCAGCGGCTTCGAGAATCCACCAAACACACTCGCAATGGGTGTGGATGATTTCCTTGCCTGGCAGCAGGCCCAGTATGAGGCCGCGCTCCGCCAGTTGGCCACCGGTGGCATGGCCGATTGACACAGTGGAGTTGGGGCGGCCTTAGCGCCCCAACTCCAAGCCTGCGATGAAGACCCTCAGACAGACCTTGGAATCCAGCCCGCATCTCTCAGTCCTGCCGCGATTGGCCGCCAAAGCCGCGCTATGCGCCGCGCTGCTCGCCTCCCCAGCCGATGCCGACACCGGACTGGCGCGGCAAGACGCTCCTGTGGTGCTGCAACCTGTTGTCGTTGAAGCCGACCAGGTGCACAGCCAGTGGCACAAGGCCGAGGGGCCGGGCCTGGAGGTTTACACCAACGCACCGCAGAACCAGGCGCGACAATTCGTGGCCATGTGCCTGCGCGGGCTACGCTTGATCCCGACGGGTCTTGTGCCACGGCAAGCCAAGCCGCTTCAGTTTCTTGTGGTGTCCGATCGGGCCGGGGCCCACGGGTTGCCCCTCTCTTTCAAAGGAAGATCCGACCCCCGGCACTGGGATGAACGGGTCTACGAGACAGGGGTGCCCATCGTTCTGGCCGGAGAGGGCGCGATCTTTGTCGGCATGAACCTGCGGGACGGTGAGCGCGTCTGGCGCGTGGACACTGCTTTGATCTCCCATCTCTACATCCGGCAAATTCCACACCCGCCAGCTTGGCTGAAGGCTGCATTGTTTGGCGAGTGCGGACAACTGGCGCGGGTGACTGGACATTGGGACTCCACGACCGTCTGGTTCGCCAAGCTCTCCTGGCCGGATCCGGCGGTGGCGCCGGGAGTCTATCCGGCGGATGCGGCGAATTTTCCGTATTTTGCCGAGATGTTCGATCCTACACGCGACCCGGAGGCGATGACTCGCGAGGAGCGGTGGAAGTTTGAATTCCAAGCCGGTTTGTTCGCCCGTTGGAGCCTGTTCGGGCCGCTCAAAGGCGGCCGGGATCGCAACGGTTTCTGGGCTTTCGCCGAGATGGCGCGGCGCGGCCAGACCACCGAGGATATTTTCCGCCAATGCTACCAAATGGATTGGACCGCCGCGTGCGCGGAGATGCGGCGCTACCTCAAATCAAATGGCATGGGTATGATCGAGGTGCGGATGCCGCAGGTCATGGCCGAAGTGCCCGAGGCGGAGCGGCTGGAATTCCGGGAAGCCGACCACGCCGACGTGAAGCGCATCCTCGGCGAGTTCCGCCGCGTGCGAGGACTCCGCGCTGCGACAAAACCCACTGAAGCACCTCGTTGAAACCCTTTCCCGGCAATCCCGCCGGGAATTAACCCAAAGCAAAATATGAAACACGAAATGAATGAACTGACTGAAATAGAAATGGAAGCTTACGCAGGAGGAATCCTCCAGCTCGTTGCGGGCGCGGGTGCTGCGCTACTCAGCATAGCAGTCGCGGGAATTGTCGCCGACTGGAGCGACTTTAAAGAAGGCCTCCAAGAAGGTTGGAACTTTGCCAAAAACTGACCTGCCATGAAAACTCTATCTGAAATAGCGCTAACGGATGTCCATGGTGGCGGCGATAGCTTCGGCAGGGATGCAGGACAATTCATCGGAGGTGCCGCTGGCTCTGCCAGCAACACATCGACTGGGATTGTTGCTGCATTTTCACCCACATTGGCACTTCTTATTGTGTTCTTCTCGGGTCTCAACGCCGCGAGTAACTAAATATTTAGCCACCGGTCACAATGACTGGTGGCTATAATTTCAGGATTATCATGAACAAGAAGATCATCTGGTTTTGCATTGGCTTCATTATTGCGGCACCACTTGGGTGGTTTGTTGTTGCTTACTGGGCTTCGATCAAAGCTGCGATTCTAGGCTGGATCACCTCATCTACGCCATAGTGGGTAATGACAGCTTCATTTCGCCAGCGTGACATCACCGATTGCGGGGCGGCGTGCTTTGCGTTTGTGGCCCACCACCACCGGTTGCAACTGCCGGTGGCGAGGCTGCGGCAGCTCATGGGCACAGGGCGCACGGGCACGACGGCGGCCGGGCTGGTCGAAGCGGCGCGGCAGCTCGGTTTCACCGCCAAGGGCGTGAAGGGTCCGGTCGAGGCGTTGCCCTCGGTGCCTTTGCCGGCCATCGCGCACTGCCTTATTGATCAGAGACTCCTGCATTATGTCGTGCTCGTGGAATGGACGCCGAAATTCGCCCGCGTGATGGATCCGGCCGTCGGTCGTGTAGAGAAGTGGACGCACGAGCGATTCAAGGCGGTGTGGACGGGTGTGCTCGTGCTGCTCGCGCCCGGCGAAGGGTTTCGCCCCGGCGACCACACCACGCCGCCATGGCGCCGGCTCTGTGGGTTGCTTGCGCCGCATAAAGCCATGCTGGCACAGGCCTTTGTCGGAGCAGTGGTGACGACAATCCTCGGCCTCGCGATGTCGGTCTATGTGCAGAAGATCGTCGATCACGTCATCCCAGACGGCAACCGCCAGCTCCTCAACCTATTGGCCGTGGCCATGCTCGCTGTGTTGGCTCTGAAAGTCGCCCTCGGAGTCAGCCAATCGCTTCTTTCGATGCGCACAGCACAGCGGATCGACGCCAGCCTCATCCTCGCCTACTACCGCCATCTGCTGAGCCTGCCGCAATCATTCTTCGACACGATGCGTGTGGGCGAGATCACCTCACGCGTCGCTGACGCGGTGAAGATCCGCAACTTTCTCAACAGTGCGTTGCTCAACCTCGTGCTCAATCCCCTTATTCTCATCTTTTCCTTGGGAGCGATGTTTCTGTGGTCTTGGAAGCTCGCGCTGCTCTCGCTCAGCTTGTTGCCTGCCAATGCTGCCATCTATTGGGTGGTCAACCGTCTCAACCGGATCTACCAACGGCGGCTGATGGAGCGCGCCGCCGATTTCGACTCGCACCTTGTCGAGTCGCTCCACGCCCAGCCTGCGCTCCGGCGATTCCGGCTTGAAGAGGACGCCGCGTTGCGAGCGGAGACGCGCCTGGTGCGCCTGCTCAAGACCGGCTGGCACGCCGGGCTCGGGGGGCTCGGCTGCGGCACCGCGGGCACACTGGTCACGCAGGTTTATCTCGTGGGCCTGCTGTGGCTCGGGGCGGGCCTCGTGCTGGATGCCGGTCTCACTCCGGGGGAACTAATGTCGTGCTACACCCTGGCCGGTTACCTCACCGGACCGCTCACCACGCTTATCGGGCTCAATGCTTCGATCCAAGAGACGCTTATCGCCACAGACAGGCTTTTCGAGATCATGGATCTTGAGCGGGAGAAGGACAGAGGCGTGATGGATTTCACTCCGGCGCATGCCGTCTCCGGGTTTCGTCTCGATCGCGTGTCCTTCAAGCACCCCGGCCGCGCCGCCACACTGCATGAGGTCTCTCTCACTTTCCCCGCTGCGCGGATTACGGTGCTCGCCGGGGAATCAGGGTGCGGGAAGAGCACACTCCTCGCCCTGCTGCAGCGGCTCTATCTGCCGACAGAAGGCCGTATTTACCTTGGAGAGCACGACATCAACTACTATCGCCTTGAAACCCTGCGCCGCCATCTTGCCGTCGTGCCGCAACAGACGCACCTTCTCTCCGGCACCGTGCTCGAAAACATTGCCCCCGGCGGCCAGACGCCGGACATGGAGCGCATCCTGTGCCTTTGCCGAGAACTTGGCGCGCTGGAATTCATCGAGCAACTACCGCAAGGTTTCTTCACGCACCTCGCGGAGAACGGCGCCAATCTCTCCGGAGGACAACGGCAGAGGCTTGCGCTGGTCCGCGCGCTTTACCTCGACGCCCCCATTCTCCTGTTCGATGAGCCCACCTCCGCCCTCGATCCGAAATCTGAACAGGCGTTCTTGGATCTATTGGTTCGACAGCGCAACGCCGGCAAAGCCATCATAATAGCCGCCCACACGCCAGCGGTCCTGGCCATATCTGACCATGTAGTGACGATTGACAAAGGCCGCGTGGTTTCGGAGCAAGGCGGCCGGCATATACAGCACTCAATGATCGGCCATGCGCAGCTCTCGACGCCAGAGGTGGCCGTGGCATGAGCCTAGAGCGCATCTCATTCTAACTTGAGCCTCTCAGCTCACATATGAGCCTCCATGCGTTCATCATCCTTGCCACCTTGAGCATAGCCGCCGCGGTGCTGTGGTCCGATCCGCGCCGGTTGGCCAATCAGGCGTTTGGACTGATAGCGCTGATCACCTCTGCATGGATATTCATACTATGGATGCTACGCACATTGGAGATAGAAAATCCCGTATCATTGATAAGAGTGGCATCAGCGATTGTCGCCCTGATACCTTGGGCGGTTTGGTGGTCCGGCCGGTGTATACTTAACCCTAGAGGCAAATGGTCTAACGCTTTGACAGAAGGATGGCCATGGTTAGCCGCTGCAGCGTTGCTTTCAATTGTAGCGTTTACCAAATGGTTCATACCCGCCGAGTCGTCTCGCACGCAGCCGTTAAGAGGAGGCGGGTATACGTTTTATCATGTTGGTTTGGGCATATCGTGCTTGGCATTATTGATGCACGGGTATGTTGAGGGGCGACGAGCCACCGAGCGCAGAAAGTTTGATTTTCGCGTCATGGTTATTTGTGGTGCTGTTGCTTGTTTGCTTGGGACAACGACTGCATCTGTCCTTAGAATGTTTGGGCAGTCGATCTCACTTTCGATGGTCAGTCCAGTGTTTGCGTTGGTCTTTTTCTGCGTCGTTGCGGCAACAATTGTCACCCGTCATGGGCCGATAGCGAGACACAGGCATTTGGGCATTGTTCGTAGGGCGGGGCTTCTAACAGCTGTCTCCTGTGGGGCATTTATCGGCATCGCGAAAGGTTCGACCATCCTGCCAGTGGAGATGCTGGTGATTTTAGCAGTAACGAGTGGGGCTGTGCTGGTCCTTCTTTTGGATGGCAGGTTACTCGGTGCGCAGAGCTGGTTGATGGGCCGAGAGGATGAAGTCGCGGCGGCCGCGTTGCAGAAGTTGAATGGGGAGTTGCAGAGCCAGCCTGATCTCAGGCAATTGACCGAATTGGCTGAGAGAATCGTGGGAAACTTGGACTGCAACCGGGCAGCAATTTTCTGGCGCAAGGACAAGCTGGGTGCTTTTGCACGGCTGTCCATCCATCCTGTCTCGAACACTGCACCAGATATGATTGCAGCGCACAGCACTCTGGTCACGGAGTCTGTCAGCCACCACGAGGCGTGGTTGCTGCCCGGTTTACATCCGGAAGACAGCGCGTGGCTGGCGGACTACCGGGTTTGCGTGCCGGTGTTTGAGAGCGGTGTAATTAGGGTGCTGATCTTGCTGGGGGAATCCGAGCGGACACTTGGATATTCATTTGCGGAGATGTCGGCGCTCCAATCGCTCGGCGTGACAATCAACCACAGCCTGTCGATGCGTGAACTGCTCGCCCGGCAGGCGGAGCAGGAGCAACTGGCCTTGGCGGGCAAATTGGCGGCGGGCATCGCGCACAATATCCGCAACCCTTTGGCGGTTGTGCGGGCCTGTCTGGAAGCCGACCCGGCGCTGCCGGATGGGGCCGCACAGGAACTGCATGCAGCCGCGGCGGTCAAGGTGCGGAGCATCCAGTCCACAGTGGATAGTCTTTCAGCATTGGCGCGGGGCGAACGGTTTGCACTGGAGCGACACGATCTGGCTTTGCTGATTCGAGCGGTGCTAGTCGATCAGGCGGATTACCTGGCCCAATGCGGTGCGCGGGCCAAGTTTGCGGAGCCAGAGGGGGTATTCTGGGGCTTGGCCGAACCTCATCAACTGGGCATCGCGCTGACCAATCTGGTGCGCAATGCGGCCGAGGAAATCGCAAAGGATCCTGCAGGAGGCGTAATTTCAATTACATTGGACGGGCCATGCAGTGGTCGGCTAACCATCCGGGTGGCCGACACCGGGCGTGGTCTGCCCCAGCATATTGTGGAAGCGGTCTTCACAAGGGACCTTTTTGCCAAAACGACGAAGAGGGAGGGGCGGTCGGCCCGGCGCACCGGGTATGGCATCGGACTACATTCGACGATGCTGATCATTACAACCGGGCATGACGGCAAATTCGAGTATCGCGACGGTGCGTTCCAACTCTCGGTCCTGGCCGCCGAGTAGGTGTAAACCTATCCTGGGAAAAGAATTTCCACCACGGCACCGGTTCTGGTCCGCTGAATCGCAACTACGGCGGAGAGCATTCCGGCCAAAAGAACAAGCGGGTAGAGGCGGCCCGCAGCGGGCGGCTCGGCCAGTGCGGGAGTGAGTTTGTCCGGAGTGAGAGCACTAGGAGAGCAGGCGCACCGAATGTGCACGAATTCCGCGCGCTCAAGGGAGTTTCGGTTCAAGAGCAGAAGCGGTGCCGGCTCGGTCGCCATGCGCATCGCGGTCGGGCCATCCACACGCGCCACCCCCATGCTGAAGCCGGTGACATTTCCGTCGCATGTGTCCAACAGGAAATGGGCCGTGCCGCGCAGGCCGCTGAGCAGCGCCAATTGCGAAGTGGGCAGCATGGGCTCCATGTCTGATGGATGGAATTGGATCTTTCGTCCGGCTAATCTCGGGTCGAGCTTGAGGATATTGCAGGCGGCCTCCACGGCGTCATTCACCTGCGCGCGGTTCTCCTGTCCCAGTAAGCCATCAGAGAAAAGATTGATCCGCCGATAGGCTCCATTCAGCCGGGCGAGAGCTGAATCCGCGCCAACAAGCGCATGCCGAATGGCGTGGACCACGTTTTCACGTTCAGCCTGCTTGGTGTCGGTGGCTGGTATCTGCTCAGCCAGTTTGCGTGCGGCGGCAATCGCCACCCCCAGACCTGTAAGGTCATTCGCCAGCGTGGAAAACATGGCGCGGTGAAAATCTGCCGTGGTGCGGGAAAACTCCGCGCTTTTCGCTTCTTCCTTCAGGTGGCGTTGCGTCTCACGGCCAAGCGCAGCTTCGTATTGTCGCACCCGTGCAGCGCGGGTTTCTTCGGCGCACTCTTTGATGGCTGAGACAAGGGCCGACTTGCTCGAAGCCTTTAGGACCCGGCGGATGGCGCGAACATCGAGAGATTCCTCGAGCACCGCCGGAGAATCATCGCCTGTGTAGATAACTATGGATAAGAAGGGGTCGATCGCGCGGATACGCCGGGCTACATCGAATCCGTCAAGCGGAGACCGTCGCAGATGCACGTCAACAATGGCCGCGTCATAGATGCCAGGCTGCAACGACGCCAATGCCGCGTGCGGTTCGGAGAAGAAGTCAACGACCGCCTCCCCGTGCAGGATAGCATTCAAGACATGTCGTTGCGCGAGGTCATCGTCGACCGCAAATACCCGAGGTGATGCGATTCCGGATGTCATCGCTCGGGTTCAGCTGGCGATGCGCCAGCCAATTTTTGCTTCGGTGGCAACTAACCGGTTGAAATCGACCTGGTGATCAGCGAACAGGCGTCGGAGCCGCGACAAGTATACGTTGATCGAGTTCGACTCTGTGCTGGCGGAGCTGCCCCACACTTGAAGCAGAAGTGCTTCGCGGAGGACCATGCCGCCACGCGCCCCCGCGAACACACTCAAGATCCCGTATTCCTTCACGCCCAGCCGTTCCACGCACCCATCGGGGAAATGACAGAGAAAATCGGGTGTGATAATGGCAGCACCGAAATTGAACGCAG
>CAZRNE010000021.1:0-29905 GCA_964601365.1 uncultured Opitutaceae bacterium | reverse complement strand
CGTCCGCCCGAGGCCGGCGATTTTCCTCCCGAGCGTCGACAGAAAGTCGGATCAGCCGCTCAAGGCGATGTTGCAAATCTATCCCGTCCCATGGTTTGAGCAGCACGTCATCTGCCCCGGCAGTCCAGAGTGCCGGCGCCAATGCCCGAGCGCTGGTGGAGGCGGCTATCGGAGTGGTCACGCCATTTTGCCGCCAGCGTCGTATGAGCGCTATGCTTGCATCGGCAGTTGGGGAAATTGCCGAATCGAGGATGATCAGAGACAGCAGATGAACGCGCTGCAACTCGTCAGCCTCTCGTTCGTTGCCAGCACCCAGTAATCGCCACTCGGGGAAAAGACTTGGCAGTGTTTCCAGCAAAAGGCGGCGCAAGTCCGGAGAGCGCTCGGCAACTAATACGGTTTTCATGGTTCCATTAGATGCTGCAATCACCTCGCAGCATTTTTTGGATAGGAATGCGCAAGTCCTCTCGGGATTATTGTTCGAGCCAAATCAACTAGACTGCGGGGAATGCTAGGCTGAAAACGGTGCCGCCGCCGGGGCGGGCCGCGGCTTTCAGCTCGGCGCCGTGGGCGTGGGCGACATGGCGGCAGATCGTCAGGCCCAGGCCGCTGCCCTGCGGCTTGGTCGACTCGACCGGCTTCTGCAGCCCGCGCTCGAGGATCTCCTTCGGCAGGCCACTGCCGTTGTCGGACACCCGGAGCAGGGGCGCATTTTGCTCGGTGCCCACATGCACCACGATCTGCGAGGCGCCCGCTTCGAGGGCGTTCTTCAGCAGGTTCTGGAGCAGGCGCACGATGTCGAGGCGATGACCGTGGATCTTCACCCCGGCTGTCCCGGCGATCTCGATGCGCGGGTCGTCGAAGAAAAGCACCTTCTTGGTCTCCTGCGCGGTGTCGAGGAGGTCAAAGTGCTCGCCGTCACGGCCCTGCCGGCTGCTCTGGCGCCAGGATTCCGCGAGGTGCAGGCAAAAGGTGGAGCATTTCTCGAGGGTGGCGGCGTATTGCGCGATGCGTTCGAGGGCGGGCTGGCCCGTGGGCAGATGGCGCACCTCCTCCAACAGCATGTTGGAATAGCCGATGGCCACGACGAGCGGGTTGCAGATGTCGTGCACCATCTCGGCCGCAGCCTGCCCGTAGCCGATCTGGAGCTGGTTTTTTTTCTGCTCCTGCATCAGGGCCGTGTATTTCTCCTCGAGCTGGCGCATCAGGTTGGAGCGCTTGCGGCGTTCGGCGGTCTTGCCCGCGAGGCGGTGCACGGCCTCGAGCATCACGTCCACGTCGAAGGGCTTTTTGTGATACTCGTTCGCGCCCAGGCTCATGGCGGCCTGGGCGGAGGCGAGCGCGCCGTAGCCGGTGAGCATGATGACGGCGACGTCCTGGTCGATGCGTCGCAGCTCCTCGAGGCCCTGGATGCCGTTCTTTTGCGGCATGCGGATGTCGAGCACCACGACGGAGAACTGCTCGGCGCGGGCGAGTTCGAGGCCGCGGTCAACGCGGTCGGCGGTGCGGACGTCGAAGTCGCGCTGGAGCAGGTAGCCGAGGCTTTCGCGGGGGCCGAGCTCGTCGTCGATGATGAGCACCTTGGCCTTGGCGGCAGTTGGAGCGGAAGCGGGCGCGGTGGGGGCGGTGATCACGGCGGTAAAATTACTGCAAAGCTGCGGAGCGCCGGGCCCTTTGGCAATCAGAAGCTGGGGGCGCTGCCTCCGCCAATTTGCAAAAAGCCCGTAAAATCGTGCGGCGCCCCTCCGGCATCAAATCGAGTTCAAGGCAATTCTCAGTCTGCCCAGGCGCGGGGCTTGAGATAGACTTCGTAGAGTTCGGCCTCGGGCGTGCCGGGGACGGGCTTCCAGTCGTAACGCCAGCTTACGAGCGGCGGGAGCGACATGAGGATGCTCTCGGTGCGGCCGCCGCTCTGCAGGCCGAAGAGGGTGCCGCGGTCAAAGACGAGGTTGAACTCGACGTAGCGCCCGCGGCGGTAGAGCTGGAAGTCGCGCTCGCGTTCGCCGTAGGGCGTCGCTTTGCGGCGCCGGAGGATGGGCAGGTAGGCCGGCAGGAAGGCGTCGCCGACGCTGCGCAGGAAGGCGAAGCTGGCGGTGAAGCCCGGGGCGTTGAAGTCGTCGAAGAAGATGCCGCCGATGCCGCGCGGCTCGCCGCGGTGCTTCAGGAAAAAGTAGTCGTCGCACCACTGCTTGAACCGCGGATACAGGTCGGCGCCGTGCGGGGCGCAGGCGGCGCGGGCGGTGCGGTGCCAGTGGACGCAGTCCTCGCGAAAGCCGTAGCAGGGCGTGAGGTCGAAGCCGCCGCCGAACCACCAGGTGGAATTTTCGATTTTCGATTTTGGATTTTCGATTGGGCCACCACTTCCTGACGGCGGCTCGGTCATAAAGAACCGAACATTCATATGGGTGGTTGGGACGTAGGGATTGCGGGGGTGGAGGACCAGCGACACGCCCATCGCGTGGAAGGGCTGGCCGGCGAGTTCGGGACGGCCGGCGGTGGCCGAGGGCGGCAAGGCGGCGCCGGCGACGTGGGAGAAATTGACCCCGGCTTTCTCGAAAACCTCGCCGTTTTCCAGCACACGCGAGCGGCCGCCGCCGCCCTCGGGGCGCGTCCAGCGGTCCTCGCGGAACTTTTCGCCATCCTCCGCCTCGAGGCCCGCGCAGATGCTGTCCTGCAGGGCGAGCAGGTAGGAGCTGACGGCGTTGAGGTCGGGGGACATGAGGGTGGCTATCTCGGGCGTGTCATTCTGAACGAAGTGAAGAATCCACGAGGTGTCGAGCGGCGGGAAGGCATGGATCCTTCGCTGCGCTCAGGATGACACGCAAGTGAGTCATCAGGCATGCGAGCATCAGTCCCGCGCATGGGCAATCCGAGAACGAGAAGATCATGCGGCGGGGGCTTGACGACTTTGCTAGGGTGGAGCGGCTTGACCCCAAGACGCTTTGCGCGCGTTGTGGTCAACGCGCTCCACCTGCATGAACGACGCCGCCCTGAACACCATCGCCGCCACCGGTTTCACCGTGGCGTTTTTCCATGCGGTCATCCCGACGCACTGGCTGCCCTTCGTGCTGGTGGCGCGGGCGCGGGCCTGGGGCCGCGGCAAGGCCATCGCGGTGGCGCTGACGGCGAGCCTGGGCCACATCCTGATCACGTCGCTGCTCGGGCTGGGTATCGCTTGGGCGGGATTCAAGCTGGGTGAGGAGGCGGGGGAGATGTTTCCCAAGCTGGCCGGCGGCTTCCTGCTGCTGATCGCGGCCTACTACGGGTGGCGGCAGGTGCGGGGGAAGGGCGTGCTGCATCACCATCCGCCGGGCGGCCGCCACCGGGAGAGCGAGGCCTGCGGGCACGAGCACGACCACACCCACTGGGACGAGGAACTGAAGGACTCGGCGCTGGTGGACGACAAGGGCGGGGATTGGGCCGCGATCAGCGGGCTGCTCGTCATGCTGACGCTGTCGCCCTGCGAGGCCTTCCTGCCGGTCTATCTCTCGGCGGTGCAGTTCGGCTGGAAGGGTTTTTTCGTGCTCAGCGCCATCCTGGCGGTCGCCACGCTGGCCGGGATGCTGCTCTTCACCTGGCTGACGCTGCACGGCTTCGAACGGCTGCGGCTGCAGAAGTTCGAGCGCTACGAGGCGGGTCTGCTCGGCGTGATGTTCGCCGTGCTCGGCCTGCTATTGCTGTTCGCGGGCCACGGGCACGTGGACTGAATCAGTCGAACTGCTTCACCGGGTCGGCGGTGAGGCGGTTCTTGAAGAGCTCGCCGCCCTTCATGACGAAGTCGACGCGCTCGAAGCTGCCGTTGCTGATCTCGGCGAGGGCGTCGCCCTTGATGGCGATGAGGTCGGCGAGGTAGCCGGGGGCAACGCGCCCGAGCTGGTCGGCCTTGCCGAGGAGCTCGGCGGAGTTGACGGTGGCGGCCTGCACGGCCTGGAGGGGTGTCATGCCCCAGCGGACCATGTGGACCATCTGCTTGCCGTTCCAGCCGTGGGGATAGACGCCGGCGTCGGTGCCGTAGGCCATCTTGCAGCCGGCGCGGAGGGCTTTCTGGAAGTTCTCGCGCTGGGTGCGGCCGACGAGGCGCTCCTTCTCGATGATCTTGTCCGGGTAGCCCATGCGGCTGAACTCGGCGAGGATGTAGTCGTCGTTGTAGATATCCATGACGAGCACGGTGCCGCGCTCCTTGGCGAGGGCGATGCCCTCGTCGTCGATGAAGCTGGCGTGTTCGATGGAGGCGACGCCGGCGCGGATGGCCATCTTGATGCCCTCGGTGCCGTGGGCGTGGGCGGCGACCTTGCGGTGCCAGAGGGCGGCCTCCTCGACGATGGCCTTCATCTCCTCGAGCGAGTATTGCGGCGCGCCGACGGATTCCTCCTCGGAGAGCACGCCGGCGGTGGCGGCGATCTTGATCCACTCGGCGCCGTATTTGATGTTCTCGCGGACGCGCTTGCGCACGGCGTCGATGCCGTCGGCCACGCCCGTCATGTCCTTGAAGCGGATCGAGGGCGAGAAGCCGTTGAGGTCGACATGGCCGCCGGTGGCGCCGAGGGTGAGGGCGGCGGGGATGATGCGGGGGCCGGCGATCTTGCCCTCGTCGACGGCGCGCTTGAGGGCGATGTCGATGTATTCCCCGGCGCCGACGTCGCGCACGGTGGTGAAGCCGGCCAGGAGCGTGCGGCGGGCGTAGATGTGGGCGGAGACGGCGACGTCGATCGGGCTCTTGCGGAAGATGTCGGTGTAGTAGTTCTCGGGCTGCGAGGTGATGTGGGTGTGGCAGTCCATCAGGCCGGGCATGAGCGTGGCATCGCCGAGGTCGATGACCTTGGCGCCGGCCGGGGCGGCCTTGAGCACGTCGGCGGCGGGGCCGACGGCCTTGATCTTGTCGCCCTCGATGAGGACGGCCTGCCCGGTGAGCACGGTGCCGGCCTTGGTGTCGACGAGGCGGGAGGCCTTGAGCACGGTGACGGCGGCCGGGGCGGGTGTCTTGGTCTCGCTGCCGGAGGCAGCAAAGGCCGGGAACAGGGCGAGGAGGAGCAGGGGGCGGAGTTTCATGGGGAGGCGCGGATGAAAGATTCCCGCGCGCCGAAAGGCAAGCGAAGGGCGGGCGTCGCGGCCCAAGAAACGCCATGCTTTGGTCAATTAATGCCAAGCCTCAGGCCCGGAACGGGAGTAGCCTGTGGGCACAAAAAACGGTGGCCATCAACCCCAGGAGTTCACCATGAACATCAAACTGCACCTTGACCGGGCCGAATATGAGCCCATCGAGCGAACGGCAAAGGCGCTTGGCTGCGAACCGGAGGACGTCGTCTATCAGGCGGTGAACGAATACATGCTGCGCATCGGTGATTTCGCGCACCAATGTGGACCGGAATGCCGGCTGGCGCACACGGACTTCGACACCATCCGCGATGTGGTGTTGAACACCAAGCGGGCGCGAAAGAACAACCTTCCCCTCTGGGCCGACAGCGCCGGCAGCGTGCACAACTACGAGGGCATGGGACCGGCCGCCTCGGAGCACAGCCGCAAGTCGCGGTTCTGAGGTGGCGCGACCTCAGGGACGGCCACGGCTCCGCCGCTTGCGCACGCCGGGCGAGACGCCGATGCGCGAATCGCGGCGCAGGGCGAGTGCGACGAACCGCGTGGCCGTGCGCTCGAAAGCGTCGTCGGATTCCGGCAGGTAGAGCCACTTGGGCAGCACCGGGTGCGGGGCAAGCACGGGGAAATCCGCGCGCAAGGCGGCATGGTGCTCACGGCTGGTGCAGATGAGCAGGCCGCGCCACGGCTCGTCGCCAGCGCAGAAGCAAAGCATGAGCTTGCCGTCGAGGTAGGCGGCCTTGGCGCCGAACATGGAGCGCAGCAGGAAGCGGGGATCGCGCTCCATCGGTTCCCACAGCCAGGCGTGACGGTGGACGACGCGGGCGGATGCGCGGACGCGGGGCATGGGGCAAGGGTTGTCGGTGCGCCGGGCCCGGCAAGCCCGGAGATGATGGCGCGGCGCGTTACGCCAACGTAAACCAGGTGACGGCCGGGTGAAACCGGCACGCGGTGGCGGATGGTGGTTGAACGCGGACGCATGGGAGGCGTCCATCCCCGTGCAGTTCACGTTTGCTTGGTGTCAGGGGAGAAGGCCGTCCAAGGGGTTGGGCGGCCTTCATATTTTCAGGGTCAGCGCAGCGCGCCGAGCAGCTCCGCGGTCTCGGCGGGCTTGCGCCAGTGGGGATTGTGGTCGGCCTCCATCATGGTCACCGGCCAGCCGCGCCGGCGCGCCCGCTCGGCTGCGGACCAGAAGGCGTCCTCCTCGGGTTTCTTGCCGGGGTCGACGGTCAGGATGTAGACGGCGGGGATTTTTTCGCGGGCCGGATTTGTGAGCGAAATGGGATCGGTGAAGGTCTTGAGCGGGTGCGGCACGTCGATGGGCAGCGGTTTGCCGGGCTTCACCCAGTTGGGGATGATCATGCCGTCCTTGGTCATCTGCTCCACGGGGATGCGGCTGCCCATGAGCGCGGTGGCGCTGTCGCCGTCGGCGGGCACCATGGCGTCGAGGTAGATCAGCTTGGCGATGCGCTCCGGCACGCGGTCGGCGACGCCGGTGATGACCATGCCGCCGTAACTGTGGCCGACGAGGATGATGTCGCGGAGGTTCTCGAAGAGGATGACGTTGACCACGTCGTCGATGTGCGTGGCGAGGCCGATGTCCTTGGAGGCGAGATGCACACGCTCGCCGAGGCCGGTGAGCGTGACGCGGCGGACATCGAATCCCTTGTCGCGGAGGAGCGGGTCGACCTTGGCGAACTGCCAGGCTCCGCCCCAGGCGCCGTGGACGATGAGCATGACCGGCTTCGGCGCCGGCGATGCCGCAGACTCCGCCCACGCGAAAGCCGCGAGCCATGTGGCCAATATCGCCGTGAACGTGAGGAGGCGGAAATTATTCATGGTCGGCATCTTCAATTTCTGTGATGAGAATGACGCGGGCGGCATGGTCCACCCAGTAGCTGAAGACAAAGCCGTCGAGCAGCAGGTGCTCGATGTCGCGTCCATCGGCATCCTTCAGCCGGTAATCGCTTTCGACAAAAGGATAGCGGGCCAGTTCGTGCGCCCGGTCGAGAACCTTGCGTTGGCGACGCTTGCTGAGCGTCAAAATGAACTCGGCTGCGGTGTCGGAAAACTGGGGCCGATATTCAGCCACGAGCAATGCGCGCCTCCAACTGGGCGGCCGTGGTGAACTTGCCCGCCTGCATGTCACGGATGCGCTTGGCGGTGGCGCGCTTCCAAGCCGGGGTGCCATGGCGAAGCTTGATGAGGTAGAGCTGCACCTCGCGACGCTCCTGCTTGGTCATCTTGGAAATGGCCTGTTTGACTTCGAGCACGCTCATGGTGCGGGCAGGGTAGTTGAGAGCAGCCGCTAGTCAACGACTGCTTGGTAGCCTGGCATTGTCTGGTTTGCTTCGGTCGCAGGTCGGGCAGCTTGAACTCCGGGATTTTTCCGCGAAATACCGCATCGTTCCGCCTTCGCCAAGGCTTCGGCCGACAAGCCGATCGTTATCTGCCCTGCTCTGGCGGCAACTCGAGCAGGCGAAGCTCGGGATTCTTCTCGGCAAAGTATCTCATGGTCCAGTCGTTCGGGAACAAGACCACCGGATGATCAAACTTGTCGGCGCCGAAGCTGACACCCGTCGCGATGACGAGGCGCGAGGTGTCGATGGCGGCTTTGCCTGTCGTCGCCGAGGACGGCGACAACCACCTTAGCAGGGTCCACGGCGTCGGCGTGAGGCGGGACTCGGCGCCGTATTCGCTCTGGAGGCGCCATTGCACGACCTCGAACTGCAGGGGGCCGACGGCCGCCAGCAGCGTGGCGCCGGGCGGGGCGTTGCGCGCGGTGAAGGACTGCACGACGCCCTCCTGCAGGAGCTGGTCGAGGCCGGCGCGGTATTTCTTGGCGTCGCCGCTGTTGGGGTTGGAGATGTAGGTGAAGACCTCCGGGGGGAAGCGCGGGATCTCGTCGTAGCAGATGCCGCGGTCGGTGGTGAGCGTGTCGCCGATGCCGAAGGCGTCGTGGCCGACGAGGCCGATGACGTCGCCCGGCCAGGCCTCGTCCACCGTCTCGCGCTCCTGGCCGAAGAGCTTGTGCGACGAGGAGAGGCGCACCTGCCGGCCGGTGCGCTGGTGGGTGACGACCATGTCGCGCTCGAACTTGCCCGAGCACACGCGGCAGAACGCGATGCGGTCGCGGTGCTTCGGGTCCATGTTGGCCTGGATCTTGAAGATGAAGCCGGAGAACTTCGGATCGTCGACGGGCACGACGCGCGCGGTGGCCGGCGCGGGGGCGCCGGGCACGGTGACGCTGACGGACCGGCGAGGCGCGGGTGGCACCGAGTCCTGCAAAAATCCGTTCAGGAGCAGCTCGATGCCGAAATTGTTCACGGCGGAACCGAAGTAGACCGGCGTCTGTTTGCCGTGCCGCACGGCGGCGAGGTCGTAGGGGTGGCCGGCGCCGTCGAGCATCTCGAGCTGTTCCTTGACGTCGCGGTAGGTGTCGTCGTCGAGTTTGGCGCGGACGGCGGGGTCGTCGAGCGAGGTGACGTTGACCGGGGCCTGGTAGGCGCCGCCGGGGACGCGCTCGAAGAGGTGGACCTGCCGGGTGCGGCGGTCGAAGACGCCCTTGAAGGACGGGCCATTGCCGAGCGGCCAGACGACGGGCGACGACTGCAGGCCGAGCACGCTCTCGAGCTCGTCGAGCAGGTCGAGCGGGTTGCGCGTCGGCCGGTCGCACTTGTTCATGAAGGTGAAGATCGGCACGCCGCGGCGGCGGCAGACCTCGAAGAGCTTGCGGGTCTGCGTCTCCACGCCCTTGGCGGCGTCGATCACCATCAGGGCGGCGTCCACGGCGGTGAGCACGCGGTAGGTGTCCTCCGAGAAATCCTTGTGGCCGGGGGTGTCGAGGAGGTTGACGGCGCAGCCGGCGAAATCGAACTGCAGGACGGTGGATGAGATCGAGATGCCGCGCTGCTTCTCCAGCTCCATCCAGTCGGAGGCGGTGGCGCGCTGGTTCTTGCGGTCCTTGACGGCGCCGGCGAGGTGGATGGCGTTGCCGTAGAGGAGGAACTTCTCGGTCAGCGTCGTCTTGCCCGCGTCGGGGTGCGAGATGATCGCAAAGGTGCGGCGGCGGGCGATTTCCTGGGCGGGCGTGAGCATGAAGGGCTCACGCAAAGCCGCAAAGTCGCAGAGGGGAAGGAAATTTTGATGATGGCGGGGTGGGTCTGGCGTGTCATCCTGAGCGAAGCGAAGGATCCAAGGTTCCGTGCCTCGCCAAGCGGAGCGACATGGATTCTTCGCTACGCTCAGAATGACAGGCAACGGGAAGCCTGACTTTGGGCTTCTAAGGCGGGTAAAACATCCGATGCTGCCCGCCGATGAACGCCGCCAGCCTCAAACTCAAGCCGAATGCCCGGGCCCGCGTGCTGCACGGGCACCCCTGGGTCTTCGCCAACGAGGTGGAGGCCCTGCTGCCGGCGGAACACGACGGCGCCGTGGTGGAATGCCGCGACCGCAGCGGGCGCTTCCTCGGGAGCGGGATCTACAATTCGAAATCGCAGATCGTCTGGCGGCGGCTGAGCCGCGAGCGGGTCGAGCTGGATCAGGCGTGGCTACGCGGTGCGCTGGAGCGGGCGCTCGCCCGGCGCGAGGGCTTGGACCGGTTCCGGCGATTGGTCTGGAGCGAGGCCGACGACCTGCCGGGCGTCGTGGCCGACCAGTTCGGCGACACGGTGGTGGTGCAGCTGCAGACGCTGGCGATGGACCGCCATGCCGCCCTCATCGGCGACCTGCTGGCCGGGCTCACCGGCGCGGCCGAGGTGGTCTACCGGCACGATTCGAACCTGCGCAAGCTGGAGGGCCTGCCGCTGGAGGTGCGCACGCGCAGCGGCCGGCCGTGGGAGCCGCGCTGGACCACGATCGACGGGTTCGACTACTGGCTCGACCTGCAGGGCGGGCAGAAGACGGGTTTCTACCTCGACCAGCGCCGGCAGCACGCGGCGGTGGCGGGATATGCTCGGGGCCGGCGCGTGCTCGACGCCTTCTGCAACCAGGGCGCGTTCGCCCTGCACTGCGCCCGGGCCGGCGCCGCGCAGGTGCACGGGCTCGACAGCGCCGAGGACGCCATCGCGCAGGCGAAGAAGAACGCCGAGCGCAACCGGGCGGCGGCGGACTTCGAAAGCGCCAATGTCTTCGACTGGTTCACGGCCCGGCGCGATGCCGCCCCGGCCTGGGACCTGGTCATCCTCGATCCGCCGCCGTTCGCGAAGTCGAAGGGCGCGCTGGAGAACGCCCTGCGCGGCTACAAGGAGCTGAACCTGCGCGCGATGAAGGCGCTGGCGCCCGGCGGCGTGCTGGCGACCTACACCTGCTCGCACCACATGGGCGACGCCGAGCTGCGCGGCGTGCTGGCCGAGGCGGCCAGCGACGCGAAGCGGCGCGTGACCGTGCTGGAGTGGTGCCATCAGCCGCCGGACCATCCCGTGCTCGCCACGATGCCGGAGAGCGAGTATCTCCGCGGCTACATCCTCAAGCTCGACTGACCATGGCCTGGCTGCACCTGCATTGGCGAAGCGACGTGATCGGAAAAGAGACGGCGGCGCATGTGCTGCTGCCGCGCGTGGGCAAGGCGCCGTGGCCGGTGCTCTACCTGCTGCACGGCCTGCATGGCGACGCCTCCAGCTGGATGCGCAACAGCCGCGTCGAATGGCATGTGCGGGAGCTGCCGCTCATGGTCGTCATGCCCGACGGCTACCGGGGTTTTTATACGGACAACGAAGAGGGGCCGGCCTTCGCGCGGCACATCGGCCGCGAACTGGTGGATTTCATCGACGGCAATTTCCGCACCCGCGCCGAGCGCGACGGGCGGGCCATCGGCGGGCTCTCGATGGGCGGCTACGGGGCGCTGCGCATCGGGCTGGGCTGGCCGGAGCGGTTCTGCTCGATCCACAGCCACTCGGGGGCCTTGGGCCGGTCGAAGGCGGATTTCAGTGAGGAGGCGGAGGCGTCGGGCCTGCATGCGGACCGGCCGGCCTTCATGGTGAAGGAGCTGCGGCGGGTCTTCGGGCGCAAGCCGGTGGGCACCGGGCACGACGTGCTCGTGCTGGCCCAGAAGGCGCAGGCGGCCAGGAAGCTGCCGCACCTGCTGCTCGACTGCGGGCGCGAGGACTACCTGCTGGAGGACAACCGCGAGTTCCACCGCGAGCTGAAGGCGGCGGGCATCCCGCACGAATACCACGAGCACGCCGGCGCCCACGATTGGGACTACTGGGAAAAACAGCTGCCGGACGCGCTCAAGTTCCACTGCGCGCACCTCGGCGTGAAGCGCATCCCGCTGCCGAAGTAGGAAGTAGCAAGTAGGATGATCGCGGAACCACGGAAGGACGGAGATGGGATCGGCGAATGAGTGTCCGACCGGGGAATCGACCGATTTTTTGACCACGGATCACACGGATTGAAACGGATAAACCATCGGTGTCATCCGACTGGATCCGTGAAATCCGTGGTGAAATAATCTCTCCCGAAGAATCAAACGCGCAGGGCGCGGAGAGGAGCAGAAGCAGGTGGAACCCGGCCTCCGGACGGGTTCTGAGCGCGTCCAGAGGCCGCGCCCTACCTCACTGCTTCCCCTGCAGGCGCTTGAGGAAGAAGAAGACCATCACGACCATGAAGACGGTGCAGCCGGCGAAGGCCCAGAGGCCGGTCGTGATCGATTTGCCCACGGCGGTGAACACGATGGTCACGAGCAGGAAGGTCGGCACCTCGTTGAAGGCTCGGAGCTTCGCGGCCGTCATCGGGATGGCGCCCGCGGCCAGCTGCTTGCGGATGACGCCGCACCAGAAGTGGTAGCCGAAGAGCAGCACGAGCAGGGCGAGCTTGAGGTGCAGCCAATAGGTTGTCTTGAGCGGATGGTAGTTGATGAGCCAGATGCCGGTGACGGCGGTGAACACCATGGCCGGCACGGTGATGGCATACCAGAGCCGGCGCGCCATCAGGCTGAACTGCTCGTGCAGGATCGTGCGCTTCGGGTCGGGGTGGCCGTGCGACTCGACGTGGTAGATGAAGAGCCGGACGATGTAGAACAGGCCGGCAAACCACGCCACGATGCCGATGAGGTGCAGGGCCTTGAGCGTCAGGTAGAGCATCGGGGGAAGTCAGAACATCCAACGTTCAACGCTCAACATCCAACATGCATGAAGCGGGCAGGGCGAGGCGTCCTCGCCGAGCCGCTGTTACAGCGAGGAGCATTCCAGTGCAACGGCTCACCGGGACGGTTCGCCCTACCTCACAGCTTCAGCGCGTCGGCGAGCCGGGCGGGTTCCTTGCCGCCGCCCATGGCGAAGTCGGGCTTGCCGCCACCCTTGCCGCCGAGCTTGGCGGAGAGTTCGCCCACGAGCTTGCCGGCCTGGTGACCGGCCTTGATCGCGGCGGGGGAGCAGAAGGCGACGACGCCGGCCTTGTCGCCGAAGGCGGCGCCGAGCTGCACGACGCCCTCGCCGAGCTTGTGCAGCACCTGGCTGCCGAGCGAGCGGAGCGCCTCGGGGCTGTCGGCCGTCACGACGGCGGAGACCCACTTGAGGCCGTCCCGGGTCACGGCCTTGGCGGCGAGTTCGTCGGCGAGGCCGGCGGAGGCCTTGGCCTCGTAGGCCTTCAGCTTTTTCTCCAGCTCCTTCTGGTGGGCGAGGAGCGACTCGAGTTTTTTGGCCACGTCGGTCGGGCCGGCGGAGAGGTGGGCGCTGACGGCCTTGAGCGCGGTCTCCTCGGCGCTGATGAAGTCGAGCGCGGCCTGGCCGGTGACGGCCTCGATGCGGCGCGTGCCGGCGGCGATGGCCATCTCGGCGACGATCTTGATGACGCCGATCTCGCTGGTGCGGCCGACGTGCGTGCCGCCGCAGAGCTCCTTGGAATAGCCGCCGATGTCCACGACGCGGACGCGCTTGCCGTATTTGTCACCGAAGAAGGCGAGCACGTCGTCGGGCTTCTTGTCGTAGTCGATCTCGGTGGAGGTGACGGGGGCGTTGTCGAGGACCTTGTCGTTGACGAGCTGCTCGCACTCGCGGATCTGCGCGGCGGTGAGGGCCTCGAAGTGAGTGAAGTCGAAGCGCAGGCGGTCGGGCGTCTTGTGCGTGCCGAACTGGCGGACGTGCGTGCCGAGCATCTTCCTCAGGGCCCAGTGGATCAGGTGGGCGGCGCTGTGGTGGCGCGAGATGGCGCGGCGGCGGTTGAAGTCGACTCGGAGGGTGGCGGCGGAGTCGCGAGCAAGCTCGCTCCCACAGGTCTTGAGTGATTCCGGGGAAACCTTGTGCAGGTAGCGCCCGGACTTGTCCTTGATGGTGTCCACGATGTCCACCTTGGCGCCGTTGATGAGGGCGTGGCCGGAGTCGCCGACCTGGCCGCCCATCTCGGCGTAGAACGGGGTCTGGTCGAAGACGAGGAAGGTGTCCTTCTCAGTCTTCACCACGTCCACGAGCTTGGCGTGGGTGGCATGGGTGGCGTCGATCTCATAGCCGGTGAACTTGGTGGCCTCGGCGGAGGCGGCGCCCTCGGTGGCGCCGACGATGACCTCGGTTTTCCGTGCAGCGCGACCACGCTCGCGCTGCTTTTCCATCTCCGCCTCGAAGCCGGCGACATCGACGGCCAGCCCCATTTCAGCTGCGAGAACTTGGGTCATATCGAGAGGGAATCCGTAAGTGTCGTATAGCTCGAAAGCGAGTGCCCCGGAAACTACAGCACTAGTCACACCCTCATTTATCCTTCCAGAACGAGACTTGGGATTACCTGCACCGATACCTTCGCTAAAACGTGCGAAGCCACGGTCCAGCGTCTTGCCGAATGAATCTTCCTCGGCGCGGATGGCGCGCTCGATCATGACGCGCTGGGTCTTGAGTTCGGGGAAGACGTCGCCGAGGGACTCGACGACGGGGCCGACGAGCTGCTCGAAAAATCCTGTCTTCAGTCCGAGGTTCTTGCGGCCATACATGATGCCGCGGCGGAGGATGCGGCGGATGACGTAGTTGCGGCCTTCGTTGCCGGGGAGGATGCCGTCGGCGATGGCGCAGGAGACGCAGCGCGCGTGGTCGGCGAGGACGCGGAAGGCGATGTCGGTCTGCTCCTGCTCGCTCAGGCCGGTGCGGGTCTGCGGCACGGTGCCGGTGTATTTCTTGCCGGAGAGTTTTTCCACCTTGTCGAAGGTCGGCTGGAAGACGTCGGCGGCGTAGTTGGACGGGTCCTTGGTGAAGTCCTTGAAGCCCTTCGTGGTGGCGTGGATGCCGGCGACGCGTTCGAAGCCCATGCCGGTGTCGACGTGCTTGGCGGCGAGCGGGGCGAAGGAGCCGTCGGGGTTGGCGTTGAACTGGATGAAGACGTGGTTCCAGATCTCGATGCAGCGCGGGGAGCCGGCGTTGACGAGCTTGCGGCCGGCGGCCTCGTCGTCGGAGGAGAGGAGGTTGAAGTGGATCTCGGAGCAGGGGCCGCAGGGGCCGGTGTCGCCCATCATCCAGAAATTGTCCTTCTTGTTGCCGTGGACGATGTGGACGGAGGGGTCGAGGCCGGCGGCCTTGAAGATGCCGGCCCAGATGTCGTAGGCCTCCTGGTCGAAGTCGGAAGGGTCGCCCTTGGACTTGTCGGGGGCGTAGACGGTGGCGAAGAGGCGCTTCGGCGGGATGCCCCAGACCTTGGTCAACAGCTCCCAGCCCCACTGGAGCGACTCGCGCTTGAAGTAGTCGCCGAAGGACCAGTTGCCCAGCATCTCGAACATCGTGTGGTGGTAGGTGTCGAAGCCGACGTCCTCGAGGTCGTTGTGCTTGCCGCCGGCGCGGATGCATTTCTGGGTGTCGGCGACGCGCTTCCACGGGGCGGCCTGGTCGCCGAGGAAGTAGGGCACGAACTGGTTCATTCCGGCGTTCGTGAACAGCAGGTTGGGGGCCGTCGGCATGAGTGAGGACGACGGCACGATGGCGTGCTGCTTCGACTGGAAGAAATCGAGGAACGACTGGCGGATCTGGGCGGAGGTCATCGGGCGGAGGCCGCCCTCCTTCGTCCCGCGGGGGCGGGACTACGGAGGGCAAGGAGGACTCAAGACAGAGAACGGAGGACGGGGCGGCAAGACGTGATTTATAATGCTATTACAGGAAGCCGGATCGCTCCAAGCGGCGATACCACGAGGATATAGGAAATTCCAAAATGCCCAGCAACTATTCCTAAGGCCGGGCGACGATTCCCAGGTTGCGGGAGCAACGCGGACAGACATGCTGGCGGGCGGTCAGACTGAGTTGCCCACGACGACTCCGAATGATCAGCCACACACAACTCGGCCGCCGGATCGGTCAATCCGGCGAACGACAAATCCCGCACCACACGAATGCGGAAGAGGCGGGGAGAATCGGTTATTACCAAGCGGAGCGCGAAGAAATCCGCCGGAAGCCGGAGGCGCAGAGCATGAGTTCTCCGCCAATATACCGGCCGGCCGGGCAAACGGCGACGGCGCGCCATGGCCCGCGCTTTGTCTCTCATAGTCTATTGTAACTCATGTTAAATTGGACCGTGAAAATGCCCGAACACAACCGATCCGGGTCAAAAAGTCCGTTTGAAGTGCAAAGCAGATTGGGCGGAGCCATCCGCCGCCACCGACACCAACAGGGGCTGACGCAGGAGGAGCTGGCTTGGCGGGCGGGCCTGCACCGGACCTATCTGGCCGACATCGAGCGGGGCCGGCGCAACATCACTGTCCGGGTGATCAACAATCTGGCGCTGGCCCTCAAGGTCTCCATCTCCCACCTGCTGGTCCCGCCGGAGGAAATCCATGCGGGGCTCAAGGCGGGTGAGATCCTGCTGGTGGAAGACAACCCGGTCGATGCGGAGCTGACGCAACGGGCCATCAAGAAGGCCAAGTTGACCAACCCCGTGCGCCATGTGCGTGACGGCGAGGAGGCCCTGGCCTACCTGCTCGGGAACGGCCCGGCGGGCGCGCAGCCGCCGGCCATCCTGCCGCAACTGATCCTGTTGGATCTCAACCTGCCGAAGGTTTCCGGCCTGCAAGTGCTGCGCGCGATCAAGTCGCACGCCCGGACCCGGCACATTCCCGTGGTGGTGCTGACCGTCTCGCGCAGCGACAAGAACATCATCGAGTGCGGACGCCTCGGGGCCGCCAACTACATCGTCAAGCCGGTGCAGTGCTCCAGCCTGCGAAAGGTCTCCCCGCGTCTCGGCCTGCATTGGGCGCTCGTCACCCCTCCCGACACGTCGCCTGCGCGGGCCGCCCGCCCGGGGCGCCCGGGGCGCCCGGCCCGATGAAAGCGACGGGCGTCAGCGGCACGGCCAGGAGCGAGCGAGCCCGGAAGATTTTTCCCAAGCAGGGGCGCGCCCGGCTGAAGAGGGTCGGGCCGCGAACGCCGGATGAACCGAGCGCGACCCGGCAGTCCGACCGCCAGTTGCGCGAGTCGCTGCGCGAGGTGGTGGACCTGAAGGCGGCGCTGGACGAGCACGCCATCGTGGCGATCACGGATCCGCAGGGGAAAATCACGTATGTGAACGACAAGTTCTGCGCGATCTCGAAGTATACGCGGGAGGAGCTGCTGGGGCAGGACCACCGGATCATCAACTCGGGCCATCATCCGAAGGAGTTCATCCGCGACCTGTGGGCGACGATCGGCCGCGGGCGGGTGTGGCACGGGGAGATCCAGAACCGGGCGAAGGACGGCAGTCACTACTGGGTGGACACGACGATCGTCCCGTTCCTCAACGACCAGGGGAAGCCGCGCCAATACGTGGCCATCCGCGCCGACATCACCGAGCGCAAGCGCGCCGAGGAGAAGCTGCGGGAGTCCACCAAGGAGGTGGTGGACCTGAAGGCGGCGCTGGACGAGCACGCCATCGTGGCGATCACGGATCCGCAGGGGAAAATCACGTATGTGAACGACAAGTTCTGCGCGATCTCGAAGTATACGCGGGAGGAGCTGCTGGGGCAGGACCACCGGATCATCAACTCGGGCCATCATCCGAAGGAGTTCATCCGCGACCTGTGGGCGACGATCGGCCGCGGGCGGGTGTGGCACGGGGAGATCCAGAACCGGGCGAAGGACGGCAGTCACTACTGGGTGGACACGACGATCGTCCCGTTCCTCAACGACCAGGGGAAGCCGCGCCAATACGTGGCCATCCGCGCCGACATCACCGAGCGCAAGCGCGCCGAGGAGGCGGTGCGGAAACTCAATGCGGAACTGGAGCAGCGCGTGGCCGAGCGGACGGCCGAGCTTGAAACGGCCAACCGCGAGATGGAGGCCTTTTCCTACTCGGTTTCCCACGACCTGCGCGCGCCGCTGCGGGGCATCGACGGCTTCGCGCGGATCCTCCAGGAGGATTACAGCGGGAAGCTGGACGCCGAGGGCCGGAGGCTGCTCGGCATCGTCTGCAGCGAGGCCCACCGGATGGGGCGGTTGATCGACAACCTGCTGGATTTTTCCCGGCTCGGCCGGCAGCAGATGGCGGCGACGACCATCGACATGCACAGTCTCGCGCGGGACGTGTTCGAGGAGCTGACCCGCATGGAGCAGGGGCCGACGCCGCAACTGCAACTGGGGCGGCTTCCTCCGGCGCGGGGGGACCGGGCGATGGTGCGGCAGGTCTTTTTCAACCTGCTGGGCAACGCCATCAAGTTCACCTCGCGCGTCGCCGCGGCGCGCATCGAGGTGAGCGGAAGCATCAGCGACGGGATGGCGGCCTACCAGGTGCGGGACAACGGCGCGGGATTCGACGAGCAATTCAAGGACAAGCTGTTCCGGGTGTTCCAACGGCTGCATGCGGAGAACGAATACGAGGGCACCGGAGTCGGGCTGGCGTTGGTGCAGCGCATCGTCCATCGGCACGGAGGCCGGGTGTGGGCGGAAGGCCGGCCGGCCGCGGGTGCGACCTTCCATTTCACGCTGCCGGCGGCCGAGACAGAGGAGCAATCATGAGCCCGGTTGCATTCGAGGCGGAGGTCCTCCTCGTGGAGGACAACGCGCGCGATGCCGAGCTGACCCTCCGCACGCTGAACAAGCACCACCTGATCGACCGGGTGGTCCACGTGAAGGATGGGCACGAGGCCTTGGAGTGGTTGTTCGCGCGCGGCGCGCACGCCGGACGTGATCCCAACCAGTGCCCCAAGGTGGTCCTGCTCGATCTCAAGCTGCCCAAGATGGGCGGGCTTGAGGTGCTGCGCGCGATCCGGGCCGATCCCCGCACGCGGACGCTGCCGGTCGTCATCCTGACCTCTTCGGCGGAGGAACGCGATGTGACGGACAGCTACCAGCTGGGCGCGAACAGCTACGCGGTGAAGCCGGTCGAGTATGAGAATTTCACGGCGATGGTCGCCGCCGTGGGCCGCTACTGGCTGCAGCTCAACCGCGGCCCACGTTGAACGACATGCCGGCCATGCATAAGGTTCACCGACGCATCAGGGTGCTGTTGGTCGAGGACAACGTCCGCGACACGGAGCTGCTGTTGCGGGCGCTGCGGCAATCCGGTTACGACCCGGAATGGCGCCGCGTGGAGACCGAGCCAGACCTTTCCGCGGCGCTCGAGGAGCATCACGATCTGATCTTCTCCGACTACTATATGCCGCGCCTCACGGGACTGAGGACGCTGGCCCTGGCCCAGATGAAATGCCCCGACGTTCCCTGCATCATCGTTTCCGGCACCATCGGGGAGGAGACCGCGGTAAAGACGATGCAGCACGGTGCCGTCGACTATCTGCTCAAGGATAGTCTCGTGCGGCTGGGGCCGGCGGTTGAGCGCGCTTTGGAAATAGGCAAATTGCGCCGGGAGCACCGCCAGAAGCAAAAAGCCCTGCGACGGAGCGAAGAAAACCTGGCCCGGGCCCAGCAAGTGGCCCACATCGGCAGCTGGGAGCTGGACCTGGCCAACCTTAAAAACGTCAACGCCAATCCGCTGTATTGGTCGGACGAGCTGTTCCGCATTTTCGGCCATGAACCCGGTGGGATCGAGGTGACCAACGACAATTTCTTTGCCGCCGTGCATCCTGACGATCGCGAGCCAATCCGGCAGGCGGTGGCGGAGACGCTGCGCACGGGCCGACCCTACAGCATCGACCACCGGGTCATCCGGCCCGACGGCACCGAGCGCATCGTGCATGAGCAGGCTGACCTGATCTGCGATCCGGTCACCGGCCGCCCGGTGAAGCTCATCGGCACCACCCAGGACGTGACCGAGCAAAAGGCCGCCGAGATGGGCTGGCGGCAGAGCGAGGAGCGGTTCCGGCAGGTGGTGGAAGCGATCAACGAGGTCTTCTGGATGACGGATGTAGATAAGCAAAGCATTCTCTACGTAAGCCCGGCCTACGAGAGGATCTGGGGCCGGCCGGCGGACGAACTCTACCGCGCGGGGACGGCTTGGCTGGAGTCAATCCATCCGGAGGACCGGGAGCGCGTGCGCGAGGCCGCGGTGACCAGACAGGCCAGCGGCACCTACGAGGAGACCTACCGGATCGTCCGCCCCGATGGCAGCGTGCGTTGGATCTACGACCGGGCGTTTCCCGTCCGCGACGCCAGCGGCCGGATCTACCGGGTGGCGGGGGTGGCGGAGGATGTGACGGAGCGCAAGAAACTCGAGGAGCAGGTCCTGCATTCGCAGCGGATGGAGGCCATCGGCACGCTGGCCGGCGGCATCGCCCACGATCTCAACAACATCCTGGCTCCCGTGCTGATGATGATGGGCATCCTGAAACTCAAGCTGACCGATGCGACGGACCGGCAGTTGATCGATCTGGTCGAGTCCAGCGTGCAGCGCGGGGCGGGCATCATCAACCAGCTGCTGCTCTTCAGCCGTCACGTGACCGGTGAGAATGCGCCCCTCGACCTCCGGCACCTGCTCCGGGAGATGGCGGCGTTGATGCGGGAGATTTTCCCCCGCAACATCAACATCGTTGAGTCCAGAGCGGGCGACCTCCCGCCGGTGCTGGGCGACGCCACCCAGCTCCATCAGGTGCTGATGAACCTCTGCGTGAATGCGCGCGATGCCATGCCCGAGGGCGGCACGCTCACGCTCACAGCCCGCGACATCACGCTGGATGACACGCAGGCTTTCCCGCATCCGGACGCCCGGCCCGGCCGCTATGTCGTCATCGGGGTGCAAGACACCGGCCAAGGCATCCCGAAAGACATCCGCAGCCGCATCTTCGATCCCTTTTTCACCACCAAGGAACCGGGCAAGGGAACCGGACTGGGGCTCTCCACCGTGTCGGGCATCGTCCGCAACCATGGTGGCTTCCTCACCGTATACAGCGAGGAAGGGCTGGGCACGCACTTCAAAGTCTATCTCCCGGCGGCGGAGCCGTCGGCAAAGCCGGAAGAGCCAAGCGCGGTCGCGACGCCGGCGCGCGGGCATGGCGAGACCATCCTGCTGGTGGACGACGAAAGCTCCATCCTGGCCGCGGAAAAATACGTGCTGGAGCAAAACGGCTACCAGATCCTGACCGCCGCCGGAGGCAAGGAGGCGGTGCATTGTTTCCTCAACAACCAGGACCGGATCCGGCTCGTCGTGACCGACCTCATGATGCCCGGCATGGACGGCATGGCGCTGGTGCGTTCGCTGCGGGCCATCAACCAGAAATTGCCCATCATCGCGACGACCGGCCTGGACCGGGAGGAGAAGCGCGACACGCTCGCCGCGCTCGGCATCACGGACGTGCTCACCAAACCCTGCCTGCCGTCGGTGCTGCTGGAGGCGGTGCAACGCAACCTGGACCACGGGCCGTAGCGCGGGCGGGAAGGCAGCGGACCAGGCGGCGTGGCGCCGTCCGTCATGAGATTTGCATTTGCCGAACGCGGGCCGGTGCGAATCCTGTCCGCGTGAAAATCCATGTGAAGCCCGCCGGGCCGCTCCAGACCAACGCCTACCTGCTGACCGAACCGAAGACGGGCGAGGCGGTGCTGATCGACGCGCCGCTGGGCATCACGGAGGTCATCGCGCCGGTGCTCGCGAAGGACGGCTGCAAGCTGAAGGAGCTGTGGCTGACGCACGGGCATTTCGACCACATGCAGGATGCGGCGCGAATCAAGGCCGAGCTGGGGGTGAAGGTGCTGGCGCACCGCGACGACCAGGGCCTGATTGAGACGCCGGAGATCATGGAGGGGTTCATGGGGCAGAGGCTCGGCCTGAAGGGCGTGAAGGTGGACCAGTGGGTCGCGCAAGGCGACAAGGTGCGCGCGCTCGGCCGCGAGTTCGAGGTGCGGCACGTGCCGGGGCATTGCCCGGGGAATGTGCTGTTCTATTCGGACTCGGCGAAAGCCGCGTTCGTCGGCGATGCGCTCTTCAACGGCGGCGTGGGCCGGTGGGACCTGCCGGGAGGGAGCTTCGAGATGCTGGCGGAGTCGATCCGCACGCAGATCTACACGCTGCCCGACGACACGATCGTTTTCCCCGGACACGGGCCGCGGACGACGGTGGGCGAGGAGAAGCGGACGAACCCGTTCGTGGCGGAGGTGGAGGCGTGAAGAGGCATTCCCGGAATGTTCTGACTTTGTGGGGCAGCCCGCTGGCGGGCGCGGTTCGGGCGCGCGCCAGCGCGCTGGCCCGCAGGGGAGCGCGGCCTTCCGACTCCGCCAAGGCCATGGAGCTCGGAATGACAAATATGCCGGCCAATCAGTCATTGCGAGGAGCCCTTAGGCGGAACGACGCAGCTGAGCGGCATCTCGCTCGGACATGGCCGGCCGGCAAGGTGGAGCCCGCGCTCCGCGCGGGCTTTTGGGCGCTCACTCGGAAAACCTGCGCGGAGCGCAGGTTCCACCTCATTCCGGCTGCATATTTCCGGCTTAGGCGACGAAGCTACCGAGGTCGCAGACCGACAGTCGGTCATCCAGAGGGATGGAACGCCATGTCCCGCCAAGCGGGACTCGCGATGACTCGGAAAGGAGCGGAGGCGTGAAGCGTCGTTTCCAGAATCAGCATGTCATGTGGGGCAGCCCGCTTGCGGGCGCGGTTCGGGCGCGCGCAAGCGCCGTCGCTCCGCTTTGGCGAGACAGGAGCGCGCTGGCCCACGACGATGATTATCGCCTGCAAGCAGGCTCCTACAGCCGGAGGTTGCAGACATGAGCGACCACGAGCAATTCATGCGGCGGGCGCTGGAGCTGGCGCGGCATGGCTGGGGCACGACGCATCCCAACCCGATGGTCGGCTGCGTGATCGTCGAGGAGGGGAAGATCGTCGCCCAAGGATTTCACGAGAAGGCGGGCGAGGCGCACGCGGAGATCAACGCCTTGAAGGCGCTGGGGCGGCGGCCGAAGTTCGGCGCGACGCTCTACGTGACGCTGGAGCCCTGTTGCACGCACGGGCGCACGCCGCCCTGCACGGACGCGATCGTGGATGCCGGCATCACGCGGGTGGTGGCCGGAGCGACCGACCCGAACCCCGCGCACGCGGGCAAGGGTTTCGAGGTGCTGCGCGCCGGGGGCGTGGAGGTGACGGAGGGCGTGCTGGCGGAGGAGTGCGCGGAGCTGAACCTGATCTTCAACCACTGGATGGCGACGGGGCGGCCGTTGTTCGCGGCCAAGGCGGGCGTGACGCTCGACGGCAAGGTGGCGACGCGGACCGGCGACTCGAAGTGGATCACGGGCGAGGCGTCGCGGGCCAATGCGCACCATTGGCGGCGGTATTTCCCGGCCATCGCGGTCGGCGCGGGCACGGTGCGGTCGGACGACCCGCGGCTGACGGCGCGCACGGGCGGCGAGGAGTGGTGCCCGTGGCGGTTCGTGTTCGACGGGTTGCTGCGCACGGTCGTGGACAAGTCCATGCCCTCGCTCTACACGGACGAGTTCCGCGAGCGCACCATCGTGGTGACGACGCAGCACGGCGGCCTGGGCTACGTGCGCAAGCTGAACGCCATGGGCGTGAAAACCTGGGTGCTGAACGCGGTGAGCCCGAAGGTGAACTTTGCGGACTTCCGCCGGCGCTGCGCGCAGGAGGGCATCACGGGCGTGTTTTTCGAGGGCGGCGCGCAGCTGCTGAGCGAGCTGCTGCAGGCGAAGGAGCTCGACTACCTGTTCACCTACCATGCGCCGGTGCTCTTCGCCGACGACAAGGGCAAGGGCGTGTTCCGCGGCCTGCGCACCGAGACACTGGCCGGGGCGATCCGGCTGGAGCGCGTGCGGCATGAGACGCTGGGGGAGGATTCGCTGATGCGCGGATTCGTGAAATATCCGGAGAAGCTGTTCGTGGACGAGGCGACGTTCAACCGGGCCACGACGGGCACGGTGTGAGGAGATTCTTTGCAGCGCCCAGAATGACACGGACAAGAACCTCGCTGGTGATCCACTTGGCGTCGGGGAACGTGCACAAGGCGGAGGAATTGCAGGCGCTGGCCGACGGATCGCCGGCCAGCCGGCTCCTACAGGTCAGGATCGTGCCGGCGGAGCGGATGCCGGAGGTGGCGGAAGACACGGGCACCTTCGCCGGCAATGCGCGGAAAAAGGCCGCGGCGCTGCAGGCGTTGCTGGGCCCGGACAAGTGGGTGCTGGCCGACGACAGCGGGGTGTGCGTGGACGCCCTCGGCGGGGCTCCGGGGGTGGAATCGGCGTATTTCGCGGGCCCGCAGCACGACATGCGGGCGAACCTGCTCAAGCTGGCCGACATGATGCGCGCTGTGCCCGAGGAGCGGCGCGGCGCGCAGTTCGTCTGCGTGCTGCTGCTGCGGGGGCCGGGCGGGTTGGAATTCGTGGCCGAGGGCCGCTGCCGGGGACGGCTGATCCGCGAGCCGCGCGGGGGCAAGGGGTTCGGCTACGATCCGCTGTTCGTGCCGGAGGGGTTTCAGCGGACCTATGCGGAACTGACCGAGGAGGAGAAGAACCGCATCAGCCACCGCGGCCGGGCGTGGATGCAGGTGGCGGAGTGGCTGAAGGATAGAAGCGGGTGAGCGCGTCCGGAGGCCGCGCTCCACCGACGGCAAGTGAATCAGTGCGGGAGGGCCTCGATGGTGGTCTTCATCGCGGCGTATTCGGCGGCGGTCTGCTCGAGGTAGCGCTTGCGGGTGGAGGAGAGCACGATGGGCTCGAGGGGCACGTCGTGGCCGGCGGTGCGGAAGCCCTCATGCAGACCCCAGTAGCGATTCGGGGCGGCGTAGGTGCGGATGTTCCAGGGTTCCAGCGCGACGCGGCTCTCGAAGAGAGCGACCATCGAGCCGCGGATGACGAGGTTGGCGTTGCCGGAGACGCCGGCGTCGAGGTCGCTGTGCCAGTCCTCGATCATGCGGGGAAAGTTGTGGGCGCCGCCGGAATACTGGCCGTTGGCGCCGGAGTAGGCGGGACGGTCGGTGAGGTTGGTGGCGTCATGGTTGCTCGGGACGATGCCGACGAGGAGCGCGGCGGAATATTCGGTCGATTGCGGCGGGGGCAGCTTGGTCCGCCAGGTGGAGCCGGCGGTGCCCGGCGTGCTGGAGGTGGGCAGGGCACCGGGGCGGATGGCGGTGGCGCTGGTGCCGAGGCCCTCGTAGTTGTTGCTGGAGCTGGGGGCGGCGGAGCGCCAGGTGTTGGTCCATGAGGTGTTGGTGATGCGGAAGGCGCTCAGGGCGTCGTTCCAGCCGTTGGTCTGGGAGTAAGGCGTGGTGCCGGAGGTGTAGACGGGCTGGGAGAGGAGGGTGACGGCGTCGGCCATGACCGCGCAGAGCTTTTCGCTGGCGCTGTCGGGATAGCGGGCGCTGTAGCCGCCGTTGCCGGTGGAGGAAGTAGTGAGGTTGACGGAGCCGTCGGCGTTGAAGTGGCCGAGGATGTAGGCGGCGTCGTTGGTGGCCAGGGTGAAGCCGGTCTTGTTGGCGGCGGTGAGGCTGGCGACGGCCCCGCGGCCGTTGATGAGGCGGACGCCGGAGTCGACCCGGGTGGGGACACCACCGGATTGGGCGCGCTCCTCGGCGTCGATGGAATGGATGTAGACGGCGAGGCCGTCGAAGAAGGCGTCGGGGATGACGCCGTCGTAGAGCGTGCCGGACGGGGTGAGGAAGGTGCGCGGGTCGTCGAAGATGGCGGCGACGGTAGCGGCAGCCTCGGGAGTGGCAGGGGCCGTGTAGACGGCGAAGGGGTCGGGCCGGGTGCGCTCGATCAGGGTGCCGCCGGTCGCCGGTGGCAGCACGGTGTAGGCGAGGCCGCCGACGGCGGGATCGTCGAGGCCGAGATCGAGCGTGGTGGTGGCGCCGGCGGAGTTGAAGATGGAATTGGTCCAGACCGTGGCGTCGGGCTGCTGGAGCTTGTAGCCGGTGGCGGAGGTGGCGCCGCTGACGGCGCGGGCGACCATCATCTTGAAGCGTCCCATGTCGAAATCGATCTTCGAGATGGCGCGGGGAATGTAGTTCGTGGTGCTGCGGGCGGAGCCGCCGGCGACATTGGAGACATAGCCCTGGTTGCCGTTGGCGCGGCGGGAGTCGAAGAAGTAGGCGTCGGTGGGGTAGGGGGCGGTGGAGGATTCGGCGGGGAAGGCCGGGATGGTATGGGCGGCGTGCCGGTAGCCGGTGTAGGGGAAGGGGTCGACGATGAGGAGGGCATCGTCCGCGGCGGCTTCGGTGAGACCGCTGACAAGCGACACGGCGGCGCTGGTGAGCGTGGTCGAGACGGAGGAAACAAGGCAGCGGTTGCCGCCGATGGCGATGAAGTTGCCGGGGATGATGGTGCCGGTGCCGGTGTCGACGTTGAGGTTGGTGGCGCCCACGGCATAGCCGGCGGCGTTGTTGATCTGGTAGCCGATGCCGGTGCCGAGGGTGCAGCTGGTGGCATCAAGAGCGATGGCGGTGTTGTCGGCGATGGCGGCGCGGGCGCCGGGCTGGGCGATGCCCAGGCTGAATGATGTCGCCGTGCTGCCGGGCGGGGTGACGGGCGCGGCCGTGACCAGATAACGGAAGGTGCCGATGGTGACGGAATTGCCGGGGAAGACCGAGCCGGTGGTGCCGTCGACGTTCAGCGTGGTGGCGCCGATGGCGACGCCGCCGTTGAGGAGCATGCCGGTGGCATTGCCGACCTGACGCGGCATCTCGACCGTCACGGTGGCGCCGCTCGCCGCGGCGGCGCGGAGGCCGGGCTGCCCGATGGTCACGGTGCCGCCGGAAAGCGCACCGGTGACGAGATAGCGGAAGGTGCCGATGGTGATGACGTCGCCGGCGACGATGGGACCGGTGCCGGTGTTGACGGTGATGCTGGTGGCGCCGATGGCGTGGGCGCCATTGACGAGATAGCCGGAGCCGCGGGCAAATCCCTGCTGGGCCATGTCGAGCACCTGGTTGGAGCCGACCGTGGTCTGCTCGGTGTAGCGGTTCGGGAAATAGTTGGGGTAGTTGTAGTCGTCGTCGGTGCCGACGGTGCTGTCGGGGCCGCGGTTGTAGCCGTAGCTGGGCTGACCGGGGAGGACGACCTCCGTGCAGGTATGGACGTTGCTGCTGTCGATGGTGTGGGCCCAGGCCCGGTAGGAGTGGGGCAAGACGTAGGCGACGCTGCCGTCGGGGAGGTTGGTGGAGCGGACGGTGTCGTCGGGATTGGCGGCGATGTAGAGGCCGGCTTTCCAGGAGATCTTCGTCTCGCGTTCATCGGCGGTGTCGGTGGTGTTGACCCACTGGTAGGTGCCGCCGCTGAGGCGCCATTTCTTCGGGTTGGGCGGCTCGATGATCTGGCGGCCGTTGTTGCGGTCGTCCTCGGAAGTGGTGGTGAGGTCGGTCTCGCTGTAGGTGCCGACGCCGGGAAGCTCGAGCTTGGTGACGCCGTGGACGTTGGTGCGGACGTTGGTGCCATAGTTGGTGGTGGCGAAGCTCTTGAAGTTGTTGAGGGTGGTCGCGGTCTCGGAGGCGCCACCCCACTTGTGGTCGCGCCAGATGGAACCGCTGTAGAGGTTGAGGGTGGAGCCATTGATGCGGGTGTAGTTGACGGCGCCGGAGCCGCCGGCGCCGGCGGTGTTGCCGCCGGAGCGGTTGCGGTAGGCGACCTTCATCTGGCCGTCGGCGTAGAGGCCGGCGGCGGCAGAGACGCGGTCGGAGAAGGTGAGCACGGCGGTGCCGCCGACCTCGCCGCGGGCCATGAGCCGGCCGTTGGTGTGGACGGGGCCCATGATGGTCATGGTCTGGCCGGGGAAGAGCTCGAGGTCCATGTTGTAGAAGAGGCCGAACTGGAACATGGGGGTCATGGCGATCTCCATCTCCTGCAGGACGTGGGCGGTCTGCGCGCCGATCTGGGGATGGGTGACGGTGGCCTTGGCGATGACGGGGACGGTGGCGGTGCTGACCTGGAGGCCGTAGTTGGAATCGGTGGTGTCGGTGACGAGGGCGTAGGCGGTGGGGGCCAGCATGCCGGCGTAGACCTCCATGCCGGAGACGGTGGAGTAGTTGACGTTGGAGAGGACGCTGTTGTTGCCGGAGCTGTCGGGGAGGTGGATCTGGTTGGAGCCGCCGATGAAGGCCATGGCGCTGGTGGCGCGGGTGCGGTAGAGCTTGGTGGTGAGCTGCTCGGCGGCGTAGAGGGAGATGTTCTCCGCCATGTTCTTGGCGCGGAGCTGGACGCGGTTGCGCTCGTTGCCGCGTTTTTCGGTGAGGGTGTAGTTGAGCATGCTCGCGGTGAGCATCGCGAACATGGCGGTGAGGAAGACGACGGTGATGAGGGCGGAGCCGCGGACGGCGGGCGCTAGGCGGGCGGGTTGCATGGCGTTACCTCCGGGGGGAGACGGTGTAGTTGAAGCTGGAGCTGGAGAGCATGTTGATGGCGCTGGTGCCGTTGATGAACTCGACGTTGATCGAGAAGTTCTCGTTGGTGGCGGTGACGACGGGGCCTTCGCTGCAGAAGATCGGGTAGTAGTTGGAGGTGGAACCGATGCGGCGGCCCTTGGCGGTGGGCGTGATCTGGCGGTTGCTGTGGCCGCTGAGCGCGTAGGCGGAGGTGCTGGTGATGGTCTGCGAGGCGGTGTTCTTGGTGTAGTTGGTGTTGGTGCTCAGGTTCACGGCGTTGAGCAGGGTGGTGATGGTGTCGGTGGTGCCGGAGGAACCCCAATCGGTGCTCTCGTAGTAACGGATCGGGGCCTGGTAGTTGACGTCGGCGACCTTGCAGACCCGGTAGTAGATGCGGAACTGGCGGACAAGGGAGCCGGTGGTAACGGAGGTGCGCGTCACGAGCACGATGCAGTCGCCGCTGGCGAGCAGGGTGCCGTTGCCGTCATCGACGGCGACGGCGAGGTCGGAGGCGCCATCGGAGGCGTCGATGTCGACCGAGCCGTCGAGGGCGGTGTAGTCGGGGAAGAGGTAGAACTCGGAGGAGTCCACCGTCTCCTTGGCCAACTGGGAGGTGAAATAGCGGAGGGAGGTGTTGGTCTGGAGACGGACGTTGTCCTTATACATCATCCGGAGGCCGAAGAGAAACGTGCTCAGGCACATGCCCATGCAGAGCGTGACGATGGTCATGCTGATCATGACCTCGACCAGGGTGAAGCCGGCGCGGCCGGCGGGGTGGGGGCGCGGGGTTTTCATTGGTCGTAGCGGGTGCGGAGGAAGACCTCCATGTCGCGGACAGTGCGGGTGACGCTGCCGTCGAGATAGCTGTAGGTGTAGACGACCGTGATGCGCTTGACCTCGCTCACGTCCTTTGTGGTGTCGGGAATCTCGTCGATCCAGACCCAGAGGTTGAGGGCGAGCTCCTGCGAGGCGGTGCCGGTGACGGTGGAAAGCGGAATGCTCCCGGTGTAGTTGTCGATGGCGCCGACACTGGCGGCAGTGGCGGTGGGCGACGGGCAGACGAGCGGAGCCTTGGGCGTGGGATCGGCGTCGGTCGCGCGCGTGTGCACCACCATGAGCCAGAGGGTGAGGTCCTGGTGCACGCGCAACCGGATGTAAGGCGGAGTCTTGCCCGTCGGGGCGTAGCTGTCCGTCTCGTAGCTCGGCACCAATGTGGTATAGTCGAGGCCTTTCATCTGCTCGATCAGGCCGTAGACCAGGCTGGTGCAGGCTGATTGGAGCACGCTCGACTCCGAAGTCTTGCGCGATTGGAGGAAGGTGCCGATGAAACCCAGCATGACCGTCGCCATGAGGGTGATGGAGACCATGACCTCCACGAGGGTCAGGCCGCTGGCGTGCGTATTGGATCGCCTCAAGTGGGGGGAGGCGGGGCAGGCGGTTCGCATGACCCCATAATGCCTTATCCGGTGATAAGGCGTAACAGCACTAAGACTTACTCAATAGGCCTTATCCATTATAGAGTCTAAAGACCCTATGATTGTGAAAACGGAATCCTGCTACCGCCCTGCCTTTGGGCTTCGACAAAGAGCGCCGCAGCTTGGGCGCGCCGGGCAATGCCCAGCTTGTCGAAGACGGTGGCAAGGTAGTTTTTCACGGTCTTCTCGGTCAGGCCAAGGCGGTCGCCGATTTCCTTGTTGGTGAGACCCTCGGCCAGCAGGGCCACGACGCGGCGTTCCTGAAAGGACAGAGTGTTGAGTTTTTCGGCCGCGGTGAGCGTTGTGCGCCGCTTGACGAGATTGAGCACCTGCCCGGCCATGGAGGGATCGAGCACGGGCAAACCCGCGGCCGCCTGCCGGACGGCGCGGGCGAGCGAGGCGCCGTCGTTTTCCTTGAGCAAGTAACCCTGCGCGCCGGCGTTCATCGCCTCCTGCACGTTGCGCTCGTTGTTGTTGGAAGTGAGCACGAGCACCCGCAGTCCGGGCGTGGCGCGAAGCATCTCGCGGCAGGCGTGCAGACCAGAGCGGTCGGGCAGCTGCAGGTCGAGCAACACGACGTCGGGCCGCAGTTTCGCGGCGGCGGCGATGCCCTCGGCGGCATTCGGCGCCTCGCCCGCGATCTCGATATCAGACTGGTCCTCCAGCGCCGCCCGGAGGCCGAGCCGCACGATGGGGCTGTCGTCCACGAGCAGGAGGCGGATTT
>CAZRNE010000020.1:0-64235 GCA_964601365.1 uncultured Opitutaceae bacterium | reverse complement strand
CGTCGGCTCCTCGGTGAGGAGCGGCCGGTAGTCGAGATACGGCGCGTACTGGAGGTGGCGGCTCGTCCCCGCCGAGTCAATCTCCACGTACAGCACCTGCTTCGAGATCACGCGCCGGTCGCCGCCTCGGGAGAGGCTTCCGTCCTGGATGGCGTGCTCCAGGTAGAAGAGGATGCGCGGGGACGTGCCTGCGTCTCGGACGTCAACCAGGACGGTGCCGCGGCGCAAGAGGTCCCGGTGGCGCTCCAGGACCAGATCGATGGATGCGTCGAGCAGCGGGTGCCCGGGGCAGACGAAGGCGGCGAGAGGCTGCCCAGGCACCGAGAGCAGCGACTTGTCGAATGCGATCCGCTCGTACCTCGCGAGGACGGGGTCGCCGATCCCGATCTGCCGGTCGCGGCTGCGGACCGCAGCGGGCACGTGCGTGATCTCGTAGCGTCGCGGCTCGCGCTGCTTGACCTGACCACCCAGGTGCGAGAAGGCCTCCTTGAAGAACGATTCGATGTAGTGGGGCTGGAGCCGGCGGGCCTCCGCGCGCTCCATCTCCTCGCGGATCTTGCGGACGCGGCTTGCGTCCATGGAGTCGCGAGCGAGCGCCCGGTCTTCCATCAGCTCGGCAAGTCTGGCCCGGTCGAACGCACTCGCGACCTGCTGAGTGAGTCGCGCCCGCACCTCGGGCCGTTCGCCGTACCGGACTGCCTCGATCAGGAGTTCGCGGAGCGGCCGCCCCTCGAACACGACCTTCCCGAGCACGTCGAAGACCTGCCCGCCGAGGGCCTTGCGCGCCTGCTCCAACTTCTCGAGGAGCGTCCGATAGACGTCGCCCTCGCGGGTCTCGTCGGCCAGGAGGTTCCAGAGGTGACAGACCTCCGTCTGGCCGATGCGGTGGATGCGGCCGAACCGCTGCTCGATGCGGTTGGGGTTCCACGGCAGGTCGTAGTTCACCATCAGGTGCGCGCGCTGGAGGTTGATGCCCTCGCCGGCGGCGTCCGTGGCAAGGAGCACCTGGACCTGCGGGTCATGCAGGAAACTTTCCTGAGCCTTGCGCCGATCCTCGCGCATCATGCCGCCGTGGATCCTGACGAGAGCCTGCGGGCGCCCAAGCAGCGTGCTGATCTGCCGCTCCAGATAGTTCAGGGTATCGCGATGTTCGGTGAAGATGACGAGTTTCTGGTGGGGTGAGGCCTTGGGTTTGGCAATGGGGCCGGAACCATAGGGGGCAAGGCCTTCCTCCACGCGGTCGCCGGGCACGGTGGCGAAGATCTCGTTCAACAGATGACCCAGTTCCCGCCATTTGGTATCTTGTCCGCTGCGCCGGACCTCCGACGCCAGAACCTCCAGGCGGACCAATGTGGCGATCTCGGCCTTGAGCTCGACGATGGTGCTCGCGGCCGTCGCTTGGTCGAGGATTTGCTCCTCGGCATCCTCGAGTTCGCTCTCGGGCGCGTCCTCCAGGTCCTCGATGTCGTCGGCCGACAGCCCGGCTTCCGCGGAGGCGAGTGGCACCGGGGCCGCGCCGCGTTGGAGCAATTCGAGTTCGCGGAGGCGCTGTTCGAGGCGTTCTCGGCGACGGCGCAACGACTGGAAGATGGCCTCGGGGGACGAAGCGAGTCGGCGCTGGAGGATGGTCAGGGCAAAGCCGACCGTGCCGGCACGCTTGTCGTTTTGCAGGGCTTCGGCCCGGTTGAATTCGTCGCGCACGTATTCCGTGACCTCTTTGTAGAGGCGGGCCTCGGCATCGGATAGGTTGTAGGGAACGGTGTAGGCGATGCGCTCCGGGAACAGCGGGCGACCATCAAATTTCAGCAGCCGCTCTTTGACCATGCGTCGCATGAGGTCGGAAACCTCGACCTGGTGGACGCCATCGCGAAACCGGCCCTCGAACCGATCACCGTCAATCAGGGCAAGGAACAACTGGAAGTCCTCCTCCTTGCCGTTGTGCGGGGTGGCAGTCATCAAAAGGAAGTGGCGCGTCAGCCCCGACAGCAACTGCCCCAGCCGGTAGCGCTGTGTGAACTTCACTTCTCCGCCAAAAAAGGTCGCGGACATTTTGTGCGCCTCATCACACACAATGAGGTCGAAACGGCAGTCGGGCGCCGCCAACTTCTGCTGCACATCCTCGTTGCGGGAGAGTTTGTCGAGGCGGGCAATGGCGAGGTCGTTTTCGAGGAACCAGTTGCCGGTGCGGGCGGCTTCGAGCTTGTCGTTCGTGAGAATGTCGAACGGCAGGTGGAAGCGACGGTTCAGTTCGTCCTGCCATTGCTCGGCGAGGCTGCCCGGGCAGACGATGAGACAGCGCCGCAAGTCACCCCGCGCCATGAGCTCCTTGATGAGCAGGCCCGCCATGATGGTCTTGCCGGCGCCGGGATCGTCGGCGAGTAGAAAGCGGAGCGGTTGGCGGGGCAGCATGGCCTCATAGACGGCTGTGATCTGGTGCGGCAGCGGCTCCACCAGTGAGGTGTGGACAGCGAGCACCGGATCGAAAAGGTGCGCGAGACGAATGCGGTGCGCCTCGGACACGAGTCGAAAGAGAGCGCCATCACCGTCGAAGCTCCACGGTCGGCCCATCTCAACAATATCGAGGCGCGGTTCGTCGTGCCGGTAGAGAATTTCTTCAGCCACTCGGCCCGCAGGACCGCGATAAACCACCGTCAACGCATCTGTTCCATGCCATTCGACACTGACAACAGTAACCACCGCATCGGGCAAAATGCCGCGCAACGTGACGTCGGGTTGGAGTGCTTCGAGCTTCATCTGCGAAGTGGGGTGATGCTAGCGCAGTGGTATGCAATGTAATCGCGGAAAGCCGGTGACCCGCAAGCCCTGAGCCAATCTACAGAAATCCCTGTAGCTTGAGTGCAGCCAGCAGATGGTAGGGCGGCTATTGCCCCAGGTTCCCGCACACGCGGCGATAGAGGGATTCGTAGCGGGGGACGATGGCGGCGGCGGAGAATTTTTCGCGGGCGCGCTTTTGCGCGGCGGCGCCCAGCGCGGTGCGACGGGCAGGGTCGCGCAACAACGCCTCGGCGGCGGTGGCGAGCGCAGCGGTGTCGCCAGACGGGGCGAGCACGCCGGTCTGACCGTCGAGCGTGACCTCGGGGATGCCGCCGACGGAGAAGGCCGCGCTGGGGCGGCCGAGGCTCATCAGTTCTAGAATGCTGAGGCAGAAGCTCTCCACCTCGGAAGTGAAGAGGCCGAGGTCCGCGGCTTGGGCGTAGTCCTCGATGTCCTCGACACGCTCGCGCACGACGACATGGCTTTCCAAACCGCGTTTCGCCACCGCGCCACGGAACGGTGCGAAGTCGCCGCCGGCGAGGATGACGAGCTTGAAGGGCAGGCGGGCCTTGAGCCGCGCGGCGGTGTCGAGCAGCAGGTCGATGCGCTTGAGCGGGCGGAGATTCGACATGTGCAGGAGCATCGCCTCGCCGGGGGCGAGGCCGAGCTCGCGGCGCATGTCCACCGGGGTGCGCGGGGCAGCGTGGGGCTCGAAAAAATTATGGATGACCTCGATGGGACGCTTCACGCCGAGCACGCGCACGGTCTCGCGCCGCATGAACTCGGAGACGGTCGTGATGGCGTCGCAGTTTTCCAGGGCGTGAGTGATGGCGGGGCCGTAGCCGGGATCGCGGCCGAGCAGCGTGGTGTCAGTGCCGTGGAGCGTGGTGATGATCTTCGGGCGGCGGCCGGCGGGCAGCATGTCGCGGGCGAGCAGGGCGGCGGTGGTATGCGGCACGGCGTAGTGGACGTGCCAGACATCGAGCGCGTGCGCGGTCGCGACCTCGGCCATCTTCACCGAGAGCGGCAGCGTGTAGTCGGGATATTTGAAGAGGTCGTAGCTGTTGACCGCGACCTTGTGAAAGTGCACCCGCGGGCCCTCGGGCAGGCGGAAGGGCGGCTCGTAGCTGATGAAGTGGATGTCGTGGCCGCGGGCCGCCAATTCCTCCCCGAGTTCGGAGGCGAGGATGCCGCTGCCCCCGACCGTCGGGTAACAGGTGATGCCGATCTTCAGGGGGCGGCCGGGCATGTTTTATTGACCACGGATTTCACGGATCGCCACGGATCGATCCGAACAGAGAACCACAGAGACAATGAGACACAGAGAATTCTGATCGAACCTCAGGCCCTTCGTGCCTCCGTGTCTTTGTGGTGCAGAAATCATCGGGATTCAGAACCGCCTCGCGCCGCGGCTGAGCGTGGAGAGGTCGTCGATCACGGCCGGGCTATCGGCCCAGAGGGGTTGGGCGTATTGGAGGCCGGCGTTGAGGCCGTGGACGCGGGCGCGGGCGAGCTGCAGCTCGACATAGTTGCGCGTCTTCATCTGCGAGGCGTGGGCCTCCATGGCCTTGGTCCATCGGTCCACGAGGCCGGGCGCGGAGATGTCGATGAGCATGGGTTCGCCCGGGGGTTCGGCGGCGGTGGACAGGGCGTAGAAGAACAGCTGGCCGACGGTGTGCGGGGGCTGGCCGCGCAGGGGCTTGAGGCCGCCGTAGCGCGCGAGGCGGAGGGCATCGCGCACGAGGATGGCGAGGCGCCAGTGGTCGGGGTGCTGGTTGCGGCCGGGGCTGGGCGCGAGCACGAGGCCGGGCCGCACGCGACGGATGATGGCGGCTAGCTTGCGCGCATGGGCCGAGCGCAGCTCGAGCCGGGCGTCACCGTCGAGCACGACGAACTCCAGGGTGGCGCCGAGCAGGCGGGCGGCGTGGCGGGCCTCGGCCGTGCGTTGCACGGGGGTGCCATGGGTGCCGGCCTCGCCGCGCGAACAGACGACGAAGTGCACGGGGCGGCCGGCGGCGGTCTCGCGCGCCACGATGCCGCCGGCGCCGAACTCGATGTCGTCGGGGTGCGCGCCGAAGGCGAGCAGGGGCTCGGGAGGTTTGCGGCGCGTCATGGGCGGGCGGGGTCAGTCTGGGATCCAGGCTTCATCGGAGCGGTCGATGGGGTCGCGGGGCACGAAGACGATTTCAGGTGCATCGGCTTTGTTCAAGTATGCCTGTTCGCCCGCACCGGCAATGTAGTGGGTGCAGCGGACAACGGATTGCATCCAGCGCAACCGGCTGTCGCGGGCGGGGCTGACCTGTTCCTTGGTGAAGGGTTGCGCGGGCAAGGTGCGCCAGCAATCGCCGCCCTCGTGCAGGCAAAGCGAGCCGTCGGGCAGGCGGCGGGCCCGCACGGTCTCGCCCTCGTGAGTCACGTCCACGAAGCAGTCGGTGATGTCGCAGGCGGCCGCGCGCACGGCGGGGTCCGCGGAACGGACGACGCGCACGCCGTCCAGCAGGCCGAGGGCGCGGTAGACCTCGAGGCAGAATCCGCCGACGAGGGGCGAGCGGGCGGTCTTGAAGGCGGCGAGGGCGGCGGGCGGCGCGTAGGCGCCGAGGGAGCGGGCGGTGTTGGGCGCCCAGTCGGGCGGGATGCGCTTGGCGGCCAGCGGCGTCCACTTGCGCTGGGTCTTGTTGACGAAGTTGAAATTGAAGGTGTGCGGTTCGCCGGTCTTGCGGTGGCGGAGGATGGTTTGCGTCTCGCGCGGGTCGTGGTCGCTGTCGTGCCAGAAGAAGACGATCTCGCCGCCGAGCTCGGCCTGGAGACGGCGGGCGGTGGCGAGCTTGGCCCAGAGGAAACGGCGCGGAAAGAATCCGCAGGGTTGCTGGCCGAAGCAGATGATGGGCGCAGTCATTTGACCACGGATTTCACCGATGCCACGGATAAGGCGACGCGGTGCAGTTTAGTAATCCGTGTCATCCGTGTGATCTGTGGTTGGTTGGTTGGGGAAGGAAAAGCCGAAACCGGGCTCAGAGGGGTGAACCACTAATGGACACCAATGAACACGAATGAGGATAGAGCCGACAGATATTCGGGTTCATTCGTGGTTAGTCCGCCTTTCGTTCCGGCAGCAGGGATTGGAAGAGAATGCTGAAGAGCACGCAGGCGGCGCAGCCGATGGGGTTGAGCCAGAGGTAGCCGATTTCGTAGGCGGGCCAGATCTTCCCGGCGAAGTAGATCGCAAAGATGGCGAGCTGCGCGGTGACCATGCCCCAGAAGGCGGCGGAGCCGCGCACCCACTTGAGGAAGAAGGCGACGAGGAAGACGCCGAGCAGCGCGGGATAGAAGATCGAGGCGACGATGTTGAGGCTTTCGATGAGGTCCTCCTGGAAGCTGACGAAGAGGGCGAAGCCGATGGCGAAGAGCCCCCAGAGGGCGGTGAACCACTTTGCGTTGCGGACATTGCGGGGCTCGTCGTGCTCGGCGAGCGGGCGGAAGTGGCGCCAGAGGTCGATGGTGGTGGTGGTGCCGAGGGCGTTGAGCTCGCCGGCCTTGGAGGAGAGCGCGGAGGCGAACATGACGGCGATAAGGAGTCCGATGACACCGTGCGGGAGCTGCGTGAGGATGAAGGTGATGAAGACGTAGTCGGAATCCTTCGTGCGCTTGGCGGAGGGGTCGGCGGCCTGGAGGGCGGCGCGGGCCTCGTTGCGGACGGCGACGGTGGCGCGCTGGGCGGCGGTGAGCTCGGCGCGGGCGGCGGCCTCGGCGGTGGCGTCGCCCTTCTCGTGGGCGGCGGCCCAAGCGCGGATTTTTTGCTGCTGGGCGGCGTGCAGCGCGGCGTGCTTGTCCTCGAGGGCGCGGAAGCGGGCGCCGTCGGGGCCGGCGACCTGCCGCTGCCATTGGGTCTGGTTGAAGATGGCCGGGGTGTCGGGCTGGAACTGGTAGAAGACGAAGAGCAGCGCGCCGAGCATCACGATGAAGAACTGCATCGGGATCTTCAGGAGGGCGTTGAACATGAGCCCGAGGCGGCCTTCGCGCACGCTGGCGCCGCCGAGGTAGCGCTGGACCTGCGACTGGTCGGTGCCGAAATACGAGAGCGAGAGGAAGAAACCGCCGAGCAGCCCGCTCCAGAGCGTATAACGGAGCTTGAGATCGGGCGTGTAGTTGACGGCGTCGAGCTTGCCCATCGCACCGGCGATCGGGAGCGCGTCGGCAGGGAGCTTGATGAGGAGGACGACGAAGGCCGTGACCATGCCGCCAAAGATGACGGCCATCTGGAGCTTTTGGGTGAGGTTCACCGCGGCGCTGCCGCCGGTGACGGTGTAGACGATGGCGACGAGGCCGGTGAAAACAATGGTGAGGTCGAGCCGCCAACCGAGCACGGTCGCGAGGATGATGGCGGGGGCGTAGATGGTGATGCCGGCCTGGATGCCGCGCTGGAGAAGGAAGAGACCGGCGCCAAGCAGGCGGGTTTTCTGGTCGAAGCGTTTGCCGAGATACTCGTAGGCGGTGTAGACGCCGAGCTTGCGGTAGATGGGGAGAAAAACGGCGCAGACCAAAATGAGCGCGAGCGGGAGGCCGAAATAATTTTGGATGAAGGCGATGCCGTTCTCATAGGCCTGGCCGGGCAGCGAGAGGTAGGTGATGGTGCTGGCCTGCGTGGCGGCGACGGAAAGGCCGATGGTGAACCAACCGGTGGCGCGCCCGCCCCTCAGGTAGGTGTCGAGCTTGTCGGTATGGCGCGTGCGCCAGGTGCCGTAGGCCGCGATGCCGAGGATGGCGCCGAGCAGGACGATCCAGTCGAGGGTGCTCATGCGAAGGCGCGCGAGAACACGGTGAGCGCGATGACGATCGCCACGAAGACGGCGAACACGAAAAGGTAGACCCCGCGCCAGGAACGGAAGCCGGGCAAGCCGGGCGGGTCCTCGGGGTCAGGCGGGGTTTCAGGAGCGGAAGGCATGGGGTAGCCGCACGATTTCTTTACCACGGATCACACGGATGAATTCGGATGACCCGGATTTGGAGTGATCCGATGAGGCAGGAAAAAATCCCGGCAAATCTGCTTCGAGCCGGCACAAGAGACCAATCCGGATCGATCGGTGAAATCCGTGGTTAAAAAAACTGACTTGGGCAGAGACTTCATTTTCCGAGCGAGACGAGGTTGGCGAAGAGGCGCCACGCGCCGGGGACGCCGGCGGGGAGCTGGCGGAAGAAGGCGAGGCTGGTGTAGACGTAGTGGCCCTTGCCGTGTTTCGCGACGAGCAGCGCGCCGTGGAGCGGCGGTTCGCCGGGATCGCTGCCGGCAAGGATGGGCGTGTAGGCGGCGTCCCACTTGCTCGGGAAATACGCGCCGCGCTCCTGCACCCAACCGTCGAAGTCGGCGGGCGTGATCTTGTTGGGCACGTTGAGCACGGGATGGTCGGGCGCGAGGAAGGTGAACGGCGCGGTCTCGTCGGTGATGCGCTGCTGCGGGGCCGGGCCGGCGAGCGAGAGCGCGTAGGGGCCGAGCTGGTCGGCGAGGAGCCCGTTGGGGCGGTTGTATTGCGCGACGACGGTGCCGCCCTGCTCCACCCACGCGAAGAGGCCGGGAAGGTTGTCCTTCAGGTCGGCCCGCTCGTTGAAGGCGCGCACGCCGATGACGACGGCGTCGAGACCGGCGAGTTTTTCGGGCGTGAGGTCGACGCCGGTGAGCACGCGCACGGTGTAGCCCATCTGTTGGAGGGTCTCGGCGGTGCTGTCGCCCGCGCCGGGCAGATAGCCGACGGTCTTGCCTCGGATGGCGACATCGGCGGAGAGCAGCCGCGCGCGGGCCGGCGGTTGGAGGAGCTGGGGCGGGAGATGGTCGTAGCGTAGCTCGATGCGCTGGTGCGAATAACGGCGGCCGCCGACCTCGGCGAAGGCGTTGAGCCAGCCCGTGCCACCGGAGGAGGGAGCGGTGACGGTGAAAGTGAAGGCGGCCTTGTCGCCGGGCCCAGCGAGAGAGAACTGCCGAGAGTCTGGTGAAATCTGCCAACCTACTGGTGCACTGAGACGCAAGACTCCGCTCATGTTTGCCGCGGACGCAACCACCTCTACCGAAACCTCTCTTGCCGCACCACGAGGTATGGCAAGAACGCCGGCGTTCAGCGACAACGCCACGGGAGAGACCACACGAATTGGATCGATGCCCTTCTTAGATGCATCGGTGTGCGCAGTGACAGGAACTGTGAAGTGCAGGTCTTGCCCCGATATTTCGAGCACAACATCAACTAAAAATGCAGGGAGGCTATCGGGACGACCTATCATCGAGCTTTGCTCAAGATTCGCTGTGGCTTTGAGGAAGTCCTCGCTGAGCCAATACGGATGGGTGAGTGGGGCGTCGGGGTTTATCCGTCCTTTTTCATCGGCCCATACCAAAGGTATTTCCGGTGTGATCGGCTGAGGTTCGAGCAATTCATCGCCGTGCCAGAAAGCTAATTTGACCGGAACAACCGGACTCTTGACCACAGCCGCTAGGGTCAGGTGGAATTCCTCTCCGGGAACAACATCGGACGCCGCGGCCTCAGCTTTGACTTCCAGGCCGAGTATCGTCCGGAGAATCAAATCCAGATGAGCGAGCTTATCGTCCTTGAAGCTTTGCCAAGGATTGGGAGGCGGTGGACGTCGTGTGAAATCCAAACCATAAGAAACTTGTAATTTAGAAAAAGCCATTGTCGGTCTAGCGCCGCCGGCAATGAGCCGCTCCCGCAAGCGCAGGAGTTGTGGCAATGCCTTGTCCGGTTGATTGAGGTCAAATGTTGAGACGACCTCATCGGTCAGCTTCTGGATCTCCTCGCCCCCGGGGATGCGGGCCCAAGAGGTGTCGATGCCGTCGAAGAGGTCGGCGGTCACGGGGTCGCCGCCCATGAGGAGAAAATTCTGCTCGTTGGGACCGGTGCGGGCGCGGTTGATGAAGCCGGCGAGTCCCTGCGTGGCGTGCATGGCGCGGGAGCGCGCGGCGATCTTGCCGAACTCCTCGCCGGTGGCCGCATCGGTGCCGGCGATGTCGAGCTTGGTGACGGGGCCGTCGAGCGGGAGCGGGCCGGTGTTGGAACCGAAGCGGAAGGTGTTCCAGAAGATGCGGCGGGGCTGCCAGGGGGCGAGGCCCTCGGCGATCTGTTCGGGGTAGGCGTTGGGATCGCCGGCGAGTTTGAAGGCCTCAACGGCGAGGATGGCGGAGGCGGTGTGGTGGCCGTGGCCGCCGCTGCCGGGCGGGATGGGAAAGCGCGTGATGACGACGTCGGGGCGGAACTGGCGGTAGATGCGCACGACATCGCCGAGCACCTGCTCGCGGTCCCAGAATTTCAGCGTCTCCTCGGGGGTCTTGGAGTAGCCGAAGTCGATGGCGCGGGTGAAGAACTGGCGGCCGCCGTCGATCTTGCGCGCGGCGATCAGCTCCTGGGTGCGGAGGACGCCGAGTTTCTCGTCGAAGTCGGGGCCGAGCTCGTTCTGGCCGCCGTCGCCGCGGGTGAGCGAAAGGTAGGCGGTGCGGTAACCGCGGCCGCGCGAGAAATAGGTGATGAGCTCGGTGTTCTCGTCGTCGGGATGCGCGCCGACGTGGAGGACGGTGCCGGTGGTGGCGAAGGCGCGGAGCTGCTGGAGGATCTCGGCGGGGGGCATGGGCTCGGCCGCGGAGGCGGCCAGCGCGAGCAGAAGGAAAAAACGCGGAAGCACGGAGGGGCGGAAAGAGTATGGCATGGATGGATTCTTCGCTCCGCTCAGGATGACACCTTCGGTGAATGGCGAAATCCCGGCCCACCGGGGTTCGGCGATCCCGCCCTACAACAATGGGAGCGAGGCGCGGCCCGGCGACAAGCGCCGGCCCTACACCAGGAAAAAGAAAGGCTGGGCATGAGGCGGAGTGCAGACCAGCGCGCCCCGGCGGGGTTCGCCGGGGCGCGGGAGAAATCAGGCCAGCCGCGCCTCACTTGAGGCTGGCGATGAGGGCGTCGTTGAGGCGGAGGTATTCGTCGCGGAGTTCGCCGGGCGGCTGGGCGGCGGCGAGTTCCTTGGACTTGTTGGCGGCGGCGAGGGCGCCGGCCTTGTCGCCCTTCTTGGCGAGGATCAGGCCGTGCCGGTAGTGCATCCAGAAGGCCTTGGGCTGGGCCTCGAGGCCCTTCGCGATCCACGCGGCGGCCTTCTCGAGGTCGAGGTTGTTCTCATAGTAGAACATGGCGGCCGGGAACCAGGGCTTTTTCTCCGCGTCGGAGGCCATGACCGCCTCGATCTGCGGCACGAGGGCGCCGACGGTGTCGACCTCGACGGTGATGGGCACGCGGGTGCTCTCCCAGAAGAGGGCGAGGGTGGCCTTGGTCTGGGTGATCTCGCCGATGTTGATGGCGAAGGTCTCGACGGGATAGGGGAAGGCGGCGGGTTTGGCGGTGAAGCGGGCGGTGTCGTTCTTGGGGTCGTAGGCGTAGGAACCCCACTGCGCCTTGTCCTTCACGGCCTGGACGATGACGGTCCATTCGGATTCGCCGGGGATGGTGAACAGCTCGTAGGTGCCGGCGGGCACGGCCGCGCCGTTGAGCTTCACATCGGTGCTGAAGCTGACGCGGGTGGCGGCGTCGGCGCCGGTGCGCCAGACCTGGCCGTAGGGCACGAGGCCGCCGAAGATCTTGCGGCCCTTGGTGCTCGGGCGGTTGTAGGTCACCTCGATGTCGGTGATGCCGACGCGCTGCTTGATGACGCCTTGGGGGCTGGCGGAGGGGAACTTGATCTGCGGGGCGGCGGGGGCTTGGGCGAACAGGCCGGCGACAAGGGCCGACCCGGCGATGAGGGCGATGACGGGGCGAAGCATGCGGGTGGTCATAGAGAGGGGTAAGAGAAGTCAGCTCCGGGGCAGATTCCAACCAAAACAGGCGAACGGCCCGTCTGGTGCGATGAGGGGGCGGAAAGGGACTACGCCGTCCCGATCTTGGCCTCTGATTTCTTCACGAGTTCGTCCACCACGACGGCGGTGGTGACGTCGCAACCGACGTTGGTGGCGGTGCGGCACATGTCGAGGATGCGGTCGGTGCCGAGGATGATGCCGATGCCCTCGGGCGGGATGCCGAAGGTGATGAGCAGGCCGGCGATGAGCGGCAGCGAGCCGCCGGGGATGCCGGCCACGGCCACGGCGCTGAGCACGGAGAGCAGCAGGAGGGTGATCTGCTGGCCGATGGTCAGGTCGATGCCGAAGACCTGCGCGACGAAGAGCACGACGCAACCCTCGTAGAGGGCGGTGCCGCTCATGTTCATCGTCGTGCCGAGGGGGAGCACGAAGCCGGCGGTGCTGGGCGAGAGCTTCAGCTTGTTGGTGGCGTTCTCGAGCGCGGCGGGCAGGGTGGCGTTGCTCGAGCTGGTGGAGAACGCGGTCACCAACACGTCCTTGATCGCGGCGAAATATTCCACGGGCTTCCACTTCGTCCAGACCTTGATCCACACGCTCATCGTCCCGAAGAGATGCAGGGCCATCACGCCGGCGCAGCCGAGCACGAAGACTCCGAGCGCAACGATGATGTCGAGGCCCGACTTCACGACCACGCTGTAGATGAGGCAGGGCACGGCGTAGGGTGCGAGGCGGAGCGCAAGGTGCACGATGCCGGTCATGAGTTCGGTCACCATCTCCAACGAGGCCTGCAGCTTCTTCCGCTTCTCGTCGGCCATCATCGTGCCGACGACGCCGACGAGGATGGCGAAGAGGATGAGGGGCAGCACGTCGCCGATGCGCGCGGTGCTCTGACCCACGACGGCGGCGAACAGATTCGCGGGCATGAACATCTCGACGATCACGTTGAAGGACAGTCCGCTCTGGCCGGCCTGCGTCTGCACGTGCTTCTGGGCGGCGCCGCCGAACTCGGCCATCAGGCGGTCCTTCGTCGCGGCGTCGATGTGGTCGCCGGGCTGGAGGACGTTCATCATCACGAGGCCGAGGCCGACGCCGATGGCCATGTTGAGGAAGAAAAAGAAGAAGGTCTTGCCCGCGAGCGGACCGAGCTTGTCGGGCCGGCCGAGCTGCACGACGCCGGTGGCGAGCGAGGCGAAGACCAGCGGGATGATGACGAAGAAGAGCAGGCGCAGGAAGATCTTGCCGAAGGGATCGAGCGCGACGGTGGAGACGCCGCGCATCAGGTCGAGGCCGGTGGCGGAGGACTTGATGCCGACATGCGTCAGCAGACCCTGCAGGCCCTCGGGGATGGGGATCTTCGGACCGAGCAGGAGCGTGATGACGCCGGCGAGCACGCCGATGACGAGGCCGGTAAGGATGCGGTTGGCGAGCTTGGGGTCGGAGGAACCAGCCATGGGGAACGGAGTGGGCGCGAAGCTAGGAGGCGCCCCCGAGTTGTCGAACGCGAACTGCGCGAGCCGGTTGCGCAGCCCGGCGCTATTTCGCTGGCCGGGCGGGAGGGCGAAACTACCCTGCCCGCCGGTCGTATCCCATGCCTGAATTCCTCAAATTCTCCCTCGAAATCGTCGTGATTGTCGTGCTGGTGCTCGCCAACGGCTTTTTCGTGGCCTCGGAGTTCGCGCTGGTGAAGGTGCGCGCCAGCCAGCTGCGGCCGCTGGCGAAGAAGGGCAAGGCCGGCTGGCGTTTGCGCATGGCCCTCTGGGCCACGCAGCACCTCGACGCCGCGCTGTCGGCCACGCAGCTCGGCATCACCCTCTCCAGCCTTGGCCTGGGTTGGGTGGGCGAACCCTTCCTGGCCCACCGGCTTGAGCCGCTGCTCGGTCGCTGGGGCGTGACCGACCCCGCGGCCATCTCGTCCATCGGCTTCGCCATCGCCTTCGGCATCATCACCTTCCTGCACATCGTGTTTGGCGAACTGGCGCCAAAATCCCTGGCCATCCAGCGGCCCAAGGGGGTGTCCCTGTGGACAGCGGGTCCGCTGATGTTCTTCTACTACCTTTTCTACCCCTTCATCTGGTCGCTCAACGGCACCGCCAACTGGTTCCTCCGCCTCGGCGGCCTGCAGCCCGCGACGGAAGGCGAACACGCCTTCAGCGCGGAGGAGCTGGAGTATGTCTTCAGCCACGCCCGCCACCCCCACCCCGGCGACGCGCTCATCAACAAGCTCATGGTGCAGTCGCTCCGCGCGCGCTCGACCACCGCCGAGAAGATCATGCGGCCGCGCGACCAGGTCATCGCCATGTGGCTCGACAAGCCGCTCGCGGAGAACCTCCGCACGGCCCAGGTGAGCGGCCACAGCCGCTTCCCCGTCTGCGACGGCACGCTCGATCAGGTGAAGGGCCTGCTGCTCGTCCGCGAATGGCTCTGGCAGATCTCCCTGCTCGGCACGGACACCCCCTTTGCCCCGCTGGTGCGCCCGGTCGTGAAGTTCGAGCTTTCCACCCCGCTGCACACGATGATCGAGGAGTTCCGCAACTCCCGCAGCCACCTCGCCGTCGTGCTCGACCCGGAAGGGAAGCTCGCGGGCATCATCACCTTCGAGGACGTGCTGGAGGAGATCGTGGGCGACATCCGCGACGAGTTCGACATCGAGCGCGGCCCCGTCTTTGCGCGCAACGCCCACTCGATCCTCGTCAGCGGCGGCCTGACCATGCGCGAGCTGCAGGCCGAGACGGGCTGGCCCCTCGACTGGAATTCCGGCGAAACCGTGGCGCAGTGGACGCAGCGGCATTTCGGCCACCTGCCGAAGCGCGACGACAAGCTGACCGTCGGCGAATACCGGCTCACCATCGTCGAGGCCAGCGCCGAGCGCATCCGGCGCGTCAAGGTCGAGCGCCTCGGCGAGCACGGCGGCACCCACCCGCCGATGTGAGCCGGCTCACTCCCGCGCCGGCGGCTTGAAGGTGATCATCTGCGTCGTGCGGTAGCGCACCGGTTTGCCCCCGGAAACCGCGGGCTGGTAGCGCCACATGCGGGCTGCGAGCAAGGCGGCCTCGTTGAAGAGGTTTTCCGGCACCCCGCCCGCCCCGATGATCCGGCCCACGCGCCCGTCCTCCGCCACCTCGAGTTCGACGAACGCGATGCCCGCGATGCCCGCCTCGCGCAACCCCGGCGCATAATGCGGCGCGACCGGGCGTGCGACCACCGGGTCCTTCACGGTGAAACCCGCGGCCTCCGGCTGGGCCGCGTCCAGTTCGAGCACGGGCACGAGCGGCGGCAAAGCCGGATCCAACGCCAGCTGCGCCGCCAGCGCATCGGCAAGGTTCTCCGCCGCCAATCCGAGCGCAGCCCGCAGGGCGGCGCGCACCCGGGCGTCATCGGTCAGCAGCTGCGTCGCGCTGATGCCCCCCAGCGCCGGATGGCCGTGGGGCACGGTGACCGTGCGCGTCCACACCGGCTGGTGCTTTTCGTTGACGAGATCCACCGACACGCGCACTGCCGGGAAGAACAGCGGGCTGCGCTTCGCCTTCAACGCCTCGGGCCCGCCGAGCAAAGGCGCCGGATGGCCGGTGTTGAGCACCAGCGGCACCAGTTCTTCGCCGGAACGCGGGGCCCTCGGCCCTGTGCGCGGGGCGAAGCCGAAGTCGTGGACGGCCAGGTAGAATTGGTAGCCCGTCCCGCCGGAGGTGGCCGGGACGATGAGCCCCTTGCGGGCAAAGGTCTCGAGGAAGAGGTTGGCCGCGTCGGGGCCGGGGGCGAAGCCGCGTTTCGCCAGGACGGCGCGCACGTCGGCGGCGAAATCCTTCGAGGCCGCCCCCGCCAATTCGGGCGGCATGTCCTTTTGCGCAATGCGGACGGCCGCCCCCTCGGTGAGCACGCGCAACTCCCCGAACACGTCGTAGACGGTGCTGGTGATCGGCAGCGGGGCAGCGGTCAGCCTAGCGACCAAAACGAAGAGCAGGGCGGCGCAAGCGGACGGAAATCTCACGACGGCAAGGCAACGCGCGCCTCGAGACCGGGGCAAGCCCTGACTCTTCCGTCGGCAGCGGAACGTTCATTTCCTCGGTGTTATTAACGGCGCAAACTCGGGCAGCGGCATGGCAATTTTCCCGGGCGGCGTCCCGCCAGCGAGATAGTCCGCCACGGCGCGCGCCAATCCCGGAGCTGCAAGCTGGGACACATGGCCACCACCCTCGACGACCAGCACCGCGCCCCGGGGAAATCCCGTGAGAATGGAGCGGGCCTGCTCGGGTGGCGTAAGCCCATCTTCGGTGCCGGCGACAAAGAGAACCGGCACGTCCGACGTGACCGGCCGGCGGAATTCCTCCCCGAGATCGGGCACCTGCCAGACGGCATTGAGTTCGGTGATCGGGAAATTTAGGGCAACTCCGAGCACCGACTGCGACTCCTGCCGCTGGATCTCTGCGCGCCGCGGCGCCGCAACCCCCGTCGCAGCATCCGTGGTGATCCAAGTGTAGGAGAGGCCGCTCCCCGACATCTGGCCAAGGTTGTAGACGAGCGACATCGGAGTGCGGCCTTTGTCCAGCTCGTCCAACAGCTTGGGCAGGAACCGCGAGTTGACGGGGTCGCCGAGATAGAATTTCGCAATGATGAACCGCAAGGCGAAGCCTCCGACCTCGAATTGCATGGGGCCACCCTGCTCGGGCCGGTAGGTGAACCTGACCGGCTGCGCATCCAGCTTCTCCAACACCCGGCGGAGCGTGCCCAGCATGTCGGGCATCGCCGGAGCCGCCGCCGGGCTGGCCGCGGCCCAGACGGCAATGCGGCGCAGTTGCGCGTCGGATTCCGCGGGCATCTTCCAGGTCATGTCCAATCCCTCCGGTCCGATCAGGACGGCGCGTTCGACGCGGTCTGGAAACTGCCTCAGGTAAGCCTGCGCGAGTTGCGTGCCGTAGCTGTGGCCGACCAGACGCAAGCGTGGCACTCCGAGCGCCACGCGCACCGCCTCGATGTCGTGCACTGAGGCAGGGATGGTGTATTGCGCCGGGTCCACCCCTTCGCGCAGCAGGCGATCGCGTTCAGCGCGGGAGTGTTTTTCCAGCACAGCGAGAAACGACTCCCGCGTCGCCAACGCCGCGCCAGTCAACTGCAACGGTTCCTTCGGCAGCAGCGAGGGCGCGGACAAGCCGCACCCGCGCTGATCGAGCAGCAACACGTCCCCCGCGGCGCGCATTGCCTCAAAAAGATCGCGGAACTCGCGCGCACCGAGCAATTGGATTCCCGCGTTGCCAGGCCCGCCATGCAGATAAAGAATCGGCGCTGTGGCCGGTGCGCCCGAGCTGCGCAGGCGCATCAGCGCGAGTTGGACTTTGCGGCCATCGGGCGCGGCGTGATTCTCGGGGGCATCGACCCGCGTGATCTCGCCTTCTATCTTCACGGCGGGCCGGTCGCCGGTGGTGTAGGTGTATGGTTTCCACGACAAGGTCGCGGCCGGGCCGATCGCGGCCAGGACCGCGAACATGATGGTTGCTTGGATTTTCATGGTTGTTGGGTGGTCAGGTAGGCGTGCATCGCGCGGGTCAGCTCCGTCACGAGACGCTCATCGGAAATATTCACCGAGGCCGGATGCGGGGCCTCCGCGAAGAGGATCTTTTCGCGGCAGGCCGCGAGGGCGAAGAGGATGGCCGTCCGGACCGCCAGGTCGGGCTCCGGGTGGCGGATCTCCGCACGGCATTCGAGGAGCAGGGCGCTGGCCGCCGCGTATTGTCCGTCGCGTTCGCGCAGGCTGGAGCGGCTTACCAGCCGCGGGCGGGCGCGCGCCAGGAGCGCGACGGTGCGGAGCAATCCCCGGTGTTGGCGATAGGAGGCGACGGCTTCGGCCAGCAACCCCTGCAACCGACCGGCCAGGTTTACGCCGCGCCAACGCTCCGGCAGAAACCCGCGGCTGGTTCGCTCCCGGAGGCCGTCCGAATACAGCTGGTAGAGGTGCGGCAGCAGATCCTCCTTGCTGTGAAATCGCGCGTAGAATGAGCCCACGCTCACGCCGGCGGCATCGAGGATCTGGCTCAGCCCGATGTCCTCGAAATGGTGCCGCTCCAGCAACGCCGTCGTGGCGTCCAACAGCGCCCGCAGTGTTTCTTCGCTGCGGGGCTGGCGGGGACAGGCTTTGAGGTGGCGGAGGCGGCTCGGCATGAATTAGAATCCTGTCTCTAATTCAAACCCGGCGTCGGCACCGTGGTTACAGCGTTTCTTTGACCTTCGCCGGATGCCGTGAAAACTCTGCGCCATGTGGATCGCCCTCCCGCTGCTCGTCTTCTGGCTGGCGGCGGCTGCGCTGGTGATGCGCGGCAACCGCCGGATGCGCCGGCTGGCGGATCTCTCCCACCCCGCGCCGGAGCGCTGGCCCAAGGTCAGCATCGTCTTCGCCGCGCGCAACGAGGCGGCCACCCTCGGCGCCGCGGTGCCGACGATGTGCGCGCTGGATTACCCCGACTACGAGGTGATCGCGGTCAACGACCGCTCGGAGGACGGCACCGGTGCGTTGCTCGATCAGCTGGCGCAGCGCGAGCCGCGGCTGCGCGTGGACCATGTGCGCGAGCTGCCGCCGGGCTGGATCGGCAAGAACCATGCCCTGCACCACGGCGCGGCCCAGGCGACGGGCGACTTCATCCTCTTCACCGACGCCGACATCCACTTTGCCCCGGATGCCCTGCGCCGCGCCGTTGCCTGCGCCGTGGCGGAGCAGAAGGACCTGCTCGCCGCCGTGCCCGCGCTCCACGAACGCGGCTGGTTGCTCGGCGTCTGCGTGAACGCTTTCAGCTTTTCCTTCACCATCGGCCTCCAGCCCTGGAAAATCCCGGATCCAAAGTCTGAGGCCTTCGGCAGCGTCGGGGCCTTCGGGCTCGTGCGCGCCGCGAAATACCGCGAACTGGGCGGACACGAGCCGATCCGCCTGCGGCCCGATGACGACATCAAGCTCGGCAAGCTCTTCAAGAAGCACGGCGCGCGCTGCGAGCTGCTGCTCGGCGCGGACGCGATTTCGGTCGAGTGGTATGACTCCGTCCGGGCGATGGTGCGCGGCCTGACCAAGAATTCCTACGCCGGCGCCGACTACCGCTGGTGGGCGCCGCCGTTGGGGGTGCTGGCGCAAGCCGTGCTCTTTCTCTGGCCGTGGGCCGCCATGTTCGTGGCGGGCGGGCCGGCGTGGTGGTGTTACCTCGGTTGTGTGGCCCTGATGATCGCGCTGGGGGTCGACCAGACGCGTTTCGCCGGCGGCCACTGGTCGCATGGACTGTTGTTGCCCGCCGGCATCGCGATCTTCAGCTACATTTTGCTGCGCTCGCTGGTCGTGACCCATTGGACCGGCGGCATCACGTGGCGGGGCACGCACTACCCGCTGGCGCAGCTGAAGGCCAACGTCGTGTGAGGCTCAGCCGAGCAGGTTGCGGAGGGCGGCGAGGTATTTCTCGCGCGTGCGGGCGATGATGTCGGCCGGAATGTCGGGCGCGGGGGGCTGCTGGTTCCAGCCGAGGGCAAGCAGATGGTCGCGGACAAACTGTTTGTCGTAGCTCGGCGGCGAGATGCCGGTGCGGTATTCGTCCGCCGGCCAGTAGCGGGAGGAGTCGGGCGTGAGCACCTCGTCGATGAGGAAGAGGTTGCCCGCCGCGTCGGTGCCGAACTCATATTTCGTGTCTGCCAGGATCATGCCGGCCTGCCGCGCGCGGTCGTGGCCGAAGCGGTAGAGCTCGAGGCTCGCCGCCTTCACCCGCGCGTAAAGGCTGTTGCCGATGATGGCCGCACCCTGGGCGTCGTCGATCGGCTCGTCGTGCCGGCCCTTCGGGGCCTTCGTGGTGGGCGTGAAGATGGGTTCGGGGAGTTTTTCCGCCTGCCGCAGGCCGGCGGGCAGCTTGATGCCGCAAACCCCGCCGGTCTTCTGGTAGCTGCTCCAACCGCTGCCGATCAGGTAGCCGCGCGCCACGCACTCGATGGCGAGCGGCTTGAGCTTGCGCACGACCATGCTGCGCAGTTGCAGATCGCGGTTGGTGATTCCCCGCCGGGCGAATTCACCCGCCTGATCCGGGAGGAGATGGTTGGGGATGATGCCCTGTGTCTGCGCAAACCACCAGAGGCTCATCTGCGTGAGGATGGCGCCCTTCCCGGGGATGCCTTGCGGCAGGATCACATCGAAGGCCGAAAGCCGGTCCGTGGCCACGAGCAGCAACGCGTCGCCGAGGTCGAAGATCTCGCGCACCTTGCCCGAGGCGACCCGGGGAAATGGCACGCCTTCGATCGTCGTGACGGCAACGGAGGGAAGCGCGGCGGCGATTTCGGCAAAATTCATCGGCCTGAGCAAAGCATCGGGGGCGGGCCGTCCAAGAAAGAAACGGCGCGAGTCCGTCATTGCCCGCGGCGCGGCCGGCCGCCAAGTTTCGCGCGGTGAAATCCAGTCATCTCGTCATCGCCTGCCTTTTCCTCGGGGTCACAGGACGCGCGCTGGCGGCCGGAGCGGCGACGGTCGACGAGCTGCAGAGGCGCATCGACGCCTTTGTCGGCCAGGAAAAATTCACGGGCGCGCTCTGGAGCATCGAGGTGGCGTCTCTCGACACCGGCCGCACGCTTTACCAGCACCATCCGCGCCGGCGGATGAGCCCGGCGTCGAATTCCAAGCTGTATGCCGGCGCGCTGGCGCTCGACACCCTCGGCGGGGCCTATCGCATCCGCACGCCCCTGCTCGGCACCGGACCGGTGGACGCCTCGGGCGTGCTGGCCGGCGACCTCGTGGTGGCGGGCCGCGGGGCGCCCGACTGGAATCCCCGCGACGGGAAGAGAGATTTCTGGACGGCCTTCGACCCCTTTGTCGCCGAGCTGAAACGCGCCGGCATAAAACACATCCGCGGTGACATCGTGGCGGATGCCACCTGGTTGCGCGGGCCGCCGCACGGCGCCAGCTGGACGGTGGATGACATGGGGGACTACTACGGGGCGGAAATCTCTGCCATCACTCTCGAGGAAAACTATGTCGACCTGCGCGTGACCCCCGGGGCGAAGCCGGGCGACCCGGCCAAGCTGGAGGTCCTGCAACCCTTGAGCGGATTGGAATTCCGCAACGAACTCACGACCGTTTCGGCCGAAGAGCACAAGAAGCTCGGGAACCGGCGGGATCTGCGCGTGCTGCGGCTGCCCGGGGAGACACTGGTGCGGCTGCAGGGCACCGTGGCCGCGGGCGGCAAGGTGATCGAGAGCGAGGCCACGGTGCCGCGGCCCGCCCAGTGGTTCGCCGTCGCGCTGCGCGAGGCGCTGCTGAAGGCCGGCATCGCGGTTGACGGCAACGCGCGCAGCTTGCGCTGGCCGGAAGCGCCGGCGATCGCGACCGTGGAGATCGGCGCGGTCGTGTCCGCGCCCCTGCGCGACCTCGTGCGCGGTTTCATGGTCCCGTCGCAGAACCTGGAGACGGACCTGATCTTCGCGCATATGGGTGAGATGCGCCGGCCGCCGGGCACGCCGGCCTGGGTGCGGAGCGACGAGCTGGCGCTGGACCTGCTCGAGGCGTTCACGCAGAAACTCGGCATCCCGCGCGACGACGTGATCTTCGACGAGGGCTCGGGCCTCTCGCGCAACAACCTCACCACGGCGGCGGCCACCGTGGCGCTGCTCAAGCACATGGCGACCCACCGCGAAGCGGAGGCGTTCCTCGCCTCGCTGCCGGTGGCCGGCGTGGACGGCACGCTGGCCAAGCGCATGAAAGACACCGCCGCCGAGAAAAACCTGCGCGCCAAGACCGGCGGCCTGCGCTGGGCGGCCACGCTTTCCGGGCACGTGACGACGGCGGCGGGCGAGCGGTTGGTCTTCAGCCTGATGCTGAACCGCCATCGCGGCACGACCGAGCGGCCCGCGCGCGCGGAAATCGACGAGATCGCGGTGATGCTCGCGGAATTCGCCGGCCGGCCATGAAGCAGCACCTGCTCGTCCTTCTCCTGTTGCTCGCGCCATGGACGCGCGGCACCGAGGCCATCGAGGTCGGCGAGATCAACCGCCTCACCTTGCTCGGGCCTGTCAACGGCTGGTGGGCCAAGGTGCGCCTCGATTCGCCCGACATCGAGCCGGTCGTGACCCGGCAGCTCAGCCGGGCCGAGCGCAAGAATCCCGAAGGCACCGAGGCGCACCTGCGGAACGTGGAGGAGTGGGCGCGTTCCGTCGGCGCCGTGCTGGCCGTGAACGCCAACTATTTCTCGAAGAGCCTGCGGCCCGCGCAGGAAGGGGAGCCCAAGGGCTACCAACCCGGCCAGCCGGTGGACCTCACCGGCCTGAGCCTGAGCGACGGAAAACTGGTCTCCGCGCCGCGCACGAGCGCGGGCCGCGGCGACCCGGCGCTGCTCATCGAGCGCGACGGCCGGGCCCGCATCGGCTACATCACCCGCGCGGACCTGAAATCCGCGCGCTGGGGCGTGGCCGGCATCGGGGCGGCGGAGAAACAGCCGGGCACGCTTCTCGTGACGGACGGGAAGAACACCGGGGCGACCGCGCGGGTCCAGCCGGGCAACAAGAACCCGCGCACCGCGGCCGGCGTCACCGCCGACGGACGCACGCTCATCCTCCTCGTCGTCGACGGCCGGCAGCCGACGCACAGCGTCGGCCTGACGTTGCCCGAACTGGCCGACCTCATGATCGAGCTCGGTGCTGACGACGCCGTGAACCTCGATGGCGGCGGATCTTCCTCGTTCTACTTCGTCAAGGGCGACGGCACGGTCATCACCAACCGCCCGAGCGATGGGCGCTGGCGGCCCGTGGGCAACCACCTGGGATTTGTTCGGCGGGCCGCGGGCCGCAATTGACGTCCCGATGAACAACGCGGGATCCCGGCTGGTCTCCCTCGACGCTTTCCGCGGCGCGACCATCGCGGGCATGCTGCTGGTCAATAATCCGGGGTCGTGGAAGGACGTCTATGCCCCGCTGCTGCACGCGCCGTGGCACGGGTGGACGCCGACCGACTGGATCTTCCCCTTCTTCCTCTGGATCGTCGGCGTTTCGCTGGCGTTTTCCTTCGCGCGGCGGGTGGAGGAAGGCGCGGACCGCGGCAGACTGTTCGTGCATGTGCTGCGGCGTTCGGCGATCATCTTCGCGCTCGGCCTGCTGCTGGCGACGTTTCCGTTCGGGTTGCTCGGCTCGAACCTCGATCTCGCCACCGTGCGCATCCCCGGCGTGCTGCAGCGCATCGCCCTGTGCTACCTGGTGGCGAGCGCCATCTTCCTGCGCACGACCTGGCGCGGACAGGTGGCGTGGACCGCGGGGTTGCTTCTCGGTTATTGGGCGCTGCTGATGCTCGTGCCCGTGCCGGGCTACGGCGCGGGTGTGCTCGAGCCGCAGGGCAACCTCGCGTGGTGGATCGACTCGCACCTGCTGGCCGGCCACACATGGCGCGGCGCGCCGGCGCCGGGCTTTGATCCCGAGGGCATCCTGTCGACGCTGCCGGCCATCGCCTCGACGTTGTTGGGCGCGCTCACGGGCCACTTGTTGTGGGGCAAGGATACGCCGGAGAAAAAGACGGCGCAACTTCTCGGTGGCGGGGTGGTGCTGCTGGCCGCGGGCGCACTCTGGGGGGCGGTTTTCCCGATCAACAAGAACCTGTGGACGAGTTCTTACACGGTCTTCATGGCCGGATGGTCGATGGTGTGGCTGGGGGGCTTCTACTGGTTGATCGATGTGAAGGGCTGGCAGCGCTGGGCCACGCCCTTCGTCATCTACGGCATGAACGCCATCGTGCTCTTCGTCCTGGCCGGGCTGGTGGGCCGGCTGCTCACGCTCATCAAGTGGACCGGCGCCGACGGCGCCGCGGTCACGCTGAAGGGTTGGCTCTACCAGACGCTGTTCACGCCGTATCTGTCGCCGCTCAACGCCTCGCTCGCCTTCGCGCTGTCGTTTGTCGCCGTGTTCTTCGGGATCGGCTGGGCGATGTGGCGGAAAAAGTGGTTCGTGAAGATCTGATCCGCACCGAAACCCGAGTGTCATCCCAGAGATGACCCTTGGGCCTGGGCTCAGAAAGCGGTCGAGTGCGCAAAGTCGGCGATGGTGTGCCGGCGGAAGGCCTCGATCGCCTCGTATTCGGCAAGGCCCAGGGCGTTGTAGGCCTGGGCAAGGCGGCGGCTGCGGTCCTCCGTGCGCTGCCAGAATTCGCGGCGGTCCTCGCCGAGGAAGAGCGCCTGGTCCTTTTGCGTCTCGTGGCGGAAGATGGCGCGGCGGCGGCGGAGCACTTCCTGCGGGCTGAGCGGCACCGCGAGGTCGATCTCGTCGAGCGGCCACTCGGCCCAGGCGCCGCGGTAGAGCCAGAGTTCGGCCTCGACCGCCCAGCGGGCTTTGTCGCCGAGGGCTTTCTTGAGTGCGTCGCGGAGGATGCGGAGGCAAAGGCGGTGCGTGCCATGCGGATCGTCGAGGTCGCCGGCGGCGTAGATGAGGTGCGGCTGGATTTTTGCCAACAAGGCGCTGAGTGCGGCGACATCCTTTTCGCCGTAGCGTCGGCTGCGCGGGGCGGCGTTGTAGAAGGGCAGGTCGAGGAAATGCAGGCGGCTTTCCCCGACACCGCAGACACGGGCCGCGGCCGTGGCCTCGTGGCGGCGGATGAGGCCTTTCCAAGCGAGGGCTTCGGGGGCGGTGGTGGCCGCGGCGCTTCTGACCAGTTCGGCACAGAGGGTTTCGATGTGGGCGCGGCGGGTGGCGTCGATCAGGCCGCTGTCACGGGCGAAAACAAGCTGCCGCCAAAGCGCTTCGTCGGAAACGGCGCCGGCGCCGGAAACCTCGTAGGCGATGTGGACCTCGTGGCCTTGATCCACCAGGCGGCAGAGGGTGCCGCCCATCGAGATGACGTCGTCGTCCGGATGCGGCGAGAGCACGAGCACGCGCTTGGGGAAGACGTTCGCCGAAGCGGAGCGGAGCGGTCGCACGGGGGCGTCGCCGGGTCTGGCCTTGGCGGGATCACGCCCGCCGGGCCAGCCCGTGATGGTGTGCTGCATCTGGTAGAAGCCGACGAGATTGGCCTCGTAGGCGGAACCGTGTGCGCGCAACAGATCCTGCAGGCCGGCGTCGTTGTAGTCGTCGTCCGTGAGCTTGAGGATGGGTTTCTGGCGGAGCTGCGAGAGCCAGAGGATGGCGCGGCGGGTCATCCGCTCATCCCAGGCCAGACCCTGCTCGGCCAGCGGGCCGACCAGCCACGGTGTGCGATGGCGCGTGAGCGCGCCGGCGGCGGCGTGGTCGAGGACAAAGACGGCGTCGGGGTGCTCCTGCAGGAACGAGGCGGTGACGCGCGAGCTGACCTCGCCCTCCACGGCCTCGCGCACGATGTCGGCCTTGTGCTGGCCCCAAGCCATGAGGATGAGGCGGCGGGCGTTGAGGATGGAACGGACGCCCATGGTGAGCGCGTGGCGCGGAGTGGCGGCCTCGCCGCCGAAGTCGCCCGCGGCATCCCGGCGGGTCAGCGGATCGAGGGTGACCAGCCGGGTGAGCGAGTGGCGGGGGCTGCCCGGTTCGTTGAAACCGATGTGTCCGGTGCGTCCGATGCCGAGGATCTGCACGTCGATGCCGCCGGCGGCGCGGATGGCCTCCTCGTAGGCCGCACAATGCGCATCGACCTCGGCCTTGGCCACGGTGCCCGACGGCAGGTGCGTGCGCTTGGGGTCGATGTCGATATGATCGAAGAGATGCGTGCGCATGAACCGCCGGTAGCTCTGGGGGTGTTCCGGCGGCAGCGGGTAATATTCGTCGAGGTTGAACGTGGTGACGTTCCGGAAACTCAGCCCCTCTTCGCGGTGCAGGCGCACCAGTTCGGCGTAGAGCGAGACCGGGGTCGAGCCCGTCGCCAGCCCGAGCACGCAGGGCCGGCCCTCTTTCTCCCGCGCCCGGATGAGTGCGGCGATCTCCGCGGCCACGGCGCGGGAGGCCTCCGCGCTGCCCGGAAACACGGCGACGGGCGCGTGTTCGAAGTGACTGCGTTCGAGGAGGTGCGGCGCAAGCATGGCGTGGGGAATTGGGATGCAATGATAAGGCTGGCGCCCGGGGCGACAAGCAGCAGAAATGACGATGTTTTTGACGAAAATGCCAACGGTCACCCCCACCAGCGACCTGCGCGAGCTCGTCTCGCGCCTGCCCCAGCCCATCCACCAGCTGGTCGGGCGCGCGGCGCCCAATCTGCTGCTGCCCGACAACATCGTGTGCTTCCAACGGCAACGCTTCGCCGACCTCAACAAGCCGCGGCGCGGCCGCGCGCTGCACCATCGCCACGTGCTGATCTGCGCGCTGCGCACGGGCGCGACGGTCTGCGTGGACGACCGCGACATTTCGCTCAAGCCGGGCGAGGGTCTGCTGGTCTTCCCCTTCCAGTTCCACCATTATACGCAGCCGAAGCGCGAGGAGCTCTCGTGGCTTTTCGTGACCTTTGAATTGGCCGACTCCGAGCCGCTCGCCGGGCTGCGCTACCGCGCCTTTGAGCTGACCCCGCCGTTGCGCGCGCTGGCCGCAGAGCTGGTGGCCGCCTACGAGACGGAGCGGGCGGCCGACCTGCCCGTGCTGCTGCTGGCCCTGTTCCTGGCCCGGCTCAGGCGGCTCAAACCACCCGCGCCCGCCGCCGCCGTGGCCCCGCCGGCCCCGGGTCTGCTCATCAGCGTCAACCAGTTCGCGCAGCGCAGCGCCCATCCCCCCACCATCCGCGAAGTCGCCCGCGCACTCGGCATCAGCCCCAGCCACCTCCGCGCGCGCTTCCAAGCCTCGTGCGGTGTCAGCATCGGGCGGCACCTGCGGCGCCTGCGGCTCGAGCAGGCCTGCGGGCTGCTGCGACTGGGACCGCAACGCGTGTCGGAGATCGCCGAGCAGTGCGGGTTTTCCTCCATCTACAGTTTCAGCCGCGCGTTCCGGATGGCCTATGGTGTCTCTCCCCTTGCCTACCGGCACAGCGGTCGCGCCGCCCCGGGCAGGCGCTGAAGACCGGGTAATGGCCGGGAAAGGGCGTTGGCAGAAATGATGAAGTTTTTGACGAAAATGCCATCCATGATGGCGGTTTCTCTCTGAGCCAGCCCAACCGGACGGGGCCGCCAAGGAAATCTGCTTGGACGCGCTGTCACGGGCAGTATCTTTCCGCTCACATCCCCATCCCCCCACGCATGCCGGCACGACCTTGCCGGCGCACGTCAACCCATACACCGATGAGCTCCGACAACCGCACACTGTCTCCGCGTTTCGGTTCGCTGCGCACCGCATTGAACCTGCTGGCGGCCACGGCCGCCCTTTTCGTCGCCCAAGCTGCCTTCGCCGCCGGAAAGATCTCCGGCACCGTCAGCAGCAAGGGCACCGGTAACAACCTCCAAGGCGCCCTCGTCACCCTGCCCTCACTCAACCGCTCGGTCGTCACCGACAGTTCCGGACGCTATGTCTTCCACGACGTGCCGGCCGGCGAGACCGAGGTGGTCGTGTCCTACAGCGGCTTCAGCGATGCCAAGCAGACCATCACGGTCGCCGATGGCTCCAATGACCTGAGCTTTGAGATGGAGACCTCCGACGGGATTGTCATGGAACCCTTCATCGTCTCCACCGTGAAGGAAGGCCAGGCACTCTCCATCACCGAGCAGCGCAATGCTTCCAATATCAAGACCGTCGTGGCCCTCGACGAATGGGGCGTGTTGCCCACCCAGAATGTCGGCGAACTCGCCGCCCGTCTGCCCGGCATCACCTTCACCACCGATGAGGACGACCTGATCTTCAACATCAGCGTGCGCGGCCAGCCGGACAGCTATACCCGCCTCAACATCGACGGCATGTCCTCCACCGGTGTCTCCGGCATCGGCCGCACCGCCACGCTCCACTCCTTCTCCGCTTCGAACTATGAGCAGATCGAAATCATCGCCGGCCAGACCCCGGACAAGCGCGCCGATTCCCTCGGCGGCCAGTTGAACCTCAAGACCAAGTCGCCGCTCGCCCAGAAGGAGAAGCGCCGTTTCACCTACAACGTCAACGGCCGGTATCATCCTTCCTACGCCGAGCGCAACGCCCAGCTCGCCGACCACCCCCTCCATCCCGACCTCAGCGCCTCCTACACCGAGGTCTTCGACGTCTTCGGCGGGACCCGCAATTTGGGCATCTCGGTCAACGCCTCATACCAGGAGGTCGTAAACCCCATCGACTACGACTTCCTGCAGTATGAGTTCACCAACAACCCCGTGGCGTTCTTCCATGACTACGACAAGCGCAGCGGCCTGAACCACCGTATCATCCACGCCTTCAGCGCTCGTGCTGATTACCGCCTGTCCGACACCACCCAGATGTCGCTGCGCTTCCTCTACAACGCCGGCTACGAGCCCTTCTATGACCGCGTCCGGGTGAATCCGTTCGGCACGCGCACCATTTTCAACGGCACCACCGGCCTTGTCATGCCCGGTTATACGGCCAACCGCACCGAGATCCGCGAGGCCGCCGGCACCCGGTTCGACGTCGAAACCTGGGGCTTCTCCTTCACCAGCAAGAATCCCACTGGCACCCTCGCCTTCGAACACGACTGGGGCCGCCTCAAGGTCGACCACGGCTACCGTTGGAGCCACACCACCTGGTGGTCGGGCCATGGCAATGAAGGCCAAGCCGGCCAGTATATCAGCCGGTTGAACGCACCGCTCGGCTTCATCCTCGACAACTCCAATCTCGACGGACGCGTTTTCACCCAGACATCGGGTCCCAGCGTCTATAATTTCGCCAATTACACGCCGATCGTGCTCACGGCGGCCAACACCACCACCCAACCGGTCCCCATCACCTCGCGCCAGTTCGTCAAGCGCGACACCGTCACCAAGACCAACGAGGTCAGCGCCACCGTCAACGCCACCTACGACTTCGACACGAAGATTCCGCTCAAGCTCAAAGCCGGCCTCGACACCGTCAACCGCCGCGTGAACAACTATCCCAACAGCCCCCGTCGCTGGTTCGGTGTCGTCGGCACCACGCTCAACACCGATCTCATGCCGATCAGCGAGTTCGAGCGCCAGCACGGAGGAACGCGGCTGCCCGCCTTCAAACCGTCCGCTGTCTCCCGCACCCTCAACGATCCGACCCTGTGGTATGAGGACGTGAACTTCAACGCCACCCAGCCCTACACCTTCCGGCGCATCATGGAAGAGGGAGTCGATGCCGGCTATGTGCAGCTGCAAGCCAAGCTCTTCGGACGGCTCAACGTGCTAGGTGGTGTCCGCCACGAACGCGTGGCCACTGAGACCTTCACCTACTTCCGCGCCCGCTCCACCCCGATCGCCACCCAGCCGGACCACTACCTGCGCGCCAGGATGGATTACCAATCCCAAGTCACGGACGGCAAATACTCAAAAAACTTCCCGAGCATCCACTTCGCCTACGATATCACGCCCAACCTCAAGGCGCGCGGCAGCTGGTCCACCAGCTACGGGCGGGCGACCCTCCAGCAGCTCGTGCCCTCGGTCACCGTCAGCGATTCCGCCCAGACCGTCACCATCGGTAATCCGGCGATCAAGCCCCAGGAGGCCGAGAATATCGATCTCAAGCTGGAGTATTACTTCACGAACAACGGCATGTTCTCCGTTGGCGTCTTCAAAAAGGATATCACCGATTACATCGGCAGCAGTGTGAACTCCGGCCTGACGGTGCCCAACAGCCCCGACAACGGCTTCGACGGGCTCTACGGCGGCTATCGCATCTTCCAGCCGGTCAATCTTGGCGATGCCGAGGCCGAAGGCATCGAGATCGATTTCCGCCAGCGCCTCGCCTTCCTCCCCGGCGCCCTCAAAGGTCTGACGGTCTCCGCCAACTACACCTACCAGCGCACCAAGGGCCGCTTCGCCGGCACCACCGTGCTCAACACCAACCAGGTGGCTGGCTTCGTGCCGCGCCTCTTCAACGCCCGCCTGCTCTACAACTACAAGAAGTTTGGCGCCTCCTTCGACGCCAGCTTCAAGGGCGAGCACCTGATTGTGTTCAGCACCACCGCCGGTGCCAGCCGCTTCCAACGCGACCTGTTGCGCTACAACGCGGGCTTGACCTACCGCGTGCGGCCTGACGCCACGCTGTTCATGAACTTCGAGAACCTCGGTCAAGAAGGCCCCGAGCAGTATTTCGCCATCGATAGCCGCACCAGCCAGCTCCTCAAGCCGGCCAGCACCATCAAGTTTGGCATCACCGGCACCTTCTGAGCACGGACCGGTCCCGAAACCCTTGGGGCGATTCCTCGGAATCGCCCCTTTTTTCACCCACCTCCCCCGCCTTCCATGCGCCCGCAACACCTGCTTGCCGCCGCGGTTCTCATTCTCCCGGTCGCCCGTGGCGCCACCCTTCCGCCCGACCAGCTGGCTCCGCTCGTCGCCAAGCCGCTCTTCCAGTTCACCGAGGCCGAGACCGGCGCCTACCTCGGCCACCTTCAGACCACGGAGCCGGACCTGCGCCGGCGCGTCATCCATCTTGCGCGCAAGAACCTCGGCCAGCCCTACGAACTCTACCTCCTCGGCGAGATGCCGTTCGAAACCCACGACCCCCAGCCGCTCTACTGCCTCGGCAAGAGCGACTGCCTCGTCTTCATCGAGCACATCTACGCCATGGCCCTCAGCCGCGACTGGCCCGGCTTCATGCGCCTGCTCCAACGCATCCGTTACCGCGACGGCGAGATCGGCGTCGTCACCCGCAACCACTACACCGAGACCGACTGGAATCCCTCCAACCGCTGGCTCGTGCGCGACATCACCGCCGAACTCGCCGGCGATAAGGCCGCCCGCTTCCAGGGCCGCGTCGACCGCTCCCGCTTCCTCCGCCACCGCTACAAGCTCGAAACCAGCATCCCCGTCGTCGAGCACGAGCAGGTGTTCCTCCCCTACGCCGAGATCGACCGGGCCCGCGCGCACTTGCGCGAAGGCGACGCCATCAACCTCGTCCGCGGCGTCGTGAAACCCGGCGACCCCCTCACCGACACCTTCGGCGGCAACGCCTGGATCGGTCATGTCGGCCTCATCGCCCGCGGCCCCGACGGCGCCCTGCACGTCATCCATTCCGCCGAGCCCGCCGTGCGCGAGGAGACCATCGACGAGCTCATCGCGAGGGAAACGAAGGACAACGCCGCGCGCGACGCCGCCGGCAAACCCCGCCTTCTCGGCTTCAAGTTTCTCCGCCTCGCCGACGACCCGCTGGCCGGCCTCCGCCAGCTCGACGGCCCCGACGCCCCGCGTGTCTCCCTGCCCGGCGGCCGCCCCGCCGGGCGGTGATGCGGCTTGTCAGAAGCGACGGTTTTTTTGCCGATATTGCCAACGCCTTCGGGGCGACCGGGCCGGTCGGCCCGGGGCCGTCGTTTCGGCTTGGACACCGCGCCCCTTGCTGTAAATACGCCCGGTAATACCCCGGCCGGAAAGCAGCGATCCGGCTGATGCACACCCGCGCCCTTGCCGCACCCAAGGCCGCACCCCAACTACAAACCCAGACCTGCATGAACACACGTTGCTTGTGGAACCGTCCCGCATGGCTGGCGGCCTTCGCCGCCATCGGCCTTGCCCCCCTCGCGGTGGCGCAAACCGCGCCCGCCGCCAACTCCGAACCGGCCAAACCGGAGGAGTCTGTCAAACTTGAGAAATTCATCGTTACTGGATCGTCCATCAAGCGGCCAGCCGACGAGGGCGCGCTGCCCATCTCCGTCTTCAACCGGCTCGACCTCGAGCAGGAAGGCATCGCGAGCGCCGAGCAGCTCATGATGACGCTGAACATCAACGGCAACGCGCCCGACAACCTCGCGTCCAACGCCGACGTCGTCAGCGGCCAGCAGCGCGGCAACAACGGCGCCACCTCCGCCAACCTCCGCCTCCAGGGCTCCAACGCCACCCTCATCCTCCTCAACGGCCGCCGCGTCTCCTCCCACGGCCTCAACGGCGGTGTGGTCGACCTCAACCAGATCCCCTTCCAGGGCATCGAGCGCGTCGAGGTGCTCAAGGACGGCGCCTCCGCCATCTACGGCACCGACGCCATCGGCGGTGTGATCAATTTCATCACCAAGCGCGACTTCCAGGGCCTCGTCGCCAATGCCTCCTCCGACATCACCGAGGACGGCGGAGGCGACATCTACCGCTACTCCCTCGTCGGTGGTTGGGGCGACCTCAACACAGACAAATGGAACATCATGGCCTCTCTCTCGCTCTCGGACCACAAGATGCTGCGCGGCGAGGAGCGCGACTTCGTCAACACCTTTCAGCCCGCGCGCGGCCTCTCGCCCGATACCCGCGGTGCCCCTGTCGCGACCATCTTCGCCATCGGGACCATATTTAACATCCTCAGCCGCGACAATCTGAACAACACCGGCCGCGGCACCGGCCCGGTCGACCCCGCCAATCCCGCCCTGCGCGTCAACGGTATCAACATCTCCGACCTGCCCACCAACACCTCGGGCTACGCCGGTCTCGACGGCATGGGGCCCTACGACGAGGTCCTCTGGAACAGCCCCGCCGCCAAATACGGTTCGGCCTGGGACACCGGCCGCGCCGCCGTCCTCCAGCAGCCGGTTGAAAACACCAACTTCGTCGGCCGCGGCACGCTCAAGCTCGGCAAGCACCTGCTCACCGCCGAGGCCGTCATCGGCCGCTCCGAGTCCAACAAGAGCTTCTCGGCGAACCAGATTTCCAGCTCCACCGTCTCGACCAACCCCTTCTTCAACCTCGCCTATCCCAGCACCGGCGCCGACTACAACCGCGTCTACAACGCCCTCGTCGCCTTCTTCGGAGCCGGCTCCATCAACGCTGGCGCGCCCATCCCCTTCCGCTGGCGCGCCATCCCGATGGGCAACCGCGAGATCCGCACCGTGAGCGACACCAACCGCTTCCTCGTCGGGCTTGAGGGTCCGCTCGCGCTCCCCGGCGACCGTTTCGCCGATTGGGAATACCGCGCCGGTGTTTCCCGCGCCGAGAGCAAGAGCAAGTCGCGCCTCAACCGCGGCTACTTCTACGCCTATCCCTTCGCCGCCCTCATCAACAACGGCACGGTCAATCCCTTCTCCTACACCCAGACGGCCCAAGCCTTGACCGCCCTCGACTCCGTCCGCGCCGACGGAGTCGAACTCTACGGCGGCAAGTTCACCACCACCCAGGCCGACTTCACCGCCTCCGGCTCCGTCTGGGACATCCCCGGCGGCACCATCCAGGGCGCGCTCGGCTTCGACTTCCGCCGCGAGGAATACTTCTTCGCCGGCGACCCGCGCTCCGACCCGAGCTCGGTGCAGAACTTCATCTTCAACGCGCCCTTCGACAACGCGCTCGCCACCGGCGGCACCCTCAAGCGCGACATCAAGGCCGTCTTCGCCGAGCTGCAGATCCCGCTCTGGAAGAACCTCGACCTCAACGTCGCCGGCCGCCGCGATCAATACACCGGCTTCGGCAGCACCACCAACCCGAAGATCACCCTGCGCTTCACACCGCACGAGAAAGTCCTTTTCCGCGGTTCCTACAGCACTGGCTTCCGTGTGCCGACCTTCAAGCAGCAGTTTGATCCTGTAACCGAGTCCATTTATTCCGGCCTGGATCTGGTGAATCCCTACACCAACACGCCCATCCCGGCCAACACGATCCGCATTTTCGCCGGGGGCAAGGCCAGCCTCAACCCCGAGGAGGCTGACATGACCTCCTTCGGTGTCGTCTTCTCGCCGATCAAGAACATCACCCTCGGCGCCGATTGGTGGTCGATCAACCGCGACGGCACCATCCTCATCCTCGGGCCGAACACCATTCTCGCCAACTTCCAGCTGTTCTCCGACGCCATCATCCGCGATAGCAGCAACACCATCCTCGCGATCGACAACCGCTGGCTCAATGCCGGCGAAACCGAGACCAAGGGCATCGAATACACTGCCCGCGGCGACTTCGATCTCTTCGGCGGCAAGCTCACCGCCGACCTCAATGTTTCCCATCTGTTGGAGAAAAAGTCGCGGCTCATCGCCAGCGCGCCCTTTGGCGCGAGCGAGATCGGCCGCTTCACCCGCGTCTCCGACCTCGGCCTGAAATGGAAATACACCGCCTCCGCCAGCTTCCGGAAGGGCAAATGGACTGCCCGCCTCAGCCAGCTCTACCGCTCCGGCTACATGGACTCCGGCGCGCCTCCCGGAGCCTTCACCCGCCCGGGCTTCAACCCGAAGGTGGACGAATACATCACCTACAACGCCAGCTTCACCTACCGCTGGAACAAGGACCTCACCGTCATTGCCGGCATCAAGAACCTCTTCAACGAGGATCCGCCCTTCACCGCCTCCGCCTACGACTCCAACACCGGCGGCGGCAGCTCGTGGGAACCCCGCGTCGCCGACCCGCGCGGCCGCGCCTTCACCCTTTCGGTCGAATACAAGATCTTCTGATCCGACCGTTACCTGACACCTTCAAGGCATCCGGTCCTGCCGGATGCCTTTTTGTTGCCAGGCAACAACCTCGTCGAAGCGCACCGCGCGTAGGCTGGTTCCCTTACTCCGGCAACCACAGCCCGCCGAGCACCGCGGGGCGGCTGGCTCCGGTCGTCGCGGGCAGGTTGCCGGCCGCGGCGTTGACCCGCTGCCGCGCCAGCCACGCGAAGGCCATCGCCTCCACCCAGTCGGCATCCACGCCCAGCTCGTCGGTCTTTGCGACTTTTGCGTCTCGCAGGTTTTCCGCCAGCGCCCTCATCAGCGCTCCATTGCGTGCGCCGCCACCGCAGACAAAAACCTCCTTCGCCCCTCGCGCCGCTTTTTCGATTTCATCGGCAATGGTGGCCGCTGTCATGGCCAGCAAAGTCGCCTGCACGTCGGCCGCTTCAATCTTGCCCATCGTGGCGAGATGGCGCTGCAGCCACGCGAGCGAGAAGTGCTCCGGGCCGGTGCTCTTGGGCGGCGGCCTGGTGAAGTAGTCATCGGCCCGCAAGGCGGCCAGCAACGGCGCGTTCACGCGCCCGCTCGCCGCCCACGCTCCGTCGCGATCCATCGGTTCGCCGCGCTGCTTCCGGCACCACGCGTCTAGCAGCGTGTTGCCCGGCCCGGTGTCAAAGCCGCGCACCGCGCCGCCGGCGCCGGGCAGGATCGTGATGTTGGCGATGCCGCCGATGTTCACGACCACGCGTTCGCGGCCGGACTGCCGGAAGACCGCCTCATGGAACGCCGGCACGAGCGGCGCGCCCTGCCCGCCCAACGCCATGTCCTTCCGCCGGAAGTCCGCCGCCACCGCGATGCCCGTCTCCGCAGCGATCACATTGGGGTCGCCAATCTGCAACGTGAACGCCGGGCGCATCCCCGGTCGGTGGCGTATTGTCTGCCCGTGGCTGCCCACGGCGTGGATCTCGGCCGGTTTCTTGCCCGCCTTGGCCAGCAGCCCGGTCACGGCCTGCGCGAACAGCCGGCCCACTGTCACGTCGGCCCGCCCCAGCCGGTCGAGCTCGTTTTCCCCGGGCACGGCCAGCGCCAGCAACTCCGTCCTCACCTCGGCCGGATAGTCCAGCGTGTGCGTCGCCACCAGGCGCGGCTGCGGGGCGAACTCGACCAAGGCGGCGTCGATGCCGTTCACGCTGGTGCCCGACAGCACGCCCACGAAAAGTCCGTTGGTCTCGGATTTCTGCACGGAGTTGAAATGAACGGTTGAACCCACCCCCGCAACGCGGGATATTCACCGCGGAAATGCTCCCGACCGAGACCCCCAGCGACCGGCACCCGAACCTCGACCAGTATTCCACCGTCGACCTTATCCGCGCGTTCACCGAGGACCAGGTGCATGCCGCGCAGGTCGTGCACGCGGCCGCCGCGCAAATCGCCCGCGCCGTCGAGGCCGCCGTGCCCCGCCTCGCCGCCGGCGGCCGCCTGATCTACGCCGGCGCCGGCACTTCCGGCCGGCTCGGCATCCTCGACAGCGTCGAGCTCTGGCCCACCTTTTCCTGGCCGCGCGAACGCGCCCTCGCCCTCATCGCCGGCGGCGAAAAGGCGCTCTTTGTCGCCGTCGAGGGCGCGGAGGATGACCGCGCGCAGGGCGCGGCCGACCTGCGCGCTCTTTCCCCGGGCAAGAACGACGTCGTCATCGGTCTCGCCGCCTCCGGGGCCACGCCCTATGTGCTCGGCGTCATCGAGGCCGCCCGGGCCGCCGGCGCGCTCGTCATCGGTATTGCCAACAATCCTGACGCGCCGGTCACGGCCCAGGCCGACATCGGCGTCACCCTCGACACCGGCAGCGAGACCATCTCCGGCAGCACGCGGCTCAAGGCCGGCACCGCCCAGAAAATCGCCCTCAACACGCTTTCGAGCGCGATCATGGTCCGCCTGCACAAGGTCTACGGCAACCTCATGGTCGACGTGCACCCCACCAACGCCAAGCTCTACCGCCGCGCCGTCGCGCTCACCGTCCGCGCCACCGGCGCCGGCGAGGAGGCCGCCCGCGCCATGCTCGAGTCCTGCGGCTGGAAGGTGAAGACCGCCATCGTCGCCCTGCTGAACAAGACCGACGCCGCGAGCGCGCAGGCCGCGCTCGACTGTGTCGCCGGCAACGTCCGCCAAGCCCTCTCGAAAAAATGATCCCTGCTTTTGTAGGGGCGTCGCCCTCCGACGCCCGTTCCGCACTGTGGGACAGCGCGCTTGCGCGCGCTCAACCCGCGCCCGCAAGCGGGCTGGCCCACTTTTTCTTCGCCGCCCTCACTGCCCACCTTCTCGCCCGGCGTCGCCTCGTCGGGCCTTGCCTCGCCATAGCACTCCTGTGCGGAGGCGGGTGCGTCTCGCGACCCCGGTCCACGGCCGAGGCCCCGCCCCCCCTGCCGCGCGAGTTCCGCGCCGTGTGGGTCGCCACCGTCAACAACATCGACTGGCCCTCGAAGCGCGGTCTCTCCGTCGCCCAGCAGCGCGCCGAGATGAATGCCATCCTCGACCGCGCCCGCTCGCTCAACCTCAACGCCGTCATCTTCCAGGTCCGGCCCGCCGCCGACGCGCTCTACGAGTCCAAACTGGAGCCCTGGTCCGAATACCTCACCGGCACGCAGGGCCGCGATCCCGGCTACGATCCGCTCGCCGAGTGGATCGCCGGCGCACACGCCCGCGGGCTTGAGTTGCATGCCTGGCTCAACCCCTACCGCGCGCGCCACGCCGAGGCGAAGTCGCCGCTCGCCCCGAACCACCTCTCCAAGACCCATCCGCACGCCGTCAAGGCCTACGGCAAGCTGCTGTGGATGGATCCCGGCGAACCCGTCGCCGCCGAGCGCACCCTCGCCGTCGTGCGCGACATCGTCACCCGCTACGACGTCGACGGCATCCACATCGACGATTATTTTTATCCGTATCCGATCGAGGCACCCAACCTCCCGAAGGACGTGAAGGAGAACCTCGATTTTCCGGACGAACCCGCGTGGAAACGCTACCGCCAGGCCGGCGGCAAACTCAACCGCGCCGATTGGCGCCGCCAGAACGTCGACCACCTCGTCGAGAAGATCCACCGCACCATCCGCGAGGCCAAGCCTCTGGTTAAGTTCGGCATCAGCCCCTTCGGTCTCGGCAAGCCCGCGCTTCGCCCGCCCGGCATCACCGGCTTCAGCCAATACGACAGCCTCTACGCCGACGCCGAACTGTGGCTGCAGAAGGGCTGGCTCGATTACTTCACCCCGCAACTCTACTGGCCCATCGCGAAGAAGGAACAGTCGTATCCCGTGCTCCTCGACTACTGGCTGCGGCAAAACCCGAAAAATCGCCACATCTGGCCCGGCCTCTTCACCAGCAGGATCGATCACACCGCCGAGTCGTGGCCCGCCGAGGAAATCACCGCGCAGATCACCCTCACGCGCACGCGCCCCGACGCCACCGGCCACGTCCACTTCAGCGCCGTCGCCCTCATGGAGGATCGCAAGGGTATCGCCCAAAAACTCGCCCCGCTCTACGCCACGCCCGCCCTCGTGCCGGCGACCCCGTGGCTCGACCACCGGGCCCCGCCCGCGCCCACGCTCCGCCGCGACGAAAAACTCCCGCAGGTCGTCATAACGCCCTCCGCGGGCGAAGCCCCCGTCCGTTACGCCGTCTGGCGGCAACACGGCACGGAGTGGCGCCTCGCCGTGCAGATCGCCGCGGAGAAAACCGTTTCGCTCGCGCCCGACGCCGCGCTCGGCCCCGTCACCGCCGTCGCCGTGCAAGCCCTCGACCGCACCGGCAACGCCAGCGCCCCCGCCATGCTCGCACTTTCCTCCGGCAGGGCGAACCGTCCCGGTGAGCCGAGCCCTGCGCGCGGTTCGTCGAGGACAACCCGCTCTGCCCCATAGAGCATGATCGTATCATCGAGATTTTGCCTGCGTGGTGGAGCGCGGCCTCCGGACGCGCTCTGAACCCGTCCAGAGGCCGGGTTCCACCCTCAAGACCACCCGCAAAAAAAAGCATGAATCCCGCCCCATCGCCAACCCCGCCCGCCCGCAACCCCTGGGCCTGGATTCCCACGCTCTATTTCGCGCAGGGCATCCCCTACGTCGTGGTGATGACGCTTTCGACGGTTCTCTACAAGAACCTCGGCATCTCCAACACCGACATCGCGCTCTACACCAGCTGGCTCTACCTGCCATGGGTCATCAAGCCGCTCTGGTCGCCGCTGGTGGACATGTTCCGCACCAAACGGCTCTGGATCTGGTCGCTGCAGTTCCTCATCGGCATCGCCTTCGCCCTCGTTGCCCTCACCCTGCCCGGGCCGAAATTCTTCCAACTCTCGCTCGCCGTCTTCTGGCTGATGGCCTTCGCGTCGGCCACCCATGACATCGCCGCCGACGGCTTCTACCTGCTCGCCATGCCGACCGGGCAGCAGGCCGCCTTTGTCGGCGTGCGCAGCACCTTCTACCGTCTCGCCACGCTCTCCGCCCAGGGCGGCCTCGTCTATCTCGCCGGGCGGCTCACCGACTCCACCGGCAGCGTCACGACGGCCTGGTCCTTGGTCTTCGGCCTGCTCGCCGTCGTGTTCATCGTGGTCGGGGTGTATCACTTTTTCGTGCTGCCCAAGCCGGACGCCGACCGGGCCACGGTCGAGGGCGGGGATTTCCTCCGCGAATTCTTCGCCGTGTTCGCCGCGTTCTTCCGCAAACCGGGCATCGGGCTCATCCTCGCCTACCTGCTCCTTTACCGACTCGCGGAGTCCCAGGCCCTGAAGCTCCTTTCGCCCTTCCTCCTCGACAAACCCGCCGACGGCGGTCTCGGCCTCACCACCCAGCAGCTCGGCATCGCCTACGGCACGGTCGGCATCATTGCGCTGACACTCGGCGGGCTCGTGGGCGGCTGGATCATCTCCCTCTACGGCCTCAAGCGCATGCTCTGGCCGATGATCCTCGCCATGCACACGCCCATCGTGGCGTTCCTGCTCCTGGCCATCTACCAGCCGTCGAAGCTCGTCGTCGTTTCCACCGCGCTCGCCGTGGAGCAATTCGGCTACGGCTTCGGGTTCACCGCCTACATGCTCTACATGATGCTGGTCGCGGAGGGCCCGCACAAGACGGCGCATTACGCCATCTGCACCGGCTTCATGGCCCTCGGCATGATGCTGCCTGGCATGGCCGCCGGTTGGATCCAGGACCACATCGGCTATGTGAACTTCTTCGCCTGGGTGCTGGTCTGCACCCTGCCGTCCTTCGTTACCACCGCCCTCGCCTCCCGCACGATCGACCCGGCCTTCGGCAAGAAGTCCTAGTGCAAGTCTTCAACCTCAGCCATCGCGTCTGTTCTCATTGTAGGAGGGGCTTTATGCCCCGACCCAATTCGTTGCATTGTCGCGGCGTAAAGCCGCTCCTACATGATCTTGCAAACGTCACTTACCGTGCGAGGCGCCGGGCGCCGTTGATGACCTTGTCCCAGTCGAAGGCGGGGCCGGGATCGATCTTGTTCGTCTGGATGTGGTAGTGGCCGAGCACGCCCTGGTATTTCTTCAGCTCCTCGTCGGGCAGCTTGTGCGGCAGCACCCTGCCGTCGGGGCCGCGCGGGTAGTCGAGCTTGATCTTCGGCAGCACGCGCGCGAGCGCGGCGGTCAGCTTGACGAGCGCCTTGTATTGCTCGGGCGTGAGGTCGTATTGGTTGAGATCCTTGCCCTGGATGTTGCCTTTCACCAGCTCCGCGCGGGCGGGGCGCCCGGTGAAGTTCGGCGTGCGCAGCATCGGGTCGCCGAGTTTTTCCGGGATCTTGATGACGAGCCGGCCCGAGGCGTCGGCGCCATACCAGGTGTTGAGCGTCTCCAGCTCGTTGGCGCCGTAGGCCCCCATGTTGGCGATCTCGATGCCGACCGAGCGGTCGTTGGAGATCGTGGCGTGGCGCGCGCGCTCCTTCACGTCGAGCGTCTGGTAGATCGTGCCGTCGATATCCAACATGAAGTGGACGCTGAGCCCGCGGTAATCGTGCAGGATCTTGAAGCACTGCTTGCTGATGCCGCAGACGTCGTAGTGGATGACGAACTGGTCCACGACGCGCCGGAGTGTCGGCAGATCCCAGCCGCCGCCGCGCACGCGCTCGATCTCGTCGGGCGAGAGGTCGCCCTTGCGCAGGCCGTAGCGGTTGGGCGTCTCCTGGTCCTTCACCTTGGCCTTGGTGTTCTCCCAGTCGCTCTCCTCCAGCGGGGCGAAGCGCCGCTCGACGCGGTAGGCGTCGTAGCCGCCCGGGTCGGTCCAGAGCACGACCTTGGTGCCGGTATGGAACATCTGGCCGGCGACCATGATCTCGTCGCCCCTGCGCTTGGCGGGCGTGCCCGGGCGCGTCGCGCACCCGGCGAACAACCATACTGCAGCAAGTGAGAGGGCGAATGGACGTGTCAGGATTTTCATGGGTTTTCTTTGACCACGGATTTTACGGATGTCCCCGGATTGGACGGATAATCTCCTGCCTTATCGGGCGTATCTGTTTCAATCCGTTTCATCCGTGGTGAAAAGACTACGCGGCCAGTTGGGTCCGGCGTTTGAGCGCGAGCACGCGCCGATACGACTCGTCGATGCGCGCCGCGCTCACGCGGCCGTCGGCCACGGCGCGCTCGAGGATGCCGATCACCTTCGGCGCGATGTCGGGATCGTAGCTCATGTTGTTGCCGAAGCAGAGCACGTCGATGCCCGCGGCCACGGCCCACGGCACGGAATTTTCCAGGCCATACCGGCTGGAGATCGCCTTCATCTCCATGTCGTCGCTGGCCACGACACCCTGGAAGCCGAGCCGCTCGCGCAAAATCCCGGTGATGACCGCCCGCGACAGCGTCGAGGGCCGCTCCGGATCGAGCCGGGCGTTGAAGACGTGCGCGCTCATGACGCTGTCGCATTGCCCGGTGGCGATCAGCGCGCGGAACGGCTCCAGATCCCGCTCGTGCCAGGTCTGGGTCACGTCCACGAATCCGAGGTGCGTGTCGCCCATCGCGCTGCCGTGGCCGGGAAAATGCTTGAGACAGGTGAGCACGCCGTGGGCGCGGTGCCCCTCCACGAAAGCGGCGGCGTGCCGCGCGACCTTCGCCGGGTCGCTGGCGAAACTGCGCTTCTTGCCCTTGATGATCGGATTGTCCGGGTTGGCGTCGAGATCGACCACCGGCGCGAGGTTCCAGTTGAGCCCCACCTCGCGCAAGGTCCGCGCCGTGGCCTCGGCGTGCCGGCGCGTCTCGGCGGGCTGGTCGAGCGCGCCGAGTTCCTCGTGCGAGATGCTCTCGGGGAAGCCGTAGGCGGGCTTGAGGCGGTTGACGCGCCCGCCCTCCTGGTCGATGGCCGTGAGCAGCGGCACCTTTGCCTGCGCCTGCAGATGCGCGAGCAGTTCCTTCACCTGCACCGGCGACTCGATGTTGCGCTTGCGCGGTCCGCCCGAGTCGATGGTCCCCGTCATGTCCAGGTCGAAGAGGATGACGCTGCCGATGCCGTGTTCGCGGATGTCGCGCTCGATCAGACCGCACTCGGCGGGCCGGCTGCCTTTGAACCCGACCATCAGCATCTGGCCGATCTTCTCGCGCAGGGTTGGGGCAACGTTGGACATACACCGCAAAGATGGCCCGATCTTGCTGACCGTCTCAACCCCAAAGCCCGCGGCGCACCTCCGACTTCCGCCTAGACCGCGCCGTCCCACCCGATAGACTGCGCCCATGAAAACGCTGCTGTGGTTGGCGATGGCCGCGCTCGCATGTGCGGGATTCGGCGCGCCGATGGAGAACGGCGTGGTCATCGCCGTGCAGGTCAAGGGCACGGTCGAGGTCGTGCGCGGCAAGGACACCCCGCCCGCGCCCGTGGCCAACAACGACGCCCTCTCCGCCGGCGATACCATCGAAACCAAGGCCCAAGCCTCTTGCGTGCTCGTCCTGCCCAACGGCTCCACCGTGGCCGTGCGCGAGCGCACCCGCCTCGCCATCGCGCTCGCGATGCAGGAGCGCTACACCGATGCGGAACTCATCACCGCCAACAACTCCAGGCGCGAGCCCTCCAAGTCCAGCACCACGCTCGACCTGCTCCTCGGCGAAATCGTCGTGCAGGCCAAGAAGCTGCTCAACGGCTCCGACCTGTCCGTGAAAACCGCCGCCGGCACCGCCAAAGTGAAAGGCACCGAATTCGAGGTCGCCTACGCCGCCGACGAGCAGGGAGACGGCGATCTGCGCGTCGGCACCGCCGATGGCCATGTGGTCTTTGCCCAGCCCGACGGCCTCGAGCGCGACATCCCCGCCGGCAAGCAGCTCGGCGTCCGCGCCCGCCGCGAGCGCAATGGCGGCGTGCGTCTCGAGCGCCTCCAGACCTCCAACCTCCCCGCCGAGCGCCGCAAACTCATCCGGACCGACGCGCAGGTCGCCGCCCGCGAATCCGAGGGCGGCCTGCGCCGCATGAAGGCCGTCCACGAGGAACGCCGCAAAGCCGGAAACCAACCTGCGCGCGAGCAGAAGGGCCGTGTCACCGACACGTCCGCCGAAAAACCCATCACACCCCGGGCAAACACTTCCCCAGACCGCAAGCCCGCGGAAAAACCGGATTCGAAGCCCAGACCCAAGCCTCGCCCCGCGCCCCCGCGCTCATGACCTCGCCCTCGTTGGAATCGCAGTTGCACCATTTGCTGGTCGTCGGGTTCCTGAAAAACGGCCGCCCGCCGACGAGCGCCGACCTCGCGGCTGCCACCGGTCTGCCGCTCGCGCAGGTCGAGGCCGGGCTGCGCGCGTTGCACGACTCGCACGGCCTTGTGTTGCATCCGCACCGCTGCGAACCGTGGATCGTGCATCCTTTCACCACCTCGCCCACGCATACCTGGGTCGCGGCACGCGATCGCGGCTGGTGGGCGCCTTGCCTGTGGTGCGGTCTCGGCATCTCCGCGTTGGTCGCGGAAGAGATCGCCATCCACACCCGCCTCGGCGCGGAAGCCGAGCCCTTGGTGCTCCGCGCCCGCGCCGGCGTGCCGGAGGCGGCCGACCTCTGGGTGCATTTCCCGGAGCCGCCGCGCGTTGCCTGGGGCAATGTCCACCATTTCTGCGCTCGCCTCGTCGCTTTCCGCCGGCCGGATGACGCCCGCGCCTGGGCCGCGCGCCACGGCTTCGCGCCGGGCGAGGTGCTGCCGCTCGGGCAACTGGCCGATCTCGCCCGCCGCTGGTATGGCCGGCACGCCGACGCGAATTGGACCAAGTGGACCATCCGGCAGGCCCGCGAGATTTTCGCCGCCTGCGGTCTCACCGGCGAGTTCTGGAGCCTGCCCGGCGACGACGGGAAATTCTAGCGGCCACACCGTCATGCCCGTCCCTGCCCGCTACGTTCACACCAACCTCACCGCCCGTGACTGGCGCGCGCTGGCCAGGTTTTACTGCGACGTCTTCGGTTGTGTGCCGCGCGGCCCGGAGCGCGATTTGTCCGGTGCGTGGCTCGACCGCCTCACCGGGTTGGACGGTGCGCGCCTGCGCGGCGTGCATCTTGCCCTGCCCGGCGGCGGCAAGGACGGCCCGACGCTCGAAATCTTCAGCTACGACTCGATGCCCGCCGGGAAATCGCCCGCGCCCAACCTGCCCGGCTTCGGTCACATCGCGTTTGCGGTCGATGACGTCGCCGCCGCGCTGGAAGCCGTGCGCCGGGCTGGAGGCAACGCGGTGGGCGATCTCGTATCCACGGACGTGCCCGGTGCCGGCCGCCTGGAGGTCGTTTACGCCCGCGATCCCGAGGGGAACATCATCGAGCTGCAGCGTTGGTGTGCCCTCTGAGAAAAACCTTGCGCGAGGTGGGGTGCGCCGTAGCTTGCCCCGCTCCGCACTGGGTCCCCATCGTCTAGCCCGGTTAGGACACCACCCTTTCACGGTGAGAACAGGGGTTCGAATCCCCTTGGGGACGCCAGCGGCGCCGCGCAATGCGCGGTTCGAACCCTCGGGTTCGACGGAGCGAAGCGGAGAAGGAGCCCGGCGGAGCCGGGAGTGCGCAGCACCTGTGCCGGCTTGGAGGCACAGTCAATCCCCTTGGGGACGCCAGGTAAAAAGTCCCGCAGCTCGTTGACTTGCGGGACTTTTGCTTAGGACCGGGCGCAATTTCTCCTAGCGCCCGACCATGCCGCCGGTAAGGTGGCGGCACCCCACCCCGCGCATGTCGCTGATCCTGTTCCTGGCCGTCTCCGGCGTCATCCTGGCGCTTGCCTACCGTTGGTATGGCAGCCTGCTCGCACGCTTCCTCAACCTGGAAACCTCGGCTTCCACTCCGGCGCACGCCCGGCGCGACGGACTGGATTACGAACCGGCCAAGATGTCGTGGCTGCTGCCGCAGCATTTCTCCGCCATCGCGGCGGCCGGCCCGATCGTGGGCCCCATCCTCGCCGCCACCTACTTCGGGTGGCTGCCGGCATGGCTCTGGATCATCTTCGGTGCGATCCTCATCGGCGGCGTGCACGACCTGATGGCGTTGACGGCCTCCGTGCGGCACGGCGCGCACTCCATCGCCGAGGTGGTGCGGCAATACATGAACCGCCGCTCCTACCTGCTCTTCCTCGCCTTCGTCTGGATCTCGCTCGTCTACGTCATCATCGCCTTCGCCGACGTGACCGCCGGCACCTTCGTGCAAAGCGCGGCCTCGGCCACAGAAGAGGCGCCGGGCCCGGCCGTGGCGACCTCGTCGCTGATCTACCTCGGGCTCGCCATCGTCATGGGCCTGTGCATGCGGCACTGGAAACTCGGCGAGGGCCGCGCGCAGCTGATCTTCCTGCCGCTCGTGGTCGCCGCGATCTTGCTCGGGCCCAAGCTCCCCTTAGACCTCGGCGCACTCACCGGCAGCGCCCGCCCGCAACTGCTGTGGGATTATGTGCTTCTCGGCTACTGCTTCTTCGCGGCGATGGCGCCGGTTTGGCTCCTCATGCAGCCGCGCGGCGCGCTCGGCGGCTATTTCCTCTACGTAGTCATGGTCGTGGGCATCCTCGGCGTGCTCATCGGCGGGTTGACCGGCCGGCTCGACATCGCCGCGCCGGCCGTGTCGTCGGCGAATCTCTTCTCGTTCAACGGCGCCACCCCGCCGCTCCTGCCGGTGCTGTTCATCACCATCGCCTGCGGGGCCTGCTCGGGTTTCCACTCCATCGTGGCCAGCGGCACCACCTCAAAGCAGCTCGACCGCGAGTGCGACGCGAAACCCGTGGCCTACGGCGGCATGCTCCTCGAGTCGTTCCTCGCCTGCCTGAGCCTCGCCACCGTCATGATCCTCGCCAAGCCCGCCGGCCGGCCCGACCTCAATTATGCGAACGGCGTGGCGGTGTTCATGAACCAGGCGACGTTCGGGCTGATCTCCGTCGAGGTCGCGCGGCAATTCGGCCTGCTCTGCTTCGCCACCTTCGTCTTCGATACGCTCGATGCCTGCACGCGCCTCGCGCGCTATGTCTTCATGGAGCTGACCGGTTGGAAGGGCCGCGCGGGCATGATCGGGGCCACCGCCGTGACGCTCGCGCTGCCGGCCATCGCCGTCAGCCTGCCGCCGGCCGAGATCGCCGGCCAGCAACTGCCTCTCTGGCGCGTGTTCTGGAATCTCTTCGGCACCTCGAACCAACTGCTCGCCGCGCTCACCCTCCTCGCCGTCACGGTCTGGCTGCACCGCAAGGGCAAGTCGGTGTGGTTCACCCTCGGGCCTACTTTCTTCATGCTGGCGATGACGCTGTGGAGCCTCGGGCTGGCCCTGCAGGCGCATTTCGCACGCTTGGCCAAGGGTCCGGCGGCCGCGGTGCACCACATCGAGTTCGGCGTGGCGGCGTTGCTGCTCGTGCTCGCCGTCTGGCTGGTGGTGGAGGCGCTGTTGCTCGCGCGCAACCGGACGCCACCGGCCTCCGCCCAACCCGCGCCGCAAGGCGCGTGAGATTTTCTTTTGGTGGGCCGGCCCGCTTGCGTGCGGCGGATTTGGCGCGAGCAAGCGATTCGGGAAGCATAGCAACCTCACCCGCATTCATCGCGTGCAAGCAAGCTCCTACAAGCCGAAGCGCGCTGCTTGATCTTCGGGGCGCACCCATCCTCCTACGCCGCGTTTTGGCGAGACAAGGGTCACTGGCCCACGAATGCCCAACAAAAAGGCCGGTCCGTGCGGACCGGCCGGAAATTTCGCGCTGTGTTTCGCTCAGCCCTCGAAGGGCGGCAGCGCGCGGTCCACCGACTCCTTGGCGAGACGGATGTAGGCGGGCAGGCCGTTGTCGTAGGGCACGCTGACCTCGCCCTGGATGAGCGGCGTGGCGTAGCGGAAGAACTGGAAGTTCATGCTCACGCCGTCCTCGTTGATCCACTCGCGCGGCAGTTTCTTGAGGTTGGCGCCGACCTCGGCGAGCGAGGCGAGGCCCGTCTCGCAGGTGTAGGTGTCGCCGTCGCCGCGGATGAGCGTGACCATCTTGTCGGACTCGCCGTTCACGGCGGCCTTGACGGCGGCCTGGCCGGCGAGGAAGGCCTCGTCGGCATCGGTCTTGGATGCGAGGTGGGCGGCGGCCCGCTGGGCCACGCCGAGGCGGGCGACGCGCACGTGCAGGCGGAGCTGCTCCTCGACGAGGTCCTTGAGGTATTCGCCGATGCCGCCCAGCTGGGCCTGCCCGAAGGCGTCGGTGGCATGCGTCTCGACGGCGACGTAGTTGCCGTCCTTGTCCACGAGGCCCTCGCCGGCGACGACCACGCAGTGGCGCTCGCGCTTGAGGACGCGCTTCACATCCTCGATGAACTTGGCGGAATCGAACGCGACCTCGGGCACGAGCACGATGTGCGGCGGGTCGTTGGGCTGGTCCTTGCGCTTGGCCAGCGAGGCGCCGGCGGCCATCCAGCCGGCGTTGCGGCCCATGACCTCGACGATGGTGACGAGGTCGTTCTGGCCCATGGCGTCGGCGTCGATGGCCAGCTCGCGCACGGTGGCGCCGATGTATTTGACCGCGCTGCCGTAGCCGGGGCTGTGGTCGGTGTTGGCGAGGTCGTTGTCGGTCGTCTTCGGCACGCCGATGACGCGCAGGTCGTAGGCCTGCTCCTTGGCGAGGGCGGCGAGCTTGGCCGCGGTCTCCATGGCCTCGGGGCCGCCGACGAAGAAGAAATAGCGGATGTTGTGCGCCTTGAAGACGGCGAGCGCGCGCTCGAATTCGGACGGCTTCTTGAGCTTCAACCGGCAGGTGCCGAGGGCGGCGCCGGGTGTGAACCGCAGGCCGCGGATCGCCTGCTGCGACTCGGCGGCGAGGTCGATGAGGTCCTCGTTCAGGATGCCCTGCACGCCGTTGAGCGCGCCGTAGACTTCCTCAATACAGCTGTGGTTCAGGGCCTCCGCGACAATGCCCGCCACGCTGGCATTGATGACGGCGGTCGGACCGCCGCTTTGGCCGATGAGACAATTTCCTGCTAGTTCTGACATTGGATTGGTGTGTTGAAGCTGTGAAAGAAAGGAACGGAACGGGAAACCAAAGGCCCCGCCCCGAGCCTAGGCAAACAATTTCTCCCGCCGCCCCCGGAAAATATTTTTCCCGAGCGAAAAACGCCGGTCAAAGCAGCGCGCCGGGGCGGTATTCCGCCGCCCCCTTGGTGCGCTTGGCCACGGCCCGCGCCTCCTCCACGAAGGCGTCCACCTGATGCGGCGCCGCCCCCACGAACCGCGCGCTGTCGGCCAGGATCTGCTGCAGCTTCTTCTTGCCCAGCCCGACGCGCTTCTCGCCTGCGAGCCGGTCGAGCAAATCTGCGTTCCCGCCCGTCCGCAACGCCTTGGCCGCGGCCACCGCGTGCTCCTTGATCGCCTCGTGCGCGGTTTCGCGGCCCGCACCGGCCTTTACCGCCTCCATCAGGATCGTCGTCGTGGCGAGGAACGGCAGGTGGCGCTCGTTCTCCGCCGCCACCGCGGCCGGGAACACCTCCATCTGCCGCAGCACCGTGATCCACGTCTCCAGCAGGCCGTCGATCGCATAGAACGCATCGGGCAGGGCCACGCGGCGCACGACCGAGCACGACACGTCGCCCTCGTTCCACTGGTGGCCGGCCAGCCCGGCGGTCATCGTCACATGGCCGGCGAGGATGGTGGCGAACCCGCAGACGCGCTCGCAGTTCCGCGCGTTCATCTTGTGCGGCATGGCGGACGAGCCGACCTGGCCCTCCTGGAAACCCTCGGTCAGCAGCCCCGCGCCGGCCATCAGGCGCAGCGTCGTGGCCGCGCTGGCGCAGGCCGCCGCCGTCTGGTGCAACGCGCCCACCACGTCAAAGTCGAGGCTGCGCGGATACACCTGCCCGACCGCGTCGAGCGAACGCCGGAAACCGAGGTGCTTGAGCACGCGCTTCTCCAGCTGGTCCACCTTGGCCGTGTCGCCGCCGAGCAAAGTGAGCTGGTCGAGCTGCGTCCCCACCGCGCCCTTGAGGCCGCGCACCGGGTAGCGCGCGATCAGGTCGTCGAGTCGCTCAAGGGCGATGAGCAGCTCCTGCCCGAACATGGCGAGGCGCTTGCCGAAGGTGGTCGGCTGGGCGGGCACGTTGTGCGTGCGGCCGGTCAGCATCAGGTCGCGGTGCTCGGCCGCCCGCGCCGCCAACTGGGCCAGCGCCGCCACGGCCTTGAAGCGCACCAGCTCCAACCCGCGCAGCACCTGCAGCTGCTCGACGTTCTCCGTCAGGTCGCGGCTGGTCAGCCCGAGGTGGATGAACTGCCGCTTGGCCAGGTCGGAGAACTCCTCGAGGCGCGCCTTCACGTCGTGGAGCGTCTTGCGCTCGCGCTCGGCGATGCGCACGAGGTTCACGTCGCCCTTCACGCGCTCGTAGTCGCGGATCGCCTCGGGCGGGATGGCCACGCCGAGGTCGCGCTGGGCCTTCATCACCGCGATCCAGAAATCGCGCTCGAGCAAAATGCGGCCGTGCGCCGACCAGATCTCCCGCATCGCCGGCGAGGCGTAGCGCTCGGCAAGCACGTTGGGGATGGCTTCAGCGGTGGGGTTGGTCGGCTTCACGAGGTGACGACGGTTAGGCCACGCCGGAAGACAGGACAACGGAAAAGAATGCCGCTGTGCCGGCAGGGCCAATTCCGGGCTTTCCGTCCGCAGGGCCCCGGCTTCAACTCCCGGCATGGGCCATTCCGTCGAGGGCCACCTCAAGCTGAACGTCGCCGACTACGACAAACTCATCCGGCAGCTCGTGCCGGGGTATGCCGCCATGCGCGAGGCGCACATGGCGCTCTTGCGCAAGCTGCTGCCGGCGGACCGGCGCACCCTCGTGCTCGACCTCGGCGGCGGCACCGGCGCGCTGGCCGAGGCCGTGGCGGAGACGCTGCCCAAGGCCGAGGTCGAGATCTGGGACATCGACCGCTCGATGCTCGGCTTGGCCCGCGCGCGTTGCGCGCGCTTCGGTCCGCGCGTCCGCTACGTCGAGCGCTCCTTCGCGGAACCGCTCAGCCCGTGCGATGCCGTCGTCGCCTGCATTGCGCTGCACCATGTGAAGGACATGGCGGCGAAGGGCGCGATCTACCGCAACATCTTCACCGCGTTGAAACCCGGCGGGGTCTTTCTGAATGCCGACACGGCCATCGCCGCCGGCGGCCGCCTGCGGGAATTTTCCTACCAGGAGTGGGTCGACGCCATGGCGCCGCACGGCATCACGGAGGCGCAAGCCCGCGCGCATTTCGCCAGCTGGGCGCAGGAGGACTATTACCCTCCGCTCCTGACCGAGCTGAAACTGGTGGAATCGGCCGGCTTCGCCGACCCCGAGTGCTTCTGGCGCGGGATCCCCTTCCTGATTTTCGGCGGGATCAAGTAGCCGCCAGGCAGCGCACCGCCATCTCGCGCAGCACGGTCTCCTGCTCGTTGGGCCGGCGGATGATCTCCTCGAAGGCCCGGACGAACTCGAGCTGGTTGTCGATCAGCCGGCGCAGCGGCGGCAACCGCCCGCCCGCCACCAGCTTGCCCGCATACCACTGGTTCTGCGTGAAGAGGTTGAAGGACGACTTTTCCGCGTCGCCGCCGAAGTGCCCCGCGTGGTTTTCCTGCGCGCGGGCCCAGGCCGCCTTGTCGAAGCCGTATTTCTCCGACGGCGGCCGCAGCTCGCCCGCGTCGAGCAGCACGCGCGCCTGGATGAGGATGCGGTTGCGGTTCTGCAGCGACGCCAGCAACGGCCGCGCGTCGCCCCCGCCGAAGAAATGCCGGTGCAAGGCGTCGAGCGTGGCCTGCAGGTTGCCGGAGAAAAAACGGTCCGCGGCCTCGAAGAAATCTCCCTCGGCCACGTTGGGTGTCAGCTCCGCGACATGGGCCTCCTCGATGACCGCGGTTTCACCGGCGTAGGTCGCCAGCTTGCGCACCTCCTCGGTGATGAGGCGGGTGTTGGCCCCGACCTTCTCCAGCAGCAGTTCCACGGCGCCGTCTCCGAACGTCGCGCCCAGTTCCCGCGCCTCGCCCAGCGCCACGGCGGCGAGGGCCTCGCCCGCCCGGTCGCCCTCGGCGCCGACGAGGGCGAAGTCGGCCTTGCTTTCGCACCATTTCGGAAAACTCCGCCGCCGGTCCACGGGCGCGGCCGTGATGACGATGCCGACCTCGTCGGGGTTCACCTTTTCCAGCAGCTCCTGCAGGGCCTCCACCTGCTGCTGCGTGCCCTCCGCGCGGCCCGTCACGGTGTCGGCCAGGAAGTTCACGTCCTTGAACCACACCACGCGCTTGCCGCCGAACATCGGCACGGTCTGCACGGCATCGCGGAAACGGTTCACCGCCGCCCCGACCTCGTCGACGTTGGCCGCGAAGCCGTTGACGATCTCGTGCGAGAACTCGTCGGCCTGCGCCGCGTCCGCCAGCGCCGTGAAGCGCTCCTGCCCGACCCGGTTGACGAGGAAGTCGTCCGGGCCGCAGATGAACACGAAGGGCTTGGCGGCGGGCATGGGAGAATGCTCGCACGGCGCGACGCCGGGCCGCACGAAAATTCTTCAGTTTACCAGCGGGGCCACGGCCTTGCGGGACTCGCGCAGGACCTCGCGGCGCAGCCAGTCGATGGCTGCGGTGACGGCGCGCTGCTTCACGGTGCAACGGGGGCCGGGATAGGTGAGCTTCTTCGCCCAGTCGCCCCCGGGCGAGTGGATGCCGACGTAGATCGTGCCGACGGGGTTGTCGCCGTTGCCGCCGGTCGGGCCGGCGAAGCCCGTGATGGCCACGCCGTAGTCGGCGCCGAGCTGCTCGGCCACGCCGCCCGCCATTGCCACGGCGCACTCGGGGCTGACCGCGCCGTGCTGCGAGAGCAGGCACTCGGGACAGTCCAGCAGGAGCATCTTGGCGTCGTTGCTGTAGCTGACGACGCCGCCCATGAAGAACTTCGAGGCGCCGCAGATGTCGGTGAAGGAGTTGGCCAGCAGGCCGCCGGTGCACGACTCGGCCACCGCCAGCGTGCGGCCCTGCGCCCGGAGCGTGTCGGCGACGACCTTCGTCATCGAATCGTGCCCGAAGCACACGAAGTCCGGCCCGAGGAGGTCGGCGCACTCCTGCGCGATGCCCTGCAGGGCGTCCATCTCGTAGCGGCCGTCGGGCGAGCTGATGCGGCAGTCCACCTGCCCGAGGTGCGCGCAATAGGCGATGCCGAGGCCGGGATACCTCGCGAAGACGGGCTCGAAGCGCGTCTCGAGCAGCGATTCGCCCACGCCGGCCGTGCGGATCTGCACGTAGGCCTCGTGGTTGATGAGGAGCCCGAGGCCTGCGAGGCGTGGCAGGACCTGCTCGGCGAACATCGGCTGCAACTCGTTCGGCGGGCCGGGCAGCATCACCAGCACGCGCCCGTCCTGCTCGACCCAGAGCCCGGGGGCCGTGCCGTTGGCGTTGGGCAGCACCTCTCCGCGCTCGAACTTGTAGGCCTGCTTGAGGTTGTTGGCCGTGGGCTGGCGGTTGAACTTCGCGAAACGATCCCGGATCGCCTGCTCGATGGCCGGGTCGAACACCAGCTTCTGCCCGAGCAGCTCCGCTAGCACCTCGCGCGTGCGGTCGTCGCAGGTCGGCCCCAGTCCGCCGGTGGTGATGACCACGTCCGCCCGCGCCCAGCTCTCGCGGAATTGCGCGGCGATGGCGTCGGCGTCGTCGGAAATCGTCACGTTGCGCTGCAGCTGCACGCCGCGGCGACCGAGCTGTTCGCCGATCCAGGTCAGGTGGCTGTTGGCCGTCAGCCCGAGCAGCAGCTCGTCGCCCAGGGTCAGCAGCTCGAAACGGGGCGCGCGGCGCGATGCGCCCGGTTTTGACGATTCAGGATTGGCCATACAGTGTGTGGGAGCGCACCGTAGCCCGTTTCCGGCAAATTGCCAGCCCCCGCCTTCAGGGCCGTTTGGCTGCGGGTTTTGAACACCGCGGTCGCAAGGTTCGCAGGGAGATTCTTGGTGGAACCCGGCCTCCGGACGGGTTCTGTGCGCATCCGGAGGCCGCGCTCCACCTCATCTGTGGTTGAGAACGTCCGCGCCGTGGATTTGCTCGCGGCACCCGTGGCCACCGCCTCCATCGACCTGAAGGAAAAAGTCCGCGCCCTGCCGGAGGGCCCGGGCGTCTACCTGATGAAGGACCGGTTGGGCCGCATCATCTACGTGGGCAAGGCCAAGAGCCTGAAGAAGCGCGTCTCCTCCTATTTCCAGCCCGGCCGGGCCCGTGCCCTGCGCCACCAGCCGAAGATCCGCACGCTCATCGAGATGATCGCCGACTTCGACATCCTCGAGGTGAAGTCCGAGCCCGAGGCGCTGCTCCTCGAGGGCAAGCTGATCAAGCAGTGGCGCCCGAAATACAACACCGACTTCACCGACGACAAGCGCTTCCTCCTCGTGCGCGTGAACCTCGAGGACGCGCTGCCGCGCTTCCTGCTCACCCGCTACCGCAAGGAGGACCGCGCGCGCTACTTCGGGCCCTTCGCGCACTCGGGCCTGCTGCGGCGCACGCTGGCGTCGATGCGCCGGCAGTTCGGCATCCTGCTCGGCGACACGCGCCCGCTCGACCTCGGCGGCGGGCGCTGGCGCCTCTACGACGACGCCCGGGGCGAGATCTACGGCCACCCCAACGAGGTGACCGCGGCCGACTACCGCACGCGGGTCGAGGCCGCGTGCGAGTTCCTCGACGGCAAGAGCCGCGAGTGGCTCGCCGAGCTGCGCGCGGAGATGGCGGCCCGCGCCGCGAAGCAGGAATTCGAGAAGGCGGCCGAGTTGCGCGACATCGTGCTCGCGCTCGAGCGCACGCTGGCGCGCACGCGCAAGTTCACCCGCGATCTCACGCGGCTCCGCCCGGACGAGGAGGCCCTGCGGGCGCTGCAGGAGGCGGTCGGCCTGGAGGCGCCGCCCGCGCACATGGAGTGCTTCGACATCTCGCACATCAGCGGCACCTTCGTCGTCGCCTCGATGGTGCACTTCACGGACGGGCGGCCCGACAAGGACCGCTACCGCCGCTTCCAGATCCGCAGTTTCATCGGCAACGACGATTTCCGCGCCATGGAGGAGGTCGTCTCCCGCCGCTACCGGCGGCTGATCGAGGAAAAGAAGCCCTTCCCGGACCTCGTGGTGATTGACGGCGGGCGCGGCCAGGTGGCGGCCGCGCTCAAGGCCTTCGTCGGCCTCGATGTCATGCCACCGGCCATCATCGGCCTCGCGAAAAAACAGGAGACGATCGTCTTCCCCGATGCCCGCGCGCCGCTCAACCTGCCCCTCGCCCACCCCGGCCTCAACCTGCTCCAGCGCCTGCGCGACGAGGCCCACCGCTTCGCCAACACCTACAACGCCGACCTGCAGTCGCGCCGGCTCAAGGAGAGCATCCTCGACGACTTCCCCGGCCTCGGCGCCAAGCGCAAGGCCGCCCTCCTCGCGCATTTCGGCAGCATTGATAAGCTCCGCGCCGCCTCCGCCGCCGAAATCGCCGAAGTGGACGGCTTCGGCCCGAAATTAGCCGGCGAGCTCCACTCCTTCCTCGGCACCACCGCCTGAGGCCTACTTCTTCAGCCGCGTGATGAACTCGATCACGCGCGCGGGCAGGATCCACTTGAGGAAGAACTGGGCGTGCAGCGGGGCGCTGCAACGTTGCCTCAGCTGATGATCTTGGACCCGGGGATGCCGCGATCCAAGGTGGCCAGTTGCACGCCGTGGTGTTCCGCAATGCCCGTCAGGTAGGCGTCCATGATCTGTTTGTGGCCGCGGGCCCACAACGGCAGCGATTCCAAGGGCGAGGGCGTCACCGCGAGGTATTCCACTTGTCCCCGATTCCTGAAGGCCCGCAACGCCGCCTTGGCTTCGTGCACCGGAATCGCGTAAGCGGCGTTGATGACCCGGATGAACCCCGCTTCGGTCAGTCCACAGGTCAACAGGGTGTCTCCATCGGGCCGGGAGTTTATCCAGGCGTGGATGCGACCGTTATGCACATGGGTGGACCACAGCGCCGCCACCAGGGCGTTCACATCCAGCAGATATCTCACGGAAAGTCGGTCAGCAGTTCACGGACGCGCTCGGATGTAAGCGGTGGCGTGCCCTTCGGCGGAACAAGCATGGGCAGACCGGACAGGGGGTTGCGCCCAAGCCGGGCGCCGGCGGCCGGCCTGGCTTCGGGCGTGAGCACAATCTCGCCTTCGCGCACACGACAGGCGAATTTGGTGCCGGGATGGAGGCCGAGGCGGCGGCGGGCGGCCTTGGGCAATACCACCTGGCCCTTGCTGGAAAGCGTCGTGGTCATGTCTTACCGTCTTACCGTCTTACCGATTTTCTGCTGGGTCAAGCCGCCGTTTCCCCTTCACTTCTTCAGCCGCGTGATGAACTCGATCACGCGCGCGGGCAGGATCCACTTGAGGAAGAGGAAGAACTTGGCGTGCAGCGGGGCGCTGTAACGCGGGGCGGGGTTGTCGCTCACCAAGGCGCGCTCGACGAGGCGGGCGATGTCGTCGGGCTCGCCCGCGACGCTGCGCAACCGCTGGTAACCGAGCCGGAATCCGGCCAGGTAGGGTTCATACGGCCCGGCATTCTCGGTGTAGGCATCCGACGCGCGGTTGGCCGCCTCGATGAACTCGGTGATGATGTAGCCGGGCCGGATCAGCGTCACCCGCACGCCGAAGGGCTTCAGCTCGCCGCGCAGGCCGTCGGTGATGGCCTCGAGCGCGTGCTTGGTGGAGTCGTAGATGCTGGATAGCGGGCGCGCGATGCGGCCGGCCACGGAGCCGATGTTGACGATGCAGCCGCCGCCGCGCTCCCGCAGGTGCGGCACGACCAACTGGGTCAGCGCGATGAGCGAGAAGAGGTTCACCTCGTAGTTCCAGCGGATGGCGTCGACCGGCACCAGCTCCACCGGGCCGCGCGTGCCGTAGCCGGCGTTGTTCACGAGCGCGTCGATGCGGCGGAACTTGAGGAGCGTCGATTCGACCAGCCGGCCGCGGTCGTCCTCGTTGGTGATGTCGCCCGCCACCGCGAGCACGCGGTGGCCGGATGGGTCCAGTTCGCGCGCCAGCGCCTCGATCCGGTCCTGCCGGCGCGCGAAGAGGACGAGGCTGGCGCCGCCCGCGGCCAACCGCCGCGCCGTCTGCTCGCCAATGCCGGAGGAGGCGCCGGTGATGATGACGACCTGGCCGGGGAGCGCGGGCATGCCCCACGGTGCGGGATTCCTGCGCCCGAGGCAAAAGTGATTTTATAAAAAGTGTGTCTGCTTTTCCGCCAGAATTCTGCAACGTGGACCTAAGAACCATCCGATCCCACCGTCTTTTTGTCATCTTATGATCATGCCCGCCCTGAAAACGCTCCGTCTCCCCGTCCTGCTCGCGGCCCTTGCCGCCGGACTTCACGCCGCCGTCGATTCGCGCATCACCGCCGTGACGGTCTATACCGACCGCGCCGTCGTCACGCGCACGGCCTCCGCCACCCTGTCCTCCAGCGGGGCGCATGAGCTGGTCTTTGAGAAACTTCCCGCGGCCCTCAACGAGCAGTCGCTCCAGGTCTCGGGCCGGGGCACCGCCGCTGTCACCATCCTCGACGTGAGCGCACGGCAGACCTTCCTTGACTTCACGCCCAACGAGCGCGTGAAGGCGATCGAGGACCAGCTGCGCGCGCTGGCGAAGCAGCGCCGCGCCCTCGACGACCGCGGCCGGCTGCTCGACCAGCAGCGCCAGACCGTGGACCGCATCGAGGCCGCCATGATCACGCCCCCCGCCAAGGACGTCCCGCGCGCCGACCTCAACCAGTTCACCGCCACCCTGAATTTCGTCAACGAGCAGCGCGCCAAGCTCACCGTCGACCTGGCCGCGCTCGACGAGCAGCGCGAGGATTTGCAGACCAAGATCGCGGCGACGGAGCAGCAACTCAACGAGCTGCGCGGCGCCGGCGGACGGGCCTTCAAGACCGTCACCGTCCGTGTCGCCGCCGCCAATCCCGGCAACCTCGATCTCTCCCTCTCCTACACCGTGCCCGGTGCCTCCTGGGTGCCGACCTACGACGCCCGCGTGCTCCACACCGAACGCGCCGTCGAACTCGGTTACTTCGGCCTCGTGCGCCAGAGCACCGGCGAGGACTGGAAGGACGTCGCCCTCACCCTCTCCACCGCCCGGCCCGGTCTCGGCGGCGCCGCCCCGCAGCTCTACGCTTGGAACCTCGATATCATCAACCCGATCCTGCTGCGCCAGGAGGCGGAGAACCGCGCCCGCCGCGAGATGTCGGCCAAGTCGGCCATGAACGCCCCGCGCGCCGTCAACATGCAGACCCTCACCAGCGACGCGGCGGGCGCGTTTGCCGAGGAGAAGGACGCCGAGGCCGCGGTCGCCACGATCGAGGCCGGCGCGACCAGCGCGGTGTTCAAGCTCGCCGCCGCCGCCAGCGTGCCGAGCGACAACTCGCCGCAGAAGGTCCCGATCATGTCCACCCAGTTCAAGGCCGCGCCCGAATACCTCACCGTCCCCAAGCTCCAGCAGAACGCCTTCCTCACCGCCAAGGTCGCCAACACCTCCGACTTCCCCCTGCTCGCCGGCGCGATGAACGTGTTCCTCGACGGCACCTTCGTCGCCACGAGCAAGCTGCGCACCGTCATGGCCGGCGAGAAGTTCGACCTCGCGCTGGGCGCCGACGAGGGCATCAGCGTGAAGCACAAGCGCGTCCAGAAGTTCACCGAGGACACCGGCATCACCAACTCCGGCAAGCGCATCACCTACGAATACCTGCTCACCATCCAGAACAACAAGCGGACGGCTGAGCGCGTCGTGGTGGCCGACCAGATCCCGCTCTCGCGCAACGAAAAGATTGTCATCAAGCAGCTCCTGCCCGACGCCCGCGAGGTGAAGCCCACCGACGAGGGCACGCTCAAGTGGACGCTCGACCTCAAGCCCGGCGAGAAGAAGGAGATCACGGTCAAGTTCACGGTCGAGCATCCCAACGACATCCAGGTCGGCGGCCTCGAATAAACCCGCCTGGCCTGCCTGCGGAAAGCCCGCCTTCCCGGCGGGCTTTTTTCTCCCCTGAAGTTTGCGGCAAAATGAGGAAACAACGGGGGCAACGGGTGGGGCAGCCCGCTTGCGGGCGCGGTTAGGGCGCGAGCAAGCTCGCTGACCCACGGAACATTGCATTGCCCCACGCCTTGGTTCGCCGCTTTCCGTTTGCCCGGCCGCCTCCGCCGCGTAGGGTCGGCGGCCTATGTCACCCCGCATACTGTTGACCGCGGCCGCGCTTGTCGCCGCCGCGGCCCTGTCAGCGCAGGAAAAGCCCGTGGCTTTTGTCGGCGCGCAGATCATCCCCGTCGTCGGCGAGCCCATCGCCAACGGCGTGCTGCTCATCCAGCACGGCAAGATCACCGCCGTGGGCGATGCGCGCACGGTGCGCCTGGCCACCGGCGTCCAGGTCGTCGACGTCACCGGCAAGGTCATCATGCCCGGCTTGGTCGATTCCCACAGCCACATCGGCGGCGGCCAGGGCGCGGACAACTCCGCGCCCATCCAACCCGAAGCGCGCGTGCTTGACGCCATCGACGCGCGGCACCCCAACATCCAGAAGGCGCAGGCCGGCGGCATCACCACCGTGAACGTCATGCCCGGCTCCGGCCACCTCATCAGCGGCCAGACCCTCTACCTCAAGCTGCGCGACGGCCGGGTCATCGACGACCTGCTCATCCGCCATCCCGACGGCGGCATCGCCGGCGGGCTCAAGATGGCCAACGGCACCAACCCGCTCAAGGCCGCCCCCTTCCCCGGCACGCGCGCCAAGTCCGCCGCCCTCGTCCGCGAACAATACATCAAGGCCCGCGAATACCAGGACAAGATCGCCCGCTCCAAGGGTGACCCCGAGAAGCTCCCCCCGCGTGACCTCGGTCTCGAGATGCTCGGCGAGGCGCTGGCCGGCCGGCGCGTCGTGCAGCACCACACCCACCGGCACGACGACATCCTCACCGTCCTCCGCCTCCAGAAGGAATTCGGCTTCAAGGTCGTCCTCCACCACGTCAGCGACGCCTGGAAGGTCGCGCCCGAGATCGCCGCGGCCGGCGTCCCCTGCTCGATCATCATCGTCGATTCCCCCGGCGGCAAGCTGGAGACCCGCGACGTCAGCTTCACCAACGCCGCCGTCCTCGAGCAGGCCGGCGTGCTCGTCGGCCTGCACACCGACGACGGCGTGACCGATTCGCGCCATTTCCTCCGCGCCGCCGGCCTCGCCGTCCGCGCCGGCATGACCCGCGCCGGGGCGCTGCGGGCCGTGACCCTCGCCAATGCCCAGATGCTCGGGCTGGCCGACCGCACGGGCTCCCTCGAGGCGGGCAAGGACGCCGATTTCCTCATCCTGTCCGGCGACCCGCTGAGCGTCTACACCCGGATCGAGCAGACCTGGGTCGAGGGCGGCAAGGTCTTCGACCTGGCCGACCCGCAGGACCGGCTCTACGCCCTCGGCGGGCCCGGCGCCGGTGATCCGCGTCGCGCCCAACTCTGCTGCTACGGCAACGCCTGGGACCTCATCCTCGCCGCCAACGGAGGTGAACAATGAAAACCCGCCTTACCTTCCACGCCGCCTTGGGCGCGCTCTGCCTCGCCGGCTCCGCCGCCTTCGCCTCCCCGCCTCCCCTCGCGATCCACGCGGAGACGCTCCACACCGCGGCCGGCAAACCCATCAAGAACGGGCTCGTGCTCGTGCGCGACGGCAAGATCACCTACGCCGGCCCCGCCGAGGGCATGATGTATACCGCCGACCATATCGGCGTGCAGGCCAAGGTTGTCACCCCCGGCCTGATCGACGCCCGTTCGACCGTCGGCCTGTCCGGCCTGCTCAACCAGCCTCACGACCAGGACATGCTCGAGCGCTCCGCCGCCCTGTCGCCCGAGTTGCGCGCGCTCGACGCCTACAATGCCCAGGACGACCTCGTCGCCTGGGTCCGCTCCTTCGGCGTCACCACCATCCACACGGGGCATTCGCCCGGCGCGCTCATCTCGGGCCAGACCATCATCGTCAAGACCGCCGGCCACAGCGTCGAGGCCGACCTCGTCAAGGCGGACGCCATGACCGCCGTGGCCCTCGGCAACAGCGCCCTCACCCGCTCCGAAGGAGGGGGTGGCGGCGGCGGGAGTGCCGCGGCCGCCGCAGGCTCGTTCCGCTCGCCTTCCACCCGCGCCAAAGCCGTCGCCATGCTGCGCGCCGAACTGATCAAGGCGCAGGAATACGGCCGGAAACTCCAGGCGAAGGACGAGACCAAGCGCCCCGCCCGCGACCTCCGGCTCGAGACGCTGCTCCGGGCGCTCGACGGATCGCAGCCCCTGCTCGTCACCGCGCACAAGCAGGTCGACATCATCGCCGCGCTGCGGCTCGCGAAGGAATTCAACCTGAAGGTCGTGCTCGACGGCTGCGCCGACGCCCACTTCGTCCTCGACGAGATCAAGGCCTCCGGCTTCCCCGTCGTCCTCCATCCGACGATGGCCCGCGCCAACGAGGACACCGAGAACCTCTCCATGGAGACCGCGGCGAAACTGCGGGCGGCCGGCGTCCCCTTCGCCTTCCAGAGCGGCTACGAGTCCTACGTGCCCAAGACGCGCGTCGTCCTGTTCGAGGCGGCGGTTGCCGCCGGCAAGGGCCTCGGCTTTGACGGCGCGCTCCATGCCGCCACCCTCGGCGCCGCCAGGATCCTCGGCATCGACGGACGGACGGGGTCGATCGAGGCCGGCAAGGACGCCGACCTCGCCCTCTACGACGGCGACCCCTTCGAATACACCACCCGCTGCCTCGGCACCGTCATCAACGGCCGGCATTTTCCGCAGGAACCGCGCTGACCTGATGCGGCCGGCCGTGCGGGCCGCTGCACCGGTCCGCGGGTTTGCCTTTCCCCGGTTTTGCGCCAGCCTCGCCGCATGCAAGCAGCCTTCCTCACCGCCCTGAAGCAACCGCTGGTCGTGCGCGACGCTCCCGATCCGGTTGCGGGACCGGGGCAGGCGGTCGTGCGGTTGCACGCCGCGGCTCTCAACCACCGCGACGTATGGATCCAACAGGGCCTCTATCCCGGCATCGCGCTGCCGGTCACGCTCGGTTCGGACGGCGCCGGCGTCGTGGAATCGGTCGGACCGGGCGCGGATGCCTCGTGGACCGGGCGCGAGGTGATCATCAACCCCGCGCTCGATTGGGGCGACGATCCGCGCGCGCAGGGTCCGAAGTTCCGCATCCTCGGCATGCCGGATGCCGGCACCTTCGCGGAAAAGATCGTGGTGCCGGCCGCCAACCTCGCCGCCAAGCCCGCCCACCTCACCTGGGAGCAGGCTGCGGCGCTGCCGTTGGCCGGACTCACCGCCTGGCGCGCGGTGTTCACGCGGGCGCGGCTGCAACCCGGGGAGCGCGTGCTCGTCACCGGCATCGGCGGCGGCGCGGCGCTGTTCGCCTTCCAGTTCGCGCAGGCGGGAGGCGGGAAGGTCTTCGTCACCTCCGGCTCGCCGGAAAAGCTGGCTCGCGCGGCCGCCCTTGGCGCGCTGGGCGGCGCCAATTACCGCGACGCCGACTGGGCGGATCAATTGCTGAAGCTCGCCGGCGGGCAGTTCGATGTCATCATCGACAGCGCCGGCGGCGACGGCTTCGCCAAGCTCATCGACCTGACGGCGCCCGGCGGACGCATCGCGTTTTTCGGCGCCACGGCCGGCAACCCGAAGCTGTTCGAGATGCGCAAGGGATTCTTCCGCCAGATCAACATCCTCGGCACCACCATGGGCTCGCCCGCCGATTTCGCGGGCATGGCGGCGATGACCGCCGCGAAGCGGATCGTGCCGGTCGTGGACCAGGTCTTCCCGTTGGCGCAGGCCGAGGCGGCCATGCAGCGCATGGCCGCCGGTGCCCAGTTCGGGAAGATCGTGCTGCGCTGCGTCTAGCATCCACCCGCTGGAAACTCCGCCGGTTTTTCCAGTCCGGTCCGGCTTGAGGCGGCGGACGGCGGCATTTGCATGCGCACCCTCCGCATGGAACACATCCCGCTTTTCCCGCTCGCCGACTACTGGTGGTTCTACGGCCTCTTCACCCTCTTCGTGCTCGGCCTGCTCGCCCTCGACCTCGGCGTCTTCCACCGCAAGGCGCACGCCGTCGGCGTCAAGGAGGCCTTGGCCTGGACCACGGTGTGGATCACCCTTTCGCTCCTGTTCTGCGGTGCGCTCTGGCTCTACGGCGCGTGGAAATTTCCGCTCGACCCGCGGCTGGCCGGCCTCGACCACGCCGCGCTGGCCAAGCAGACCGCGCTGGAATATCTCGCTGGCTACGTCGTCGAGGCGTCGCTGTCGGTGGACAACATCTTCGTGTTCGTGGTGGTGTTCTCGTATTTCGCCATCCCGCCGCAATACCAGCATCGCGTGCTGTTCTACGGCATCCTCGGTGCGCTGGTCTTCCGCGCCCTGTTCATCTCGCTTGGCGCCCTGCTCATGCAGTTCCACTGGGTCATCTGGGTCTTCGGCGGGTTCCTCATCCTCACCGGCCTGAAGATCCTCTTCGCCCCGGAGAAACCGCTCGAACCCGACCGCAACCCCGTCATCCGCCTCCTGCGCCGGCTCATGCCCGTGACCCCGCAAATGCACGGACAGAGCTTCCTCGTGAAGCTCAACGGCGTCTGGCACGCCACGCCGCTCTTCGTCTGCCTCGTGTTCATCGAGATCAGCGACATCGTCTTTGCCGTCGACTCGGTGCCCGCGATCTTCGCCCTCACGCGCGAACCGCTCGTCGTGTTCACCTCGAACGCCTTCGCCATCCTCGGGCTGCGCTCGCTTTTCTTTCTGCTCGCCGGCGTCATGCACAAGTTCCGCTACCTGAAATACGGTCTTGGCCTCATCCTGGTCTTCGTCGGCCTCAAGATGGTGTGGCTCAACGAGGCCTTCGGCGGCAAGTTCCCCATCTCGTGGTCGCTCGGCATCATCGGCGGGCTCCTCGCCGCCGCCATCGCGGCTTCGCTCCTGATCCCGTCCCGCGAGTCCAAGCTGGCCAACTCCGCCTGAGGCCGCTTGCCTCCCGTGACGCATGGAGATTCTCGAGGCCGTCCGCGTCAACCTGCTCTCCCCCGCCGTGCTCTTCTTCGCGCTCGGCATCCTCGCCGCGGTGTTGAAGAGCGATCTCAAGTTTCCCGAGCAGCTCTACCTCGGCCTCACCATCTACCTGCTCATCGCCATCGGCCTCAAGGGCGGCGCAGCCATCGCCGAGGCCGGCCTGGCCCGCGTCTGGCTGCCCGCGCTGGCCGCCACGGTCCTCGGTGCACTGGTCCCGTTCTGGACCTATCCGGTGCTCCGTCTCGGGAAACTGCCGCCGGTGGACGCCGCCGCCATCGCCGCGCACTACGGTTCGGTCAGCGCCGTCACCTTCATCGCCGCGACCAACTACCTCACGCTCATCGAGGTGCCCTTCGAACCCTATTCCGCGGCCTTCCTCGCCGTGATGGAATCACCCGCCATCCTGGTCGGTGTCGTCCTCGGCAAGCTCGCCACACGGCAAACAGGCGACGCTTTCGGCGCTTCGCTGCGCACGGCCACGCACGAAGCCTTGTTCGGGCGCAGCGTCATTTTGCTCGTCGGCTCGCTCGTGGTCGGCGCGGTCACCGGCTCGGCCGGCATGAAGAAGGTCGAGCCCTTTTTCATTACGCCGTTCCAGGGCGTGCTCGCGCTCTTCCTGCTCGAGATGGGCCTCGTCGCCGGCCGGCGCCTCGGCGATCTGCGCAAGGTCGGCCTCTTCCTCCTCGTCTTCGGCATCGTCGTCCCGCTGGTCAACGGCGCGCTCGGCGTCTGGCTCGGACGCGCGACCGGGCTCAGCCTCGGCGGCGCCACCCTCCTCGGCGTGTTGTCCGCCAGCGCCTCCTATATCGCCGCACCCGCCGCCATCCGCCTGTCGCTGCCCGCGGCCAATCCCACCCTCTCGCTCACCGCCGCGCTCGCGATCACCTTCCCCTTCAACCTCACGCTCGGCATCCCCTATTGCCTGGAACTCGCCCGCCGGCTCTATTCCTGATCCCGCCATGACCCCGATGAAGCTCGTTGTGATCGTCTGCGAGGCCCATGCCCGCGAACCCGTCCTGGCCCTCCTGCGCGAAGCGGGCGCGCAGGGCTGGACCCTCTTCACCGTCGAGGGCGAGGGTGCCAAGGGCGGCCGACCGGCGGACATCCCGGAGTTCGCCAATGTCCAGATCGAGGTCGTGGTCCGGCCCGATGTCGCTATGACCCTGCTCGAGCGGCTCGCCCGCGACTTTTTCCCGCGCTACGGCATGATCGCCTACGAATCGGATGTGCGCGTCTGGCGGAAAGACAAGTTCTGACCGTGAACACCTCCTCCCATCCTCCGCACGCGCCCGACCCGCTGCGGCGGCTTTCGGAGGACTTGCGCCAGTTGGCGGATGGATTTGGCGACCATCGTGTCACCCTCGGCGAGATCATGGACCGGCTCGGGGCCAGCGCCTCGGCCCTGATCGTGGTTCTCTGCGCCCTGCCCTTCTGCGCCCCCATCACCATCGCCGGCCTTTCGATTCCCTTCGGGCTCGTCATCCTCGTGTTGGCGATCCGCTTTTCCCTCGGCCTGCCGCCGTGGTTGCCAGCGCGGTTGCGCACGGTGGCCCTTCCCCCGGGATTCTTCGCCAAGGCCCTGGCTTTCGGCGGAAAGATCGTCGGCTGGATCGAACGCCAGCTGGTCCCGCGCTGGGGCTGGCTGACCGACGCCCCCTGGAAACTCCGCGCGCACACCCTCGTGGTCGCCGCCGCCGCCACCGTCTTGCTTCTGCCGCTGCCTCCCTTCCCGCCGCTGACCAACACCCTGCCGGCGCTCGTCATCGTCATCCTCACGATGAGCATCCTCGAGCGCGACGGCTTCGGCATCGCCGCCGGGCACACCCTGTTCGTGCTGATGATCGGTTACTTTGTCTTCTGGGGGG
>CAZRNE010000019.1:0-64475 GCA_964601365.1 uncultured Opitutaceae bacterium | reverse complement strand
GACGCCATCGTGCAGGTCGTCCGCTGCTTCGAGGACAGCGATGTCGTCCACACGATGGGCGGCGTCGACCCGGTGCGCGACATCGAGGTCATCACCACCGAGCTGGTGCTCGCCGACCTCGAGGCCGTCACCAAGCGCATCGAGAAGACCCAGAAGAAGGCCAAGTCCGGCGACAAGGAAGCCATCGCCGAGATGGCATTGCTGCAGAAGCTCGAGCCGCACCTCAACGCCGGCAAGACCGCCAACCTCCTTCCCTGCTCCGACGACGAGAAGACGATGATGAAGCTCTTCCAGCTTCTCACCGCCAAACCCGTGCTCTTCGCCTGCAACGTCGCCGAGTCCGACCTCGCCACGGCCGAGCAGAACAAGTTCGTGCAGAAGGTCGCCGAATACGTGCGCACCCACCACGATGCCGCCTACGTGCCGATCAGCGCCAAGATCGAGGCCGAGCTCATCGACCTCCCGCCGGAGGAAGCCAAGGCCTTCCTGAAGGACCTCGGCGTCGACGACTCGGGCGTGTCCTCTCTCATCCGCGGCGCCTACGCGCTGCTCGGCCTGCAGACTTATTTCACCGCCGGCGAAAAGGAGGTCCGCGCCTGGACCATCGTGAAGGGCTGGAAGGCCCCGCAGGCCGCCGGCGTCATCCACACGGATTTCGAGAAGGGCTTCATCAAGGCGGAGGTCGTCAGCTACGAGGACCTCGCGCGGCTCGGGTCGACCGCCGCCGCCCGCGACGCCGGCAAATACCGGCTCGAAGGCAAGGAATACGTCTTCCAGGACGGCGACGTCGCGCTCTTCCGCTTCAACAACTGATCGGCAGCCTGCATCGGCTATAAGAAAAAATAGGGCGAGTATCCGAATAATTTTACAAATCGCCCTTTAATGTAAGGTCGTTCGGACGTATCGTCTGTGTGTAGAGATGCCAACGTCCCACACAGCCTCGGCATTCGTATCTCCCATCCGCATTCAAGGGGTATGGGCGCTGTGGTTTCTGCTCTCCCCCGGTGTGCTCTGCGCGCAGATCTACTGGGATCATGGCGCCAACAACAACCGATGGGGCAGCGCCGGCAATTGGCGCCCCAATGGCGTTCCTGGAGCGGGCGACGACATCATATTCGACAACACCTACGATGCCAATCTGCCCACGACGATCGAGCTGCGCGGTAACCGCTCCGCCAACAGCCTAACCATCGACCTCGACGAAACCTTCAGCATCGTCAACGGCACGGGCAGCCGCATCCTCACCCTCACCTCCGGTGATATCACCCGCACGGCCGGCAGCAGCGGCTCACAGACCCTGGCCATGACCGAACTCGCCCTCGGTGGCGATTCGCTCATGAACATCGGCGGCACGGGGAGCCTGACCATTTCCTCGGTGATCAGCGGCGCCTACTCCCTCTCCAAAAGCGGCGCGGGCGAGCTCATTCTCTCCGGCGCCAACACCTTTTCCGGCGGCGTAACCGTGAGCGCCGGCACCCTCACCCTTTCGAATGCCTCGGCCCTCGGCACTGGCAACGTCACCCTTGCCGGCGGCACGCTCAAGCTCAGCGGGGTCAGCGTCTCCGTGGGCACGCTCAGCGTGACCGGCAACTCCACCATCGATTTCTCCGGGGTGAGCACGCTCAACCTCACCAATTTTTCCATCAGCGGCGGTGTCACCCTCAACATCATCAACTGGACCGCCGCCTCCGACTTCTTCTACACCACCAACTGGACCGGCGCGACCAAGGACGTGATGGGCAGCGCCCCGATGAACCAGATCACGTTCTCCGGTTACACTGCATCCGTGACGGGCTGGGATGGGTGGGACAACCAGATCCGCCCGCATGTGCCGGAGCCTTCGGTCTACGGCGCGATGCTCTTCGGGGCATTGGCCGGTTTGATGGCTTGGCGGCGTGTCCGTGGCCGTCCCGCGGCCTGAAATCCGGCGCACCCGTTGCCCTGTTCGGCCCTATACCCCTAGGGCCATAACACTCGTGGCGAGAAAAAACCAAGAGCATATCCTGCATGTTAAGCCAGCTGCATGCAGACACGGTCCACAGGATACCCTCGATGGCTGAGCATCTCCCTACGCTCAGTCCTGGTTGTTGTTTTCCTGCCATGCCTTCTGTCGGGGCAGACGGTTTGGGACAATGGCAACGGCAACAACCGCTGGGGCACCGCCAACAACTGGAACCCGAATGCCGTGCCCATCTCCTCCACGGACGTGCAGTTCAACGCGACTGATGACAACGCCACGGTCAGCAACATCGAGCTGCGGGGCGATCAGGTCGCCAACAGCATCACGTTCAACAACGTCGACGACAACTTCAGCATCATCAACGGCACGGGCAGCCGCACCCTGACCCTGACCTCGGGTGACATCACCCGCACCGCCGGCAGCAGCGGCACGCAGTCATTGGCCATGACCACGCTCACCCTCGGCGGCGATGCCGCCATGAACATCGCCGGCACCGGCAGCCTGACCATTTCCTCCGTCATCAACGAGACCGGTGGCGCCCGTTCGCTCACCAAGAGCGGAGCGGGCGAGCTCATCCTCTCTGCCGCCAACACCTTTTCCGGCGGCGTAACCGTGAGCGCCGGCACCCTCACCCTTTCGAATGCCTCGGCCCTCGGCACTGGCAACGTCACCCTTGCCGGCGGCACGCTCAAGCTCAGCGGGGTCAGCGTCTCCGTGGGCACGCTCAGCGTGACCGGCAACTCCACCATCGATTTCTCCGGGGTGAGCACGCTCAACCTCACCAATTTTTCCATCAGCGGCGGTGTCACCCTCAACATCATCAACTGGACCGCCGCCTCCGACTTCTTCTACACCACCAACTGGACCGGCGCGACCAAGGACGTGATGGGCAGCGCCCCGATGAACCAGATCACTTTCTCCGGCTTCACCGCTGCGGAGACCGGTTGGGACGGCTGGGACAACCAGATCCGGCCTCGCGTCCCCGAGCCCTCCACCTACGGTGTGATGTTTCTCGGCGGACTCGTCGGCTTCTTCGGCTGGCGCCGCCGCCGCCACCGGCGGGTCTAGCTGGTGGCTCCGGCGGCCACCTTGAGGTCGCGGCGATAATCCACGGCCGCGGCGATGGCCAGCCGGATGCCGGCCGTCATCAGCTCGAAGGGCAGGCTGGGCTGATCCTTGGTCTGCTCCGGCACGAACGGCACATGCACGAAACCGCCGCGCACGCCCGGCCGGTGCAGCGCCAGCTCGTGCATCAGGCCGTAGAAAACATGATTGCACACAAAGGTGCCCGCCGTCTGCGACACCGCCGCCGGGATGTCATGCTTCCGCAGCTCCTGCACGATCGCCTTGATGGGGAGCGTGCTGAAATAGGCGGCGGGACCATCCTTGACGACCGGCTTGTCCACCGGTTGCTGGCCCGCATTGTCGGCGATGCGGGCGTCGTCGATGTTGATCGCCACCCGCTCGGGCGTGATTTCCGCCCGGCCGCCGGCCTGGCCGAGGCAGATCACCACCGCCGGATCGTGCAGCTTGAGCTGGTGCTTCAGCTCCTTGAGCGCCGCTCCGAACACGCACGGCAGCAACGCGCCCACCACCTTGTGCCGCGCGATCGTGGCATCGTTGATCTCGCGCGCGATCTCCTCCGACGGATTGATCGCCTGGCCGTCGAACGGCTCGAATCCGGTCAGCAGCACTTTTCTCATTTCTGCGCCAGACTCTCACACCAAGAACGCAAAGTCGGCAAAGAAGAAATGGCGGGCGGCGAAAACATGGCGGGGATTTTTGCGCCGGCCGGTCGTCGTTGCTGATCCGGATAGGGGGTGGAAGCGCGGGCGCCCCCGGCATGCTCTGGTCTTTGCGATCATTGCGGCCTTCGTGTGGACTGCTTCCGCCTCAGAACCGATAGACGCACAGCGCCATCAACGCCACGTTGAAAATCCAGATCGCCACCGCGAACGGCGCCTGGGCCTTGATCACCGCCCAGTCGTCGCGCAGCTCGAGCAGCCGCACCGGCACGAGGTTGAAGTTCGCCGCCATCGGCGTCAGCAGCGTGCCGCAATACCCGCTCAGCATCCCCAGCGCGCCCATGATGGCCGCATTGCCGCCATGTGCCTGCATGATGAACGGCACGCCGACACCCAGTGTCATGATCGGGAAGGCCGCGAACGCGTTGCCGAGCAGGATCGTGAACAGCGCCATGCCGAGGCAGTAGGCCACCACGGCCACCAGCGGATTCTGCACCGGCAGGGCCCACGCCACGAACTGCGCGATGTTCTCCCCCACCCCGGCCTGGGCAAAAATCCCGCCCAGCCCTGCCAGCATTTGCGGCAGGATCAGCGTCCAGCTGATCGCCTGGATCAAGCGTCCTCCCTCCGTGATTGCGACCCCCGGCCGCTCTCTGGTCGTCCGCACCGCCAGCAGCAGCGCAAGCACACAGCCCAGCCCGAGCGAAATGCCCGACACGGTCCGTGCCTCGGCCAGCACCACCCCGCCGAGCTGCACGCCCCCCAGCGCGTAGCCGCCGATGATCGCCACCAACGGCACGAGCAGGATCGGCCGGAGCAACCGGTTGCCCAGCGCGCCGGCACGACGCTCCAATTCCTCCACCGGCTGCTCCTCGGCCCGTGGCAACCCCACCTGTCTGACCGCGGCCAGCAAGACCATCACCGCCACGGCATGGCCGACGACGACGGGTGGCGCCTGTTTGCCGCCGAGCATGATCGCCGCCAGCAAGCCCCAGAATGCCACCGAGCCCCACCGCGTCGGATGCGTGGCGTCGCGTGCGATTTGCACCGCCATGGCCGCGAGGATCAGGCCCGCGATGACGAAGAAGACGTTGAGCGTGAGGAGGGTCATGCGCCCTCCTTCCCTGCAGGGCCGGTGCCCGGCACCGGGCCGTCTTTTCTGATCTGCCGGTCCAACCGCCGAAACCGCCACCAACCCACCGCCATCACCCACAGCGCCGTGGGCAGGCTCCAGAGCTGGATGTCCCGCAGCGACACCTCGATCTTCGCCGTGTCAAAGAAGCCCTTGATCAACAGCAGCGCGCCGATGGCCACGAAGATGTCGTCCGCGAAAAAGTTGCCGGTGTTTTCCGCCGCTCCCGCCTGGGCGCGGATCGTCTGCGAGTCCGCCGGCGCCAGCTTGCCGCCGCCCCTTTCCTTGGCCGCGGCTTCCGCCATCGGCACGATCAAGGGTCGCACCATCGATGCATGGTTGCCGATGCTCAGGCCCACCATGCTCGTCAGCTCCCGCAAACACTGGTAGAGCCACAACACCTGCCCCGCGCTCGTCACCTTCGCCTGCCGGATGAGCGCGGCCACGCGCTGCTGCAGGCCGTGCCGCTCGAGCAGCCCCACCACCGGCACCATCAGGATCACCGGCAGCGTCAGGTTGCGGTTGTCCACAAAGAACCGGCCCACCATCGCCATGATCTCGGTCCACGAAAAACCCGCCGCCAGTCCCGTGCTCACGCCCGCGACGAAGATGACCGCAAGGGCGTTCAACCGCAGGGCAAACCCCGCGACGACCACGGCCAGCCCGATGAGCTTCCAATCCATCACGCCCGGAACGCCTCCACGGTGACAGCCGCTGTTTCCAGTTCCTCCCGCAGCCGCCGGGCAAACGCCACCGCATGCGCCCCGTCGCCGTGCAGGCAGACGGTATCGGCGCGGATGGCCACGTCGCTGCCGTCGCTGGCGCGCACCTTGCCCTCGCGCACCATCCGCAGCACCTGCGCCACGGCGGCCGCCTCATCCGTGATCAGCGCGCCCGCCTGGCCGCGCGGCGTCAGGCTGCCGTCCGGCTGGTAGGTCCGGTCCGCAAACACCTCCTGCGCCGCCACCAGCCCGCAGCGCTCCGCCGCCCGCCCGAGCGCGCTGCCCGCCAGCCCGAACAGGACGAGCCGCGGGTCGCATTCGTAGACCGCGTGCGCCACCGCGTCGGCCAGCAGCGAATTCCGCGCCGCCATGTTGTAGAGCGCGCCGTGCGGCTTCACGTGCGCGACCTTCATGCCCGCCCCGGCCGCGACGCGCTGCAAGGCCTTCGTCTGCGCGAGCACGAGCTGGTAGACCTCATCCTGCGAGGTGACCTTCTCGATGCGCCCGAAATTCTCCCGGTCGGCGAAGCCCGGATGCGCCCCGATCGCCACGCCGTGCCTTCGCGCGAGCGCGACCGTGGCCCGCATCGTCGCCTCGTCGCCCGCATGCGCGCCGCAGGCGATGTTGGCCGACGTGATGAACGGCATCAGCTCGGCGTCGTGGCCGGCACCTTCGCCCAGGTCGCAGTTGAGGTCCACGCGCGCCATGATCACAGCGGCAGCCTCGCCAGGCCCATCTGCACGCGCTGCAGATCACGTTCCCTTTGGGCCAGCAGGTCCTGCGCCGCCGCGACCGTGATCTCGCGGAAGCGCACGGTGTCACCGGGCTTGAGCTGGGCGATGCCACCCCAATCCACCGCGGCGACCGCCGCGATGCGCGGATACCCGCCGATGGTCTGCCGGCTGGCGGAAAGCACGATGGGCTGGCCGCCCGGCGGCACCTGCACGACGCCGGCATTCACCGCGGACGAGATCATTTCGCGCGGGGCGGCGAGTTCCAAGGGCCGGCCTTCGAGGCGCAGCCCCATCCGGTCGGCGTCCTTGGTCACCCGAAACGGCTCCGTGAAAAACGCCGCCTGCGCCGCGGGCGTGAACCAGTCCCACTCCGGCCCGCGCATGGCCCGGAGTTCCCCCGCGGACGGAGGCACGCCGAGCACCTCCGGCCGGATGCTCCACGCGGGCGCCACGCGGCCGGCGCGCACCAACTTCTCCAGTTTTTCCCGGGCCGGGTCCGGCGCCGGAAAAACCTTCAGCTTGTCGCCGGGGATCAGGCCGCGTCCTTCGTGGCCGCCGACCCCGGCCCGGCGGTAGGTGCTCCGGCTCTGCATCACCAAGGGCACGTCGATGCCGCCCGCGACCGCCAACCAGGCCATCGCGCCCTTGCGGGCGGGCCCGAAGGACAGCACCTGCCCGGCCGCCACCCGCACGGGGCGGTCTTTGGGCAACGCCGCGCCGGCCAGCTTGGCCTCGAATTCCGCGCCACAGCAGGCAACGAGCGCATCGGCGGCGAATTTCAATTCCGGCCCGATCAGCGCCATCTCGATGAGGGCCGCATTCGGTTCGTTGCCGACGAGCAGATTCGCCACCCGCGCGGCGAATCCGTCCACGGCTCCTCCCACCACCACGCCATGGCGCTGGTAACCGGGGCGCCCGAGGTCCTGCACCGTGGTCAACAGGCCCGCTTTGCTCACCTCGATCATGCGCCGGCCTCCCCACGGCTGTCATTCTGAGCGGTCCGTCCTCCGCAGCCTTGGCGAAGGAGGAAGCGCAGAATCCAGGCTCTCGACTCAGATGCCAGCCATGCTGGGCTTGTCAGGGTGGAGCCGGCACTCCGTGCGGGCTTAACCTGCACGGAGTGCAGGTTCCACCGCGATGCTTCGCTTCGCTCGGCATGACACAGACTCGTGACCAAGGTCTTCATGCGCCGGCCTCCAGTGTCCGGAATTCCTCAGGCGTGATGGCGCGAAAACGCACGCGGTCACCCGCCTGCAGGAATGCCGGCGGATCCTGCTGCGGGCGGAACATCCTCGTCGGCGTGCGGCCGATCAGGTTCCAGCCCCCGGGCGTGGCCAGCGGGTAGATGCAGGTCTGGTCGTTGACGATGCCGATGGAGCCCGGCGGCACCTTGGTGCGGGGCGTCGCCCGGCGCGGCAAGGCCAGCTCGTCCGGCAATCCACCCATGTAGGGAAAGCCGGGAGCAAAACCGATGACGTAGACCAGAAAATCCGCCGCAGCGTGCCGCCGCACGACTTCCTCCGGCGCCAAGCCGGTGCGCTGCGCCACTTCCTCGAGGTCGGGCCCGAATTCCCCGCCATAGCAAACGGGAATCTCGACCACCCGGCCGCCTTTCCCGCTGACCGAACGGGGCAACTTGGCCAGGGCGTCGGTCGCCTTGGCGCTCAGCCACAGCACCGGGTCCCCGTCCGCCGCCGCGGCGGTTTTCAGCGGATCATAGAAGAGCGTGACCGTCGTGTAGGCCGGCACCGCCTCCCAGACCCCGGGCAGCTTGGCGGCATCGAGCAGCCGGGTCGCCGCCTGTACCCGATGATGGGTCGCCTCGTCGATCTTTTCGCCGATCTCGATGATGAGTGCCGTGTCGCCCAGCGGCGTGATCCGCATGGGCCCGGTTTAGCGGTCGGAGGCCGCCGCGCACGCTAATTCGCCGTGCATTTTTTGCTTATTGCTGGCCTTGGGCTGGCTTCGTGGCCGCTTAAGGTTGAACTTTCCCCCGGGTTGCTTTCCTAGTGGCGGCGATGCGCCATCCACGCCACGCACTCGCCAGCTTAGCGCTGGTTACCTTGTTAGCCGCCGGCTGCCGCGACCGGGAAATCACCTCCTACCGCGCGCCCAAGGACCCCGCTCCCGCGGCCTTGCCCGCCGCTTCCGCCCCGGCCAACACCAACGACCTCCCGCCCGGCCATCCGCCCATCGAGGCGGGGTCCACCGCCACCACCACTCCCACGGCGGACCAGAACATGGCCAACACCGCCGTGCCCACCGCCTCCGGCTCCGGCCTGACTTGGACCGCTCCGGACAGTTGGACCTCCATGCCTGCCAGATCGATGCGGAAAGCCACGTATGCCATCAAAGGCCCGGAGGGCGAAGCCGAGCTGGCCATCACGGCTTTCCCCGGCGACACCGGCGGCCTGCCCGCCAACCTCAACCGCTGGCGCGGCCAGATCGGCCTGCCCGCCCTGCCGGCCGACGAGGTCACCAAGAATCTCGAGCGTTTCGAGTCCAACGGCCTGAGCTTCATCGTCGTGGACTACCTCGGCACGGCCGGCGGCACACCCACCCGCATGCTTGGCGGCATCACCACCTACGGCGGCAATTCCTGGTTCTTCAAGCTCACCGGCCCTGACGCCCTCGTCGCCCGCGAAAAGGCCGCCTACCTCGCCTTCCTCCGCACCGTCAAAGCGCCATGACACAGCCTGCTGAATTTCTTTCGAATTATTCCGGTGGAGCCCGCACTCCGTGCGGGCTGAACCAGCACGGAGTGCTGGTTCCACCCCAAGCGCCATGACCATGCCCACGCCCACTCTCTACGAGCAGTTCCGCGACTTCTTCGTGTCGCTCAAGCTCACGGTCGCCCTGCTGCTGTTCTCGCTCATCCTCGTCTTCGTCGCCACGCTTGACCAGGTCAACCTCGGCATCTGGGCCGTGCAGGAAAAGTATTTCCGCAGCTTCTTCGTGATGTGGCGCCTGCCCGGCACGGAGGTGGCCATCCCCGTCTTCCCCGGCGGCTACTTCGTCGGCGGCCTCCTGCTCATCAACCTCGTCGCCGCCCACCTCTACCGCTTCCAGCTCAGCTGGAAGAAATCCGGCATCCAGCTCGCCCACGCCGGCCTCATCCTCCTGCTCGTCGGCGAACTGCTCACCGGCCTCCTGCAGAAGGAGAGCTTCATGCGCCTCGACGAGGGCGAGACCAAGAAATACTCGGAGTCGTTCCGCGGCCACGAACTCGCCTTTCTCGACACCACTGCGCCCGATTACGACGACGTCGTCGCCCTGCCCGAGGCCCTGCTCGCCGACCACGCCACCGTGCAGCACCCGAAGCTGCCCTTCCAGGTGCGCATCAAGGAATACTTCCCCAACAGCAACCTCGTCATGCGCGACTCGCTGCCACCGGCCGCCCAAGCGCAGTTCCCCACCGCCACGGCGGGCGTGGGCCCGCGCCTCGCGCTCCAGCCCCTGCGCATGACCTACAAGCCCGACGAGCGCAACGTCCCCGGCGCCATCGTCGAGGTCGTCGGCCCCGAGGGCCCGCTCGGCACCTGGCTCGTCTCGCCCCAGCTCAACGTGGCGCAGGGTTTCGACTACCAGGGCCGCAAGTGGCAGCTGACCCTGCGCTCCCAGCGCACCTACAAGCCCTTCTCCGTCACCCTGCTCAAGTTCTCCCACGACAAATACCCCGGCACCGAGATCCCCCGCAACTTCTCCAGCCGCGTCCGTGTGAAGAGCGACGACGGCCGCGACGACCGCGAGGTCCTCATCTTCATGAACAACCCGCTGCGCTACGGTGGGCTGACGTTCTACCAGGCGGGTTTCGACAACAACGACCGCACGACCATCCTGCAGGTTGTCCGCAACCCCGGCTGGCTCCTGCCCTACATCGCCTGCGTGATGATGGGACTCGGCTTGTGCCTCCAGTTCGGGTTCAGCCTGCGCGACTTCATCCGCCGCCGCTCCGCCCAACCCGCCGCCGCCTGAATTTTATCACTACGGATCACACTGATGTCCACGGATTCTTCCGTCCTATGCGCTCCATCCGTCTTATCCGGGTAATCCGTGGTTAAAGGACTCCCATGAAACGCTTCCTTCCCCTCGCCTGCCTGCTCCTCGGCGCGCTCTATCTCGCCTCCACGCTGCGCGACCGCACCCCCACCGCGCCGCTCGACCTGCGCGGCTTCGGCCGCGTGCCCGTGCTCGTCAACGGCCGCATCAAACCACTCGACACCGTCGCCCGCACCTCGCTGCTGATGATCCAGGGCCGCCAGCGCCTCGTCACCCCCGACGGCCGCACGCTCCTGCCCGTCGAGTGGCTGGCCGATGTGATGTTCGCCCCCGACAAGGCCGACACCTACCAGCACTTCCTGATCGAGAACCACGAGGTGCTCGACCTCATGAAGCTCAAGGTCGAGGACGGCGCCGGCAAGAAGCGCTTCTCCTACGCGCAGCTCCGCGACGGCCTGCCCGAGCTCGACCGCCAGGCCCGCCTCGCCGAGCCGACCGAGCCCCAGCTGCGCAATCCCTTCCAGAAGCAGGTCATCAGCGTCCGCGACCGCGTCATCCTCTACCTCCAGCTCAAGAACAGCGTGCAGCTGCCCGACTCGCCCGACTTCCTCACCGAGCTGATGGCGATGGACAAGGCCCTGCCCGCCGGCCTCGCCGCGCTCCAGGCCAAGCGCAAGGGCGAGCCCCACAGCGAGGAGGCCGTCAAAGCCATGCGCGAGATGGCTGACCGCTTCACCTATCTCGAGCAGATGGGCTACCTGCGCACCATCCCGCCCCCCGCCGACGACCCCGACCCCACGCACTGGCAGACCACGGGCCAGGCCCTGATGGGCTCATTCGCCAGCGGGCGCATCGACCCCACCGCCCTCGCCTACGCCGTCCTCGGCCACGCCTGGCGCAAGGGCGACGCCAGGCAGTTCAACGAGGTCGTCACCATCTTCCACGACAAGATCGCCGAGCGCTACCCCGAGGCCATGCGCAAGAGCGACGTCGAGGCGCGCTTCAACACCGCCGCCCCGTTCTACAGCAGCCTCAATCTCTACGTCCTCGCCTTCCTCCTCGCCGTCGCCTCGTGGCTCGTCTGGCCGCAGGAGCTGGCCCGCGGCGCCTTCTACGTCACGCTGCTCGCCTTCATTGCCACCACGGCGGGCATCGCCGCCCGCATGTGGATCGGCGGCTACGCCCCGGTCACCAACCTCTACTCCTCCGCCCTCGGCGTCGGCTGGGGCGCCGTGGCCCTGTGCCTCGTGCTCGAGCGCTACTTCCGCAACGGCATCGGCAGCGCCGCCGGCGGCTTCATCGGCTTCGCCACCCTGATCATCGCGCACTTCCTCTCGCTCACCTCCACCGACACCATGGAGATGATGCGCGCCGTGCTCGACTCCAACTTCTGGTTGGCGACGCACGTCGTCGTCATCACCCTCGGCTACTCCGCTACCTACCTCGCCGGTTTCCTCGCCATCGTCTACATTTTCCGCGGACTGCTCACGCGCTCGCTCGACCGCGGCACCGCCGACGCCCTCACCCGCATGGTCTACGGCATCGTGTGCTTCGCCACATTGTTCAGCCTTGTCGGCACCGTGCTCGGCGGCATCTGGGCCGACCAGAGCTGGGGCCGCTTCTGGGGCTGGGATCCGAAGGAGAACGGCGCCCTCATCATCGTCATCTGGAACGCCGTCATCCTGCACGCCCGCTGGGGCGGCATGGTGAAGCAGCGCGGCCTCATGGCCATGGCCGTGTTCGGCAACGTTGTCACGAGCTGGAGCTGGTTCGGCACCAACATGCTCGGCGTCGGCCTGCACAGCTACGGCTTCATGGACGCCGCCTTCTACTGGCTCATCGGCTTTGTCCTCTCGCAGCTGGCCATCATCGCGCTCGCGCTGGTCCCGCTGGAGAAATGGCGGAGCTTCGCCGGCCAGCCGGCCGCAGCCTGAGCGTAGTCTCGTTTCAACGCGCCGGTCCCGATGCGGCCGGCAAGATATGCGCAGTGGTGCGCAACCGGGCGGTAGGCGCTCCGCCCGGCGGCTGGCATACTGGGGCAAACCTCAACCCTGCTCCATCCCACCATGAAATCACGACTGCTCCCTGCCGCCGCTTTGCTGGCTTTTTGCTCCTGGGCCTCCGCCGCCGATGCCACCGCCAACTGGGAAAACCACTGCGCCTCCTGCCACGGCGCCGATGGCAAGGGCGAAACCAAGCAGGGCAAGAAGCTCAAGATCAAGGACCTCACCGACGCCGCCTACCAGGGCAAGTTCACCGACGAGGACGCCTTCAAGGCCATGAAGGAGGGCCTGAAGGACGAGAACGGAAAGCAGAAGATGAAACCCATCGAGGACCTGAGCGACGACGAGATGAAGGCCCTCGTCGCCTACGTGCGGGGCTTGAAAAAGTAACCCGCGCCCGCGCGCCTCGCCCACGCCGATGCCGCCGACCGTCCAGCCTCCGCCCCGGGACCCGGTGGAATCGCGGCGGATCACCCTCGCGCTCGTCGGTTCGACGGTGCTCTTCCTCGGACTCGCGGGCGCCTTCGTCCTGGACCTCTGGGGCCGGCCCGACCTGCCCGCCCGCGTGCCGCTGGTGGACGTGAAGTTCCTCGACCAGACCGCCTCGCGCCGTTCCTACGCCGACCTGGTGCGCGCCAAGGAGGACCTGTCGGACTTCGACTGCTACGTCTGCCACGAGAAGGACAAGCCGCCGCCCGTCAAACTCGACGCCACGGGCAAGGTCATCATCCCCGAGGAGCACGAGAACATCGTGATGGCCCACGGCTCGCACAACCGGAACAATCTCTGCTACAACTGCCACAACGAGGCGAACCTCGAGACCCTGCACGTGCGCGCCGGACCCGAGCTGCGGTGGGACCAGAGCACGCAGCTCTGCGGCAGTTGCCACGGCCCCACGCTGCGCGACTGGGAGGGCGGCGTGCATGGGCGGACCAACGGCCATTGGGACCGGCGCAACGGCCAGTCCTTCCACCGGCTCGACTGCGTCAACTGCCACAACCCGCACCAGCCGAGCATCCCCGGCCGCGAGCCCGCCCCCGGCCCCAACCTTCTCCGCCCCGGCAAGCCCGCCGCCCACTAGCCATGCCGCTCCCGGAACAGCCCCCCGCCCCGCCCGCCAAGCGCGACATGGACCGCCGGAGCTTCCTGCGCTCGACCGCGGCCTTCGCCGGCCTGAGCGCGCTGGCGGCCAGCCTCTCCCCGCTGCGCGAGCTGAGCGACTTCACCTCCGTCGAGGAGTTCATGCAGAAGTATTACAAGGAGATGACGCCGGAGGACATGCAGCGCGTCCTCGGCCGCATCGAGCGCCAGGTGGAGCGCGAATACGGCGTGCGCCCCCACGTGCGCGACCTCAAGCCGATGGACGGCGTCGAGTTCGTCTACTGCCTCAACCTCACGCGCTGCATCGGCTGCCGCAAGTGCGTGCACGCCTGCGTCGCCGAGAACAACCAGTCGCGCAACCCCGAGATCCAATACATCCGCGTGCTCAAGATGCCGCACGGCACCTTCGACATGGAGAAGGGCGACCACCACTATACGGACGCCAAGGTGCCCGATCCCGGCTATTTCTACATGCCCGTGCAGTGCCAGCAGTGCGAGAACCCGCCCTGCGTGAAGGTCTGCCCCGTGCACGCCACCTGGCAGGAGAGCGACGGCATCACCGTCATCGACTACGACTGGTGCATCGGCTGCCGCTACTGCGAGGCCGCCTGCCCGTATTTCGCGCGGCGCTTCAACTTCACCAAGCCCGAGGTGCCGAAGGATCGGCTCAACCCCGACATGGCCTACCTCGGCAACCGCCCGCGCCGGCAGGGCGTGATGGAAAAATGCCACTTCTGCATCCAGCGCACCCGCGCCGGCCGCTACCCCGCCTGCCTCGAGGTCTGCCCCGTCGGCGCGCGCAAGTTCGGCAACATCCTCGATCCCGACAGCGAGGTCTCCTACATCCTCCGCACCAAGCGCGTCTTCATCCAGCTCAAGGAGGAGCTCGGGACCTCCCCCCGCTTCTTCTACTACTTCGACAAATGACGCCTCATCCCTCCTTCACCTTTGTGCCGCGTCATTGCGAGGAGCGCAGCGACGAAGCAATCCACCAGAATGGATCGCCACGCCCGACATCGGTCGGGCTCGCGATGACAAAGCCATGATCACGGCCGCGCGCAACTACCTCATCTTCCTCCAGCGCTGCGTCCGCATCGCCTTCGTCGGCGACTGGCGCTACTACGCCTGGATGGGCGCGCTGACCCTCATCGCGCTCCTCGGCCTCAACGCCTACTGCAAGCAGCTCGTGCACGGCCTCGTCGTCACCGGCATGAGCGACGAGGTCTCCTGGGGCGTCTACATCGCCAACTTCACCTTCCTCGTCGGCGTGGCCGCCGCCGCCGTGATGATGGTCATCCCGGTCTACATCTACGACAACGAGGAGCTGCACGACCTCGTCATCTTCGGCGAACTGCTGGCCGTGGCCGCCATCCTCATGTGCCTCGCGTTCGTGACGGTGGACCTCGGCCGGCCCGACCGCTTCTGGCATCTCATCCCCGGCATCGGCGAGTTCAACTTCCCCGCCTCCATGCTCAGTTGGGACGTCATCGTGCTCAACGGCTACCTGATCCTCAACGTCCACATCTGCGGCTACCTGCTCTACACGCGCTACCAGGGCAAGCGCCCCTCGAAGTGGTTCTACATCCCGTTCGTCTTCATCGCCATCGTCTGGGCCGTCTCGATCCACACCGTGACCGCGTTTCTTTATGTCGGCCTCGGCGGCCGCCCGTTCTGGAACTCCGCCATCGTCGGCCCGCGTTTCCTCGCCTCCGCCTTCGCCGCCGGCCCCGCGCTCATCATCCTCGCGCTGCAGGTCATCCGCCGCGCCACCGCCTCCGGCTCCGCCCGCGATCTGGAGGGCGGCGTGGACGCCAGCGAGCGCCCCGACCGTGGCGCCAACCCGAAGGACATCGCGGCCCTCCTGGAGTCGCTGCCCGAGCTGCGCGACGTGCCCTCCGCCGAGTTGGAAAAAATCATGGCCCGCTCCAAGGTCCTTGTCGCCGCGCCCGGCGACGTGCTCCTGCGCCAGGGCAAGGCCTCGCCCTACGCCTTCCTCGTCATCCGCGGCCGCGTGGTCGTGAAGCGCGCCGAGTCCGGCCGCAGCCGCATCACGCGCACCGCCGGCCCGGGCGAGCAATTCGGCGAGGTCTCGGCCCTGCACGGCACCCCGCGCATGGCCACCGCCATCGCCGAGACCGAGGCCGAGGTGCTGCGCCTCTCCGCCGACGACCTGCGCGCCCTCATGCAGACCAAGGCCGTCGACAAGGTCGTGCGCGCCCGCATGTCGGAGCGGCTCATGATCACCGATCACGCCCTGCTCACGCTGCGCGGCATCGTGCAGGTTTCGATGATCATCAACGTGTTCCTGCTCGCGAACGAGGTGTTCAAGGAATTCTACTCGGGCAACCTCCACGTCGCCTCCTCGAAATACCTTTTCCTCGGCCTGCACGGCAACCACGCGCTCGTGCCCTGGATCTGGACGGCCGTGGCCCTGAACCTCATCGGCATGGTGCTGCTCATCCTCCCGATCAGCCGCAGCCTCAAGTGGCTCGATGTCGCGTGCGTGTGCTGCATCGTCGGCATCTGGATCGAGAAGGGCATGGGCCTCGTCATCCCCGGCTTCATCCCCACCCCGCTCGGCGCCATCGTCGAATACACGCCGACGCTCAACGAAACCCTCATCTGCCTCGGCATCTGGGCCGCGGGCCTCGCCTGCTACACGGTGTTCCTGCGCATGGCCGTGCCCATCATGCAGGGCCGCCTGACCAAGGCCAACGAGGGACAGCCCGAAATCGAGGGCGACGAGGCCGACCGGACCCTCGCCGCGCCCGTCCGCTCCTGATGTCCCGCCACCTCACCGCCGCCGACGCCCGCCAGTCGCTCACCGGCCACGTGGCCGAGCGCGGCGCGGAGATCTTCGCCCGTTTCGGCCCGCAGATCGGCTGGAAGGAACTGCTCCAGATCCTCGAGGACCGCACCCTCGTGCGTTATCCGGTCACCATCGATTTCGACGCCGGGCCGCTCCAGCCGGGCGAGTTCGCCTGGCCCGAGCCCCTCGGCGAATCACCCGAAAACGGGTTCCGCCTCTGCGTGCACCCGATGTTCATGACGAACCTCTCGCAGGTGCCCTTCCTCGCCCTTTACCAGCTCGTCGTCGTGAACTACGGCGGCTTCGCCGGGCATGAGGAGGCGGAGACCTTCGCCGCCGCCGCGCTCGGGCTCGACCGCGAGACCTATTACCAGACGGTGTGCGCGCTCGCCGACCAGCTGGGCTCGGGCATCGACCCCGGCTTCACGCCACCCGTGCCCGCCGCCCCGCTCCTGCCCATGATGCCGCACACCTGCGGCGGTGGGTGCTGCGGCTGAGCCGGCTTTCTGTCGTGGGGCAGCGCGCTCTTGTCAGGCCGGAGCGCCTTGGCGAAGGCTGAAGCGCGCTTATTGTTTTTTTCGGCGCGCCCAAGGTCGCTGCCCACCAAGACCGGTGAGCGGCTTTCGGGATAGCTCCACCTGCCGAATCCTCAGCGAGGCGCCGGCGGTGACCCGCCGGACTCACGGCGCTTCCGCAGGCGTGTGAAGATCACCGACACCACCAGCAGGACCATGCCCAACACCAGGAAGGAGAGCACGCGATAGGCCGGGCTGAACCGGCTCGTGCCCGCGATCGCCAGATACAGCGCCGTCAGCAACAGGGTCGCATGGCCCATCCAGCGGAACTTCGGGCTGCGCACGATGAGGTTGGCGAGATAGTAGAACAGGGCGAGCCCCACCCAGGCCAGGGCCACGAGCTTGCCCTCCACGAGGTGGTAGAGCGCGTAGGGGAAGACCACGAACGCGCTCGCAAGGTAGGCGTTGCGCATGAGTTCGGTCTTCAATTCCAGGCGCTGCTGCTGCCAGTTCAGGATCCGCGCGCTGGCCAGCGCCACCAGGCCGAAGCCCAGGCTGATGCCGCTCTCCGCCTTCACCGCCACCATATAGCCCAGCACGATCAGCACGTAGATGAGGAAGTTCGCCACGATGATGAAGCGCGACCGGAACCAGATCGCGGTCGCCACCACCACCACGCTCTGCACTGAGAGCCAAACGAAGACCTCCGCGCCGTTCACCGCCTTCAGGATGGAGATGCTCAGCGCCATGTAGCCGGTCATCGCGTAGAAAAAGGTCGCGACGCGGCTCTGCGCGCGCAGCCAGAACGCGATGGCGATCCCGAGAAACACCGCGAAACCCGCCGCGTGCAGCTCTGCCAGCGCGCCGCGATAGGCGCCGACCGTGTGCAGCAGGAAGACGCCGTAGCCCAGCGCGCAGTTCAACGCGCTGCCGACGCCGAGCAACGGCCCCTCGGTCTTCACGCCCCTCCGCAGCATGTAGCCCGCCGCGATGATCCCCACGTGCACGAGCAGCACCACCGGTCCGGCGCCGCCGTCGGCCACAAGCCGTGGCGCCCGGCCCAGTTGCGGCGCGTTGAGCATCCACATGGCATAGACCAGCGGCCCCAACACCGTGCCGGGCACGAGCAGCGCATCCCAATTCCGCCGGGCCACCAATAATGCCACGAGGCCGGCCATGAGCAGCAATCCCGTCCAGGTTGCGCCGCTGCCGCCGAGGATGAGACTGCTCGCGGCCACGGCGAACAATCCCAGCCCCGCCAGCCAGATCGAGTTCCGGTGATATCCCACGGCCACGACAGCCACGGCGGCCGCGAACAGGCCGACGCCGGACCAGGCCGCGTCCGCGGGCAAAGCCGACGGCTGGCCGAAGAAAAACAGCCGGACCACGGAGAAGTAGATCACGGCGAGACCGCCGCCCCAGAAGAAGCGCGCCACAAGTTCGTAGGTGCCCCGCCAGCGCGAAGCCAGGACCAGCAGCAGAACGCCGGCCGCAGCCCCACCCGCGGGCGGAACCCATTGCGGCAAACCGCTCCATGGCTGGGCCAGCATGAAGCCCAGGCCGGCGACCACGGCCACGATGCCCACCAGCGCGAACCAGTTCTGTCCGACCTCGAACTCCAGCTCTTCACCAATCGAGGCGGAACTCTGCGGCTGGGATGGCCGGACCGCCACGGGCGGGACCGCTGCGGCCGCGGCTGCTGGGATCACCGGCCGGTTCAGCGACCCGGCCTCCAGGGCCGCCAAACGTCTTTCGATGGCCTCCAGCCTCTCCTGCAGGAGGCGTTCGCCAGGATCGGGGTCGGTGTTCATGGGGTAAAAATGAGCCGGGCGTTCCGCTCAGGCGGCGGCGGGCGCGTCGCTCCGGTGTTCTTTCAGGCGGTCGAAGCCCTCCGCCGCCTGGCCGTTGTCGGAGGCGACGCGCTTGCGCATCTCGTCCCGGTAGGCGTTCACCGACTCGAAGAACTCCGACATCATCAGCATCAGCCAGTAGCGGCCGCGCATGGTGGGCACCCAGCCGCGCGGGCCGCGCTCGACCGCCCCGAGAAGACGCAGGGTCAGCAGCTCGCCCAGCAGCCGCACGAAGAACCCGCGGCCGTGCCGCGCGCCCGCCCGTTGGAAATCCAGCTCGAGCCCGAAGAGTTTCACGAGGAGCGTGTAGCGCATGCGCTCGATCGCGCTGAGCGGGTGCCGGGCCGTGAGGCCCGTGAGGCCGCGCGCGACGCGTTCCACGTAGGCGCGCAGGGAGAAGGTCGTGGCATAGAGCGTGCCGTCGAGGTAGCTGAAGGCGCCGCTGCCCACGCCGACGTAGTTCTCGGTGTTGACGATGTATTCGTCCGCGGTGCCGCGTTGGCGGGCGAAACACCAGGCGGAGACGGGGGTGTAGTCCCAGCCGAGGCTGCGGTGGATGGCGTCGTAGAAATGCCGCAGACGGCGGCGGTCGGGCCGGCCCATGGTGGCCGCCATGCGCTTGAGCACGGCGGGCGAGGTCATGAGCGGATAGCAGGAGATCTGGTTGGCGCCGGAGGCGCGCGCCAGGTCGAGGTCGTGCCGGAGCGACGCGAGGGTCTGGTGCGGCTGGTTGAAGATCAGGTCGACGTTGACCGTGGGGAAGCGCCGGGCCGCGCGCCGGATGTGCGCGAAGATCTCCGCGCCCCCGCCGTATTTCTCATGGCGGCCCATCTCGCGCAGCAGCGTGTCGTCGAAGCTCTGCACGCCCACCGACAGCCGCGTGACGCCGCAGTCCTGTAGGGCCTGGAGCACCTCCGGCGTGAGGTCCTTCGGGTTGGTCTCCACCGAGACCTCGCGCACGGGGAAGAGCGTGCGCACGAGGCGGATGGTCTGCACCAGCTCGGCCGGCTCGATGGTGGGCGTGCCGCCGCCGAAATACGCGCCCTCGAAGCGGTGGCCGGCCCGGTGATAGAGGATGATCTCTTCCCGCAACGCCTTGAAATACGGCTGCGCCTGCGCCGGGCAGTGTTGCACCCGGTGGAACGAGCAGAACGGGCACAGCACTTCGCAGAACGGGATGTGCACGTAGAGGTAGCAGCCTCCGCCCGCGGGGGGCGGCGGCACGGCGCCGTCGGTCTCCCGCATGCGCAGGAAGCCCCGGGTGTTGAACCGGAAAAGCCCGATGAGGATGTCGTCGAGGAATTGCGGCGCGCGCATGGCGGTCACGCCCCGAGGCGGGTGAGGAAGGCGTAGATCATGAGCCCGAGCAGGGTCAGGCCGGTGCCGACGAAGACGAAGCCGAGCACCCGGTAGAGCGGGCGGCGGCTTTCCCAGTCGTCGGGCACGACGCGGTGCTCGTCGAGCCGGCCCGTGGCCAGGAGGCGGCGATACCACTTGCGCCGGTCGTGCAGCATCTCGGCCTTGGTGATGCGGCCGGAGAAGATGACCATGTCCATCGGGAACCGATCGAGGCGGAAGTGGGTGTTGAAGAAGTGGAACGCGAAGATGAAACCCGCGGCGAGCAGGGCCTCGTCGGAATGGATGACATGCGCGATGTTGATGGCCCAGCCGGGCAGGAACTTCGTGAAGAAGACGGGGAACCACAGGACGAGGCCGGAAACTCCGATCATCGCCACGCCCCAGAAGACGGCGAGGTAGTCGAAGCGCTCCCAGTAGGTCCAGCGGTCCCACTGCGGTTTCTCGCCGCGGCCGATGAACCACTGGAAATGCGCCCGGAGGTCGCGGAGGTCCTGGAGCGACGGCGCCATCGAGTCGGGCCCGAAAAGCGCGTCCCAGACGCGGCGCAGCTCGAAGCGGCCGGTGGCGGGGTTGAGCACGGCGCGCCGGTTCCGCCAGAACGACAGCGCGAGGCTGCCGAGATGCAGGGCGAAGTAGCCGAAGGTGACGATGGCCGCGAGGTGATGCAGGGTCCGGGCGGCCTCGGGGCCGCCGAGGAGGTTGAACATCACCTTCGCCCAGTCCGTGTAGTAGAACTTGAGCGGCATGCCGGTGACGACCAGCGCGAGGAAGCTGGTGACCACGAGCATGTGCAGGAAGCGCTCGAAGGGCGTGAAGCGGCGGAACATCTCGGGATCCTCGTGGGCGGCGGCCCGCTCGGCGCGGAAGGCCGCGGGATCCTTGAGGTAGTTGCGCACCATGCGCCCGAGCCAGAACAGCGTGTGGAAGGTGAAGAAGACGAACACGCCGATGAGCAGCGAGGTCATGAGCACGAAGACCTTGTTGAGCAGCGGATATTTCTCGCCGTCGTGCGGGTCGGCGTGCGCCTGATACTGCGTGAAGCTGAGGTTGGCCCCCGCGTGGCACTCGGCGCAGGTCTTGACGATGCTGGCCTGGTGCAGGCGCGAGCGCGGGTCGTCGGCCGCGAACACATCGTGGTGCCCGTGGCAGTCGTAGCAGGCGGCGACGGCGGGCGCGGCGCCCGGACGGTTCAGCGCCATGGCCTTGCCGTGGTAGGTCTCGTGGTAATTGGCGAGCTGCGCCTCGTGGCATTGGCCGCAGCTCCGGTCGCTGGTCAGCTTGAAGCGGCCGTTGGCGGGCCGCTCGATGCGGTGGGCGGAGTGGCAATCGGTGCAGACCGGCGCCTTCTCCTCCCCCTTGGCCAAGGCGGCGCCGTGCGCGCTGGCGGCGAAGGTCTTGTCCACGCCGACGTGGCAGGCCGTGCAGGTGGCCGAGAGGTGGCTCTTGTGCGTGTGGGAGGCGACGTCCTTCGCCGACCGGATGTCGTGCACGCCATGGCAGTCGTTGCAGGAGGGCGCGACCTTCAGCCCCATCTTGTAGAGGCCGAGGCCGTGGATGCTGTCGCGGAAGTTCCGGACCGCGTCATGGCTCCGGATGCCCAGCTCGGCGATGACCTTCTCGTCCTCGTGGCACTTGGCGCAGGTGGTCAGGAGGTTGAATTTCGAGACCGGCGAATCCGCGTGCTTGGCGGGGAGCAGCTCGTGCGCGTTGCCGCCGTGGCAGGTGGCGCAGGTGGCGGCGGGCGGCCGGCCGCCTTCGCGCGGGACGCCGTGGATGCTGCCGGCAAACTCCTTCACGGCCCGATCGTGGCAGGAGGCGCACTGCACGTCGGGCAGCTTCGAGGGGTGCTCCGGCTCCGTGATGGTGTGGTGGCACTCGACGCAGTGCAGCGCCGCATGGGCGGATTTGGCGAAAAGCTCCGGCCGCACGCCCACCCACTCCTTGGGCAGCCCCTTTCTGCGCGATTTGAACTCGGCCTCGTGGCAGTCCATGCACTCGCTGTTGGGCACGGCGGGCGCGGGTTTCTTCTCAGCCGGGGTTTCAGCGGCCGCGGCCCATGAACCGAGGGCGCAGGCGAGCCACCACACCGCCAACCGGACGGGATGACGCGACGTTTTCATGGTGCCACGGCGAGTATGGCACGGTCGCGTCCGCGCGGCTGCGCGGGCCTTGCCCGGGGATGGGCGTATCTTGCGAACGAGGACCGGGTTGCGCCCCACCGGAGGCTTGCCGCCCGCCCCTGCTCCCGCTCTGCTTTCGCCGCATCCCATGCCGGCGCCCTTCGCCCTCAAGCCCACGCACAAAGGGCGGACAGGTCACGCGCGATTACCCCCTCGACACTAAACCCGAACAATTTTGCGAATCCCTTCGCGATTTCTCTGTCTACTAGAGTAGTGGTCGTCGCAAATGCGGCCCGTCCTGCCCTCGCACCGAGTCTAGAGTTTGACTCATCTACCGGCACCTTATCACTTCTTTTTGGAATATGTCGGACAATATCCCATTCCCTTGGACTGACCCTGAGCTTCACAGGGAAACATGTTTGGCTATTCGCGCTTACTGGCGCAGCCGGGGTGGGCAATCCAAACGACAGAGAAACAAGGGAACCAAAGATTCAGGCACACGCAGTGAAGTAACTGCTGGGCAGCATTTGAACGGTGTGTTGAAGATTATTGAGAAGGTCGCACTCGCTGCTGGATTCGCCGAAGACGAAATACTTCTAAACAGAGGATTGGACCTACCCGGTTATTTTCGAGCCCAGAAACGATGGGATATGGTGGTGGTGCGTAATGGACGGCTTTGCGCTGCCATCGAGTTGAAATCGCAGGTCGGCAGTTTTGGGAACAACTTCAACAACCGTAGCGAGGAGGCCATTGGCAATTCGACCGACTTCTGGACGGCCTTCCGTGAAGGCGCATTAGGACCGGATACACCGTGGCTCGGTTACTTTTTCTTGTTGGAGCTGGCGCCGAAATCAACGCGACCAGTGAGACTGAAACCCAGCCAATTCCCTCCGTTCCCAGTTTTCCAAGGGACATCTTACGCCCGGCGCTATGAGATCCTCTGTGAACGCTTGGTTCTGGAACGCAAATACTCCAAGACTTCCCTCCTTCTCGCTCCACGGGGAGCAAGTGGTGAGTATGCCGAGCCCAAGGAAACGCTTTCGTTCCGCAGCTTCCTGATTTCATTGCATGCCCATCTGCGAGGCTGCGTTTGAACCCAACATGGAACTGGAGCTTTTCGAAACGACTTGGCTGGACGCGTGGGACGGCAAGGAACCACACGAGCCGGTTGGCGCGGTATTCACCAAACCGGAAATTGTCGCCCTGATTTTGGATTTGGCCGGCTACAAACCGGATGCCGCTCGCCTCAGTCAAAAGCGCATCTTGGAACCGAGCTGTGGTGATGGCGCTTTTCTCGGAGCCGTGATCGAGCGCATGCTCAGTTCAGAACGCGAACACTCTCCCGCGATTGATTGGGAGAGCACGAATTTAGTTAACGCCATTCGTGCCTGTGACCTAAACAGCAGCTTCGTTAGACTGGCTCGACAGTCGGTTCGGAAAACCCTGGAGGATGCGGGTTGCCCTTCGACCAGGGCGGAGAGCCTTGCCTGCCAGTGGATCGTCCATGCTGATTTCCTGCTCTCCAATTGGGCGGAGCGTTTTGATTTTGTGGTTGGAAATCCGCCCTATGTTCGGATCGAGGATCTGCCTACGACTATTCTCCAGCGTTATCGCCTTCTTTTCCCCACCTGCGCGGACCGGGCCGACCTGTATATCGCGTTCTTCGAGAAAGGCCTACGCCTACTGGCGGCCGATGGGTGCCTTGCCTACATCTGCGCCAATCGCTTCACCAAGAATCTCTATGGACGCCGACTCAGGGAGTTAATCGCCCGCGAATACCGAGTCCGCTATTATCTGAACCTCGAACACACGCAGCCTTTCACGAACGTGGTCTCCGCGTATCCATGCATCACCGTCATCGATAATGCACTGGGAGGACCGACCCTTGCAGCAACGTTGGACGATATCGAACCGACCACTTTGGCGGCGTTGCGCCCCAAAAACGGTGACGAACTCGGTGATGCGAAACTGGTCCGCTTTCATGAATGGTATCAGGATGGCTCGGCGTGGATTGCCACCCAACGCGAAACTTTCGACAGGCTGATGAAACTCGCGAATCGGTTCCCCACTCTTGAAGAGAGCGCACCCAACACGACCGTTGGCATCGGAGTCGCAACCGGCGCCGACGACGTCTACATCCTGACGTCAAAATCAAACGACATCGAGGAGTCATGCCAACTGCCGCTGGTCATGGCGGAGGACATCACGCCCGCCAAAATAAATTGGTCAGGGCACCACTTGGTCGACCCCTACGACGATGGTTCGGCCACCGGCCTGAAAGATCTTTTGGCCTTCCCAAAATTGGCGGCGTATCTTGAAAGACACCGGACTCTGCTTGAGAAACGTCACGTCGCTAAGAAGCGCCCCAAGGCATGGTATCGGACCATCGACCGTATCATTCACAGCCTAACCCATACGCCCAAGCTCGTGCTCCCCGATATACAGGCCGGTGGAGTCATCGGTTACGATGCCGGCAACTTCTATCCGCACCATAATGTCTATTGGATCACTTCGAATGGGTGGAACCTAAGAGCACTGCAAGCGCTCCTCCGGAGCACATTTGTGTTGGAGCAAATTCGTGCGCACTCGGTGCAGATGCGGGGAGGCTCTCTCCGGTATCAGGCCCAAGTCTTAAGAAAAGTCCGGCTCCCGCTTTTTGATTCATTGAAAAAGGACTTAGTGTCGCGACTCGCTGCAGCTTCCGGTTCGCAAAATCAAGCAGCCGTTGATGAACTAGCGGCAGAGGCGTTTCATCTCTGACACCAATCCTCTCATCAGATGAATAATTATCGACTCGGCAATCGCAGCGCCTTCGACGCCGGCCACATCTACGCCAAGGAAGACCCACCCAAGGGGTCCTAGCCATGGGTCTTACTATCCACTATTCTTGGAAATTTTCCGGCGCACTGAAACCCGGCCCGGCCGAGGCGTTGGTGCGGACGCTCCATCGCCGCGCGGCCGCGCTGGTGCGGCGGAACAAGCTGGCCCGCATCAACCCGGTTCAACCGGTTGACCCGGCCCACCCCTCCGCCTGTCAGTTGGTGATCGAAAAACAGGACGAGCACAACTCCCTCTATCACGACGTGCCGCCCAAGTGCGGCTGGATGTTCACGGTGCATCCCGGGGAGGGCTGCGAATCGGCGGCGTTCGGGCTGGCGCTTTACCCCGCGCGCATCCGGGCGGGCCGGCGCTCGCTGGCGACCGGTTGCAGCGGCTGGGCGTGGTCGGATTTTTGCAAGACCCAATACGCCAGCCGGCACGGGACGGAGCACTTCCTGAAGTGCCACCGCGCCGTCGTGGACCTGGTCCTCCTGTGGGAACAGGCCGGCGCCACGGTGCGGATCAACGACGAGGGCGGCTACTGGCCGGGCCGCGACGAGAAGCGACTTCTCGCCGAGGTCGGGGGCATGAACCGCCTCATCGCCGGCTTCGCGGGCGCGCTCAAGGACGCGACGGGCGAAAGCGGAAACCGGATTCAGGCGCCGATTTTCGCCCATCCTCAGTTCGAACACCTGGAGGCGGAAGGCGCGACCGAGCTGGGCGACCGTCTGCCCGCCGCGGTCGGCCTCGTTTCACGGCTCACCCAAGACGGCCACATGCAGCCGGAATGCTGAAGTCTGCCGCCGGTTGCCAAGGCGTCAGCCCGGGCAGAGTTTGTCGATCTGGGTCTTGATCGATTTCAGCACGAACTGGTTCACGCCCGCGCTCACGGCGACATCGTAGAGCCGGCGCATCTCGGCGCACTGCTCCGCGTTCGCGCTGCCCGCCTCCTTCAGCGCATCCACCAAGGCCTTGAGTTCGTCGAGCGCCTTCTGCTGGGCCCGGAGGGCCTCGGCGCGCTTCGTGTCGTCGCGCATTTTCTTCAGGTCGAGTGCGATCGAAATGAGGGCGATGGCGATGATGACGGCGAGCACGGCGATGACGATGGCATCGTCGACGCCAAAGAGGCCGACGGGGAGATGGTGGTGGGCAGGGTGGTTCATGGGCAGGATGGGGATGAAAACCCATTACCCGGCCGAACCGACCGGGTCAAACTGCGAACCAGCACAGCCGGCGGCCGCCTACTTGCCCTGGATGCCGCCGTTGTGGCAGTCGGCGCAGCGCAGCTCGTCGTCGTAGGCGCCGCTGGGGTGCTTGAACTCGAGGCCGGCGGCGCTGAGCGTGGCGAGGTCGGCGCCCTTGCCCTGCGCGAGGATGATGTGGCAGGAGGTGCAGTCGCTGGCGCGCACCTTCTCGCCGGTGGCGGTGGAGTGCTTGTCGTCGTGGCAGCGGAAGCAGCCGGGCCAGTCCTTGTGGCCGATGTTGTTGGGATACTGGCGCCAGTCGGCCTTGCGCTCGGGGAAGATGTTCTCGGCGTAGAGGCGCTGCACGGTGGCGATGGTGGCGGGCAGGTTGGCGGCGTCCTTGTAGCGGTTGCGCAGGTAGTCGGCGATCTTGCCGGGCGCGTCGGCGGAGGCCGCGATGTCCTCCTGCAGCATGGCGGCGACGGCGTGGCGCTTGATGTTGGGGAGCGTGAGGTCGATCTGGCCGAGGGCCATGGCGCGCTCAATGACCTCGTTGGCGGGCGGGAAGACGTGGGCGGGGCGGTTGTGGCAGTCGATGCAGTCCATGACGCGCACGGCGGCGGCGGGCGGCTCGCCCTTGAATTCCTCGTTGCGGAAGATCTTGGTCGAGCCGTCGGTCCGGTTGGTGACGCGCATCCAGACGATGTCCTGGCGCTTCTCGTCGGCGGCGTAGTATTCGACGGTCTGGTCCTTGCTCACGTGCCAGTGGATGCCGTTGAGCGGCGTGCCGGGCCGGCCTTCGTTCACCTTCATCAGCATGCGGACCGAGTAGGGCGTGTTTTTCCGGTCGGAGAGGTAGTGTTCGAAGTTCATCTCGAGGTTGCCGAGGAACTTCTCGGGCCAGTGGCACTTCTCGCAGGTGTCCTGCGCGGGCCGGAGGTTGTGGACGGGCGTGGGGATGGGCCGCTGGTAGTTGTCGAGGACGAAGGAGACGAGCTGCCGGGTGCCGTTGACCTTGGCGGCGACGAAGGCCTTGGCGCCGGAGCCGACGTGGCACTCGACGCAGTCGACCCGCGCATGGGCGCCGCGCTGGTAGGTGGCGAACTCGGGGTTCATCGCCGAGTGGCAGACCTGGCCGCAGAACACGTTCGACTCGGCGTAATGGTAGCTTTGGTAGCTGCCGAAGGCGCTGAGCATGACGAAGGCGACGGTGCCGAAGCCCAGGAGCAGGATGAACTTGCGCTGGGCCACATTGCCGAGGTCGATGCGCCACTTGTCGGGATCGTCGACATGCTTGAGCGCCCAACGGTGCTGGGCCCAGGCGCCGCCGAACACCAGGCCCAGGCCGGTGATGAGAAAGACGGGCGCGACGATGTAGGTGAAGATGCCGAGATACGGATTCTTGTCGTCCTGGGTGAAATCCATCCACACCAGCAGCGCGAACGAGAAGAGGGCGCCGAGCGCGATGATGGCGCCGATGGCGCTGATCCAGTTGTTGAAGTGGGAGCGCGGCTGCAGGAGCGGCGCCGGGGCGTGGTCCGGTTGGTCGTTCATGGGCGTGGAGTCGGGAGGGTGGAAAAACAAACCGGCCGGGGCGGGCTTGGGTTGCCCGCGTCGGCCGGGGGGACCGCCGCGCGGGGCGGCGTCACTTCAGGGTGCGGATGTAGGCGACGAGTTCCTTGATCTCGTCGTCGCTGAAGGTCTCGGCGTAGCCCTTCATCCGCTCCTTGCCGTTCTCGACCACGCCTTCCTTGATGGCCTTGAACATGGCGTCGTCCTTGAGTTCGGCCTGCACCTTGGGATCGGTGTAGTCGCGAATCTTCAATTTCTTGCCCTGTTTGGTCTGCGCCTTGCCGTCGGCGCCATGGCAGGAGGCGCACTCGTTCTCCCAATTCTCCGCCGCGGGGGCGGCACGCCCGAGCGTGGCGGCGAGGGGGAGCGCGAGGCTGGTGAGAAGAATCCTGGTCGTGGTTTTCATGGCTGAAAACAGCGTGTGAGGTTTGGCTTCAGAAGCGATATTGGAGTTTGGCGTAGAAGAGGTGCGCCTCGTAGTCGGCGAAGCCGGAGGTGGGCACGTCGTTGTTGTCGGCGTAGGCGTAGCGGGCCGTGACGGTGGTGTTGCGGTTCAGGCGGCGGGTCCAGGTGACGCCGAACTGCGTGAGCTTGCTCTCCGAGCCGTAGGGCACGGTGACGGCCGAGTTGTTGATGTAGCTGTCCTGCGACTCGTAGAGGCCGAAGTCGCAGTAGAGGTCGCTCGCGTCGTCGAGGGCGTAGCCGCTGCTGATGCTGATGTTGTAGTAGTTGGCGTCGCTGTTCTTGACGAGGTTGGCGGCCGCGCCGGTGAGGCCGACGGCGGGCGTGGTCAGGGTGTCGTAGACGAAGCTGACGTTGCCCTGCAGGAACCAGCGGTTCACCGGGTTCCAGGTGATGGACTCGGCGAGGATGTGCTGGGTCATCTCCGCGCTCTGCTTGAAGCCCAGGCCGACATCCTGCGTGAAGACCTCGGTCTTCTGGTAGTCGTAGCGGGTGACGCTGCGGAAGTTGGCCGCGAACTTGTGCGAGAGGCGCACGTTGAAGTCGCTGGTCTCGAAGTCCTGGTTGGCGATGTAGGCCGGGTAGCGGTCGGAGGTGCTCACGGTGTTGTCGCGGATGGCGCGGTAGGTGTTCTGTCGCGCGCGGAAGAACCATTGCACGGCGACCGTGGTGCCGGGCCGCGGATACCAGCTGCCGGTGAGGGCGACCTTCTGGACTTCGCGCTCGAGGTCGGTGTCGCGGTCGATCGAGATGGCCTGCAGCGGGGTGCCGGGCTCGAGGATGCGGTCCTCGACCAGCTCGCCTTCGGAGTTGGAGAGGTCGGCCTTGAAGTTGAGGGCGAAGTTCTTGATGCCCGTGTAGCGGGCCTCGAAGGAGCCGGACCAGGTCTTCCAGTGCTTCTCGCTCTCGGCCTCGACCTCTTCGTTGATCGGAAGCCGTGTGGCACTGAAGTTGGTCTCCTCGAAGTCGATGAGGTTTTCCCATTCGGTCTTCTCGAAGCGCAGGCCGGGGATGAGCACCCAGTGCTCGTTGGGCCGGATCATGGCCTGGATGTTGGCGATGGTCTGCACCATTTCCGACTCGCCGAGATTGGCATGGCCGGGGGCGGCGAAGTAGCCCTCGTCGCGCTGCTGGCGGGTCGGATAGTTGTTGGTGTAGGTCGCGTCGTAGCTGGCGCCAAAGATGCGGCTGCCGCTCAGGACGGTGTCGATCTTGGTGCGGGCGGCGGAGGTGGTGACCTTGACCTTCTCATTGATGTCCGTCGCATAGCTGCCGCGGAACTGGAGCAGGTCGTAGTCCTGGCCTTCGCGGGCGGTCACGTAGCGGTCCGTGGTGGGTTCGAAGGGGCGGCGCCGGCTGTAGCGGGCGTTGTCATACTCGCCCTTGTCGTAACGCACGCCGAGCGACCAGGTCTGCTTTTCGGTCTTCTCGCCGAAGGTGCCGACGAGGCTGTGGCGTTTCTCGTCGAACCGCAGGAAGGTCGGCACGATGTAACGGGTGGCGGCGGAGGTGAAGGGCGGCAGGCCGCTGTCCATCCAGCTGGTTGAGTCCTTCTCGCCGTCGCGGGTCGTGTAGTCGTAGCGCAGGTTGGCATTGATGCCCTCGGGCTTGAGGGTGCCGAGCTCGAGCCAGAAGTTGCCGCGGTCGACGCCCAGATCCTCGTCGTAGAGCCGGAAGGTGCGGACGCCGCCCGGCCAGACGCCGCCCGAGCCGTCGAAGAACGTGCGGTATTGCTTGTAGCCGAGCTTGAACAGCCAGTTCTCGTCGCGGATGACGCTGAGGTCGATGAGGTAGTCCTGGTTGCCCGCGAGCGCGCGGCCCTTGAGCTTGAGGTTGGTGCCCTCGCCCACCTCGGAGGCATAGAAGAAGTCCTCGATGCCGCCCCAACCGTCCTTGTTCTGCTGGAAGGCCTTTTGGAAGCCGGGCCGGTCGCCGCTCTGCAGCGTGTAGCCGGCGCCGAAGGTGATCCAGTTCTCGAGGGGAGCTTCCTTCTTCTCCGCTCCCGACACGCCCGAGCCGAGCAGGCACGCGCCCAAGAGCCAGACGGCGCACCGACGCATTGTGGTGAAGTTGGTCGTATTCATTGCGGTTGTTCCCGGTGGTTGGTGTAAGGTTAGAAGCGGAGGGAGGAGCTGACGTGCGAGCCGTGGACGGCCTCGTGGCAGCCGCCGGACCAGCAGGTGCCGCGGGTGAGGAAGGAGGCGTGGTCGCGTCCGCCGATGAGGATGACGCCGGGCGCCGTCTGTTCCTGGAAGTGGCACTGGAGGCAGAGGTTCTGGTTGCGGGCCTTGAGCATGCGGGCGTTCATCGAGCCGTGCGGCAGGTGGCACACCGTGCAGCCTTCGCGCGAGGCTTCGTGCTCGAACACATACGGGCCGCCCTGCGAGGTGTGGCACTTCAGGCAGCTGCTGTTGAGGGCCGCCATGTTGGAGGTGTTCTCGGCGACCGCCTCGCCCGTGTGCGGGTTGTGGCAGTCGGAGCAGGTCATCTTGCCGGAGAGCACCGGATGCGTGTGCGCGAGGCTGAACTCACCCCGCTTGTCGAGGTGGCACTGGAAGCAGGCCTCGGGCGAGGCGCCGGGGTTCACGATCGTGCCGGCGCCGCCGCCGGCCTTGACGTGGAGCGAGGCCGGGCCGTGACAGGATTCGCATCCGATCTCCTGGCCGTTCGAGCCCGCCGCCGTCAGCTTGGCGTGCGTGGCGTCGTGGAATTGGCTGGTGAAGTCCTCGTGGCAATCGGCGCACTTCTTGGAGCCCACGAAGGTGGCCCCCGCGACCTGCGGCGGCGCGACCATGGTGCGGTCGGCCATCACGCACCCGACGAGGAAGAGCCCCCAGGCGGCGGCCCCTCCGAAGATGATCTTACTGGGATTCCAGTGAGGGAGTTTGAGTCTCATGGTTGCGAGGGTTGAGGTGGTTCTGAGGGGCTGTCCTTGGATAGTGTCCCTGATTCAGCGTGTCGAGCATCGCAGAAAACCACCGGCCCCGCTGCGCACCCCTTGCGCAGCCGTGCGCAGGCATTGCCCAAGCATCCGCGCCCCACTCCCGCAACCGGCTAGGCCGGACTGCACAACAAACCGTCACCGCTCCAACCATCCGCGGCGCGGCGGGACGGACCGCCGCCGCGCCGGTGTTGTCTCAGCGCAAGGCGTCGAGACCGGCTCCAAAGTTGATGTGATAGGCCGCGCCGCCGAACACGAGCGCGGGCACGGATTTCACCCCCGCCTTCTCAGCCTCGGCGAGCCGGGCCTTGGCCTGGCCGAGGTGAACGACCTCCACGTCGTAACGCGCGGGGTCGAGGGCGGCGGCGAGGTTTTTCTCGGCCGCCACGCAGACGGGGCAGCCGGCATGATAGAAGACAGCTTTGGTTTTCATGGGATGGTTCGTTTTGGTTTTCGGGAGACGACCCGCACCATGCGGACCGCCGGAAAAGATTCTGCCACAGTCCGGGGATCCGGACAGAGGGCACGATGCGGTGGGCAGGCACCGTTTTGTTCCCTCGTGCAATCAGCCGGCGCTTCTGCCAGTGTGCAGCCGTGAAACGCCATCTCAGCCTGCCCGAGCGCACCGCCTACCGGCGGCTGGAGGATGTCGTCGGCTGCAAGTGGTCGGCCGCCGTGCTCGCCGCCATCGGCCGGGGCGTGACCCGCCCCGGACAGCTCGAACGCTTCATCCCCGGCATCTCGACCAAGGTGCTCAACGAGCGGCTGCGCAAGCTGCTCGACTACGGGCTGGTCTCGCGGCGCGAATTCCCCGGGAAAATCCTGCGCGTCGAATACGGCCTCACCGCCACCGGCCGGAAGCTTTCCGCCATCATCGAACAGATCCGCGACCTGGACGAGAGCCACGCCCAGCGCTCGGCGTCGTGAAGGGCCGTCTCAGGTTTGGTGCAGCGCCCCCGGCCCGATCCCGCACACGCGGTCTCAAGCCGCCGCCGGTCGACGCCAAGCCGGACGGTCATCGGCGGGCTGCAACGCCCGCACCATCATCATTTCACCCACGTTCTCGGGAGTGATCAGGCCGACAAACCGTCCCGTTGCATCCACCACCGGCACGGCCGGGCAGGCGCATTCCTGCATGGCCCGGAATGCGGCGTCAAATGCGTCATACGCGCGCACGACTGGCAGATCGCGGCGCATGAAATCAACCACCGGGGCCATCGGGTCGTGTCGCCGCAAGGCGCCGATCAGGTCGTCCCGGGTCAGGATTCCCAACGGCCGGTCATGGGCGTCTACCACCGGGAATTCGTGCTGAGATGTGCGCAACAGCGCCTCGATGGCGTCGTCCAAGGTCGCCCGGGGAGACAGACGGATCAGGTGGGTGACCATGGCGTCGGCGACCGGCACACCCGAGGTGATCTCCTTCATCTCGGCCAACGAGGCCTCCTGCATCGCGCCGAGAAAGATGAAGAACGCGATGAACAGCAGCAGCGGGTTGGCAAAGACGCCCAGCAGGCCGAACCCAACGGCGAAGACCTGCCCCGCCCGGGCGGCGTAACGCGTGGCCCGGGCATGCGGGAGGATAAACGCCAGCAGTGCCCGCAGCACCCGCCCGCCATCCATCGGGAAGGCCGGCACGAGGTTGAACAGCACCAGCGACACATTCACCGCCGCCAGCTTCGCCCAGAAAGGCGCCCCGGGTTCGGCCACCGCGCCCAGGGCGCCGAAATCCAACGGATGCCCCGCCAGGACGATCAGGCCGGCGATGAGCACGTTGACCGCCGGGCCGGCCAGGGCCACGACCAGCTCCTGCCGGGGATCGTCGGGGATCCGTTGCAACCGCGCCACCCCGCCGATCGGCAGCAGCGTGATGTCCGGCGTCGGTATGCCGTAGCAACGCGCCGCAAGCGCGTGTCCGAACTCGTGCAGCAGCACGCAGGCGAACAGCGCCAACAGAAACAGCGTCCCCTGCCAGGCCGCCGTCGGGCCGCCGCGTTCGTAGTAACCGTAGCCGATCCACAGCAGGAACAGCAGGAAGGTGAGGTGCAGGCGCACTTCGATGCCTGCCACCCGGGCGATCAGGACGGACCAACGCATGGCGGAATCCTCCACTGTCGGGCTCAACGGCGGCCGCGTTCCGCGTCGATCACCAGATAGCGGCTGCCGCCGCCGCCCCACACGCGCAGCAGCACGCGCCGGTCCTCGATCCGTCGGCTCAGTTCGACGGCCTCATCCGCGCTTTCCACCGGCTGGCGGTTGATTTCCTGGATGACGTCCCCGGGTTGCAGACCGGCCGAAGCGGCGGGCGACCGCGGCTCCACCTCGGTGACGATGACCCCGCGCACTCCCGGCGGGATGCCGAATTGCCGGCGGGTGCGGGCGTCGAGGTCGTCCACGGTCACGCCATCAAGAGCGTCCGTGCCTTGGCCTCGGCGCAGCCCGCCCGGGCCGCGCTCACCCCGGCTCAGGCCACCCGCCGGCATCTCCTCCAAGGTCACCTTGATTTCCTCCGGACGGCCGTCGCGGATGAGCTTGAGGCGCACGGTGGTCCCCGGGGCTGTCTGCGCGACCAACAGGCGGAGCTGGCGGCTGTCCTCGACCTTCCGGCCGTCGAATTCAACGATCACGTCTCCGCTCTTCAGACCGGCCCGCTCGGCCGGCGAACGGCGGTTTACCTCGCCGACCAAGGCGCCCGTGGGTTGCGGCAGGTTGAATTCCTTCGCCAGTTCCGGCGTCACCGGCTGGATCATCACCCCCAGTTGGCTGCGTGTCACCTTCCCCTCGGCCACGATGCGTTCAAGCACGTAACGGGCGAGGTTGACGGGAACCGCGAACCCCACCCCGCTGCTGCCGCCGGTCCGTGTCATGATCGCAGTGTTGATGCCGACCAGCCGGCCGGCCGCATCCACCAGCGCCCCGCCCGAATTGCCGGGGTTGATCGAGGCGTCCGTCTGAATGAAATCCTCGTAGTCCAGTATCCCCATGCCCCCGCGGCCGACAGCGCTCACGATGCCGCTGGTCACCGTTTGCCCGACACCGAAGGGGTTTCCCAAGGCGATGACCAGATCTCCGACCTGCAGGTGATCGCTGTCCGCCAGGGCCACGGCCGGCAGCGGCGAGGCCGGATTGTCGATCTTGAGCACTGCGATGTCGGTCTGCGGGTCGGTGCCGATGATCTTCGCGTCGTGGATGGTGCGCTCGTCCGCCAGCATGACCTTGATCTCATCGGCCCCGTCGACGACATGATGGTTCGTCAGCAGGTAGCCGTCCGAAGTGACGATCACGCCTGAGCCGAGACTGCGCTCACGGCGCTCGCGCGGGATGCTTTCAAAGGGCACGCCGAAAAACCGGTTGAAAAACGGATCGCCGAACAGCGGGGACAACTGCGCCGACACGGTCTTGGCGGTGTAAATGTTCACCACGCTGGGCGCGACCTTGCGCACCACCGGCGCCAGGCTGGTGCGAGTGCGCACATCGTCGGACAACGGCGTTTTCTGCAAGTTGAGGCGCAGGGGCGGGGATGCCACCGCTGCGGACACGGCCCAGACGCCGGCCGCCAACAATCCGCCGCTGACCAGCAGCCGGCGGAAAAATGCACGGAGGGACTTCGAGACGGGGTTCATGGTCGGAATTGATCGGAAAATGCGCGCCCGGCGCACAATGGCGCCGGGGCGACAGCGGGGATCTGCCCCTGCTCGGCCTCAGTTGATCTTGATCTCGATCTGCTTCGGCCGGGCGGCTTCGGTTTTGGCCACGTGCACCTGCAGCACACCGTGGTCGAAGTCGGCGCGGATGCGTGCGGCATCGGCGTCATCGGGCAGCATGAAGCTGCGCACGAAACTCCCGTAAGCGCGTTCGACCCGGTGATACTTCCGGCCCTTCTGCTCCTTTTCGAGCCGGCGCTCGCCGGAGATCATGAGGACGCCGTTTTCGACGGTTACCTTTACGTCTTCCTTTCTCACTTCGGGCAGTTCGGCCTTGATGAGGTATTCCTTCTCGTCCTCGACGATATCCACGGCGGGTGCCCAATCGCTCACGGTCAGCGCCTCTTTGCCGTCGCTGCGACGGGCGGGAGCGCGCTGGAAGAAACCGGAGAGCCGGTTGTGCATCTCCTCGAGTTCGCGGAACGGATCCCAACGCGTCAGAGCAGTCATGGCTGATTATTCTGAGCCCGGGTGGTTTGCACTCTCCGACGGACCGGGTCCCGGGCAGGAGCACAGGCCGCCGGAGCCAGCCCCTGAAACGGGCTGGTGCCATGCAGTGTGCAGCTAAAGTGCCACCAGGCGGCACGCTGCAACCCGCTCAGATTTTGCAAATTACGCGTGTCGTCGCCGTAATGCCGCGTGCAAGCCTGACGCAGCCTGTGTCACTTCGCGCCGCCCGGCCGGCATTTCCCCGCTCAGCCTGTCATGACATTGGCGGAAGTGATCCCGCGCACGTTTGTGCAGCCCGCGAGGCCCATCGTCAGGTCGAATTCGGCGAGGACGTTGCCGATGACCTCCTCCACGCCGCGCTGGCCCGCGAGCGCGAGGCCGTGGACGTAGGGCCGGCCGAGGCAGACCGCCGTCGCGCCGAGCGCGAGCGCCTTGAAAACATCCGCCCCGCCGCGCACGCCGCTGTCGAGGAGCACGGGAATCTTGCCGTTCACCGCTTCGGCCACGGCCGGCAAGGCCTCGAGCGAGGCGACCTCGCCGTCGATCTGCCGCCCGCCGTGGTTGGAGACGATCAGCCCGTCGATGCCCAGCTCGACGGCCTTCTTCGCGTCGTCGGGATGCAGCACGCCCTTGAGCAGGACGGGCAGCCTGGTGTGCTGGCGCAGGAATTTCAGCTCGTCCCACTGGAGCGAGGGCCGGGAGTAGGTCGTCATGAAGCGCTGCACGGCGGCGCGCGGGTCGCCGGAGGCCAGGTTCCTGAGCAGGCCGCCGGGAAAATGCGCCTTCTGCTCCAGCGCCGTGGCGATGGTCTGGAGATTGACCGGAGGCTTAGGGTCGGTAGGGCGAACCGTCCTCGGTGAGCCGTCGTCCGAATGCGGCTCGTTCGGAGAACTCGCCCTACCCCCTTCCCTCACCTCCCGCATGAACACCGGGTCGCTCGTGTATTGCGCGATGCCCTTGCCCTGCAGGAACGGCAGGTGCGCGAGGTCGAGGTCGCGCGGTCTCCAGCCGAGCATCGTGGTGTCGAGCGTGAGCACGATGGCCGAGCAACCGCAGGCCTCCGCCCGCTGCACGAAGGAGGCCACGACCTCATTGGACCGGCTCCAATAGAGCTGGAACCAGCGGGGCGCATCGCCCATCGCCGCGGCCACCTGCTCCATCGGCACCGAGGCCTGGTTGGAAAAGATGAAAGGCACCCGCCACATCGCGGCCGCGCGGCCCACGGCGAGGTCGGCCTCGCGGTGCGCCATCTCCAGCACGCCGATCGGGCACAGCAGGAGCGGCGTGGGCAGGCGCTGCCCGAACAGCTCGATGGACAGGTCGCGCTTCTCCACGTCGCGCAGCACGCGCGGCACGATGCGCCGCTTCTCGAAAGCCGCCCGGTTGGCGTCCATCGTCGACTCGCGCCCCGCCCCGCCGGCGATGTAGGCCCAGGCTTCGGGTGTCATCACCGTCTGCGCGGCCCTCTCGAGTTCCGCCGGCGCCACCGGCACCGCGGGCTTCACGCCGCCGACGCCCGCGAGATAAATGTCCCGCTGTCGGTTGCGGCCGATATCCGAGTGACGTGAATTCATTTAACCACGGATTGCAGGGATGATCACGGATGTGGAGAGAAGATCAGATACGCGGAAGCGATAGAGAGAATCTGTATTTATCCGAGTTATCCGTGGTCAAAAACTGTCACGTCATGCAGCAGATCATCAAGCCGCTCACCTCAACCCGCAGTTCCGGCGGGCGCGGTCCATGACCTGGCTGGCCACGGCGCGGGCGCGGTCGGCGCCGTCCTTCAGCACCGTGTCCACGTAGCCGATGTCGGCGACCAGCTCGGCGCGCTTGGCGCGGTAGGACGCGAAGAAATTCCAGTAGTGCTCGAAGAGCGCCTTCTTCAGGTCGCCGTAGCCGAGCCCGCCGGCGCGGAGCCGGTTCTCGAAGTCGGCCGCGACATCCTTCGGCGCGACGTGCTTGAGCAGCTGGATGGCGAGGTTCTTGTCGGCGTCGGGCTTGGGCTCCTGCGGCGTGCGCGAGTCCATGACGATGCCCATGACTTTTTTGCGCAGCGCCTTCTCGTCGCCGAAGATCTCGATCGTGTTGCCGTAGCTCTTGGACATCTTCTGGCCGTCGAGACCGGGGATGACGGCGACCTGTTCCGAGATGCGCTCCTCGGGCACGACGAAGGTCTCGCCGTAGGTCTGGTTGAACTTGATCGCGATGTCGCGCGTCATCTCGAGGTGCTGCTTCTGGTCCTTGCCGACGGGCACGACGTTGGTGTCGTAGAGGAGGATGTCGGCGGCCATGAGCACCGGGTAGGCGAAGAGGCCGAAGTTGGGCGCGATCCCCTTGGCGAGCTTGTCCTTGTAGCTGTGGGCGCGCTCCAGCAGGCCCATCGGTGTCAGCGAGCCGAGCAGCCACGTGAGCTCGCAGACCTCGGGGATGTCGCTTTGGCGCCAGAACACGGCCTTCTTCGGGTCGAGCCCGCAGGCCAGCCAGTCGAGGGCGATCCCGCGGGTGTAGTCGCGCCGCTCCTGCGGATCTGTGACGGCGGTCAGCGAATGATAGTCGGCGATGAAATAGTAGGCGTCGCCGCCGGCCTGCAGCTCGATGGCGGGGCGCATGGCGCCGAAATAGTTGCCGATGTGCAGGGTGCCGGAGGGCGTGATGCCGGTGAGGACTCTAGGCATTTTCGATTTTGAATTTTGGATTTTCGATTCCCGAAGCACTGATGCCGATGGCTAGTCGCTGAGATTGAAAGCGGATTTTGTGTCAGGCACAGCGCTCAGTCGCGCCGCGGGATGGTCGAGACGCTGGCGCGGCTGCGCGCGATGGTGCCGGCGGGCAGGTAGCCGCCGAAGGCCGTGCAGGGCGTGATGATGGCGCGCTTGCCCAGCAGCGTGCCCGGATTGAGGACGGCGTTGCAGCCGACCTCGGCGCCGTCGCCGAGCACCGCGCCGAACTTCCGCAGGCCGGTCGCCACCGTGCCCGTGGGCAGGCGCACGGTCACCTCGGCCTGGTCGAGGCGCAGATTGGAACAGATGACGCCCGCGCCGAGGTGGGCCTTGTTGCCGAGGATGGAGTCGCCGACGTAGTTGTAGTGCGGCGTCTGCACGCCGTCGAGCAGCAGGCAGTTTTTGTATTCGCACGAGTTGCCGAGCACACCGCCCTCGCCGACGATGACGTTGCCGCGGATGAAGGCCCCGGGCCGGATCTCGGTCCCCGCCCCGATCCAGACCGGACCGATGATCACGGCATACGGTGGCAGCTTGACGGTGGGATGGAGCCAGACCTTGCCCTCGACATGGACGCCGGGGGGGACCTTGGCCCCGGGCTTGGAGAAATCGGCCTTGGTCACCGCCTCGGCGATCTTCTTCAACCACTCCCATGGCGCCGTGTCGGCGGGGAAAGACGGGGCAAACTGGCTCAGCGACGGCGGCAGGGCGAAGAACTCGGAGGCTTTCACGCGCTCCTCGATACCAAAATCCCGCCCCGAAACCAGAGGAAACCCATGCGGCCGAAGCCTGATTTACCCGGTCTCCAAAAAGCAGAAACCCCTCATTTCTGAGGGGTTTCTGTAAATGGAGCGGGCGAAGAGACTCGAACTCTCGACGTCCACCTTGGCAAGGTGGTGCTCTACCAACTGAGCTACACCCGCGAGAGAAGGCCGGACTATTGGCCGCCGCGAACCTCCGTCAACAGATTTATTTTCCCCGGCCCGGCCGGCGATCCCCGCCCCGCTGTCACAGGCGAAAATTGCCCGCGCGCTGGCACGGTTCCGGCAGAACGCGCCATCCATGCCGAGCCGCATCCGACCGACCACCGTCACCTCCCAGCCCAGCGCCGAGGAGGAGCAGGCCCACGCCAACCTGCTGCCCGACCGCTATTTCTTCCAGACCGACCCGGCCGACATCCAACGGCACCTCCGCCTCGTGCACCAGTTGCTGGCCGGGATTGCCGCCTCCGACTCCATCGGCGCCTTGCAGCCGTCCATCGAATGGGGTCCCGGGCCGACGCCAGAGACCGCCTCCGTGCATCTGGCCACCTGGGACCGGCCGGCCTTGTTCGCCAAGCTCGTCGGCGCGCTCACCTTCGCCGGCCTCGACATCGTCGCGGCGCGCATTGCCACGCGCGCCGATCACATCGCCATCGACACCTTTGTCGTCCGCGAGCAATCGGGAGGCCTGCCGACGGCGCGCGAATACTGCAACCGCGCCGTCGAGGACGCGCTCACCGGCCGCCGCACCTTCGCCGTGCCCGCCGACCCCCCGCCGCACGACCGCCGCATGGAACCGCTGATCGAGATCTACCGCGACACGCTCGCGCCGCGCTTCATCGCGGAGGTGCACGCTTCCGACCACCCCGGCCTGCTCCACCGGCTCGCCGCCGCCATCGCCGCGCAGGGCCTCGACGTCAGCTTCGCGCGCATCGACACGGCGCGCCAGATCGCCTTCGACACCTTCCACCTCGCGCCCGCCGCGCACCAGCCGGCCCCGACCGACGACGATGTCGCCCGCCTGCGGCAAGCCCTGACCGACGCCGCGCGGTAGCGCAGTTTTCTCTCCCCAAGCCCGCGCAAGCCTGTTCATGTCTCGTTTCCGATGAACGAGACCGATCCCCGCGAACTCGCGGCGCTCTACCGCCTCGCCGCCCTGGCCAGCCGCTCGCGCGGCCCGGCCGAGGCCGTCGCGGCCGTGCTGGCGGAGATCGTCCCCTTCTTCGCCGCCGAAAGCGGCTCGGTCTCGCTCGTCAACCCCGACACCGGCTACCTCGAGATCGAGGCGCACCAGGGCCTGCCGCGCGACACCGGCGGCTTCGCGCTGCGGCTCGGCCAGGGCGTCACCGGCTGGGTGGCCCTGCACGGACGGCCGCTGCTCGTGCCGGATGTGACCAACGACCCGCGCTACATCGCCGCGCGCCGCGCCGTGCGCTGCGAGATGGCCGCGCCGCTCGCCCTCAACGGCCGCACCTTCGGCGTCATCAACCTCGACGCCGACCAACCCGGCCGCTTCACCCCGACGCAGCTCGACCAATTGGTGCGCCTCGCCGACGAGGCCGCGCGCACGCTCGACTGCGTCTGGCAGGTGCACCATTACCGCTCGCACTCAGCGCAGCTCGAGACCCTGGCCGAGCTCGGCCAGTCGCTCGTCAAGCGCCTCGAGGAGGCCGACCTGCTCGGCACCGTCGCCGCCAGCGGCCGCGCCATCTTCGGCGCGCGGCTGTGCACCATCCATTCCTACGACGCCACCGCCGCCACGCTGCGGTTGCGCGCCGTCTCCGCCGAGGCCGACCTTGCCGTGCGCGTGCCACCCGGCCCCGTGCCCGCGCGCGAGTCCCTGCTGGCCTCCGTGCTCACCTCGCGCCAGCCCGCCGAGCACCAGCAGCTCCACACCGGCCTCTACGCCGACGCCGCCGACCTGCCGCCCGCCGCCGGCCTGCACTCGGCGCTGGTCACGCCGCTGTTCAGCGACAACGCCCCCGTGGGCACGCTCGCCGTCTTCATGGGGCCGCCGCACCGCTTCGACGACGCCCAGAAGCGCGCCCTCGCCACGCTGGGCAACTTCGCCGCCGTCGCCCTCCAGAACGCCCGGCTCTACGCCCGCGTCTTCGAGTCCGAGCAGACCCTGCGCAAGAACGAGACCCTCACCTCCCTCGGCCTCCTCGCCGCCGAGATCGCGCACGAGATCCGCAATCCCCTCACCGTGATCAAGCTCCTGCACGCCCCGCTCGGCGCCGACCTCGCGCCCGACGACCCGCGCCGCCGCGACCTGCAGGTCGTGACCGAGAAGATCGAGCAGCTGGAGGACATCGTCTCGCGCGTGCTCTCCTTCGCCCATGCGCCCGGCGCCGTGCACCTGCGCCTGTCCCTCGCCGAGGTGGTCGAGGACACGCTGCTGCTGCTCCGCGCGAAGTTCGCCCAGGCGCGCGTGCAGGCCGAGTTCCTGCCCCCGCCCACCCCGGTCCTGGTCAGCGCCAACAAGGGCCAGCTCCAGCAGGTGCTGTTCAACCTCATCATCAACTCCCTCCAGGCCATGCCGCAGGGCGGACGCCTCGTCATCAGCGCGCGCAGCCATGACGGCCGCGCCGAACTCGACGTGGGCGACACCGGCGGCGGCATCCCGCCCGCGATGCGCACGCAGCTCTTCGAGCCCTTCCTCTCCGGGCGCGCCGGCGGCACCGGCCTCGGCCTCGCCATCGCCCTGCGCATCATGAAGGACCACCGGGGCGACATCAGCGTCGTGCAGACCGGCCCCGGCGGCACGACCATGCGGCTGACCCTGCCGCTTGCCGCAGCGCCATAGTCGTTGACCGCATTTCCGGGCGGACAGTGGCTGCGGACTCGCCATCGGCGCCGCGCTGCCCAAAATCGGACGCATGAGCTTCGCCACCCTCGCCTCCCTGCCTCCCCGCGCCATCTTCGACGGCCAGATCCGCGGCCACTACGCCCACCTCGAGAAGGTCACCGTCGGCGAGGTGCACCTGAACGCCCACACCACCGTGCCCATGCACCAGCACCCGCACGAGCAGGTCACCTACGTCCTCAGCGGCCGCTTCCGCTTCACGGTCGGCGACCAGACCACCATGCTCGAGCCCGGCATGGCCGCCCTCATCCCCGGCAACGTCCCGCACGGCGGCACGACCCTGACCGACTGCCGCGTCATCGATCTCTTCGCACCCGTCCGCGAGGACTACCGCTGAGCCCTCCGGCTCACAGCAGTTCCCGGAACTGTTCTGGCGTCAGCCCTGCAACCTTGGCGATGTAGCCCATTGTGTAAGCGTTGATCACGGTGTGTCGCGGCACTTGCACCATCAGCGCGCCGTTGGACAACGTGAGGTGCTTGCCCTGACGGATGATCCGGAAACCGCGCTTCGCCAAGACCCGCACCGCATCCCTCTGGCCGATGCCGGGCAGCTTTGGCATGGCTCAGAGCGTCACGGTCTCGTGCTGCACGGCCTCGACACCGAACTCGGCTTCGTTCACCTGCTGCTTGGCCGCGAGGTATTCGGAGATCGCCTCCCGGATGTTCGCCAAAGCCTCCTCACGGGTCGCCCCCTGCGAGCAGCAACCCGGCAGGCTGTCGCACCAGACCGCCCAGCCTTCCTCGGACTTCACCAAGGTGACGTCGTATTTCATGCCGCAAAGCTAGCCGGCACGCTCCAAGCGTCAAGCCACCCTAATCTCCTGTGCGCTCTCCTTCTCGCGCCCGTCCGCGAGGAATACCGCTGAGGCGACCACTCCAACTACTTCTCATTAACGGAGCGGAACCAGCGCGACGCGAAAACCAGCGTAATTATGAGGCTTATCAGGCGATAGGTCGCCACGAGAATACGAGCGGCACGAATTTTGATGCATCCAAAATGCACCGCCACGGAAAACGCGTGTGGAGCCGGATGTCGGCCCGGTGGGGTCGCTCACGCTGCCGCCTGGGTATCTGCCATACCAGTCGAGGCACCATTCCAAGACACTTCCATGCATGTCATGCAGGCCCCATGCGTTGGCTCGTTTCTGTGCAACAGCATGCATTGTGCCACCGCTGTTGCCAGTATGCCATGCAATTTCATCAACGTTGCCCGCGAAGTCCCCGGTGGTGCCGGCCCGGCAGGCGTATTCCCACTGGGCCTCTGTCGGGAGGGTATAGATATAACCTCTAGGCAATCGACCGGCTAATGTTTCTCGCTCTGTCAGTCTTGTGCAGAATTCCATGGCCTGATCCCAACTGACCGTCTCAAGCGGAAAGTTTTCACCTTTGAAGATGGAAGGATTGCTTCCCATGACCGCCATCCATTGTGCCTGCGTGACCTCGGTTTTTCCCAGCCAGAATGGCTTCGTAAGCGTAACTCGCGTGACGTCGCGCTCGCCATATCCACTCGAAGCACTGCCCATCTGGAACGTGCCGGGGGCAATGGGCATCAGGTCCAAGGCGAGATCGGAAATCGTCCACTTCTGGCCGACCTCCGGCAACTGCTTCTTCGGCAAGTCGGACGGTTTCTGGACCGAATCCGTGTTTGAAACGATCGGCACCAAGGCGAGTCGGAACCCCACGATGTTGTCGCGGTAACTCGGTTCTTCCCTATAGCGGTTCGCGGAACGGCATAGGAAGGCGTAGCCGACATAAGCGCCGCCACGGCACACACGGTAAGTGCCCGAGGAAGGCCCTGTGGGATCAGTGACACGCCCGCCGGGATAACTACCATACCAATCAAGGCACCATTCCCACACGTTGCCATGCATGTCGTGCAATCCCCATGCATTGGCCTGCTTCTGCCCCACCTGCTGTGCCACTAGGTCACTGTTATTTTCATACCACCCCATCGCATCGAGGTTGCCGGCGTAGTCGCCCGTCGTGCCAGCCCGGCAGGCATATTCCCATTGGGCCTCGGTCGGCAGCGTATAGATGAAGCCTTCAGGCATGCGGCCAGCCAAGCGCTCTCGGTCCGTAAGCTTACGGCAAAAATCCATCGCATCATTCCAACTCACATTTCTCACTGGCAGATTGTCGCGCTTGTAGGAGCTGCTGCTAGGGTTACTACCCATCACCGCCGACCACTGCGCCTCCGTGACCTCGGTCTTCCCTAACCAGAAAGGCTTGGTGAGTATGACTTGAGTGACTGGACGTTCGGTGCTGTTAGTGTTGTCTCCGTTAGACGAACCCATTGCATAATTTCCCGGAGTGATGGGCAACAGTTCCAAGGCGAGGTCTGAGATCGTCCACCTCCGGCCGATTACAGGGCCACGTAATTTCTCTAGGTCGGCGCTAAGGCGCAGCTCGACGTTGCGGGTGACCTCGCCAGAGACCTCAACGGATTTGTGGTCTTTAAGGGAAACGCTGTAACGCACGGTGCCAGTGGGCACACGGTCGAGCGTCAGGGGTAGCGTGCCGAGAGTCCGACCGTTGGCTGTCACAGTGGCACCGGGTGTGCCCGTAAGCATCACCTTGCCCGTGCTGCGGACGAGAGCCACGTCGAGATCGGCAAACTCGTTCTCCTTCACTTCCACTTCGCCGGTCCACTCCTCGTAACCATCGAGCCGCACTCTCACCGGATACCTGCCAAGCTTCTGTTCCTTTAGGGTGACGGGGGCCTTTTCGAGGGCGATGGCCCCCACCCGCACTTCTGCGCCTGGCGGATTGGTGCGGACGATTATCCCACCACGGGCGTTTGCGAGTCGTTCAGCCTCTTTCCGGTTCCGTTCCTCGCGCTCGCGGGCTTCAGCTGCAGCCCTGTCTTTTGTCTCCTTTTCAGCTGCGGCCGCCTTTTCCTGCTCGAGCTTGATGCGCTGCTGTTCGGCGGCGGCGCGCTCAGCTTCGATCCGGGCCTGCTCGGCAAGGCGCTTCTGCTCCGGCGCATGGATGCCGAAATACCAGCCGAGGGCGCCGAGGGCGAGCACGGCGGCAGCAAGGCCGGCATAGAGGGGGGTCTTGGAGGTGGAACGGCTTGGCCCCAAGCCGTTGGATTGGTCCGCAGAAAGCGCGTTGGGGACAACGCGCTCCACCTTGGTGTTTTCATTTGAGCGTTCAGCGTTTGACGTTGGGCGTTGAGTGTTGCTCTTGGCCGCAAGGCCAAGGCGCTCCGCCACCTCACCCGCCCTCTGCGGTCGGTCCTTCGGTTCCTTCGCGAGGCAGGCGGCGATGGTCTGTTCCCATTCCGGTGGAATCGACCCACCCTCCAGGCCGAGTTCTTTGCGGCGCTCGGTGATGGACGGGGCGACCTTGCCCTGCACCTGCACGATGATGTTGCCCGAATAGAACGGTGGCTTGCCGGAAAGCAGGTCGTAGAGCGTGGCGCCGAGCGCGTAGATGTCGTCGGTCACCGCGGGGCGCTCACCCATCATCTGCTGCGGCGACATGTAGACGGGCGTGCCGGAGGAGCCGGCCTGCTTGGAAACGCGTGAGACGCTGTCAGAGATGCTCGTGGCGATGCCGAAGTCGGCCACCTTCAGGTGCCCGCGGGCATCCACCATGAGATTGGCGGGCTTGAGGTCGCGGTGCACGATCTGGGCGACGTCGTGGGCATAATCGAGGGCGGAGCAGAGTTGCGCGACCCAGGCGGAGAGCTCGGCGGGCTCGAAGTGCCCGCGGTCGAGGTCGGACTTGCGCGACGACAGCGTGTCGCCGGCGATGTATTCCATCGAGATGGCGGCGGTCCGCGCATCCTGCACGAAATCGTAGATGCGGACGATGTGGCTGTGGGTGAGTTCGAGGCTGCGGCGGGTCTCGCGCTTCAGCTCCTTCACCGCCTCCTTGTCGGCGGCCACGACCTCAGGCAGGAACTTGAGGGCGACTTCCCTTTCAAGCTCCTCGTCGCGGGCCAGCCAGACCACGCCCATGCCGCCGCGCCCGAGGATACGGGTGAGGGTGTAGCGCGCAAAGACCTTCTGGCCGGGGAGAAAGCCCTTGATGGTCTCGCCGAGGTCGAGGTTGTCCATGGGGTGATGGAGGGGGTGCGCGCAGATAAAGGCAAAATCCGTGCCAGCGAAAAGTCGGAAATGCCTTGGGGACATCCGTCGTCCCCCAAGGAAAAAGGCCGGCGCGGGGCCGGCCTTTTCCACAGGTAACAGCAATGGCGGGGTGTTATTCTTCCAGCTCGACGTTCCAGTAGGCGACGTCGAGGAAATCCTTCCACTTCTCGTGGCCGTGGTTGCCGAGCACGAGCGAGATGACGGGCCGCCACTTCGGGCGCACCGGCTTGCGGATGAGCCGCATGTGCGCCTCGTGCGGGAGGCGGTTGGCCTTGCGCGTGTTGCAGCGGATGCACGAGCACACGATGTTCTCCCACGTCGTCTTGCCGCCGTAGTGGCGCGGGATGACGTGGTCGAGGTTGAGCTGCTCGCGCGGGAAGCCGTGGCCGCAATACTGGCACTTGTCGCCGTCGCGCTCGAAGACGTTGTTGCGCGTGAGCTTCAGCTCCTTGCAGGGCAGCTTGTCGAAGAAGGTCAGCAGGATCACGCGCGGGAGCCGGATGGTGCGCGTCGGCGTGTGCACGAGCTCGAGCCGGTCGATCGGCGGGTTGTAGGCCGAGAAGTCGATCCAGTCCATCAGCGAGAACGTGCGGAAGTCGTCCTCCTGCTGGTGCACGACCTGCGCGTGCCCGCGGGCCAGCAGGTTGAAGGCCCGGCGCGCCGCGATGATGTTCACCGCCTGCCAGAGGCGGTTGAGCACGAGCACCGGCTGATCGAGCACGGCTTGCATAACGGGGCCGTGGGATACCGGGGCCCCCCACCCCTGTCAAGCGGCGGGACTAGCGCTTCCCCGCGGCGGCTCGGCCCGGGTCAGGGCGGCGATCTCCCGCGCATATGCCGGATACTGCCGCGACAACGCGGCCCGGTCGCCCAGTTCGAAGTCGCCCCACACGAATTCCGGCGCGAGCACGTTGGCGAACAGGGCCCAGCGGCCGCCGGACCGCAGCCGCGTGCCCTGCCAGCAGCGGGCCGGGGCCGTGTCGAGCAGGCGCTGGCCGGCGGCGGGATCGGCTCCGAGCTGCACCACCTCGCCGCGGCCGTCGGGAAACAGGCGCAGCTGCTCCAGCGCATCGCCCGCGAGGAAGGCCCAGATCTCGTCGTTGGCCAGCCGGTGCATCGCCGAAAAACCCTCCGGGGTGATCAGCGCATAGATGGCCGAGTAGGTGCGGCGCGCTCCGTCCAGTGGCGCGGGCAGGGCCCCGGCGGGGATCCTCAGGTCGGATTCCAGCACGCGCCGGAAATAAGCACCCTCCTGGTCGAGCGGCTCCAGCCGCAGCAGCGCGATCACCTGTTCGGCGCTGTAGTGGTCGGGCGTGAGCATCGGCATGCCCGCAGATTGCCGGGACGGCTTCCGGCCGCGACAGAAAATTCGCGGCGGTGACGCCCGCAGGGCGGAATCAGGGCCCGCGGTTCACTGCTCCCCGCAGGATGGCCTCCGCCTGCGCGAGCCCCTGTTGCGCCAGCGCGTAGTCGGGGTTGATCCGCAGGGCGTCCTCGAAGCACCGCTTCGCCTCGGCGACCCGGCCCTCGCTGAGCAGGACATGCCCGAGGTTGTTCAACGCCTGGTGGTTTCCCGGGTCGCTCTGCACGGCGCGCAGGAAACTCGCCTTCGCCTCGCCGCGCCGGCCGAGCATCCAGAGCGCGTTGCCCTGGTTGTTGAGCACGCCCGCGTCATCCGGATTCACCGTCAGCGCCATCCTGAAATAGTGCAGCGCCTCCAGCGGCCGGCGTTGCTGCGTGAGAAGCGAGGCGAGGTTGTAGTTGCCTTGGAAGAAATCTGGCTTGATGCGCACCGCCTCGCGCAATGCCTCGAGCGCCTCGTCGTAGCGCCCCGCGCTCATCAGCGACACGCCGAGGTTGCCGTGTGCCTCATACATGCGCGGCTTCAGGCGGATGGCCTCGCGCTGGCAGGCGATGGCTCCCTCCGTGTCGCCGCGCTCCTGCAACTCGCGCCCGAGGTTGGACTGCGCGCGGGCATTGGCCGGGTTCTTTCGCACGGTGTCGGTCCACAGTTTTTCCGCCGAGGCGTAGTCGCCGTTGCGGTCGATGGTGACGACTGCGCAGGCCGCCGCCGCGGCCGCCACCGGCCACATGACGCGCGGACCCAGCCAACGGTAACCGGCGGCGACGAGCAGCGCGGCCACGCCGGCCAGCGCGAGGTAAGGACGGTGCTCCGCCATCGTCTGCGTGGCGATGGGCACGAGGCTCGAGCTGGGCGCGAGGCAGAGGGGGAACCACGACGCGGCGAAGGCCGCGGCCGGTTGCCGCCGCCACAGCCAGAGCACTCCCCCGAGCAACGCCGCCAGCACCAAGGCTTGCCACCAGACCTCACCCACGCCGGCCACCGTGCCCGTGCCGTAATCGAAGACCAGCGGCGCGGGCCACAGCGCCAGCCTGAGGTAGAGCACGACGGCCTTCACCTGCGTGAGCGCGTAGGCGGACACGCTGACGGAGGTTTCGAGCCCGGCCGTGCCGCCGCGGCCCTGGCCGCCGAGCACCAGCCAGCCCAGCAGCAACCACGAGGCCGCCAGCCCGGCGTAGAGCGGCCAGCGCCGCCGCAACGCGGCCAGGAACCCTTCGCTGCGGACCAGCCGGTCGTAAAGCAGCACGAGCACCGGCGCGACGACGGCCGTCTCCTTCACCGCCACACCCGCGAAGGCCGCCGCCACCGCCAGCCACCACCGGTCGCGCGCGGCGGCGTGGACGGTCAGCAGGATCAGCAAGGCCGCGAGCGACTCCGCCCGCTGCACGACGTAGGTCACCGCCGCCGTCTGCAACGGATGCAACGCCCACAACACGGCGACCAGCCCGGCCAGCAGCACCGCGTGGCGGCCGAAGCGCGGGGCCAGCGCGCCCGTGGCGAACGCCCGCCGGGCCAGCCCGAAGAGCAACAGCGCCGCCGCGACGTGGATGGCGGTGTTCACCACGTGGTAGCCGCGAACGTCGAGCCCGTGCACGGCGTAATTGAGCGCGAAGGTGAGGTTGAGCAGCGGCCGGCCGGCGACGGTCTGGCCGATCTCGCCCGGTGGCTGCAGCGCCGTGCGCAGGCTGCGGATGGAGGCGTTTTGCCCGATCGAGGGCAGGTCGTCGAAGACGAAGGTGCCGTGGAAACTGTTGGCGTAGGCGACGAGGACACCGAATACGATGGCCGCCGCCCACGGCCACGACGCGGCCGCCCCGGCGTTGTCCGCCGCTGGATGCTCCGGCCCGGGCCGCTCGTTTCGCGCCATGCCGCCATGCAATTTCGCGCCCGGACCGAGTCCAGCCACAACATGTTGCGCCCCGGCCGACTCTGTCCTTTGCTCGCACCGTGCACCTCACCCACCTCGCCTGCACCGCCTGCGGCCGGTCCCACGACGCGGGCATGCCGCAGAACGTCAGCGCCTGCTGCGCCAAGCCGCTCTACCCGCAATACGACCTCGCCGCCGCCGCGCGCACCCTGACCAAGGCCGCGCTCGCCACGCGCGTGAAATCCCTCTGGCGCTACCGCGAGGTGCTGCCCGTGCGCGACGACGCCGACATCGTCACGCTCGGCGAGGGCTTCACGCCCCTGCTGCCGGCCCCGCGCCTCGGGGCGAGGCACGGTGTCGCCCGCCTGCTCATCAAGGACGAGTCGCTCAACCCCACGCAGAGCTTCAAGGCCCGCGGCATGGCCACCGCCGTCTCGATGGCGAAGCAGTTCGGCCTGAAGAAACTCGCCGTGCCCTCCGCCGGCAACGCCGCCGGGGCCATGGCCGCCTACGCCGCCCGCGCCGGGATCGAGGCGCACATCTTCATGCCCGCCGACACGCCGAAGGCCAACGTCATCGAGTGCCGCGAGCTCGGCGCGCACGTCACGCTCATCAACGGCCTCATCACCGACTGTGGCGCGGAGGTGGCCAAGCGCAAGTCGGCCGAGGGCTGGTTCGACGTGTCCACGCTCAAGGAGCCCTACCGGGTCGAGGGCAAGAAGACCCTCGGCTACGAGCTGGCCGAGCAGCTCGGCTGGCAGCTGCCCGACGCCGTCATCTACCCGACCGGCGGCGGCACGGGGTTGGTCGGCATGTGGAAGGCCTTCGACGAGATGGAGCGCCTGGGCTGGATCGGCCCGAAACGCCCGCGCATGTTCAGCGCGCAGGCCGCCGGCTGCCAGCCCATCGTCCGCGCCTTCCACGCCGGCGAGAAACACGCCGCCGAACACACCGGCGCGCACACCCGCGCCTCCGGCCTCCGCGTGCCCAAGGCCATCGGGGACTTCATCATGCTCGACATCCTGCGGAAGAGCGGCGGCGGCGCCGTGGCCGTGACCGACGACGAGATGATCGCCGGCGTCCGCGAGATCGGCGCGGCCGAGGGCCTCTTCGTCGCCCCCGAGGGCGCCGCCACCTACGCCGCCCTCAGGCACCTGCTCGCCGCCAAGACCATCCGCCCCGACGAATCCGTCGTCCTCTTCAACACCGGTGCCGGGGTGAAATACCTCGAGTGCTTTGGCGGCTGATAGCTTGGAATCGTCGCGTGCAAGCACGCTCCCACAGTATTTCTTGTGCAGTGAACCCATGTGGGAGCGAGCTTGCTCGCGACTCTGAGGGTTTCATTCTCGGCATATGCCCCTCGACCCGACCAAGGGCTATCAGGCTTTGAGGCGCGGTAGGTATTCTTCTCCCGGCGCCAGCTATTTCATCACCTTTTGCACCGCGGACAGGGCTACCGGTTTGACCGGAATTCAAATCGGCCAAGCCATACAAGGGGAATGGCAAGCCATGCAGAATGACGCCCTATGGGTCGTCAGGTGCGCAACCATTATGCCTGACCACATTCACCTCCTTTTCGAGTTGGGCCTAAAACTCAGCTTGGGCAAGGTGGTCGCCCGGCTCAAATCGCGCACAGCGGCGGCGCTACGCAGTGCAAACCTGACATGGCAAGCGGGCTACTTCGATCACCGGTTGCGCCCCGGCGAATCAGCTCTGCCCTATTTTCACTACATCTATCTGAATCCCTATCGCGCCGGCTTGATAAGCACCGGCACGGAATGGCCGTGGTTTTTCTGCAGCCCGGAAGACCGCGCATGGTTCCTGCCTCTTCTCGACCGGGGATTGCCGGTGCCGGAATGGCTGGCTGACCTGCCCTGACAGGTAAGCGCTGTCGCGAGCAAGCTCGCTCCCACAATCACAAACCAAAGCCATCTGCACGCTAGCGCACCTGCAGGGTGTCGGCCTCGTAGGCGAGCTTAAGCGGCGGGATGACGACGGCCTTGCGGCCGCCTTCCTTGCGCACGCGGCCGGCGAGCCAGGCGTCGTAGCCGGTGTCCTTGGCCGCGGCGAGGACGGCGTCGGCGTGTTCCGGCGCGACCCAGGCGGCGAAGCCCACGCCCATGTTGAAGGTGGCATACATCTCGCGCTCGGTCACCGGGCCGGCGTCCTGCAGGAACTTGAACAGCGCCGGCGCCTCGCGCGGGGCGGTGATCTCGTGGACGAAGGGTTCGTCGAGCCGCATGAGCTTGCGCCAGCCGTGGCCGGTGACGTGCGCGGCGTAGTTGAGCTTGAGGCCGCGGCGCTGGCACTCGCGCACGAAGGCGACGTAGATGACCGAAGGGGCGAGCAGGGCCTCGCCGAAGGTGCGGGCGTCGCGGTGGCCGATGTGCGTCTCGTAGCCGCGCTGCAGCTTGCCGGCGATGAGGCGGCAGAGCGACAGGCCGTTGGTCTGCACGCCGGAGCTGGCGAGGAAGACGATGGCGTCGCCGTCGCGCACATCCCCGGTGATGCGGTGCGACTTGGGCGCGATCCGGCCGAGGGCCGAGCCGGCGAGGACGATGGTCTCGGCGTGGACGATGCCCCGGAGCGTGGGGGTCTCGCCCCCGCCCCAGACGGCGCCGGCCTGCCGGCAGCCCTCGGCCCAGCCTTCGACCAGCGCCTGCATGCGGGCGGCGTCGGCGAACCACGCCGACTCGCCCACGGCGGCGTGCATCGCCACGGATACCGGCAACGCGCCGCAGGTGACGAGGTCGTTGACGATGGTGGCGACGGTATCGATGGCGATCTCGCGGTAGAAGTTCCTGCCCGACTGCGCGTAGACGGCGTCGGCCACGAGGTTCTTGGTGCCGAGGCCCTCCTCGACGTGCGCGAGGTAGTGGTCGGCGGCCTCGATCAGGTAGGCGCTCTCGCCCCGGATGCCGGCGGGCTCGGCGTAGCCGTGGGCGGCCAGCGCCGGCGCCGTCGTCTTCGCCGCCCGCTGGCAGGCGCGCTTGAAGGCGTCGAGCTGGTCGTAGTTGACGCCGGAACTTTCGTAGGAAAGGGACATCAGAAATTAACCACGGATTTCACGGATCACACGGATGCGATTTCCCCGAGTATCATCCTGAACAAATTGAAGGATCCAATCGCACGACCGCCAGCAAACGGAGCACTGGATTCTTCGCTGCGCTCAGAATGACAGGCATTGGGAATCTGATTAATATCCGTGCTCATCAGTGCAATCCGTGGTCAAAGCTCAATAGCTCCTTCCCTCCGCCTTCTCGTAATAGTTCACGAAGGCCTGGTGGGCGACGCGGTAGCCGCCGGGCGTGGGATACCGGCCGGTGAAATACCAGTCGCCGGTGTGGTCGGGCAGCGCGGCGTGCAGGCTCTCGATCGACTGGAAGATGATCTCCACCTCGCCCTTCCAGTTGGTGAACTTCGGGCAGACCAGCTCGGTGATCTTCCGGGAAATCTGCTCGGCGGTGAAGGGTTCGTAGATCTCGCGCACGTGGTTGACCTCGCGGTGCGTGTCGGCGGCCAGCTCCTCGCAGCAGCGGCGGTAGACCTCCTCGATCAGGCCGCCCTTGCCCTTTTCCTTGAGGAGCGCGATCGCCGCCTCGAAGGCGATGAACTTGCCGATCTCGGACATGTCGATGCCGTAGCAGTCGGGGTAGCGGATCTGCGGGGCCGTGGAGGCGATGATGATCTTCTTCGGGTTGAGCCGGCTGAGGATGCGCAGGATGGAGCGCCGCAGCGTCGTGCCGCGCACGATCGAGTCGTCTATGCAGACGAGGTTGTCGGCGGGCGTGACGACGCCGTAGGTGACGTCGTAGACGTGCGAGGCGAGGTTGTTGCGCCACTTCTCCTGGCCGATGAAGGTGCGGAGCTTGGCGTCCTTGGTGACGAGCTTCTCGCCGCGCGGCCAGTTGCGCATGATGAGGTCGTCGAGCGCCTCCTCGGTCAGCTTGCCGCGGCCGGCGGCGGCAAGCAACTCCGCGCGCACGGCGGCGCGGCGGCGCATGCGCAGCTCGCTCATGAGGCCGTAGTAGGCGACCTCGGAGGTGTTGGGGATGAAGCTGAAGAGGGTGCGCTCGAGGTCGCCGCCCACGGCCCGGAGCAGCGGGTCGGCGAGGCCGGCGCCGAGGGCCTTGCGCTCGCGGTAGATGTCGGCGTCGTTGCCGCGCGAGAAATAGATGCGCTCGAACGAGCAGGAGGCGCGCGACCGGGCGGGCGTGAGGCGCTCCACGCGCACGTCTCCGCGCTTCTTCACGATGAGGGCGGTGCCGGGCTCGACCTCCTTCACCTGTCCGAGGTCGGCGTCGAACACCGTCATCAGCGGCGCGCGCTCGGAGGCCACGGCCACGACCTCGTCGTTCTCGAACCAGTGGCAGGGGCGGATGCCGGAGGGGTCGCGGGCGGCGAAGGCGTCGCCGTTGCCCGTCGCGCCGATGAGGGCGTAGCCGCCGTCCCAGTCCGCGGACACGCCGCGGAGCACGCGGGCGAGGTCGAGCTCGTCGGCGATGCGGCGGGAGATGTCGGCGCCGTGCAGGCCCTGGGCCTTGGCGTCGCGGTAGAGCTGCTCGTGCTCCTCGTCGAGGCCGTGGCCGATCCGCTCGAGCAGGGCCTGGGTGTCGGTGGCGAAGATGGGATGCTGGCCGAGCTCGATGAGGCTGTCGTTGAGCTCGGCGGTGTTGGTCATGTTGAAGTTGCCCGCGAGCATGAGGTTGCGGGTCGGCCAGGAGCTGCGGCGGAAGAACGGGTGGCAGGCGCTCATGGTGTAGCCGCCGGAGGTGCCGTAGCGGAGGTGGCCGAGGTAGAGCTCGCCGCAGAAGTCGAACTGGCGCTTGGCCGTGTGCGTGAACTCCGGGTGCACGATGCCGTCGGCCACGAGCTGGTTGTAGCGGCCGAGGAGCGACTGGAAGATCGTGTCGAGCGGGTTGGCCTCGACGTTGCGCTCGCGGAACATGTAGGGGTCGCCCGTGGGCACGTCGAACTTCAGGCAGGCCACGCCGGCGCCGTCCTGCCCGCGGTTGTGCTGCTTCTCCATGAGCAGGAAGAGCTGGTAGAAGCCCCACAGCGGCGTGCCGTATTTCTCGACGTAGTAGGACAGCGGTTTCTTCAACCGCACCACCGCGACGCCGCACTCGTGGGTGATGAACTCGCTCATGAAAGAGACCGATTTCGGTCGGCCCCCGGCGGGGGTCAACGGCTTTCTCGGAAAACAGTGGCACAAAAATCCGCCACGTCCTTTTCTCAGCCCCGCTTCGGGTCGGGCACGGACAGCTTCTTGCAGATTTTGCGGGCCAACAAGTCACTCAACTCTGTGTGCCGGGGAACCGCCTCGATATGCCCGGTGGCGGGATTCGCCCAAAGCGAAGGCGACCCGCCCTCCCGGCGCAGGTAGCAGCCGTGCAACCTGAGATGACGGAGCAGATCGCCCCGTTTCATGCCACCGTGAGCAATTCCCTGCGTGCTCCCTGAGGCAAGCCGCGGCGCGCGTCCCGCCGGCGCTCCGCCAGGATGAGCTTGATGGCCTCGGTGAGGCTCTCCTTGGCGGCCTGTGCCGTGCGCCCCTGACCATTCGCTCCGGGGACCTCCGGGCAGTAGGCAATAAACCACTTGCCGTCCTTCTCGATGATGGCTGTGAATTCGTTGCGCATGACCTGTAGGTTGCACTCCTGACCCCGCAAGACAAGCGCGCCCTCGCGGCGCAGGCACTGGTAAGTTGGCAAAAAATTCGCGTCCCGCCCGCCGGACCCCTTGACGCGCCCCGGTTGTTCCCAAACATCGCCGCTTTCCATGCTGATCCTGCGCGGCTCGCCTGCCCTCTCGACCTTCCGGCTGAACAAGCTGCAGCAGGACCTCGTCGCGGCCGGGCTGCCGGTCAAGGCCGTGGCGGCGGCCTTCGTGCACGTGGTCGAGACCGACCGCGCCCTCACCGCCGCCGAGCTGTCCACGCTCGAGAAACTGCTGACCTACGGCCCCCGCCGCGCCGCCGCCGAGATCAAGGGGGTCGTCCAGGTGGTCGCGCCGCGCCCCGGCACCATCTCGCCGTGGTCCTCCAAGGCCACCGACATCGCCCGCATCTGCGGCCTGGCTGCCGTGCGCCGCATCGAGCGCGTGGTCGAATACACCTTCGGCCTTGATGGCAGCATGCCGCCCTTCCCGCTCTCGCCGCTCGACGCCGGGCAACTGCGCCTGCTCGGCGGCAGGATCCACGACCGGATGACGCAGGTCGTCTTCGGCGACCTCGCCGCCTGCGAAGTGCTGTTCGAGCACGAGCCCCCGCGGCCGCTGGCCACCGTGCCCGTGCTGGCCGCCGGCCGCGCCGCCCTCGTCGCCGCCAACGCCGCCCTCGGCCTCGCCCTCGCCGACGACGAGATCGACTACCTCGTGAGGAACTTCACCGCGCTCGGCCGCGACCCGAGCGACGTGGAGCTGATGATGTTCGCGCAGGCCAACTCCGAGCACTGCCGCCACAAGATCTTCAACGCCACCTGGGAGATCGACGGCGCCCCGCAGGACCGCTCGCTGTTCCAGATGATCCAGCACACCTACGAGCGGCACCGCGAGGGCATCCTTTCGGCCTACAAGGACAACGCCGCCGTGCTCGCGGGCACGCGCGGCGGCCGGTTCTTCCCCGACCCGCGCACCGGCGAATACGCCGCGCACGACGAGGACATCCACCTGCTCTGCAAGGTCGAGACGCACAACCACCCCACCGCCATCTCGCCCTATCCCGGCGCCTCCACCGGCTCGGGCGGCGAGATCCGCGACGAGGGCGCCACGGGCCGCGGCGCCAAGCCCAAGGCCGGCCTCGTCGGCTTCTCCGTCTCCAACCTCCGCCTGCCCGGCGCGGTGCAACCGTGGGAAAAGGACCACGGCAAGCCCGGCCGCATCGTCTCCGCGCTCGACATCATGCTCGAGGGCCCGCTCGGCGGCGCGGCCTTCAACAACGAGTTCGGCCGCCCCGCCATCTGCGGCTATTTCCGCACCTTCGAGCAGGAGGTGCCGGGGGCCGGCGGCCCCGAGATCCGCGGCTACCACAAGCCCATCATGATCGCCGGCGGCGTCGGCAACATCCGCGCCGACCACGTCCGCAAGGGCGCCGTCAACCCCGGCGACAAGCTCATCGTGCTCGGCGGGCCCGCCATGCTCATCGGCCTCGGCGGCGGCGCCGCCAGCTCCCTGGCCAGCGGCCACGGCAGCGAGGACCTCGATTTCGCCAGCGTGCAGCGCGACAACGCCGAGATGCAGCGCCGCTGCCAGGAGGTCATCGACCGCTGCTGGGCGCTCGGCGACGCCAACCCCATCTCCTTCATCCACGACGTCGGCGCCGGCGGCGTCTCCAACGCCCTCCCCGAGCTCGTCAACGACGGCGGCCGCGGCGGCCGCATCGACCTCCGCGCCCTGCCCAGCGACGAGCCGGGCATGAGCCCGCTCGAGCTGTGGTGCAACGAGTCGCAGGAGCGCTACGTCCTCGTCGTGCCCGCGGACCGGCTGGAGCAGTTCCGCGGGTTCTGCGCGCGCGAGCGCTGCCCCTTCGCCGTCGTCGGCGAGGCCACGGAGGAGAAGCGCCTCGTCGTCACGGACCCGCATTTCCGGAACATCCCCATCGACCTCCCGCTCGAGGTCCTGCTCGGCAAGCCGCCGCGCATGCACCGCCGCGAGGTCTCCCGCCCGCGCCCGCACCGGTCCCTCGACCTCTCCGGCCTCGGCCTCCAGGAGGCCGTCCGCCGCGTGCTCGCCCACCCCGCCGTGGCCGACAAGTCCTTCCTCGTCACCATCGGCGACCGCTGCGTCACCGGCCTCATCTGCCGCGACCCCATGGTCGGCCCGTGGCAGGTGCCCGTGGCGGACTGCGCCGTCACCGCCGCCACCTTCGACGTCTGCACCGGCGAGGCGATGGCCATGGGCGAACGCACCCCCGTCGCGGTGAACAACGCCGCCGCCTCGGCCCGTCTCGCCGTCGGCGAGGCCCTCACCAACCTCGCCGCCGCCCAGGTCGGCGACCTCGGCAAGGTCAACCTCAGCGCCAACTGGATGGCCGCCCCCGCCGTGCCCGGCGACGCCGCCGACCTCTATGCCGCCGTGCGCGCCGTCGGCCTGGAGCTCTGCCCCGCCCTCGGCATCACCATCCCGGTCGGCAAGGACTCGCTGAGCATGTCCACCGTCTGGCGCGAGGACGGCCGCGAGAAGCGCGTCACCGCCCCGGTCTCGCTCATCGTCTCCGCCTTCGCCCCGTGCGCCGACGTGCGGCTCACCCTCACGCCCCAGCTCCAGCCCGTCGCCGACTCCGTGCTCCTCCTCATCGACCTCGGGCGCGGGCAGAACCGGCTCGGCGGCTCCATCCTCGCGCAGGTCGTCTCCCAGATGGGCGGGGCCACCCCCGACGTCGACCGCGCCGACGACCTGAGGAACTTCTGGAACGCCCTCCAGCAGCTCGGCCGTGAGGGCAGGATCCTCGCCTACCACGACCGTTCCGACGGCGGCCTCCTCGCCTGCGCCGTCGAGATGGCCTTCGCGGGCCACACCGGGGTCGAGCTCGCCCTGCCCGCCGGCGACGCCTTCGCCGCGCTCTTTGCCGAGGAACTCGGCGCCGTCCTCCAGGTCCGCCGCGCCGACCTGCCGGCGGTCAACGCCGCCCTCCAGGCCCACGGCCTCGACACCTGCACGGCGCCCGTCGGCACGCTCAACCCGGCGCATCGCTTCATGGTCCGCCAGGACGGCCGGGCCCTCCTCGACGAGGACCTCTTCGACCTCCGCGCCCTCTGGTCCGACGTCACGCGCCGCATCCAGGCCTTGCGCGACAACCCCGCCGGCGCCGAGCAGGAATACCGGCTCAAGCTCGACCGCGCCAACCCCGGCATCCGGCCCAAGCTGACCTTCAAGCCCGCGGCATCCGGCGTTCAGCGCGCAGCGGTGCGCCCGAAGGTCGCGATCCTCCGCGAGCAGGGGGTCAACAGCCACGTCGAGATGGCGCATGCCTTCACCCGGGCCGGTTTCCGCGCCATCGACGTGCACATGACGGACATCCTGGGCGGCCGCGTGTCGCTGCGGGATTTCCGCGGCCTCGCCGCCTGCGGCGGCTTCAGCTACGGCGACGTGCTCGGCTCCGGCGAGGGCTGGGCCAAGAGCATCCTCTTCAACGAGCGGGCGCGCGCCGACTTCGCCGCGTTCTTCGCCCGCCCCGACACCTTCTCCTTCGGCGTCTGCAACGGCTGCCAGATGATGAGCAGCCTCAGGTCCATCATCCCCGGCACGGCGCACTGGCCGCGCTTCGTGCAGAACCAGAGCGAGCGCTTCGAGGGCCGCTTCGTCTCGCTGCGGATCGAGAAAAGCCCGAGCCTGCTCTTCGCCGGCATGGAGGGCTCGGTCATCCCCGTCGCCACGGCGCACGGCGAGGGCTACGCGGAATTCCCCAACGCGGTGGCGGCGCAGCGCTGCAGCGAGTCCGGGTTCGTAGCGGCGCGGTTCGTGGACAACCACCACGAGCCGACCGAATATTACCCGCTCAACCCCAACGGCTCGCCCCTCGGCATGACGGCCTTCACCAGCGCCGACGGCCGCGCCACCATCATGATGCCCCACCCCGAGCGCGTGCACCGCACCGTGACGATGAGCTGGCACCCGCCCGAATGGGGCGAGGACAGCCCCTGGATGCAGCTCTTCCACAACGCGCGTGCTTGGATTAGGTGATGAGTTGCCCGGCTTGCCGCGTCGTAGCCTTGGCGCAGGCGGGTTGACGTAGTTTTCCGCTCGCCGCCACGTGCGGGCGCTCCTTTAGTCCGCCGCGATGCTGAACGTCATCTGGCTCGGTCTCGTCGCCCTCGCCGTCCTGATCGGCGCCGCGACCGGCCGCCTGGCCGAGGTCACGGCCGGCGCCTTCCAGATGGCCGACACGGCGGTGATGAAGATCGCCCTGCCGCTCGTCGGCATCATGGCGCTGTGGCTGGGCGTGATGCGGCTGGCCGAGTGCAGCGGCCTGGTGCAGCAGTTGGCCCGCTTCCTCCGCGCGCCGATGCGCTGGCTGTTCCCCGACGTGCCGGAAAACCACCCGGCCATGGGCTCCATGCTCATGAACATGGCGGCCAACATGCTCGGCCTGGCCAACGCCGCCACGCCGCTCGGCCTGCGCGCCATGCGCGACCTCGAGACGCTCAACCGGGTGCCCGGCACGGCCACGAACGCCATGTGCACCTTCCTCGCCATCAACACCAGCAGCATCCAGCTCATCCCGGCCACCGCCATCGCCATCCTCGCCGCCAACAAGTCCCAGGACCCCACCGCCATCGTCGGCACCGCCCTGATCGCGACCACCTTCTCGACCGTCGCCGGCATCAGCGCCGTCAAATGGATGCAGGGCTGGAGGATGTTCCGCATCGAGCCGGATTCCGCCCCCGCGCCCGGGCCGGCCCGGGCCGCGCCCGCGGAGCCCGAGGTCGTGATCGCCCCCGAGCCCGCCCCGCTGTCCGTCCGCGGGCGGCTGGCCCTCTGGCTGCTGCTCAGCGCCTTCGCGGCGCTGTTCGTGTGGATCGCCTTCGCCCCGGCCGGCTACCGCAGCGCGACCGGCGCCCTGCACCAGGCCATCTTCCCCGCCCATGTCGCGCCCCCGGCGTGGGAGGACACGAGCGCGCAGCACGCCGCCCTCCGCGCCATCGGCACCCTGTCGCTGCTCGCCGTGCCCTTCCTGCTGGTCTTCTTCCCCGCCTACGCCGCGCTGCGCGGCGTGAAGGTCTACGAGGAATTCGTCGAGGGCGCGAAGGACGGCTTCGGCGTCTCCCTCAAGATCATCCCCTTCCTCGTCGCCATCCTCGTCGCCATCGGCATGTTCCGCGGCGCGGGCGGCATCGAGGCCCTGAAGAGCCTGCTCACGCCGCTGCTCGCCCCGCTCGGCTTCCCGGCCGACCTCCTGCCCCTGGTGCTGGTGCGGCCCCTCAGCGGCAGCGCCTCGATCGGCCTGTTCACGGAGCTGGTCCAGCGCCTCGGGCCCGACGACATCGTGGTCCGCATGGCCGGCACCATCTTCGGCAGCACCGAGACGACCTTCTACGTCATCGCGGTCTATTTCGGCGCGGTCGCCATCCGGCGCACCCGCCACGCCATCGCCGCCGGCCTGACCGCCGATTTCGTCGGGGTCGTCGCCTCGGTCATCATCTGCCGGCTGATGTTCGGGTAGGGCGGCCTCACCCGCAGAGCTTCCGCGCGGCGGCGGCGATCTGCTGGTCGGAGATGAGCACGAGGTTGGCCGCGGCGGCGAGGGGGATGTAGGTGTCCAGCGCGCGCACCGAGGCCATGGGCTTGGTGCAGCCGCCCTCCGCCAGCGCCGCGATGACGGCGTCGGCGATGCCGCCGGCCGTGGCCCGGCACTCGTCGGCCACCAGCACGTGCCGGCAGGCGGCGGCATGCTCGCGGATGGCCTCGAGCGGAAGCGGGTTGAGCCAGCGCAGGTCCACGACGCGCGCGGCGATCTTGTGCTCGCGCAGCATCTTGGCCGCGCGCAGCGAGAGGCGCACGCCGTTGCCGTAGGTGAAGATGACGAGGTCCTTCGCCTTGTCGTCGTAGACGCCGGCCTCGCCGGGCAGCAGCATCCGGTCGGGCGCGGGGTAGTCGAAGAGCCAGCCGTTGTCCTCGGGCGCGTGGAGGTCGCGCTCGTGGTAGAGGGCGATGGGCTCGAGGAAGACCGCCACGCGGCCGCAGGCGCGGGCCGTGGCGATGAGCCCGCGGAGCATCATCGCCGCGTCGTCGCCGCGGGCGGGCACGCCGACCAGCAGGCCGGGGATGTCGCGCAGGGCGCCGATGGAGTTGTCGTTGTGGAAGTGCCCGCCGAAGCCCTTCTGGTAGGCGAGGCCCTGCACGCGCACGACCATCGGGTTGGCGAACTGGCCGTTGGAGAAATACTGGAGCGAGCAGGCCTCGCCGCGGAGCTGGTCGAGGGCGTTGTGGAGGTAGGCGAGGTATTGGATCTCGGGGACCGGCAGCAGGCCGGCCACGCCCAGGCCCTGGGCCAGCCCGAGGATGGTCGTCTCGTCGAGCAGCGTGTCGAAGCAGCGGTGCGGGCCGAACTTCTTCTGCAGGCCGTTGGTCACGCCGTAGACGCCGCCCTTCCGGCCGACGTCCTCACCGAACAGGCTGATCTCCGGGAAACGCAGCATCTCGTCGGCGAGGGCCGAGTTGAGATGGCTGCACATCGTGCGCTTGAGGGGGGCGGTGACCTTCTCGGGCAGCGGCGAACCGAAGTGCGCCGCGCGGTCGGCCGGCGCCGCCTGCACCCGGGCCACGGCGCGGATCGCGGCCCCGTCGTAGGGCGCGAGCGGGCGGACGATGTCGGCGGCGCTCGTGAGCTTGGGCTCGCGCACCACCTGCGCGCAGGCGTCGTCGATGCGCCGCTGGACGCCCTGGATGAGGGCGAGCAGCTCGGCCGGCGTCGCCGCGCCCTGGGCGACGAGGTAACGGGCGTTGGTCAGCAGCGGGTCGCGCGCCTCGATGGCCTCGACCTCCTCGATGGTCCGGTAGGAGGTCTCGACGTCCGTGCCGGCGTGGCCCCAGAGGCGCACGGTCGGCAGGTGGAGGAAGATGGGCTTGCGCGTCCGCCGGCAATGGTCGAGCGCGGCCGCGGCGGTGTCCCAGATCTCCGCCAGCGAGCCCGTGAGCTCGAAGTAGTCGAGGTGCGGCAGGCGGCTGAAGTTGTCCTTGATCCACCCGGCGGGGGTCTCGACGGAGATGCCGATGCCGTTGTCCTCGCAGAGGAAGGCCAGGGGCACGTCGCCGCCGCGGCGCACGGCGTAGCGGGCGGAGTTGAGGCCGGCGAGCGCGGTGGCGTGGTTGGCGGAGGCGTCGCCGAAGGAGCAGAGCACGATCGAGTCGGGGCGCAGGCCGTTCTTCACCCCGAGGCGCTGCGCGCGGCGGAGGGCGTAGGCCAGGCCGTAGGCCTTCGGCAGGTGCGAGGCGATGGTGCTCGTCTGCGGCGGGATCCAGAGCGGCCGGCTGCCCCAGACCTTGTGGCGGCCGCCGGAGATGGGGTCGGTGGCGGCGGCGCAGAACGAGCGCACGCCGTCGACGATGCGGCCGGCGTCGCCGGCCAGCCGCGAGCGCGCCATCACCAGGCCGCCGGAGCGGTAATGCAGGAAACAGGGGTCGTCGGTCCGCAGCAGGGCGCCGAGGACGGCGTTGTTCTCGTGGCCGGCGCTCGAGATGGTGTAGAAGGACTGGCCGGTCTTGCGCAGCTCGCGCGCCGCCACGTCGAGCAGGCGGCTCGTCACCTGGTCCTCGAAGAGCGCGCGGGCCGCGGCCGCCGTGAGCGTGCCGCCGGGCGCGACCGGCTCGGCGTCGCCGAGGCGGACGGCGGGCGGCGGCGCGGACGCCAGCCACGCGGACAGGTTTTCCTGGACGATCTCGACGCGGGTTTTGGCCATGGACGGCGGCGAGTTTCACTCTGGCGGCGGCGGGCGCAAGGCTCTTGCGGCGCGGACTGCGCGACGCCCGCAACGCCGTCCGGGCGCGCGAAAAAAATCCTGGGAAATTTTTCCCGCGTGCCTCCGCGCCCGCCGCGGTTTCCCCTCTGAAAACGCGCGGAAAAGCTGGCGGTGATAACGGTCAAGCCATTATTCGCGAATTTTCCGCGGGCCGGCCGGCAGGGCGTTTTCCCTCTGAAAACGGCCCGAGATGAAGTTTGCGTGACATTTTTCGGCCCGCGGAAATCCGGCCCCCGCCTTGTCCATGAAAAAATCACATTTTATTGCGGGAAAATTCGTTGACCGCCCATTTTCGACCACCATTAGTTGGGCCTTAGGTTCCGGGCAGCCACATCCTGTGGTGGTCAGCAACGTGTTAGGAAGTTCCAGCAACTTAGTGTCGCTGGGGCCGAATTCGCGGCGCTATGACCGCAGGCAGGATGCTTTTCGTCCCGAAATGCACCCACAATTTTTCGCTCCGCACACTCCGTCATGCACAAGACTTTCCAGGTCGGCTCCAAGACCTTCGTCCTCGACCAATCCAAAGCTGAAGCCGCCTTCGCCGCCAAGAAGGTGATCAACGGCCGGCAGGTGCCGTATTTCAACATCCTGCCCCTCAAATACCAGTGGGCCTACGATCTCTACAAGAAGATGAAGGCCAACCACTGGGAGCCCGAGGACATCCCGATGGGCAAGGACATCGAGCAGTGGCGCGACGCCAAGGCCGTGTCCGACATCGAGCGTTGGATCATCCGCATGGGCATCGGCTACTTCTCCGCCGCCGAGGGCATCGTCGGCGACAACATCCAGCACGTCGTCCGCGAGATCGTCACCGCCCCCGAGCTGAAACTCGTCCTCGGCCGCCACGCCCACGAGGAGAACATCCACGCCGACTCGCTCCTCTACATGATCTCCTCCCTCGGCATCAACCCGCACGAGTGCGAGGCCATGTTCGAGGACATCAAGTCCATCGACCGCAAGAACGAGTTCGTCAACCGCGCCTCCGCCGCCCTCCGCCGCGACCTCGACATGACCGTCCCGGCCAACAAGCAGTTGCTGGCCAAGAACATCTTCATCTTCGGCCAGTGCATGGAGGGCACCCAGTTCTACGGCCTCTTCGGCATGGTCCTCTCCCTCTACCGCCAGAACAAGTTCCCGGGCATCGGCCAGATGTTCCGCTACACCCTGCGCGACGAGTCCAACCACATCGAGCTCTTCCGCAACCTCTTCATGGACCTCGTCGAGGAGAACCGCGAAGTCTGGACCCCCGAGTTCAAGGAGGACCTCCGCGCCACCATGCGCGAGGCCATCAACCTCGAGAAGGACTTCATCCGCGACTGCCTCCCCGTCAACGCCGTGGGCCTGGCCATCGACGAGTTCCTCACCTACATCGACTATATCGCTGATCGCCGCCTCGAGGGCTGCGGACTGGCGCCGCTCAACGCCGGCATCAAGAACCCGCTCCCCTGGCTCGCCGAGATGATGGACATCAAGAAGGAGCAGAACTTCTTCGAAGGCCGCGTCACGGAATACCAGAAGGCGTCGGCGCTCAACGTGGCGCACGACGACGAGCTGTAAGCCGTCCCCCAGCGCCGCCACCCCCCTCTACCCCCCACCCTGACCTGTGCCCGTTTCCATGAATTCCCCCTCCACTCTCGAACACGACCTCGCCCTCAAGAAGCTCACCACGGCCCCCCACGACCAGAAGCCCAACCACAACTGGCGCGACCTCCTCCGGGACGAGAACGTCACCGTCCCCGAGGTCCAGGTCCTCTGCCCCCACGGCGAGGAGAGCTTCGACCTCAGCGAGGTCGCCGACACCGTCGGCAAGTCCCTCACCAACCTCCTCCTCGCCCGCGGCGAGAAGGACATCTTCTCCGACAAGAACCAGCGCTTCGTCGCCGCCATCACCCGCGAAGTCGCGCACAACCTCACCGCCAAGGCCCTCGAGCGCGGCCCCCTCCGCCTCACCCTCGCCGATCTCTACGTGCTCATCGAAAAGACCCTCGTCGACCACAACGCCTACGACGTCGCCAAGAGCCTCCTCACCAAGCGCGCCCAGAAGCTCGCCGTCGAGCGCGACACCCACGGCGTCACCGTCCGCCTCATCCGCCGCAACCACCAGGTCGTCCCCTGGAACGAGGCCAAGATCGAGATCGCCGTCCGCAAGGCCTTCCTCTCCC
>CAZRNE010000018.1:0-65362 GCA_964601365.1 uncultured Opitutaceae bacterium | reverse complement strand
GGCCGAGGCCCTGCGCGCGCGCGGGCATGACGCCACGCTGTTTATCAGCCGCAAGAAGGTGGATACGCGCCTGATCGAGAAGTATCCGCACCTGCGGGCCGAGCGCGTGGCCGGTGCGCCGTTCGCCGGCCGGCCCGACCGCCTCGCCCGTTTTGCCCTGAAGCAGTCGGAGGGGCTTCTCTTCAGCCTGCGCTACCTGCGCCGCACGCGGCCGGATGCCGTGGTGGGTTTCGGCGGATTCACCAACGCCGGCGTCGTCTTCGCCAGCCGTTTCCTCGGGGTGCCGGTGGCCCTGCACGAGGCCAACCGCGTGCCCGGCCGCGCCATCCGTCTCCTTTCGCATGTGGCCGACCGCCTCTATCTGCCCCCGGGGGTGCGTCTGCCCGGCCGCCTCGGGCTGATGGTGCGGCACACCGGGTTGCCGGTGCGCGCCGAGATCGCCCGGTTGCCGCGCGAGACCGCCTGCGCCCGCCTCGGACTCGATCCGCGCCAGCGCGTCCTCGTCCTGCTCGGCGGCAGCCAGGGCTCGGAGCCGCTCAACCTCTGGGCCGAGCAGAACCTCGCCACCCTCGCCAACGATGGCGTGCAGGTCTATTGCGTCACCGGCCTCGGCAAGGGCGCCGAGGGCACGCGTGATCTCCGGGTGCCGAACGGCCGCACCGTGCGCGCCGTGTTCCGCGCGTTCTCCGACGACGTCGGCACGCTGCTTAGCGCGGCGGACCTCGTCATCAGCCGTGCCGGCGCCGGCACGCTGGCCGAACTCGTGCAATGCGGCACGCCCGCGATCCTCGTCCCATATCCGCATGCGGCGGACAACCACCAGCAGGCCAACGCCCGCTACTTTGAGGCCCAGGGCGGCGGCCTGGTCGTGCCGCAGACCGCCATGTCCACGCTTTTGCAGGAAGTGCGCGACGCCATCGGCAACGAGTGGCTGCTCGGCAAATTCCGCACCAACCTGCGCCGCATGGCGCAGGAGAACACCATCGAGACCATCGTGCAGGATCTCGAGCAACTGGCCCTGCGCGCCCCGCCTCCCGGGCAGGCCCGGCCCGCGCCGGCCCCCGTCGCCGCATGAGCGCCGTGATGTCCAGTGAAGCCGCCGCCGGTGTGCGCTGGGACGATTTCCTGCGCGATGCCCGCGCCGCCGCCGGCCCGGCCGCCCGGGTCGCCGCCGGTGAACCGCTTGCGCCCAAGACCACCATGCGCGTCGGCGGACCGGCGCGCATCTTTGCCGAGCCCGCCGACGAGGCCGGACTCGCCGCTTTGCTCCGGCTGGCGGCCGAACGGGGAGTGCCGGTGCATGTGCTGGGCCGCGGTTCCAACCTGATCGTGCCCGATGCCGGCGTGAACGGTCTCGTGCTCAGCCTCGGGCACGAAAGCTGGCAGGTTTTCGACCCCCGGGACGGCGGACGCGTCTGGGCCGGGGCCGGCCTGCGGCTGAAAAACCTCTGCGGCCTCGCGCTCAAGGCGGGCCTGAAGGGCTTCGAGTTTCTGGAGGGCATCCCGGGGTCGGTCGGCGGGGCGCTGCGCATGAATGCCGGTGCGATGGGCGGCTGGATGTTCGACGTCGTCGAGGAAGTGCGCCTCATGTCCCCGGCCGGCGAGCCGCGTGTGCTGCGCAAGGCCGAGCTGCACGTCGGCTACCGCCATTGCGTCGAACTGGAGCGCGGCATCGCGTTGGGCGCGCTGCTGCGGCCCGCCGCCCGGACCGAGGCCGACGACATCCGCCGCCTCATCGACGTCTACCAGAAGAAGCGCGTCGAGACCCAGCCGCGCGAGCCGAGCGCGGGCTGCATCTTCAAGAACCCCGAAGGGCTTTCGGCGGGCCGCCTGATCGATGAACTGGGCCTGAAGGGCGAGCGCATCGGCGGCGCCGAGGTCTCGCCGGTGCACGCCAACTTCATCGTCAACCGCGGGGGCGCGACCAGCGCCGACATCATCGCGCTCATGCGCCGGATCCGCGAACGCGTGCGGCTCGCCCGCGGCATCGACCTGCAGCCGGAAGTGCTGCTCTTCGGCCAGAACTGGAGGGACGTGCTGTGAAGGACCCCATCATCGCCGTGCTCTGCGGCGGCACCTCGGCGGAGCGCGAGGTCTCGCTCGGCTCGGGCAAGGCCGTCGCGCAGGCCATGACGTATTCGTTCCCGACGGAGAAGTTTGTCGTCGAGCGCGACGAACTGCCGGCCGGGCTCGATCCCGCGCGGCACGTCGTGTGCTCGACGCTGCACGGCATCTTCGGCGAGGACGGCGGCATGCAGCGCCTGATGGACCTCGCGGGGGTGCACTACGCCGGCTGCGATGCCGCCTCGAGCGACCTCTGCTTCGACAAATGGCGCGCCCGCCAGAGCGTTTCCGCCATGGGCGTGCGGGTGGCGCCGGGCCGTTGTTTCAACGCCGCCGCCAAGCCCACGGCGGCGCAGCTGGCCAAGGATCTGGGGCCCCAGGTCGTGCTGAAACCCAACCGGCAGGGCAGCAGCGTCGGCCTGCAGATCGTGACGACCCCCGTCGGGCTCGAGATCGCCCTGTCCGGCATCCGGCAGGGTGACTGGATCGCCGAGCGCCGCATCGTCGGGCGCGAGCTGACGGTGGGCCTGATGCGCGGCCGGGCCATGGGCGTGGTCGAGATCGTGCCGAAGTCCGGGGTCTTCGATTACGCCAGCAAATACACCAAGGGCCTGACGGAGTATTTCGCCCCGGCGCTGCTGCCCGACGAGGTCACCAACGAGGCCCGCCGGCAGGCCGAGGCGGCGTTCTCGGCCTGCGGTTGCCGCGACTACGCGCGCGCCGACTTCATGCTGTCCAACGAGGGCGAGCTTTATCTGCTGGAACTCAACACGCTGCCCGGCATGAAGGAGACCAGCCTGCTGCCGATGAGCGCACGCTGCGTGGGGTTGGACTTCGAATCGCTTTGCCGCGAGATGGTCGCGCCCGCGGTGGAGCGTTTCAGGGCCGCCGCCATGCTCCGCCGATGAACCCCGCCGAACTCCAGTCCGACCCCGGCCGCTCCTGGCGCCAGATCCGCCAGGAGGTGCGGCCCCGCGCGATGTCGGGCCGCGGCCTGCGCCGGCGCTTGGCCGCCGGGCTCAAGCTCGCGGCGCTGTGCGGCGCGGCGGGAGCCCTGGCCTGGGGCGCCTACGAGTTCACCCATGCCTGGAACACCGACCGCCCAGGCCTGACGGCCGCCGCCCACGGCGCCCGGGTCGCGACGGTCGTAGTCACCACGGATGGCGTCCTCACGCCGGAATGGGTCGAGGCGCAACTTTCCATCCCGCGCCACGCCACCCTGATGTCGCTCGACCTGACCGCCCTGCGCGACCGGCTCCTCGCGCACGGGCAGGTGAGGGTGGCCTCGGTCTCGCGGCAATTCCCCGACAAGATCGTCGTCGCCCTGCAGGAGCGCACGCCGGTCGCGCGGGTGCAGGTGCAGGACGGCGCTGGGCCGGCGCGGACGCTGCTCGTGTCGGCGGATGGCGTCGTCTTTCCGGGCATCAACCACGAGAAGACCCTCGTGACCGGCCTGCCCTGGCTGGCCGGATTCAATCTCCGCCGGTCCGGTCCGGCCTACGCGCCCATCGCCGGCATGGAGTCTGCCGCCCGGCTCATCACGGCCGCGCAGATCGAGACCCCCTGGCTCTACGACGACTGGGTGATCGTCTCGCTCGAGCGCCTCGAGGGACACGGGGAACTGGTCGTGACCAGCGCGCTGAAGCAGGAGTTTGTTTTTTCCGCGCAGGAGGATTTTCCCCGGCAACTCGCCCGGCTCGACTATGTGCTCGACCGCGCCGGCGAGGTCGGCCTGGCCGCGCCCGCCAGCGTCAACCTCGCGCTCGGCGACCACGTGCCCGTGCGCTTCGACCCGTCCGCGCCGCCCGCCGCGGCCCCCGCGCCCCGTTTCCAACTGCCCAATCCCGCCCCCCTCATCAACCACCGGAGGACCACACGTGATCTCTAGCAGCGGCCGCATCATCGCCGCCGTCGAAATCGGCACCAGCAAGACCGCCGTGCTCGTGGGTGAAATCGCCCGCGGACGCAGCCTCAACATCGTCGGCGTCGGCGTGGCGCCGTCGCGCGGCGTGCTCAAGGGGGAGGTCGTGGACTACAAGGCCGCCTGCGAGTCCGCGCACCACGCGCTCGAGATGGCCGAAAAGCGGGCCGGCGCGCGCATCGAGGAGGTCTGGCTCGCCCAGACCGGCGCGCACCTCGACGCCTTTGCGAACGAAGCCGGGGTGAACGTGAAGTCCGCCGACAACACCGTCACCGGCCTCGACATCGCCACGGTGTGCAGCCTGGCCAAGCAGAAGGAACTGCCCACCGGCCGGACGCGCATCCACGAGATCCGCGGGCCCTTCACGCTCGACGGCCGCCGCGTGACCGATCCCGAGCACATGACCGGCCGCCGCCTCGATGTCGGCTACTGGATCGTGCACGGCCACGAGGGCAAGGTGAGCGACAACATCCATGTCGTCGGCGGCTACCACCTGGAGGTGCGTGAGCTGGTGTTGTCGAGCCTCGCCTCGGGCTCCCTGCTCACGACGCCCGAGGAGCGCATCCACGGCGCGCTCGTCCTCGACATCGGCAAGGGCATCACGGACTACGTGCTCTACCGCGACGGCCACGTCGCGGCCACGGGCGTGCTGCCGGTTGGCGGCGAGCATCTGACCAACGACCTCAGCATCGGCCTGCGCGTGACCACGGCCCAGGCGGAGATCCTGAAGCTCCGCCATGCCCGCGGCACGGTGCAGACGCGCGACAAGCAGGACAAAGTCTGGTTGAACGGCGAGGCCACCTTCGGCGACCGCCAGATCGGCAAGACGGCCATCGAGACCATCACCGCCGCCCGCACGCAGGAGCTGTTCGAGGTCGTGCGCAAGAAACTCGGCGCGGCCTACGCCCCGGAGCACTGCGGAGCGGGCGTGGTGCTGACCGGCGGCACGGCGCGGATGCCCGGCATCGAGGAGGCCGCGGCGCGTGCCTTCGGCGTGCCAGCCCGGCGCGGCGAGGCCCCGGCCTGGGTGAAGGAGGAACTGAAGGATCCGATGTTCAGCACCGTGCTGGGCGTCTTCCAGTTCGGGCTGCGCACCGCGCATGAGCACGCCGCCGCCGCCCCGCGCAACCGCGGTTTCATCTCCAACCTTGCCAAGATCTTCTCCTGACATGGACGCTCCTCCGCACGAACTTCCCCTCGAGGCCCTGGCCGACCGCAACGTCGGCATCAAGCTGATCGGCATCGGCGGCGGCGGCTCCAATGCCGTCGACCGGCTCAAGATGGAGAACCTCGACCGCCTGCAGCTCGCGGTGGTCAACACCGACTTCACGGCCCTCAGCAGCTCCCCGGTGCAGGAGAAGGTGCTGATCGGCGCCACGCTCACGCGCGGGCTCAGCGCCGGCGGCGACCCGACCATCGGCTACTCCGCGGCGGACGCGGACCGCGACAAGCTGGCGGACATCGTGCGGGGCACGGACCTGGTCTTCCTCGTCGCGGGGCTGGGCGGCGGCACCGGCTCGGGCGCGGCACCCGTCGTGGCCGAGGTGGCCACGCAGGCCGGCGCGGTGGTCGTCGCGTTCGTCACGCTGCCCTTCACCTTCGAGGGCGGCCGCCGCCGCAAGCAGGCCGAGGATGCCCTCGCGGAGCTGCGGCAGGTCTGCCACGCGGTCATCCCGCTGCCCAACGACATCCTGCTGCAGGAGGGGGGCGAGCAGACCAGCGTGCTCGACGCCTTTGCGCGGGCCGACGCCTGGATCGGCCGCGGTGTGAAGTCCATCTGGGCGATGCTTTCGCGGACGGGGCTCATCAATGTGGATTTCGCCTCGTTGAAGCAGGTGTTCCAACAGCGCGGGGGAAAAACCCTCTTTGGTCTCGGGGTCGGCGCCGGCGAGAACGCGGCCCTGGCGGCCTTCGAGGACCTCAAGCAATGCGCGCTCCTGCACACGCCCGAATTCGCCCGCAAGGCGGACCGGCTGCTCGTCAACATCACCGGCGGACCCGACCTCAGCCTCACCCGGGTCAACGAGCTGATGAACGCCGTGAACGACGAGTTCGGCCGCGAGGCGCATGTCATCTTCGGCGCCGTGATCGACGAGGCCATGCAGGGCCGCGTCGAGCTGTGCGTCATCGGCACGACCGAGCTGGGGGGCCGCAATTTCGTCCGCCGGCCGGCGCCGGCCCGCAAGCCCGAGAAGCCGTCCGCGACCACCACCACCGCCTCGCCCGACAGCAATCCCACCGTCACCACGACCGTCACGGCGGGTGCCTCGACCCCGCCGGCCCCCGCCGCCGCCAAGACGGCCCACGTCCAGAAGCCGCAGCAGGCCGAGCTGGGCTTTGGTGAGGAACCGGGCGCGCCGCGGGGAAGCTTCGGGCATTCGCACGGCAATTACTTCGAGGGGCAGGACCTGGACGTGCCCACCTACCTGCGCAAGGGCATCAAGGTGGCCGTCTGAGGCGCGAGGACGCCGCTTGGCAAGGCCCCGTGATTCTGCTTCACCGGGGCGATGTTCATCGACGAAACCACGATCAAGGCGCGCGCCGGAGACGGCGGGCGGGGCTGCGTCAGCTTCCGCCGCGAGAAATACGAACCGTGGGGCGGCCCCAACGGGGGCGACGGCGGCAAGGGCGGCGACGTGATCCTGCGCGGGGACGACGACCAGAACAATCTCGTCGACTTCAAATTCAAGCCGCACTGGACCGCGGAACGCGGCGGCCACGGGCTGGGCAAGGACTGCAACGGTCGCGAGGGCCGGCCGGCCGTGCTGCGTGTGCCCCTCGGCACCGTCGTCTACCGGGCGGACACCGGCGAGATGGTGACCGAGATTCTCGAGGACGGGCAGGAGTTCGTGCTGTGCAAGGGCGGCAAAGGGGGGTGGGGCAACACGCGCTTCAAGACCTCGACCAACCGCGCGCCCCGCCAGCACGGCTCGGGCGAACCGGGCGAGCACGGGGAATTCCGGCTCGAGCTGAAGAGCATCGCCGACGTGGGGCTGGTCGGCTTCCCCAATGCCGGCAAGTCCTCGCTCACCAACCGCATCACCAACGCCCGGCCGAAGACGGCGGCGTATCCGTTCACCACCCTCCAGCCGCAGATCGGCGTGATCAACTATCCCGAGGAATACGACCGGCTCATGCTGGCCGATGTGCCCGGGCTCATCGCCGGCGCCCACGCCAACAAGGGCCTCGGCCACCGTTTCCTCCGGCACATCGAGCGTTGCACGGTGCTGCTCCTCATCCTGGACATGGCGGGGACGGACGGCCGGGACCCGCGCGACGATTACGCGCAGTTGCTCGAGGAGCTGCGCCTTTACGATCCGTCGCTCCTGAAGAAACCCCGGCTGGTCGCGGCCAACAAGATGGACGTGCCCGAAGCGCGGAAAAACCTCACAGCCTTCAAGAAAAGGCACCGGGTGGCCGTGCTGCCCATCTCCTGCCTGGACGGCAGCGGGCTCGACGCCCTCAAGGACGAGCTGCGCAAGCGCGTCCGCAAGCTCCGTCCGCGCGAAAAGAAGTCGCCAACCGCCTGAGGGCGGCCCACATTTCCGCCGTGATGGAACACCGCTCATTGCTGATGCGCGCCAACCGCCTGCTCGGCGCCGGCCTCATCGAGCACAACCTGGTGAAGTTCGAGGATCTGGAGCCGGCCAACGAGCGGCTGCTCGAGCTGCTGGGCGCCGGCGAAATCCGGCAGGCTTCCGTCCTGGCCATCCTCGCCTACGAGCGGAAGGTCCTGAAGGAGGAGGACGTCCTCCACCACGTCATCGACGACCAGGGCATCGGCGCCGTCGACCTGAGGAATTTCGACGTTTCCGACGAGATCCGCTTCAGCCTCGACCTCGGCGAATGCTGGTCCACCTGGACGATTCCCTACGACGACGAGGAGGAGTTCCATTTCGTCGCCACGGCCTACTACCTGAGTTCGGCCGTGCGCGAGCACTGGGAGAAGAAGCTGGGCCGCTCCATCATCTGGCAGGCCACCACCATGGAGGTGATCGCGGACTTTCTCGACAAGCTGCAGGCCGAGCGCGCCGAGATCGAGAAGGCCACGGGGGTGAAGACCGGCAGCGGCTCGCCCTTGAGCGCCTCGCCCCTCGGCGGCACCCGCCCGCCCGGTCCCGCGACCCCCGGCACCCGTCCGCCCATGCCCGTGCCGGGCCGGACCACCAACACCAATTCCCCCTTCGGCACCGGCGCGCCGCAGGTCAAAACCGCATCGGCGGCGCCCTTTCCCACCGCGAAACCGGGCGGCTCCAGCAATCCCCTGCAGAAAACCTGAGCCATGGCCCTCGGACGCATCCAGACGCAGATCATCGACAAGCTCGTCGAGCTGGGGAAACTCAACAACGACGAGAAGAGCACCCTGCTGGGCCGGCCCGATGAGCTCACCGGCGAGCAGCTCGACCAGATCCTCCAGTCGGACCACCACATCACGCCCTTCCAGCTGCTGCTGGCCAAGTGCCGCGCGCTCGGCCTCACGCCCTTCAACGTCGCGCGCTACAAGATGCAGAACACGACCTTCGAGAAGATCGACCTCGAGTTCTGCCAGAAGAACACGATCCTGCCCGTCGGCCAGGTGGGCGACATCCTCCTCGTCGCCTTCGCGAACCCCTTCGACACCACCGTCGCCACCAAGATCCAGGAGCGCACGGGCATGCGGGTCATCCGCCTGCTCGGCCGCGAACCCGACATCCGCGAAAAGCTCCGCAAGGACCAGCCCGAGGCGGCGCAGGTGCAGTTCACCGACGTCGTCGAGCAGATCGGCGCCGACTTCAGCGACGACGCCGGCGACATCAAGGAGGAGGACCTGGAGCACGAGGACTCGGCCCCGATCATCCAGCTGGCCAACCGCATCATCGAGGACGCCTATTTCGCCGGCGCCTCGGACATCCACATCGACCCGTGGGAGCGCGAGCTGGTCGTGCGCTACCGCATCGACGGCATCGCCTCCGAGAAGCTCCGCCTGCCGATCAAGGTCGCGGGCGCGCTCATCGCCCGCCTGAAGATCATGTGCAACCTCGACATCGCGGAGCGCCGCCTGCCGCAGGACGGCCGCATCGTCTTCAAGCATTACAACAAGAAGAACATCGACATCGACCTCCGCGTCTCGACCGCGCCGCTCAACCACGGCGAGGGCGTCGTCATGCGCATCCTCGACAAGCAGAAGTCCACGCTGCCGCTCACCGCGCTGGGTTTCACCGAGGCCAACCTCCAGATCTACCGCGACTGCATCCGCCAGCCCTACGGCATGATCCTCCACTGCGGTCCGACGGGCTCGGGCAAATCCATGACGCTCTACTCGGCGCTCAACGAGGTGAACACCCCCGACCTCGTCATCCGCACGGTCGAGGACCCGATCGAATACACGCTGCAAGGCATCAACCAGATGCAGATGCACCGGCAGATCGGCCTGACCTTCGCCAGCGCGCTCCGCGCCTTCCTGCGCCAGGATCCCGACATCATCCTCGTGGGCGAAATCCGCGACAAGGAGACGGCGCAGATCGCCGTCGAGGCCGCGCTCACCGGCCACCTCCTCATTTCCACCCTCCACACCAACGACGCGCCCAGCACGATCGCGCGCCTGACCGACCTCGGCATCGAGCCGTTCATGATCTCGTCGTCGCTCATCTGCGTGTGCGCCCAGCGCCTGATGCGGCGCGTGTGCAAGGTCTGCCGCGTCGCCTACGAGCCCGAGGGCCGCGAGCTGGACATCCTCAAGAAATCCGTCGGCTGGTCCAAGGGCGGGCAGATCTACAAGCCGAGCCCCAAGGGATGCCCGAAGTGCAATTACAGCGGCTATCGCGGCCGCGTCGGCATCCACGAGCTGATGACCGTGAACGAGGAGCTGATCGACGCCATCAACAAGGAGGCGGAGACGGCCGAGCTGAAGCGCATCTGCGTGAAGCACGGCATGAAGACCCTGCACCAGGACAGCATGTATAAGGTGAAGGAGGGCCTCACCTCGATGGCGGAGGCGCTCAGCACCGTGCCGCAGGACATGGAACTGCGCTGAGTCCGGCCGCCCGCCACGCCGCCGTGGATTATTGGCCCGAATTCCTGAAGATCGTCGTCGCCCATGCGCTGGCCGTGGCCAGCCCCGGGCCGGACTTCGCGCTCGTGCTGCGCCAGAGCCTGGCGCACGGCCGCCGCGCCGCGGTTTGGACGAGCCTCGGCATCGGCTGCGGCATCTCCGTGCATGTCACCTACTGCCTGCTCGGCCTTGGTTACCTTTTGGCCGGGTCGCCCACGGCCCTGGCCGTCACGAAATACCTCGGCGCCGCCTACCTCACGTGGGTCGGAATCCAAGCCCTGCGGGCGAAGCCCCGCACGGGTGACATCGCCCTGGCCGATGACACGGGCGCGCCGAGCGACCGCGCTGCGTGGACCACGGGTTTTCTGGTCAATGTGCTCAACCCCAAGGCCGCGCTCTTCTTCATCTCACTGTTCCCGCTCGTGGTGAGCACCACGACGCCGAAATTGATCCAGGCCGGCTACGGCGTCTGGATGGCGCTGTGGACCGCCGGCTGGTTCTGCCTTGTCGCCGTGGCGTTCACGAATCCCGCCGTGCGCCGGCCCTTCCTGCGACAGGTGCATTGGGTGGACCGGGCGCTGGGGCTCGTGTTTCTCGGTTTCGCCGCGAGCCTGCTTTTCGCCGAGTTGTCGAGCTGATGAGGTGGAGCGCGACCTCCGGGCGCGCTCTGAACCGGCCCGGAGGTCCGGTTCCACCCAAAGCTCCAAGCAGGTGGCGCAGCGTGCGCTTGCATCCTCTGGCCGGTAAGAATGACATCGCCGCATGGGTAAGAAGATCGTCATCACGGGTGTCACGCGCGGGCTCGGGCGCGCGCTGACGGAGTGGTTCATCGCGCAGGAACATGCCGTCATCGGTTGCGGGCGCGGACCGCAGATCGTGGACATGCGGTTCGATTTCCCCGCGCCGAATGACTTCGCCGTGGTGGACGTGGCGGAGGACAACAAGGTCGCCGTCTGGGCCGAGAACGTGCTGGCGAAGCACGGCGCGCCCGACCTGCTCATCAACAACGCCGCGCTCATCAACACGCCCGCGCCGCTCTGGAAGGTGCCCGCCGCCGAATTCTCCCGGTTGGTCGATGTGAACATCAAGGGCGTGGCGAACGTCATCCGGCATTTCGTGCCGGCCATGGTCGCGCGCGGCAACGGAGTGATTGTCAATCTCAGCTCGGGCTGGGGGCGCAGCACCTCGCCGGACATGGCGCCGTATTGCGCGTCGAAGTTCGCGGTGGAGGGCCTGACCAAGGCGCTGGCGCAGAGCCTGCCGGCGGGCATGGCCGCCGTGCCGCTCAACCCCGGAGTGATCGACACCGACATGCTGCGGCTGAGCTGGGGCGACGGTGCGGGTGCTTATCCCAAGGCCGCGGAGTGGGCGAAGACCGCCGGGCCCTACCTGCTGCAACTCGGTCCGAAGGACAACGGCCGGAGCCTCAGCGTGCCGGGCACCGAGGACTGAGCACCTCGCCGCCAGGATTGGTCATTTCCCTCTTCCCGCTGGCACGGATTTTGCCTTTATCAGGCGCACCCCGCCCATCATCCCATGGACGACCTCGATCTCGGCGCGACCATCAAGGGCTTTTCGCCCGGACAACGGCTCTTCAACCGCTACACGCTCGTCCGCCAGCTGGGGCGGGGCGGCATGGGCGTCGTCTGGGCCGCCCGCGACGAGGAGCTGGGCAGCGAGATCGCCCTGAAATTCCTCCCCGAGGTCGTCGCCACCGACCGGTCCGCCATCGAGGACATGAAACGCGAGGTGCGCCGCGCCATCGATCTGGCCCACCCGCACATCGTCAAGATCCAGCACTTCCTGACCGATGGGCGCATGGCCGCCGTGGCCATGGAGTTTGTGCAGGGCGACACGCTTTCCTCGCTCCGGGTGGACCAACCCGGGCAGGTCTTCGCGCCCGACAAGCTCGCGCCCTGGGTCGTCCAGCTCTGCGCCGCGCTCGACTACGCCCATGCCAAGGCCCGGGTCGCGCACCGCGACCTCAAGCCCGCCAACCTCATGGTCGACGCCGCCGGCGACCTCAAGATCCTCGACTTCGGCATCGCCGCCTCGCTCAGCGAGAGCGTTACCCGCGTGTCCAAGCAGGCTGGCTCCTCCGGCACGCCCGTCTACATGTCGCCGCAGCAGATGATGGGCGAGAAACCGGCCGTGACCGACGACATCTACGCCCTCGGGGCCACGCTCTTTGAGCTGCTAACCGGCAAGCCGCCCTTTTATTCCGGCAACATCATCTTGCAGGTGCAGAACAGGGTCGCCCCTTCGATCGCCGAGCGCCGCGTCGAATTGGGCGTGACCGGCGAACCGGTGCCGCTCGAGTGGGAGCAAACCATCGCCGCCTGCCTCGCCAAAGAGCCGCAAGACCGCCCGCAGAGCGCGGGCGAGGTGGCGGAACGGCTGGGATTGGGCGGGCCGCAAAAAAGCGCAAAAACTGAGAGCCGGGAACAGAAGACGGGAGACAAGGTGGAACCCGGCCTCCGGACGGGTTCAGAGCGCGTTCCCGCCACGGCGGGACCGCGCTCCACCTCCAAGATACCGCTTTTCACCGCGCTCGCCGTCGGCGTCATTACCCTCGGCTGGCTGGGCTGGTATTTCGGCGTCCACGCCCCCGAGCAGAAACGCCTCGCCGAAATCGCCCGCCTTGAAGCCGAGGGTCGCGCTGCCGAGGCTTTGAAGCTCAAGAAAGAGCAGGAGCGCGCCGCTGCAGAGGTCCGCGAACGGCAGGAACGCGAACGCCGTGAAGCCGAGCGCCTCGCCAATGCGCGCGGCGGCCTCGCCATCCGCACCAATCCCCCCGGCGCCGAGATGCGGGTGGGGGCCGTCGCCTTGGACAAGTCGCCGCTCACCCTGGAGGACCAGAAGCTCGGCAAATACCCGGTGCGCATCCGCCTCGACGGCTATGAGGACTGGTCCGGCGAGGTGGAGGTGAAGGAGAACGAGTTTGCCGACCTCGATGTGGTTCTTGTGCGCAGCACCGGCACGGCGGCCTTCTCCAGCGATCCGCCCGGGCTCGAAGTCGAGGTGGTGGGGCGGGCCGTCCCCGGCACGCCCGCTCCCGCTCCACGCCAGACCGTGCGCACCCCGGTCGACCTGAAGCTTCCTACCGGCACCTACGACGTCATCTTACGCCGGTCCGGCTGGCCGGACCAGAAGCGGACCATCGAGGTGACCCGCCACCAGACCATCGCCGTCAACGCCGAGTTCATGGGCGGCACGTTGGAGCTTTACTCCACGCCCGGCGGGGCGGAGGTGTGGTCCGGCGGCAAACAGGTCGGCACGACGCCCTACCGGGTGTCGGAGGTTGTTCCGGGTCGCCACGACTTTGAACTGCGGCTCAAGGGCTACAAAACCACCGCCACCAGTCTGACCGTGCAGCCCCGGCAGCTGGCACGGGAGAGCGCCACGTTGGAGAAGGAGCCGCATTTTGTGATCGAAGGCTTGGGTTTGGAAATGCGGCATATACCTCCCGGGGCGTTCCAGATGGGCAGCGCCAGCGGCGGCGACAGCGACGAGCGTCCGTTCACGCGGGTGACGCTCACGAAGCCCTACTGGCTGGGGAAGACGGAGGTCACACAGGCGCAGTGGACGGCGGTGATGGGAAACAATCCGAGCCAATTCAAGGGCGACGACCGGCCGGTCGAGCAAGTGAGCTGGAACGACGCGATGGAGTTCTGCAGGAAGCTGACGGAACGGGAGCGCGCCGCCGGCCGTCTGCCAGAGGGCTATGCCTACACCCTTCCGACCGAGGCGGAGTGGGAGTATGCGTGCCGGGCGGGCACGACCGGCGACTACGCCGGCAATCTCGACGCCATGGGTTGGTATGGTGCCAACAGTGGGAGCACAACGCACCCCGTCGGCACGAAGCAGGCCAATGCCTGGGGCCTACACGACATGCATGGCAACGTGTGGGAATGGTGCGCCGACTGGTATGGCAACTACCCCGGCGGTAGTGTGACCGACCCCACGGGTCCGCCCTCGGGCTCCTACCGCGTCCTCCGCGGCGGCTGTTGGTTCAGCGCCGCCGTCGACTGCCGCTCCGCCGGCCGCAGCGAGAATGGGCCGGGCCTCCGCTCCCTCATCATCGGCTTCCGCCTTGCCCTGGTGCCTGCGCCGTAGGCTTCGGCAACCCATGTGCGCCTGCGTCCCGCTGAGCGGGACTGCGGCGACACAAGCAGTTTCCGCTGTCGCTCTCCGAACTATGGCGGACAAGCAGTTCGGTAGGCGTGAGCGCAAGCGGCGCGCGAAATTTTCAATCATGCAAATATCCCTCCATACCGTGGCGCCGGGCGACGGCCGGGCGCAGGCCGGCGAAGCCGACAGGGGAGGGCCGCGCGATTCCACTTCCCATGCAGAGACGGGATCCGTTCAACCGCCCTCGGCGAGGAGGTAGCGCCAGGCTTCCCGCAGGTGGATGCCCGGCGGCGGCTCGCGGCCGGCGGTCTCGCGGGCGACCAGCACGCGGAGCGGCGGAGCGCCTTCGCCTGCCAACGCGGCGGTTTCGCGCTCCCAGGTGTCGTCATCGGCGAGCGACCACGCGGTGTTGATCCACGCCTCGGGCGAGGCGGCGCCCACGACGAGATCCACCTCGCCGGAGCCGCCGACGTAGCCCAGGTCGTCGCGCTGGCGGCGATGGTGGAGGAAGACGGCGTTCTCGAGCTTGCGTCCGCGGTCGATCATGGCGCCGGGGCGGTAGGGATAACCGAGGGCCCAGTCGACGACGTGGAGTTTCTTGGGCTGCATGGCGCGTTTGCGCACCGAGCGCTCGGCGACGGGCACGGTAAAAACCACGAAAGCCTCCTCGAGGAATCCGAGGTAACGATAGAGCGTGTCCTTGCCCAGGGCGAGGCCGCGGGAGCGGAAGTCCTGGTAGAGCTTGTGCGGGTTGAGCAGGCTGGCGGGCGAGGCGAGGCAATGGCGCAGCAGCTCGCGCATCACCGCCGGGTTGGCCAGTCCGTGGCGCTCCACCAGATCGCGGTAGAAGACGAGGTCGGTGTATTCCTTCAGCACCCGGGGCCGCAGGGCCGGCTCGGCGAGCACGACCTCGGGCAGTCCTCCGGTCTCGAGGTAGTCGTCGAGCGCGGCGGCGGCGGCGGCCTCGGCCGGCGCGGAGTAGCGCTCGGGCACGAGGCCGCGGAAGGCGAGGTATTCGGCGAAAGAAAGCGGGAACACCTCGTAGGAGAGGCAGCGGCCGCGCAGCCCCGTGGCGATCTCGCGGGCAAGGAGGTGCGAGGAGGAGCCGGTCAGAAAGATGCCGCCGACGCGGGTGTCGTGCAGCCGCCGCACGAACCGTTCCCAGCCGGGGGCGGCCTGCACCTCGTCGAACAGGAAATAGCGCGGGCGGCCCGCCATCTCGGGATGCAGCTCGGCATGGGCCTGGAGGACCAAGTCGTAATCGGCGGCACGCAAGGGATGCAGGCGGTCGTCCTCGAAGCTCAGCATGACAACCTGCCGGCGATCGACGCCCTCGGCGAGCAGGCGGCGCAGGGTGTCGAACAGGAGGAAGGTTTTGCCGCTGCGCCGGATGCCCACGAGCACGACGACCTTGCCACTGCCGAGGGGCAGTTGCAACGAGCGCGGGCGGATCGGAGGCAGGGGCAGCTGCTCGGCCTCGCGGAGAATGTATTTTATTCTTTCCTTATCCACGGGGAAAGAAAGAGCACAGCCTTTCCCTATTCGCAAGGAAAGACTGGCGGGCGAGGGGAGACAGGCCGGGGAGGTTGCGCGGAGCCCCGCCGATGCATTCCCACCGGCCCGGTGGACATAGACCGTCTCACGGCACGGCTTGGCCAAAAGCTGAGTTGAACGGCATCTCGCTCTGACTTGACCGGCGGGCAAGGTGGAGCCCGCGCTCCGCGCGGGCTTTTTGGCGCTCCCTCGGAAAACCTGCGCGGAGCGCAGGTTCCACCTCATTCCGACTGCCCTTATTGCGCCTGTTTGACGTGCTGGTTGAAGAACTCGATGACGCGCTGCTGCTGGCGGAGGCGGACCATGGGGTCGCTGATCATGTGGGTGCCGAGCATCGGCAGGAAGTCGTAGGGCTTGCCGGCGAGGTAGAGCGCGTCGGCCAGCTGGAGCGCGTGCTGGAAGTAGACGTTGTCGTCGGTGAGGCCGTGGATGAGGAAGAGCGGGCGCTTGGCCTCTTGGACGTAGGTGGTGACGTTGCTCACCCGGTAGGCCTCGGGGTTGGCCTGCGGGGTGCCGAGGTAGCGCTCGGTGTAGTGGGTGTCGTAGTTTTCCCAGGTGATGACCGGCGCGCCGACGATGCCGGCGCGGAAGATGTCGGGGCGGCGGATGGCGGCCATGGCGCTGAAGTAGCCGCCGAAGGACCAGCCGGAGACGCCGACCCGGGAGAGATCGAGCTCGGGGTATTGGCCGGCGAGGGCCTGCAGGCCGGCGATCTGGTCGTTGAGGGGCACGTCGATGAAGTTGCCCTTGATAATGCGCTCCCAGTCGCGGCCCTTGCCGGGGGTGCCGCGTCCGTCGATGCGCACGACGATGTAGCCCTGGTCGGCCATCCACTGGTCGGGGAAGAAGTCGCGGATGGTGGCGTTGACGCGCTTCACGCCGGGGCCGGCATAGACGTTGAGGATGACGGGATACTTGCGGCCCGGCTGGAAATTCTGCGGGCGGGTGAGGGCGGCGTCGAAGTTGGGCAGGCTGAGCGTGCGGGTCAGCTCGGTGGTCGGCAGGCGGGGAGGCGTCTCGGTGGTGGCGCGCAGTTTGGCCAGGCTCCGGCCGTCGAGGCCCACGACCTCGATGCTGAAGCGGCCGTCGAAGGCATCGGTGGCGCGGATCAGCCGGCCCGTGCCCCGGGAGTAAATCGCCCCGTGGTAGCCGCGGCCTTGGGTGAGCTGCGTGCCGGCGCCGCCGGCGAGGGCGAAACGCCAGACATGGATCTCCCGGGCATCGGTGCTGCCGTGCACGAAAACGGCGCCGGATTTCTCGTCGAGGCCGATGAGAGAGCGGTAGACGAAATCGGGCGGAGTGATCTCGCGGAGCAGCTTGCCGTCGGCGGAGCGCAGCTCCACCTGCCACGAGCCGCGCGATTCGCTGGTCCAGAGGAACGCGGACCCGTCGGCGAGCCAGAGGGGCGTGAAGACCGTCGCGCTGACGGGCATGGCGCGTCCGGGGCTGCCGTCGTCCAGGTTGAGCCAGGCAGGGTCGGCCTCGCGCAGGAGCTCACGGGTGGCGCCGGTGGCGGGATCGGCGGCGAGCAGGACCTGCTCGGTCTGCTCACGGTTCTGCACGAGGATTGTAAGGGGGGCCTTGGCTTCGCTCCAGTCGACGCGGGCCAGATAGGGGAAACGGTCGCGGTCCCAGGCGATTTCGCGGGGCGCGCCGCCGGTCACCGTGGTGACGAAGAGGCGGACGACGGCGTTGGGCGAGCCGGCTTTGGGATAGGCAAAGGAGGTGGGTTTTTCTTCCGGGTGAAGGGGGTTGGCGATGTAGCGGGTTTCAACCTGTGACTCGTCGGTCTGCTGGTAGACGAGAGACTTTGAATCCGGCGACCACCAGTAGCCCTCGCTGCGGCTCATCTCTTCCTGGGCGACAAACTCGGCGGTCCCGTGTGAAATCGTGGCCGTGGCGCCGGAGGTGACGGCGCGGAGGGTGTTGGTGGCCAGATCGACGACATGCAATTCGCGGTCGATGACACCGGCCACCATGGCGCCGTCGGGGGAGAAGCGGGGGTCGAGCCAGCCGGCTCCGGGCAGCTCGGTGAAGGTGAGGTCGGAGCGCTTCACCACGTAGAGCTTGCCGGAAAGGGAGACCAGCAGGTGGGTGCCGTCGCGAGAGAGTTGGAACGACGTGAATCCCTTCAGGCTCTGCCGTTGGCGCTCGCGGCGGGCCTTTTCCTCGGCGCTCAGCTTTTCCTCGCCGCCGGCGAGCAGTTGCTCGGGGGCGAGCACCTCGCGCTCGGTGCCGTCGGCGATGCTCATCTCGTAGAGGCGGAGGACGGGGCTGCGGGGGCTGGCCCGCAGGAAGATCACGCTGGCGCCGTCGGGGGTGATTTTTGGCGAGACCGGACGGCCGAGGGTGAAGTTGCGGGTCTCCGCGAGGTCGCGGAAAAACTGCAGGCTGGCGTCCTCGGTCATCTGCGCCGGGAGCAGCGCGGCGGTGGCAAGCAGCAGGACGGAGGTCAGGAGGCGTGAGCGCATGGTCATTCGCGGAGCTTGGAATCGAGGATGAGGGTGACGGGGCCGTCGTTGCCGAGTTCGACGTCCATGTGGGCGCCGAATTCGCCCGTTTGAACCGGGCGGCCGAGCGCGGTCGAGAGTTGGGCGATGAAACGCTCGTAGAGCGGGACGGCCTGTTCGGGGCGGGCCGCGCGATTGAAGGAGGGGCGGGTGCCCTTCTGCGTGCTGGCGTGGAGAGTGAACTGGCTGACGACCAGCGCGTCCCCGCCCACCTCGACAACCGAGCGGTTCATCTGGCCGGCGTCGTCAGGAAAGACGCGAAGTTTGGCGATCTTCTCGGCCAGCCACTGCCCGTCGGCCTCGGTGTCGTTTTGCTCGATGCCGAGCAGGACGAGGAAACCGCGGTTGATCTGACCGGCGATGCGGCCGCCGACGCTGACGCGGGCGGAGGAGACGCGTTGGATGACGACGCGCATAATCAGCGATCAGCCGTCAGGCATCAGCGACATCAAACCGGGCGCAAAAACCCTCACAGCATCGGCACGTGCGGTTCGACGTCGGCGTCGTAGTTCACGCCGGGCACGCCGAATCCGAAGAGCTTGAGGAATTCGCTGCGGTAGCCGGCGATGTCGGTCAGCTGGGCGAGGTTCTCGGTGGTGACCTTGGGCCAGATCTCGGCGACGGCGGCCTGGATTTCGGGGCGCATCTCCCAGTCGTCCACGCGCACGCGGCCCTCGCTGTCGAACCTGGGCGAATTGCCGTTGTAGAGCTGGGTGGCGAAAAGGCGCTGCATCTGCTCGGCGCAGCCTTCGTGGGTGCCGGCGGCCTTCATGACCTTGTAGAGGATGGAAATGTAGAGCGGGACGACGGGGATGGCGGAGCTGGCCTGGGTGACGAGGGCCTTGTTGACGGAGATGAAGGCGCGGCCGCCGCCATGGGCCTTGAGGCGGGCGTCGATGGCGCGGGCGGCGCGCTCGAGGTCGAGCTTGGCGCGGCCGATCGTGCCGTCCTTGTAGATGGGCCAGGTGTGGGCGGGTCCGATGTAGGAATAGGCCATCGAGGTGGCACCGGGTGCGATCAATTTGGCCTGGTTGAGCGCATCGATCCACATCTCCCAGTCCTCGCCGCCCATGACGGCGACGGTATCGGCCGCCTCGGCCTCGTTGGCGGGCTCGATGGTGACTTCGCTGACGATGCCCTTGTCGGTGTCGACGGTCTTGTTGGTGTAAGGCGCGCCGAGGGGCTTGAGGACGGACTTGTGCACGGCCCCGGTGCGCGGGTGCTGGCGGCGGGGCGAGGCGAGGGAATAGACGATGAGGTCGACGGAGCCGAGGTCGCGGGCGATGGTCTCGACGGCCTGCTTCTTGATCTCGTCGGAGAAGGCGTCGCCGTTGATGTTGCCGGCGTAGTAGCCGGCGGCGCGGGCGGCCTGCGTGAACGCGATGGTGTTATACCAGCCCGGGGTGGCGGGACGGCCTTCCTCGGAGGGGCGTTCGAAGAAGATGCCAAGGGTCCTGGCGCCGGAGCCGAAGGAGGCGGCGATGCGCGAGGCGAGGCCGTAGCCGGTGGAGGAGCCGATCACGAGCACGTTGCGCGGGCCGTTCTTGATCGGGCCCTTCGACTTCACGTGGTTGATCCATTCCTGGATGTGGGCGGCGCAGCCGGTGGGATGCGCCGTGACACAGACGAATCCGCGGACCTTCGGTTTGATAATCATGCGCGATCACGATTGGCCAATCGCGTGCGCTGGTCGAGGCTAGTTTTTCAGAGTGAAAAAACGGGCTTGCCTCCGACCGGGCCGGGTGTGCGGACGGCTTATTGGCTGAGCAGGACGATGGGGCCCTCGGCCTTGGGCACGCCGCCCTTGCGCTCGCGGCTGACGGCGAATTTCGCCACGGTCTTGACGGGCTGGTCGGGCCGGAAGGTGAGCACGGCGCGGCCGTCATCGGCCACGGTGAACACGCCGCCATTGACCGGATCCTTGTAGGCGGGATCGATGACCCAGAGCTGGTAGTCCTGATCGGCGGCGAGGGCGGGCAGCTTCTCCACCGAGAGCAGGCCGGTCTCGCGGTCGGGATCCCAGACCGCGATGGCGCGCGCCTCCGGGGAATTGCCGGCGAGCGAGGCGAGGGCATTGATCTTGAGGCGCGAAAGGTCTTCCTGCCGCCGGAGGCGGTTGCCGAGGTCGGCGATGGCGGCCTCGGCGACAAGGCTGCGCTCCTTGAGCCGGAGCTCGGCCATCTGGCGGGACATGTCGGCCAAGGCGCGTTCGAGCCGGAGATTTTCGGTTTCGCGACGGAGCGAGAGATTCTCGGTGGCGAGCCAGGCGGAGCCGAGGGCGAAGACCGCGGCGAGGCCCCAACCGAAGCGCGGAAGCCACGGGCCACGGATCACGACCGGGGCGGAGGAAACGGTGGTTTCGCGGGCGGCGGCGGCCAGCACACGCGCGCGCAGCGAAGGCGGAGGCTCGGCAGCCGGGGCGGCGAGAGCGAGCGCGGCGGCGCTGTCGCGCAATTGCCCGGCCAATGCGCGCAGGTCGGCCCGGTCGGCAAGCTCGGCCTCGAAGGCAGCACGCTCGGCGCCATCGAGCAGGTCGAGGGCGCGGAGCGCGGCGAGTTCTTCGTGGCGTTCGCTGATCATAGGTGGCCGGGAAGGGAGTCGCGGAGTTTCAGCAGGCCGCGCCGGATGCGGGCCTTGATGGTGCCGAGCGGCTCATTCAGGCGCTCGGCGATCTCCTGCTGGGTGAGGCCGTCGAAGTAGGCGAGTTCGAGGGCGGATTTTTGCTCGGGGGCGAGGGTGGCGAGGGCGGCGCGGACGGCGGCGGCTTTTTCGCGCAGCCAGAGCGTGTCGGCGGAGTTGGCGGACGCGGCGGCGGGGTCGAGGCCGGTCTGCCCGGCGAGCAGCTCCTGCCGGCGACGGCGGCTGCGGATGCGGTCAATGGCGCGGTTCCGGACGAAGGTGGCCGTCCAACTGAAGACGGAGCCGCGCGAGGAGTCGAAGTCGCCCGATTTCCGCCAGAGCTGCAGGAAGGTGTCGTGGACGATGTCCTGGGCCTCGGTGGCGTCGCCGGTGATGCGGAGGGCGAGGGAGTAGAGCGGCTTGGCGAGCAGGTCGTAGAGGCGGGCGAGGGCGTCGCGGTCGCCCTGCTGGAGACGCCGGACGAGCGCGGCGTGTTCGGCGGCCTCGTCGGATGCGGGGGAATTTTCAGCCGGCGGTGTCATCGCGGACAGGCCGAGCCAGGCCGGGCCGGGCTCGGCAAACGACAGGGCGAAGCAGGCGGATGACATCGCATGATGTTACGCGCAGAGAGGGCAGGGAGATGCGGTCATTCCTAACGAGGCCGGCATGAAGACAATACCAGAAACGCGGACGGGCCGCCTTATTCCCGCCCGACGGTGGTCTCAGAGCAGGACCATGCCGAGGAAGCCCAGGATCAGGAGGGCGAGGAGGATGCCCAGGATGTAGCGTTCGCGTTGCGTGGTCTGCAGGGGCATTTCAGAGACCGAGGGGCTCAAGGTTGCGGAAGATCTGGTGGACGAGAGGTTCGCCCACCAATTCATGCCAGGGACGGTTGCTGGAGAGCCGGACGAAATACTGTTCGCCTTCGCGGCGGAAGCCGTAGCGGAGGGCGTTCTCGACGAGGGCGGGGACCGAGTAGGGATCGCGGAAGCTGATCGGCGCACCGTCATAAACATGCCAGAACCATACGTTCTCGACCCGGTTGCTCGAGGTGGTGAACTGGCGGTATTCGGTGCGCGGAATGACATGGTCGCCGAGACGAAGGTCGCGTTCCCATGCGGGGACGAGTTTGGGCGTCCAGCCTGAACCCGGCCAGCAGGCATCGGGCGTATGCGAGGAGACCTGGCTGACCGGCACCGCTCCGGCCGGCCAGTAGGCGATGTAAAGCGAGATCTCGAAGCGCCCGCGCGCATCCTCTTTCATGTAGGTGCGCTCCATCAGGTGCTCGGTCCGAAGGATGTCGCTGAACTGGTAGAGGTCGGTCGTGGTGGCCACGTGCCAGCCGTCGGCCCGGTGCGGGACGAGTTTGCCGAGGTTGACGTTGATCTGCGGGGGCGGAGGAGTGGCGCGCAGGCTGGTGACGAAGAACCCGAGCAGAAATGCGCAGAGCGCACTGCCGCCCAGAAAGGCGAAGGCCGGGGTGGGGCGGCCGGAGGGCATGTTTGGGGCCGCGGGCGCGGAGGGGGGTGGCTCGGCGTGCAGCTTGTCCTCCCCGAGCATCGCCAGACCGCCGAGGCTGACCGCGGTGATCGCGAGGATGGCGTAGCCGGTCCAATCATGCCAGGGGCCCGTGATGTCGCGGCCGCTGTTGGCAAGCAGCGTGAGCAGGAGGGAGCGGGCGAAGTTCATGCCGATGGCGAGGAGGGGCGCCGCTACCAGCAACAGCACCCGCGGGCCGACGCGGCGCACCTGCCAGGCGGCAAAGAAGGCCCCGGCATAGAGACAGGACACGAGGCTGCGGATGCCGCTGCAGGCCTCCTCCACCCCCACGCTGGTGTTGGCCAGCTCGATGACGTTGCCCTGCTGGCGCGCCGGCACGCCGAAGAGATGCAGGGTGTGCAGCACGAAGGTGGTGACGTTGCCCTGCAGCTCGAGGGTGAGGCGCGAGTAGGTGCCGTGGGGCAACGGCGCGACCAGGGCCCAGAGGCCGATGGCGGTGAAAACGGTCCAGTTGAAGGGCACGGCACGAACGTCGTCGCGCGCGAGGACGAGCCAGGCCGCGGCGAGCAGGAGCACGAGGCACCCGGCGAAAACAAAGCGCACCACAGCATGCGACCAGCCGACGGAGGCGGCCAGCAGGCCGGCCAGGGCCAGGAGCAGGAACGCGCCCGCGAGGCAGGCCAACGAAGCGGCGAGGCTGCGCCCATCGGCGGGCAGCCAGCGCGCCGTGTGATGGCGGACTCCTTCCCAAAGGAGCAGCAGGAAGACGAGCGGTGCGAAAAACCCGTGGGAGAGGTCGGGATTGTTGCTCCAGTCAGGCCAGGTGTTGAGACAGAAGAGGGCGATCGCGAGCAACGCCACGCCCGCGACCAGGCGGTGGGGCCAGGCCCAATCGCGCGGCGGCACGGGGCGCAGAGGGTGCGGGCGGGGGTTCACCGGGTGGGCGGGGGGTGGATGTCGAAGAGAGTGTAGATGATCTCGATGGGCAACGCGACCGCCGGGAGCACGAGGTCGAGCCGCACTTGTTCGCGACGGGAGTCGGCCAGCATGACGCCGGCCGTCTCAAGGGCGCGGGCGCGGGAGGCCGTGTTGTTCTGGAGCATCGCGAGCAGCCGGGTGGCCGGTTCGTCGGCGCGGCTGCGGCGGCAGGCAAGATAGGCGGCCGCGACCACCGGGTAGGATTGGGGCGTGATCTCGGGGTTCAGGGCAATGAGGCGGTCGGCCAAGGCCGCGGCGCGGCCCGCGTCCGGGAAGCGCAGGAGGTGCGAAGCGAGAAGGGTGGCGGCTTGCGGCGCGGCGAGCGTGGCAAGGAGGGAATCGAACTCGGACTGCAACGAAGGCAGCCAACCGAATTGGGCAAAGGCGCGCAGGCGGAAGGCCGAAGCCTCGACCGCGGAGAACGACGGCGCGTGCTGTTCGAGCAGCATCAGGGCTTCGCGGTTGTAGCCGAGCGCCAGCAGCCGGTCGACATGGTAGTAGGGCACGAAGTTCGACTCGGTGCGCGCCGGCATGCGGAGCAGTTGCACCCGGGCCTCGTCGCGCCGCCCCGCGATGATGGCCTGTTCGATGGCGGCCAAGGCGAGGCACCAGCCGGGCAGGGGCGCAGGGGAGCGGGCGAGTTGGGCGAGGGGCTCGGGATCCTTCGTGTGCCCGCAGGCATAGAGCAGGGCGTTGAGCCAGGGCACCCGTTGCGAGGCGTCCTCGGCCAGCAGCGCCAAGGCCATGCGCTTGATCTGGGGGAAGTCGGCCCGGGCCAGCAGCAGGCGATACCATTGTTGGGCCAGGACCGCGCGATTTTCCGGCGAGGCGGCGATGGTGCGGGCGAGGACGGCGTCGGCCAGATGCGGGCGGCCGGAAAGCTGCCACAACTGCGCCAGCATGAGGGCGGCCGCTTCGTTGGCGGGATTGCGCTGGTGCACGACCTCCAGCGAAAGGATGGCGGCGCTGAAGTTGCCGGCGGCGAGGTCGCGCTCGGCGCGCGCGGCGTAGACGGCCTCCTGCGCGCGACGGATGTCGCCCCAACGGTGGGGGAGCAGGACGGAGGCATAACCGAGCGGATAGCCGACCTGCCGGAGCACCGCGAAAACCGTGACGGTGGCGGCCAGATAACAGGCGAGCAGCGCGCCACCGTAACCGGCAGCCGCCCGGCCCCAGAACGGCCGCACGTCGGCGGCATCCGCGGCGCAGCGCCAGCCGGCCGGGGTCCGGGTCAACAGCGGGCAGACACGGCGGAAACGGGCGGGTTCGCGCCAGAAGACGACGGCCTCGCATTGCGTTTCGAGCGCGCGGCCGGAATCGCTGAAGTTCTGGCAGGGGCAACGCGCCCGGCCCGGACCGCGGAAGCGATACCAGGATTTGCGGGCGTTCCAGTAAAGCAACGCCCACCAGAGGCGGAAAAAGTCTCCGAGCCAGCCGGTCACGCCGGCCACCGTAGCACCCCGCCCGCCGGCGCAAAGCCGAAACTCCGTCGCGCCGGGGAAACGGGAGGCCGCGTTGTAACAACCCCGCCTTTGACGACGCGGGATTTCTGGTTACTGAAACCGCACCCTATGAAAAACTCACTCCGCCTCCTTGTGGCCGCGCTCGCCGCGGCCGCCATCAGCACGGGCCTGTCCGCCATGACCGCCGAGGTCGGCAAGTCCGCGCCCGACTTCACCCTCACCGACATCAACGGCAAAAAGCATTCGTTGTCGGATTTCAAGGGCAAGACCGTGGTCCTCGAATGGGTGAACCCTGAGTGCCCCTTCGTCGTGAAGCACTATGAGAAGAGCGGCAACATGCCCAAGACACAGAAGGCCGCCCTGGCTGACGGTGTGGTCTGGCTGCAGATCAACTCCGGCCACGCCGGCGCCCAGGGCGATTTTTCGCCCGAACAGGTGAAGGCTTGGATGGCCAAGACCAGCGCCGCCTCGACGGCCTACTTCCGCGATTCCGACGGCAAGGTGGGCAAGCTTTATGACGCCCGCACCACGCCGCACATGTATATCGTCAACCCCGAGGGCACGCTGGTCTACGCGGGCGGCATCGACAGCATCCGTTCCAGCGATCCGGACGACATCGCCAAGGCGACCAACTATGTGACCGCCGCACTCGCCGACCTCAAGGCCGGCAGGCCCGTGCGCGAGGCCAGCACGCGCCCCTACGGCTGCAGCGTGAAATACGGCAAATAACCCGTTTCGCAGGCAGACTCTGCTCCCAAGCCGGGCTGAACCCCCGGCTTTTTCATTTCCGCGGCCGGGAGGCGGCCGGCCCGGAAGCAAACCGGTGGCGGTTGCGCTGACGCCACCTGCTCAAGGGGAGCTTGAATCGCAGGCCAACTTGCCCTAGCGCAAGTCCGTGCTTTTCAAGAAAATCTTCAATTTCACCGAAAAGGAGGTCGAAGCGGAGGCCAAGGACCGGCGCGAAGACACGCGTTATCCGCTCGGCGAAGGATTCCCCCTGAAGGTGAGCGTGACGCTGGTCGGCCACGACGACACCGGCGCGATTTTGCCCGGCAGCTGGCGTGATTGGGGCGCACACGCCGTCAATCTGTCGCGCAAGGGCTGCAACCTCCGGGTATCCGATGCGGCCTCGGGCAAGCGCAGCGAGCCGTGCCGGGTGACTTTCAATCTCGGGAAGCACTCCATGAACGTGGTGGCGAACATCGCGCATTTCCGGGTTCACGATGGTTTCGCCGCGCTCGGCGCGGCCTATGAGTTTGAGGACTTCGCCAACCAAAAGGCCTACCTGCAGCTGCTGGCCCCGGTGATCACGGGAGTGTCGCTGGCCAAGGTGCCCGCGAGCGAAGTGAACCAGCAGCACGCCAATCTGCGGTTGGAGCAGTATGCGGGCGAGGAGAACACGCTGCTGAGCATCTGGCGCAAGGTGTCCAACCCGAGCGAATTCGAGGGCTTCGAATTCCGCATGAGCGGCTATCACGTCCGGGCACACGCCTTGGCGAAGACGGTGGACGTATACTCCCCCGATGGCTCCAAGCCGACGCCGACCGAGGCGGCGGAAATCACCCAGCTCTACAAATGGGTGATACCGAATCTATCCAAGGCCGTGGCCGCGGACGTGAAGACGTTTCTGGCGAAGTTCACGAAGTAACACCAAGAGGCCCTTGGTTTGCGCGGTAGGGTCGGCCCGCCGGGCCGACCGCGAAAGTTGTTACGGTGCGCCCAGCGGTCGCGCTCAGCCACATTGGTTCACGCGCGGACCGTCAGAGTGCCGTCGGCGGCGATGTCCTTCTGGATCTTGGCGAAGGCGGCGTTGACCTCGTCGTCGGTGAGCGTGCGTTCGGCCGAGCGGAATTTCAGCGCGAAGGCGAGGCTGCGTTTGCCTCCGGGAAGGCCGGCGCCGGCGTAGACGTCGAAGAGTTCGACCGATTCGACGCTGAAGGCGTTGCCGGCGGCCGCGGTGGCGACCTTGTGCAGCGCGCGGCGGACATCCTCGGCGGGGCGGGCGGCGTCGGCGACGAGCGCGATGTCGCGCAGGGCGGCGGGGAAGTGGCCGAAGGGCTGGTAGCGCCGGTGGTCGTGATCCTCGGGCAGCTTGTCGGGCAGGATGGCGAGCATGCCGGCCCAGACCTTGCCCTCGATGCCGGCGTCGCGGACCATGGCGAGATTGAGCAGGCCGAAGCGGGCGGTCCAACCGGCAGCGAGGTCGCCGGCGGTGGCGCTGTGACCCTCCTGCCAGCCCCAGAAGGCGCCACGCACGGGTGCGAGGTCGCACGAGGCGAGGTCGATGCCGGCCAACGAGACGAGCGCCTCCATGTGCTTCTTGACGGTGTAGAAATCGGGTTCCGGCCGGGCGAGCCAGGCGCGGTCCTTGGGATTGTGGCAGAATGTGAAGGCCACGCCGACGCATTCCTGCACGGCGCCGTTGATGTCCATGAACACACGACCGGTCTCGAAGGCGCGCGCGAGGCTGAGGCCGCGGGATTGGTTGAGCTTGATGGATTCGAGGAGGCCGAGGACGAGCGTGGGGCGGAGGTGCGACTGGTCCTCGACGAAGGGATTGGCCAGGGCCAGCGAGCCGGCGGCAGCCTCGGACACCCAGGTGGCGATCTCCCGGCGCGGGCGCAGGGTGTAATTGACGACCTCGTGGCAATGCTGGCCGACGAGGTAATCGGTCACTCGGCGGGTGAAGGTGACGGCGGGCGCGTCGTCCTCGTTGACGAGGGCGGGGCCGGTGCAGGCAGCGGCCGGGACCTTGTCGGTGCCATGGAGGCGGAGGACTTCCTCGACGAGGTCGATGGGCCGGTCGAGGTCGCCGCGATAGCTGGGGATGTCCACCGTCCATTCCGGCGTGCCGTCGGGCAGCTCGCTCTCGCCGACGATGCCGAGGTTGAGCGCCTTCAGATTCTCGCGGATCACGACGTCGCTGAGATGGAAGCCGAGGTGTGCGCGGACGTAGGCCGGGGTGAGCTTGATCTCGCGCTGCCAGGGGCGGTCGCCCCCGACGGCGAACGAGGGGCCGACCGCGGTGCCGCCCGCGGTCCCGAGGATGAGGTCAATGGCGCGGCGGGCGGCTTCGAGCGTGCCGTGCGGATCGACGCCGCGCTCGAAGCGGTAGGAGGAGTCGGAGACGAGGCCGAGGCGCTTGGAGGTCCAGCGGATGGATTGCGGACGGAAGTAGGCGGCCTCGAGGACGACATCCGTGGTGGTCGAGTCGACCTCGGCGTTGGCGCCGCCCATGATGCCGGCCACGACCAGGGGGGATTTCTCGTCGGCGATGACGAGCATGCGGTTGTTGAGCGTGCGCTCCTTGCCGTCGAGCGTGGTGAGCTTCTCGCCGTCGGCCGCCCGGCGGACGACGATCTGGCGGCCGCCGATCTTCTTCGCGTCGAAAACGTGGAGCGGCTGGCCGAACTCGAGCATGACGTAGTTGCCGATGTCGACGAGGTTGTTGATCGGGCGGAGGCCGACGGCGGTGAGGCGGTCCTGCAGCCATTGCGGGCTGGGGCCGACCTTGATGCCGGCGACCGCGATGCCGACGTAGAGCGGGCAGTCTTCGGGGGCATCGACCCGGATGCCGGCGAGGATGTCGGGCCGGTGGCCGTGGGTGGCGCCCTTGAACTTGATCTCCGGAAACTTGAGATCCCGGCGGAACCACGCGGCCATCTCCCGCGCGATGCCCAGGTGGCAGAGCGCATCGGGGCGGTTGGGGGTCACCTCGATGTCGAAGACGGTGTCGCCGGGCGGCATCACGTCATTGATGGGCGCGCCGATCGGCAGGTTGGGGTCCAGGATCAGGAGGCCGGAGTGGTCGTCGCCCAGGCCGAGTTCGTCGGGCGAGCACATCATGCCGTCGGACGGCTGGCCGCGGATCTTCGACTGCTTGATCTTGAAGTCGCCGGGCAACACGGCGCCGGGCAAGGCGACGGGCACGCGGTGACCGGCATCGCAATTGTGCGCGCCGCAGACAATGGTGCGGATGCCGCCGTGGGCGGGGCCGACATCGACGGTGCAGACGGAGAGCTTGTCGGCGTTGGGGTGTTTGTCGCGGGTCTTGATCTCGCCGACGACGACGTGCTGCAGCGGTGGCAAACCGGCGGTGTGGACGCCCTCGACCTCGAAGCCGAGGAAGGTGATGGCATGCTTGAGCTGCTCGGCGGTGACACCGTCGAGGGCGACATACTGTTTCAGCCAATTAAGAGAGATTTTCACTGGAAGGAGTTTCCCGCGGATTTCGCGGATAAGGATGCAAGGTATCGGCGTTCATCCGCGTGATCCGCGGAGAACCTTAGGCGAATTGTTTCAGGAAGCGGAGGTCGTTTTGGTAGAAATAACGGATGTCATCGATGCCGTAGAGGAGCATGGCGAGACGCTCGAGACCCATGCCGAAGGCGTATCCGGTCCAGACCTTCGGGTCATAACCGACGGCCTCGAACACGGCGGGGTCCACCATGCCGCAGCCGCCGATCTCGATCCACTCCTTGTTCACCTTGGGGAGGTGCCGGGCGGACAGATCCACTTCGAAGCTCGGCTCGGTGTAGCTGAAGTAGTGCGGGCGGAACCGGGTCTGGGTGTCGGGGCCGAGCAGAGAGGCGAAGATGTAATCGAGCACAGCCTTGAGGTCGCGGACGGTGACGTTCCGATCCACATAGAGCGCCTCGAGTTGGTGAAAATTGGCGCTGTGCGTGGCGTCGGTCGTATCGCGCCGGTAAACCCGCCCCGGCGAGATGACCCGGATCGGCGGCGGACCCTTGAGCATGGTGCGGATCTGCACGGAGGAGGTGTGCGTGCGGAGGAGGTATTTTTCGCCTTCGACCTTTTTGGCGACGCCGGCGAAGCGTGAGTTCTCGGGGAAGTAGAACGTGTCCTGGGAGTCGCGGGCCGGATGGTCGGAAGGGGTGTTGAGCGCGTCGAAGCAGTAATACTCGGTCTCGACTTCCGGGCCGTCGGCCACGCTGAAGCCGGCCTTGCGGAGAATGCGGCACATCTCTTCGCGCACCAGGGTAAGGGGATGGTAGGTGCCGGGCCCGTGGTCGGGCGAGGGGAGGGTGGGGTCGACGGCCGGGCCGAGCTGGGCCGTCAGCTCCGCATCGGCGATGCGGCGGAGCGTGGCGTCGAGCTGGGCCTGCAGCTGCGCCTTGGCCTCGTTGATCAGCTTGCCGAGGGCGGGCCGCTGGTCCTTGGGGGCGGCGCCGAGCTGCTTCATGAGCGCGGTCAGTTCGCCGTGCGGTCCGACGTAGCGGGCCTTGGCGGCCTCGAAGTCGGCGCGCGTCTGGAGGGCGGCGAGTTCGGCGGGGGCCTTGGCGAGGAGGGCGGAGAGGGCTTCTTGCATGGAAATGAAAAGGACGGGCGCCGGTGGGCGGCCCGTCCTTCAAGGAAGTGGTTTGTTGACCGGAAGGCGAGCCTGATGCCGGCTCGCGTCGGGGGTGCTCAGGCCTTGGCCGCCTTCGCCTTCAACGCGTCCTGGGCCTGCTTGACCAGGGCGTTGAACGCGACGGTGTCGCGGATCGCGAGGTCGGAGAGGACGCGGCGGTCGAGTTCGATGCCGGCGGCCTTCAGGCCCTCGATGAAGCGGCTGTAGCTGATGCCGGCCTCGCGGCAGGCGGCGTTCAGGCGCACGATCCAGAGTCCGCGCCATTCGGCCTTCTTCTTGCGGCGGTCGCGGTAGGCATATTGCCAGGCGTGCTGGACCGCTTCCTTGGCGTAGCGGAACAGCTTGGATTTGTTGCCGAAATAGCCCTTGGCGTATTTCAGCACTTTCTTGCGGCGCTTGCGCGACGCGGGGGAGTTGGTGACACGAGCCATGTTGTTTAGTGGTGGTTTGGTCGCCGGCGGGTCGGTTCGTTGGAGTTCACCCGCCTGGCGAAGTTAGGGTTGTGCTTCGGCTGCCGGGTCAGAGCCCGAAGGGCAGGCAGCGCTTGAGCGGCTCGGCATGGCCGTCCGCCACCAGCTTGTCGCGCGAGGCACGGCGTTTGGACTTCGTGCTTTTGGCGCCGAGGAGGTGGCGGAAGCCGGGCGTGCGCCGGATCAACTTGCCCTTGGCGGACAACTTGAAGCGTTTGGCGACGGACTTCTTGGTCTTTTGCATGACGGAAGCGGCTGAAAACAGGGAACGGCGCCGGGGTTGGCAAGGGATTTCTTGGGGAAAAGGGGCGGGCGCGGTCCGCGGCCGGGGTGAGGGTGATTTTCAGAGAGAAAATCGCCTGAAAAGGGGTTGACACACCGGAAGCGATAATGAGTTTTGCCCCTTCGCTCTTGGCTTCCTAGCTCAATGGTAGAGCAGCTGACTCTTAATCAGTAGGTTCGGGGTTCGAGTCCCCGGGGAGCCACCATGCTTCGCCTTTCGGGGCCTGACATGGTGCGGCCAAATCTCCCAGTTCGTTCTCGTTTTTTCCCAGTCATTCCCCGATGTTTGCGCTGAGTCACGCCGGCGTAGCTCAACGGTAGAGCACCTGTTTTGTAAACAGGCGGTTGCGGGTTCGAATCCAGTCGCCGGCTCCATGTCTCGCCCGCCCGGGTTCACCCGGCTGCGGCGGCCGGATGCCGCATCCCCGTGGGTGTCATAACGCGCGACGGTTTCCGATTCACGCGGCCCGGCCGTGGCTTGGTCGCAGCACACCGGAGCTTCGTCGAATTTTCACTGCCCGATGGTGTAATGGTAGCACAGCAGATTCTGACTCTGCTTGTCTAGGTTCGAGTCCTAGTCGGGCAGCCACCAAAATATTTTCGAACAAGAAAGCGCATTGACAGTCGAAACCAAGTCTCAGCAACATCGCTTTCCCTCCACTGAAGTTTGTCTCGCACACCCCACACACCCTCTCCCAAAACCGAGCTGCGTGCCCAGCCGGCGGCCTGATTTTCCCCGGGCGCCGAGGCAGAATTTGAGTATCTTTAGTCGCAACGACCCAACCCCTGCTTAATCACACACCACCCTGACCATGATCACTGCACAAATGCCCTTGGCGTTCTTCACGTTGATGAATCAGACTCCGATGGAGCTGTTCAAGCACGGCGGCCCCATCATGTGGCCGATTCTCCTCGTCTCGTTCCTGATGATCACGGTGGCGGTCGAGCGCATCATCTTCATCTTCCGCGAAAACAGCCGCCGCGACCACGAGGTCGTCGAGAAGATGCTCGAGAAGGTCGAGAGCAACGACGTCAACGGCGCCGTCGAGATCGGCAAGAAGAGCCAGGACTTCGTCGCCCGCATCCTGGTCTACGCCCTCACGCACAAGGAGCACTCGCTGGGCAACGCCTTCACCCGCGCCGCCAGCCAGGAACTGCAGCGCTTCAGCCAGGGCCTGCCCACGCTCGACACCTGCATCACCGCCGCCCCGCTCCTCGGCCTCCTTGGCACGGTCACGGGCATGATGAACACCTTCGGCGCCCTTTCCGGCGGCGACATCGCCGCCGCGGCCGGCCAGATCACCGGCGGTGTGGCCGAGGCGCTCATCGCGACCGCCTGCGGTCTCCTCATCGCCATCATGGGCCTGCTTCCCTTCAACTACCTCAACGCCCGCACCGAAGAGGCGCGCCACGAGGTGGAGGATGCCAGCAACTCCCTCGAGATCATCATCAACAAGTCCTCGAACGGCCGCTAAGCGCGGTCTTCGACACTCCCCCAACCCCTAATCACTTACTGTCATGCACGGTGGTGGCGGCGGCACAGGACCCGGCGGCGTCAAGAAGGCGCGCATCGAGATCATCCCGTTGATCGACGTGATCTTCTTTCTGCTCGCGACCTTCGTGCTCTTCACGCTTTCGCTCAACAAGTCCAACGGACTGAACGTCCAGTTGCCCTTCTCCGAGCGCAGCGAGCCGCGCGATCCCGCCGGCACCGCCACCGTCTCGGTCACGGACGACGGCACCCTCGCGTGGAACAAGGATCCCGTCACGCTCGACGAATTCCTCCAGCGCCTGCAGCAATACAAGGTCCAGGAGCCCGATGGCCGCATCCTCATCAACGGCGACGAGCGCGCCTTCTTCGCCCAGGCCATCTACGTCTTCGACGAGGCGCGCAAGGCCGGCTTCACCAAGGTTTTCATCGAAACCCGGGTCAAAGCCACGAAGTGACCTAATAATCTTCCCGCTCGCGCGTAGATCCAACGAATCCCCATGGAAGGCACCAAAATCAAAGTCGCCCAGCTGAAGAAGGCCCGCATCGAGATCATCCCCCTGATCGATGTCATCTTCTTCCTGCTCGCCACCTTCGTGCTCTTCACCCTTTCCCTCAACCGCATCCAGTCGGTGCGCGTGGACCTGCCCTTCCCGCAGCAGAACAACACCCCGCCGCCCCCGGGCAGCGAGCCGGTGAGCATCCAGGTTTCGGATGCCGGTTCCATCTACTGGAACAAGGAGCCGATCGAATTGAGCGAGCTTCCTTCCTACCTGGCCAACTACAAGACCACCACGGAGGACTGGAAAGTGATGGTCTCCGGCGATGAGAAGGCGCGCTTCGGCTCGCTCGTCGTCGTGCTGGACGAGATCAAGAAGGCCGGCATCGAGAAATTCTCCGTCGAAACCCGCACCCGTCCGACCGGACGCTAACCGCCATGCGCAAAGACCTGATTGTCGGCATCCTCGTTTCCGCCCTCATGCACGGTGGCGTGCTCTGGGGCATCCAGAAACCCAAGGTCAAGGTCGTGAAGGTGGAGGAGGAGCAGAAGAACGAGATCCAGATGGTCATGCCGGAGATCGAGCCGGAGGAGGAGGAGACCGTCGAGGAGCTGAACGACGAGACCCCCGAAACCGCGCTCGCCCCCCCGAGCCTGATCGACCTGCCCACCGTTGTGCCGGTGCAGGCCTTCACGCAGCAGATCCAGCCGCCGCCTCCGCCCGGCCTCACGCCTTCGCGCGGCGCCGTGGTGGTGCCGGTCAACAAGCCCGGCAGCCAGCTCGGCAAGGGCATGAAGGATCTCTTCAACATCGCCGACCTCGACAACCCGCCGCAGGCCCGCTTCCAGCCCGGCCCGAATTATCCCTTTGAGATGCGCCGCGCCGGCATCAGCGGCGAGGTGACGGTGGCCTTCATCGTCGACTCCAACGGCAACGTCGTCGAAGCCTACGCGGTCAAGTCCACCCAGCGCGAATTCGAGTCTCCCGCCGTGCAGGCGGTGATGAAGTGGAAGTTCAAGCCCGGCCGCAAGGGCGGTCGCGCCGTGAACACCAAGATGCAGGTGCCCATCGTCTTCAATCTCAGCGACGAGTGATCCCGTTCATGAAACAGCTCTTCCGTCTCCTCTGCGCACTCTCGCTCGCCGGCTTGGCGCTGGCGCAGCAGCCCGCGCCCGAGCGCAACTATTCCCTCTCGGACAAGATTTCCGAGGAGCTGGGGAAATTCCAGGCCGCCTACAACGAGAAGAAGTGGGACGTCGCCCTCTCCATCCTCGACACCCAGATCGCCAAGGCCGAACCCGGCAGCTTCGACGTGGCCCTGATGGAGCAATACCGCGCCCAGATCCTGCTCCAGCTCAACCAGTATTCCAAGGCCATCGAGCCGCTGGAGAAGGCGGTCACGCTCTCCGATTCGAAGTTCCCCACCTACTTCGACGAGCGCGTCACCAACGAGCTGGTCTACTTCCTCGCCCAGCTCTACTTCAACGAGGCCACCACCACCAAGAACACCACGCTCCAGGTTTCCTATTACGACAAGGCCGAGAAATACATGAGCCGGTGGGTGAAGAACACCAAGAAGCCCAACCCCGACGCCCTCCTTTTCTACGCTTCTCTCCTCTACAATCGTGCCGTGCAGGATCCGGACAATGTTGACAAGGAGCGCATCAAGCGCGCGCTCGAGCAGTCGGATGTCGGCCTGCGCCTCGTCACACGCCCGAAGGATGCCTTCTACGTCCTCAAGCTCGCCTGCCTCCAGCAGCTCGATCGGAATGTCGAGGCCGCGGAACTGCTCGAGTTGCTCGTCAAGCAGAAGCCCGACAACAAGAATTACTGGCAGCAGCTCGCGGCCATCTACCTCAACCAGCAGCAGGATGTCCGCGCCGTTCTCACCTTCGAGCGCGCCCAAGCACACGGCCACATGAACGGCCCGCGCGACAACTTCAACCTCGTCGGCATCCTTTTCAACATGGGGCAGTATGAGCGCTCCGCCGAGTTGCTCGAAAAAGGCCTCAAGGACGGCACCCTCGAAAACGACCTGAAAAACTGGGAATTGCTTTCCGGCGCCTACCAGCAACTCAACCGCGATTACAAGGCCATCGAGGCCCTGAAGCAGGCCACCGTGCGATTCCCCAAGTCCGGCCAGCTGGAATACCTCATCGCGCAGATCTACTATGGCCAGCTGGAGAAGCCGCAGGAGGCCTTGGACCACCTCAAGAAGGCCGTCGCCAAGGACGGCGGCAACCGCCCCCACCAGACTTGGCTTTTCCTGGCTTACGTCGCCTATGAATTGAAGCAATTCGACACCGCCCTTGAGGCCGCCAAAAAGGCCGTCACCTTCCCCGAAGGCGCCAAGGAGGGCGAGCGCATGCTCAAGGCCATCGAAGAAGCCATCACTGATCGCGCGCAAAAACTGAAGCTCTGAACCCATCACCCTTCTCCCCGACCATGAACAAGATCTACCTTATCGCACCCCTAGTCGGCATGATCGCCTTCGGAGCGTATTTCTACTCCTTCAATTCGGAATACCAGGCGAAGCAGGCCGCCATCAAGGCCGAGGCCGCCGCCAAGGTGAAGGCCAAGCAGGAGGCCGAGATCAAGGCCCGGGAGCAGGCCATCAAGGACGCCATCGAGACCGCGGCCAAGCGCAAGAAGGAGCGCGAGGAGAAGGAGGCCGCCGAAGAGCTGAAAAAGAAGCAGCGCCAGGAACTCGAGGACAAGCGGCAGCTGGCCTTCGAGGAGCGTCGCAAACTCCGCGACCAGGTCGAGCGACTCAAGAAGGACGTGCAGGCCGTGAAGGACGAGATCGCCAAGATCGAGGAGGAGCGCAAGCGCCACCTCGGCGAGCAGGACTTCCTCCGCACCTATGTCAAACAGGCTACGGCCAACCAGAAGTATTACTACGACCTGCTCGACAAGATCGCCGCCGCCGAAAAGGCCAAGGCCGAAGCCGACGCCGCGGCCGCCAAGGCCGCCAAGGGCTGAACCGCCTGACCCCACCTTCCCCATGAAGAAACTCATTCTCTATGTCATCAGTCCGGTGATCATGTTCGCCGTGTTCCTGGTGTTCTATCGCAGCGCCTTGGCGGAGATGAAGGTCCGCGACGACAACAAGAAGGCGCAGATCGCCGCCCAGAAGCGGGCCGACGACGAACGCCGCGAGCGCATCGAGGCCCAGGCGAAGGCCGACGCCGAGAAGCGCCAGAAGGCCCGCGAGGAAGAAGAGCGCCTGAAGGCCGAGAAGAAGGCCAAGGAATATCAGGACGCCATCGACAAGCTCAACCACGACCGCAACACCTTCCTGGCCGAGGCGGACAAGTTCAACGCGGAGAAAAATGCCTTGGAGCTCGAACTGAACCAGCTCCGCAACCAAAAGGAGAAGGCCAATTCCGAGACCTTCGCCCTGGCCAAGAAAATTGAAGAGTTGAAGATTGAGCGCCGCACGGCCGAATTGGAAATCCAGCGCTTGGTGGACATGGTCGGCCAGCGCCTGAATGCCAGCCCGATTTCGACCTATACGCCGCCGCCCGCCCCGTCCAAGTAAGTGTCGGGCCGCTTTTTGAAGAACCGCGTCCGTCAGGACGCGGTTTTTTTCGGCCGGGAGCGGGAAAGCCGGGGACGCCGAGTTTTTTATTGCTAGGGGCGCGCGCGTGCCATTGCCTGCGCGTTCCAATCGATGTCGGGGCGTAGCTTAGCCTGGTAGAGCGCTACGTTCGGGACGTAGAGGTCGTGAGTTCGAATCTCACCGCCCCGACCATTTTCCGGAAGCGCACAGGCCGGACTTGGCGCGCTTCTTTGCGACTAAAAGCGACAGGTTGAGCGATTTGCAAGAGCGGAGTCATTTGACTGGTTGCGTCACGTTGCGACCGCGTGAGACGGCGAAAGACCCCCGTTTGGACACGTTTTTGGACACAGTTCTGGACACACTTGCGCGAGGTCGAGCGCGGGCAACTTGGCGACGGCTTCGGTGAGCGGAAGCTGCGCGGCATCGGTATAAATTCGCATGGTCAGCTTGATGTCAGAGTGCCGCATCAGTTCCATGACGACCCGAGGCGCGGCCCCGCTGGCCGTCAGGTTTGTCCCGTAGGTCATGCGCAGCGCATGGAGGTCAACGCGGCGCCCTTGCTCATCCTCAAATGGGATGCCCGCCGCCACGAGGTCCTTGCGGAACGTCGGGATGCGGGGCACGAGGCCGAGCAGGACCGGCGAGAACGGAGCCGCGTCCGCAGGGCGAAAGGCACGCAGCGCGGCCACCAAGTCAGCCGGGAGCGGCAAGACGGCGTCCTTGCGGTTCTTCGTGATGCTGGCCCGCACGCGGACGAACGGCGCAGCGCCCTCGAGCGTGAAGTCCGCCCAGCGGAGGCCCATCAGTTCACAGCGCCGGAGCCCGGTATATGCCGCCGTCAAGTAGACGATGCGGCGATGCGGCGGGGCCGCACGCAACAACGCGACCAGCTGCGCGGGACTGAGCGAGCGCCGGTAGGTGCGTCCGCGGCCCCGCGTGTCGATCTTCTGGAGATGCTGCAGCGGGTTCTCCGCAAGAAGCCGCTGATGCACGAGCCAGCGCAGGAACGTGAGCAGAGCCCCGAGCAGGTCATTGAGCGTCTTGGCATCCAGTTCCGCCCGGGCGCGCCACTCGCAGAACGAGCGTGGCGTGACATCGGGCAGGGTGTGCCAGTGGCACCGCTCGCAGAGCTTGCCGAGCGTCTTGCGGTATTTGGCCACGGTGGTGGAGGCCCGGCCCTTCACCTGCAAATCCTCAAGGAAGGCCGCCAGCAGGCCGGTGAGGGGCTGGGCCGCGGCGTCACGCACCGAGCGGGGCGGGAGGAGCCCCGACGCTTCCTTTTCCGCTTCCCGCGCCCGCTCCAAGAGCTTCGCCTGCGCCACGCGCCGGTCTGTCGTGTTGAGACTGAAACGGTGGGGACGGGCTTCGCCCTGGAGGCGGAGCTTGCCCCAGAATTTCCCGCCACGTCGGTAGACATGGCAAATCATGGCGCGGGGGTTGCCGGGCCGCGCTGGGCGGCGAGACGGGCAACGTAGTGCTGGACGTCAGAAGCGGGCCAGCGGGAGGCGGAGCCGATTTTGACGGGGCGGGGGAAGCGTTGGCGCTGGATTTCCCGTTCGAGGGTGCGGCGGCAAATCGCCAGCGAGCGGGTGACCTGTTGGACGGTGAGGAGCTGCTGCTCCGGGGGAGTTTCTTTCACGGTGGGGAGACATAGGGCGGTGGCGGCAAGCAGCCCCGGGCGCGTTGTGCTCCCGGGGTGCAATGTCGCAGTCGAGTTGTCTCCCTTGGTCTGGGTAGGGGCCGTTGCTGCTCCCCGCCCTACCGCCAGCGGCGTTCGTTCGATATAGTTGAGGGCTGGCACCGGGTGGGGTGCTCCCTGCGCAACGGGCGTGTGAAAGAAATCTCCCGGGCTGGGCCTTTCGACGCGACTCGACCAGCCGCGTCTGTTCGCCGAGATTGCCGCGCAAATTGTCGTCAACGTGCGTCCCGTCAAGTCCGAATGAGTCCCGGCGCGTCGTGTGTTGTCCAATTGGTCGACTGGGTGCGACTGTGTGCGACAAGTGGGCAGGAGTTCAAGAGGTGGAACGTCAGGGTAGTTGCAGATATGGCACGAATACCAAGGGGGCCGGGGTGGGGCCGGGCGCGCTGCGCGCGCGTCGGCCCCGCCCCCGGCCCCGGCGTGGCCGTGTCCTGCCTGCGCCCAACCAATGGCTGAGAGGGGCCGGCTTCGCCGGGAAACGACTTCGCCACGCGCAATCCAACTGGGACGGCCCGCCGACATCGCATGCGGGCAGCGGTGCGTTCTACGCGGGCCCTGCGGCCCGCTAACTGGGGCTGCGCCCCAGCCCCCTACGCGGGCGAGCGTCACAACTTGGCGAACGCCTGAAGGAATCCGCGCACGCAACGGCGCTGGCGGGCATCAAAGCGATTCCACAGCGTCAGGAAGAAGAATTCTCGATCCTCAGGTGACAGCGAATCGACGGCACGCCGGAGGAAGGCGGGACTCGGATTTTCGGGCACGGTTTGGACACATTTTTGGACACGTTTCTGGACACGCGACATGGCAGGACTTTCTCATGATGTTGTGTCCGGCCTAGTTGGAATGGGCGTGCGGTGAGTTCGAATCTCACCGCCCCGACCATCCTTTGCCGCCCGAAGGCGGCTGCGGCCAGCTGGCCATGGAACTAGGCCAGGAACGGATTGAAGCGGCGTTCGCACTCCACGGTCGTCAACGGTCCGTGGCCGGGGGCGATGACGGTCTCGGGAGGCAATACGGCCAGCACGCGCCGCGCATGGTGCATCTGCCGCTGGCAGCAAAAGTAGCCGCCACCCAGTGAACCGGCGAAAATCAGATCACCCGAAACAAGGACACCGGGTGCTCCGGCCGGACCGCCGGTGACGAGGTAACAGTTGTGCTCCGCCGCGTGCCCCGGGGTGCTGAGGGCGGTGACACGCAAGCCGGCCACCTCCACGCTATCGCCCTCATGGAGGCCGCGATTGCGAGCCCAGCGGCCGGTCGGCGGGCCGTAGAAGAAAGGCAGCTCCGCTTCTCGCAGCACCGTCTCCAGACCCCCGATATGCTCCGCCTCGTAGTGGGTCACAAAAACCGCATCGAGCCGGTCGATCTCCTTGGGCCAGGCGCGGTGCAGCCCGGCATGGCTGGCGCCGGTATCGAAGAGCACCGCTCCGGGACCACCTCGGGAAATCAAGTAGGCATTGGCCACGCCCACGCCGTGCGGCATGGGAAGCTGATGGAGCCGGAAGGGCAGGCCGGTCAGGTTCGCCGATGGGTAGGCGCCCCGCGACAGCGCGTTGAGCCCGACTTCGTTGAGGTGCAGCACCGAGGCGAGACGGCCAAGTTCGGCCTGGGTGAGCTCCGAGCGGTAATCGAGCGCATCGCGCAGGCGCGGCAGCTCGACGGAGGCCCGGGCGGCGATCTCCTCAAAGCCGAGTTGGAGATGGCGGGCGGCCTTTTCGAGCACATCCCCCAGGTCGTCCTCGAGCGGCGGCGGGGTTGGCTTGGGCTGGTTCATGACGGGCGGCAAGAAAGGCTTTCCATTCACCTAGTCCATCCGCCACGCTGTTGGCAATGGACGAAACGCAACGCGAGGTCATCGGCATCTTCAAGCGCACCCGGGCGCTGCTCGAAGGACATTTCATCCTGCGCTCGGGGCTGCACAGCGGACATTTCTTCCAATGCGCGCAGGTCTGCCAGCACATGCCGGAAGTCGAGCGCCTCGCCGAGCTGCTGCTCCCGCGGGTCAAGGGGCTCGGCTACGAGACCGTGCTCGCCCCGGCCATGGGCGGCTTGGTCATCGGCCAGGAAGTGGCGCGCCAGTCGAAGTGCCGGTTCATCTTTGCCGAGAAGGAAAACAACGCGCTGGTGCTGCGGCGCGGGTTTGTCATCCGGCCCGGCGAGCGGATTTTGGTCGTGGAGGATGTCATCACGCGCGGGGGACGCGTGCAGGAGTGCCTCGACATCATCCGCCAGGCGGCCGGCGTGGTGGCCGGGGTGGCGGTGCTGGTGGATCGCAGCGCGGGGCAGGCGAAGTTCGACGTGCCGACCGTCTCCCTGCTGGAATTGAGTTTCCCGACCTATGCGCCGGACAAAGTCCCGCCGGAATTGGCGAAGATCCCCGCGACAAAACCGGGGAGCTGAGGGACGGCCGCGGGCAGCAAGTCAGCGGCGCGGTCGCCTCGTGTCGCGGCCCCTTCGGTCCCGCCCGATGAAGTGGCTAAGGCGAAAGGAAACTGACGCGGCGATTGGTGCCGTTGATCCAGATGCTGGCGCGGTTCGGGATGTTGTCGTCGCGCAGGGCCTGCCGGGCATCGGCCACGGTGCGCACGGGGATGCCGTTGATCTGGGTGATGACGCCACCGCGCGGGAACACCGCGCCGTAGGCGGAGCGGACGGCAAGATCGGTGATCAACAGCCCGTTGACGCGGTCGTCGATGCCATATTCGCGCCGCAGTTCGGGGGTCAGCGCAGCGACTTCGACACCGGGGAGGAATTCCCCGGCCGCCGCCGCCCCATCCTCGAGTTTCCCGAGCGTGACCTGCGCGGTCTGCGGCTTGGCGTCGCGGAGGTAGTCCACCCGCACGGTGGTGCCGGGTGAGGTTTGGGCGACGAGCAGGCGCAGATCCTCCAGGGAGGTGACGGCCCGGCCATCGATGGCCGTGATGATGTCGTCGGGCTTGAGGCCGGCCTTGGCGGCGGGCCCGTTGGCCGGATTGAGATCGGTCACAATCACGCCCTTGGTCTCCCGCTTGAGGCCGTAGGATTCGGCCAGGTCGGGCGTGAGGGTCTCGGAGGTCACGCCGAGGAGGCCGCGCGCCACGGTGCCGGTCTCGACGAGGCTCTTGAGGATGAAACGGGCGAGGTTGGCGGGGATGGCAAAGCCGATGCCGATATTGCCCTGGGAGTTGGAGACGATGGCGGAATTGATGCCCACGACCCGGCCGCGGGCATCGATCAGCGCGCCGCCGGAATTGCCGCGGTTGATGGCGGCGTCGGTCTGGATGAAATCCTCGTAACCGCGGACGTCGTCGAGGATGCCGACGCGCCGGCTGGTGGCCGAGACGATGCCCATGGTGACCGTCTGGCCGACACCGAGGGGATTGCCGATGGCGAACACGATGTCGCCGACGCGCAGCTTGTCGCTGTCGGTGAGCGTGGCGGCGGGCAGGTTGGTGGCCTCGATCTTGATCACGGCGATGTCGGTCTTTGGGTCGGTGCCGATGACCTTGGCCACGAGTTCGCGGTCGTCGTGGAGCAGCACCTTGAGCTCGTCGGCATCCGCGACGACATGGTTGTTGGTCAGGATGTAGCCGTCGGGGGAGATGATGACGCCGGAGCCGAGGCCGTCGACGCGGCGCTCGCGGTCGGGCAGGTCTCCGAGGATGCCGCGGAGGTAGTTCGGGATGGAGCGGCGTTCGATCTTGCTGGAATAGACCGAGACCACGGAGGCGCGGACCTGGTCGAGCACATCGGCGTAGCTGGCCGGCGCCGGGGCCTTGGCCTCGCCGGCCCGCAGCGGGGTGTTGTCGATCCGCAGCTCGGGGTGCTTGCGGGAGGGTGAATCCTTTTGCGCGAAGGCGGGGCTGAGCGCCGTCAGCAGGACAATGGTGAAAAGGGGAAGGCGGTAGGACTTCATCGAAGGTGGGGCACGGACAGGCGTGCCGTGGGGCGGTTCCGCGGCGGAATCAAAAGCCCTTGATGCGGAAGAGGCTGGTCACGCTCTCGTTGCTGTTGATGCGGAGGATGGCCTCGCCGAGCAGGGGGGCGACGCTGAGGACGGTGATGGGCAGGCCGCGGGGGTCGACGGGAACGGTGTTGGTGGTGATGAGTTCGTCGATGAGGCCCTTGCCGAGGCGCTCGTAGGCCATGTCGCCGAGGACGCTGTGGCTGACGGCGGCGCGCACGCTGACGGCGCCGTTGTCGCGGAGGATCTTGGCGGCGGCGGTGAGGGTGCCGGCGGTCTCGGTGATGTCGTCCACGAGGAGCACCTCGCTGCCGGCGACATCGCCGACGACGTTGATGGCTTCGACGGTGGTGGCGCTGGTGCGGCGCTTGGCGACGAGGGCGATGCTGGCCCCGAGGGCGTCGGCGTAGGCGGCGGCCATCTTCATGCCGCCGATGTCAGGGGAGCAGACGACGAGCTTGTTGGTGCGCTTGGTGGCGAGGTATTGGAAGAAGACGGGAGACGCGAAGAGGTGGTCGACGGGGATGTCGAAGAATCCCTGGATCTGCTGGCTGTGCAGGTCCATCGTGAGGATGCGGTTGGCGCCGGCGGCGACGAGCAGGTTGGCGACGAGCTTGGCGGTGATCGGGACGCGGGGCTGGTCCTTGCGGTCCTGCCGGGCGTAGCCGTAGAAGGGAATCACCGCGGTGATGCGCTTGGTCGACGCGCGGCGGGCGGCGTCGATCATGATGAGCAGCTCCATCAGGTGATGGTTCGTCGGCGGGCAGGTGGACTGGATGAGATAGACGTCCGCGCCGCGGATGTTCTCGTTGATCTTCACGAACGACTCGCCGTCCGGGAAGCAGTTGACCGTGGCATCCCCGAGGGGCACGCCGATGGACTTGCAGATCTCCTCGGCGAGCGCGCGATTGGAAGATCCGGCGAATATCTTGAACCTCGTGTCCCTCATGCAGCGGCGAGCTAAAGGGAATTGTCGGGCTGCGAAAGCCTTTTCTCCAGCTCGTCAACGCGCTTGAAGAGGTCGGGCAGGCGCTGATGGAGGACCTGGAGGCGCCGTTCGAGCATGTAGGGGATCGCGGGCGTGCCGTTGAGGTAACTGCCGGGTTCGGTGTCGAAGGCGATGCCGCTCTGGCCGCCGGCCTTGGTGCCCTTGCCGAGGGTGATATGGCCGCCGATGCCGGCCTGGCCGCCGAGGATGACATAGTCCTCGAGGGTGGTGCTGCCAGAGATGCCGACCTGGGCGCAGAGGATGCAGTGCTTGCCGATGACGACGTTGTGGGCGACCTGCACGAGGTTGTCGATCTTGGTGCCCTCGCCGATGACGGTGCGCCCGAAACGGGCGCGGTCGATGGTGCTGTTGGCGCCGATCTCGACGTCATCCTCCACCACCACGACGCCGATCTGCGGCACTTTTTCATGCCGCCCATCGACAAATTCGTAGCCGAACCCGTCGGAGCCGAGGATGACACCGGGTTGCAGCCTCACGCGGCGGCCCAACCGGCAGCCGGCGCCGATGACGACGCGGGTCATAAGCCAGCAATCCTCGCCGATGCGGGCATCGCGGCCAACATGCACGCCACCGTCGAGGACTGACCGCGGGCCGACCTCGGCACCGGATTCGACGACGCAGAGCGGGCCGATGTGCGCGGTGGGATCGATCCGGGCATCGGCGGCGATGACGGCAGTGGCGTGGATGCCGGCGGGGGGCTTGGGCCAGAGGGATTGGCCGATGCGGGCGCAGACCTGCGCGAGGGCGAGCGAGGGGTTGGCGACGTAGAGGTAGAGTTGGTTGGGCTGGGGGCTGCCGGGATGGTCGGTGGGAAGCAGCACGACGGATGCGCGGCACGCGGCCACCTGCGAACGATACTTCGGGTTGCCGAGGAAGGAGAGATCGCCGGGCTGGGCGCGATCGAGCGAAGCGATATCGCGCACGGCTTCGGTGGTGCCGCCGGCGGTGCGCACGGGGGCGACAATGGCGGCCAGTTGCTCCGGGGTGAGGGCGATCTTCATGGCGGACAAAAAAGCCCTGTTCGGTGGAACAGGGCTTGGCAAGAGTCGAACGGCTCAGGGTTTGTTGGGCGGGGTGGCGCCGGGCACGGTGAACTGGGTGGCGCCGGGCGTCGTGCTGGCGGCGGCCGGGGGCGGGCGGTCCTTGTTCACTTCCTTGAGAACCTCGTCGGTGATGTCGTAGGAGGGGTCGGCGTAAATGACGTTGGAGATGCCGAAGAGGGTGGGGCCGGACTTGTCGAGGACGAGGGTGGCGCCGCGCTTCTTGGCGAGGTCGTTCACGACCTTGGCGATTTCCTCCAGGAGGAGGTCGCGGTGGGTCTTGATGCGCTGCTGGAGGGAATTGCGGGTGTTGACGCTGAAATTCTGCACCTCGTTGCGCTTGCGCTGGATCTCCTCGAGCTTCTTCTGGGCGTCGGCCTCGGCCTTGGAGCGGGCCTCGGCGGTGAGGACGGTGTTCTTGGACTGGTCCACCAGATCCTTGTATTCGTCCACCATGGTCTGGCCCTGCTTGTTGAGCTCGTCGATCTGCTCCTGGGCCTTCTGCTCGGCCTCGCGGAACTTGGCGTTGGCCTCCTCCGTCTTGTAGTGGTTGTCGTAGACCTTGGCCATGTCGACGACGACGAGTTTGAAGGCGGGCTGGGCCGGCAGGGACACGGCGGCGGCCACGAGGGTGAGCAGGGCGAACAGGCTTTTCTTCATGGGAAGGCGGGGGGAATGATTGGCGAGCAGCTTGGGGGATCAGAAGCGGGTGCCAAACGAGAAATTGAACTGGCTGCCCTTCTTGTTGAACCGGTCGGTGGTCAGCGGAATGCCGAAATCGAGGCTGAGGGGCGCGCCGGCCACGAACAGGCGCAGGCCCACGCCGAAGTTGTCATTGTAGTCGCCGGGGTTGAAGTCGTAGGCCTTCGCGTTGACGAAGCCGGCGTCGTAGAAGACCGCGAAGCGGATGGGTTTCACGACATCGAAGGAGTATTCGGCGCTGAAAAAGGCGTAGGTCTTGCCGCCGACGGGCGTGCCGAAGGAGTCCTTGGGGCCGACTTCGCGGAACTCGAAGCCGCGGAGCGTCTGGGGGCCGCCGAGGTAGTAGCGCTCGTAGAACGGCACGTCGAGGCTGTCGCCGAAGTTGTCCACGACGCCGGCGCGCCCGATGAAGGCCAGCACCTGATCCTGGAACTCAAAGGTGGGGAAGAACTGCGATCCCCGCGCTTCGACACGGTAGTAGTCGACGTCGCCCGTGAGCGGACCGCCGGCGAGCTCGGTGACGAGTTCCATGCGGTTGCCGCGGGTGGTGTTGATGATCTTGTCGCGGGTGTCGCGCAGGAGGGAGAAGCCGAGCTTGGAGACGGTGGTGTCGCCCGCGATGGACTGGATGATGGCGGGGGCCGAGGGATCGATGTTGTCGATGCTGACCACCTCGTAGGTGTAACTGAAGGTGCCCTCGACGAGGCCGAAGAGGCGCTTGCGGAGGTAGATTTGGCCGCCGAGGCGGATCTCCTCGTAGAAGGCGCTGTTGAAGTCGGAGGACGTGCGGTAGACCTGTCCGCCCAGCGACAGCTCCTTCTCAAACAGCCAGGGTTCCTCGAAGGCGAGCACGACTTCGCTCGAGCGGGAGCCCAGCTGCATGCGGAGGCGGAATTTCTGGCCGTCGCCCTGGAAGAAGGAGCGGCGGTTGAACAGGTCGAAGTTGGACTGCGTGACCTCCGCGAAGATCACCGCGCGTTCGAGGGAGCTGAAGCCGGCGCCGAAGGTGAGGTTGCCGGTGCGGGCCTCGCGGACGGCGACCTTGAGGTTGCGGCGTCCGGGGATGTTGGTGGATTCGGGGGTGAGGTTGACGTCCTCGAAGAAACGGGTGTTCTCGAGGCGCAGCTTGCTGATCTTCATCCGGCGCGTGTCGAAGACGTCGCCGGGGCCGAGCACGAGTTCGCGCAGCACGACGATGCTCTTGGTCTTGGTGTTGCCCTCGATGTTGACCGACTCGACCTGGAATTTCTCGCTCTCGTTGATGACGTATTCGAGGTCGATGTTGCCGGTGGCGGTGTTGGGCTTGCGCACGAGGCGGACGCGCGTGTCGAGGTAGCCGTCGATGCCGTAGAATTCCTCGAGGTTCTCCACATCCTTGTCCAACTCGGAGGGGACGAAGACCATGCCCTTCTTCTTCTTGAGGATGCGGCGGAGCAGCGACTCGGGGTGGATTTTGTTTCCGCTGAAGGTGATGTTGCCGATGCGGTAGCGCTTGCCCTCATTCACGCGGATGGTGAGCACGAGCTTTCCGGAGGAAGGATAGTCGAAGGTGATCTTGTCCTCGGCGATCTCGACGTCGAGGTAGCCCTGCTCCTTGTAGTAGTCGCGCAGCTTGTCGAGGTCCTCGTCGAATTTGTCGTCCTCGAAGCGGCCGCCGCCGGTCAGCCAGGAGAAGGGGTGCCATTTCTTGGTCTCCATCTCCTTGCGCAGCTTGCGGGCCTTGACGTTGTCGTTGCCGATGAAGTTGATGGCGCTGACGCGGACCTTGGCGTTCTCGCGGATCTTGAAGATGATGGTGCCGAAGCCGGTGCTGCGGTTGCGGTCGATGCTGTAGGTGACCTGGGCCTGGTTGAAGCCGTTCTTCTGGTAATACTCGTGGAGCTTGTCGGCGTCTTCCTTGACCTGCCGTTCATCGAGGGCGCCGTTGGGGACGGATTTGATCTCCTTGGAAAGGCGGCGGGCCTTGACGGCCTTGTTGCCCTCGAACCGCACGTCGAGCACGCGGTATTTCGGCGTCACCTCAACGACCAGGTTGACGACGTTGCCGGTGGTGACCTCGCGTTTGACCTCGATGAACTCGAAGAGGCCCGTGCGGTAGAGGGAGCGGATGTCGCGGTCGATGATGGCCTCGTCGAGGTCGGAGCCGTCACGCAGCGCCATATTGGCGCGCACGACCTGTTCGCTGACGTTGGCCGCGCCGAGGAATTTGACCGTGATGGTGCCGATCTTCTGGACGGGACCTTCGGGCTGTTTGAGGGGGTCGGTTTGGGCGTAGGAACCGCCGGTCAGAGCGCCGCAAAAAACGGCCAAAACTAGGAGCGCCCGGATCGCCGGATTACGGTGTAAAGTTTTCAAAGCGAGTGATTTCCTGAAGGAAAGTAAGTTTCAATTCTCCTACCGGTCCGTTGCGTTGCTTGGCAACGATTAAATCCGCGGCGCCGGCCGCGGTCTGGAATTTTTCGTCGGCATCTTTGGGCCGGGAAAGCATCAAGACCACGTCGGCGTCCTGCTCGATGGAGCCGGATTCGCGCAGGTCCGACAGGCGGGGCGTGCGGTTCTCCTTTTCCGACGAGCGGTTGAGCTGGCTTAGAACAATGACCGGCAGGTCAAGTTCCTTGGCCATGGCCTTTAATCCGCGTGAGACCTCGGCCACCTGCTGTTCGCGGGGGGCGCGCGGATCGGTGCCGCTGACCAACTGGAGGTAGTCGACCACGATCAGGCCGAGTTTCTTGCGCGCGTAGATGCGGCGGGCCTTGGCCCGCAGCTCCATGATCGTGAGGTTGCTGGAGTCGTCGATCAGGAGCGGGGCCTTCTTGAAATCCTCGGCGGCCTGGCCGAGGGCGTTGATCTCGCGGCCCTCGCGGCTGATGAGACCGTCGCGCAGCAGCTTGATGTTCACCCGGGCCCGCGAGCACAGCATGCGCAGGGCGAGCTGGGACGAGCTCATTTCCAGCGAGAACACCAGCGTGGGCACCGGCTCGCCCTTGCCGGGCTTGGGGAGCGCGGCCGCCTCGGCGATGTTCAGGGCGAAGCTGGTCTTGCCCATCGAGGGCCGCGCCGCCACCACGATCATTTCCTGTTTCTGGAAGCCGAAGGTGTAGCCGTCGAGGTCCTTGAACCCCGAGGTGACGCCCGTCAGCTCGCCCTTCTTCATCAGCAGCTTGGCGATGACGGTGTTGGCCTCCTTGACGGCGTCCTTGATCTCCTCGGCGCTGTCGCCCACGCGGTCCTGCGTGACCTTGAAGAGGTCCTGCTCGACCTTGTCGACGAACTCCTCGAGCCCGCCGGTGAAGTTGTAGCATTGCTCGACTGCGCCCGTGGCTGTCTTGATCAACTCGCGCAGCAGGTGCTTCTCGCGCACCTTCTCGATGAAGTAGCCCGCATGGGCCGTGGTCGGGATCTTGCCCGTGACCTGCAGCAGGTGGGCGAAGCCGCCGACGGCGTCGATCTGCCGCCGGGTCTTCAACTCCTCGGCCAGCACTTCCAGCGTGACCGGCGGGCTCTTCTGATACAGCTCGACGATGATCTGGAAAAGCAGGCGGTTCTTCGGATCGAAGAAGAATTCGGGGGTGAGGCGCGCCTCCAGGCAGCGCGCGATGGTGTCGCTCCCGTCGAGGAGGCAGCAGGCGATGACGTGTTCCTCCGCCTCGGCGCTGAAGGGCATCTCGCGGGTCGCGGGCGCAGCCGGGCTGGCGGCGGGGGACGACTTGCTGAACTTGACCACGGATTCTGCCATGCGGGAGGACATTTGTCGCAGAAACGTGGGGACGGCATCAACAACGATTCCAGAAATTTCTCCGCAACTTGTTAACTGGATACCGAGAATCGCGAAGCAGGGTGGCCTGGGGGCGCAAAAAAGCCGCGAGGCCGGGGGCTTCGCGGCGGCGATGGAAGAGCGTTCTGCGCTCAGGTCGCGGCCGGGACGATCGGGTTCTCCGACACGACCTCGAAGGACATCTCGACGGTGACCTCGGGGTGGAGGCGGATCTTCACCTCGTGCTTGCCGAGGGTCTTGACCGGCTGCCCGAGGTGGATGCGGCGCTTCTCCACCTGGATGCCGGCCGCGGCCAGCTTGTCGTGCAGGTCGTTGGCCGTCACGGCGCCGAAGAGCTTGCCGCCTTCGCCCGTCTTCACGGCGATGGCGATGGACGCCTTTTCAATCTGCTTGGCGAGGGCCTGCGCGCCCTCGAGTTCCTTGGCCTCGCGGACGGCGCGGGCCTTCTTGAGGGCCTCGATCTGCTTCCGGTTGGACTGCGTGAGGGGCACGGCGATGCCCTGCGGCAGGAGATAATTGCGCGCGTAGCCGGCGCGGACTTTGACCTGGTCGCCTTCGGCCCCGAGGCCGTCGACCGGTTTTACGAGAAGAACTTCACTGTGAGCCATGGTGGTGGGTTTGTTGAAAATTTATTTTGTCGTGTGTCATTGCGAGGAGCGGAGCGACGGAGCAATCCATCTGGATCGCCACGCCAGCGGTGCGGGCTCGCGATGACAATTCAGGTTCAGAACGGAACGTCGTCGTCCATCGCCTCCTGCTTGGGAGCGGGGGAAGAGCCGCCCGATTGGCGGGGAGGCGGGGCATTGAAACGGGCCTCGCCGCCTTCGTCGCCACCCCCGCGGGCGGCGCCGCCGTCGCCCCGGCCGCTGCCGAGGAACTGGAAATTCTCGAGCACGACCTTCATGCGGCTGCGTTTTTCCTTGGTGTTCTTGTCCTCCCACTGGTCGAGGCGCAGGCGGCCCTCGACGAAGAGCGGGCGGCCCTTGGTGCAATACTTGGAGACCGTCTCGCCCTGCTTGCCCCAGGCCTCGATGTCGACGTAGGTGACCTCCTCGCGCTCGCCTCCGGACTCGTCCTTGAACTTGCGGTTCACGGCGAGGCTGAAGGTGCAGATGGCGGTGCCCTTCGGCGTCACGCGCAACTCGGGGTCGCGGGTGAGGTTGCCGATGAGCATGACTTTGTTGAGGTTGGCCATGGCGGGGGCGCGCGGGGTGGCGCGGGTTAGGCTTTTTCGACGAGGGTGCGGTAGACGGAATCGTTGAGGCGGAGGCGCTCGTGCAGCTGCGCGGCGGCGCCGGCGGGGGCGCTGAAGGCGACGGCGACATAGACGCCGCCGGGGAACTTGGCGTCGGTCTTGCGCGCGAAGTCGCGGCGGCCGAGGTTCTCGACGTTGGTGACCTCGCCCTGCAGGGCGGCGATCTCCTTCTTCACGCCGTCGATGATCTGGTCGATGGAATCCTCCTTGCCCCGGTTATCGAGGATGAAGGTGGCGCGGTAGTTGCGTTTGGACTGGGTCATGGAGTGTTTCTGCGGTTAAGGGTGTTCATGGCGGCGGCGGGCCCGCGGGTGAGCAGCAGGCGGAGGCCATCCAGCATGTGAGGGAATTGTTGGTGGATGAGGGCGGCTTCGGACTCGGTGAATTGGCCGAGCACGAAATCCTTGATGTCCATCGCGGCGGGGCGGGGGGCGTTGATGCCGACCCGGAACCGGGCGAAGCCGCTGCCGAGGTGCTCGAGCAGGCTGGCGACGCCGTTGTGGCCGCCGGCGCTGCCGCGCACGGTGACTTTCACCCGGCCCGCGTCGATCGTGAGGTCGTCGTAGATGACGGCCAGGGCGGCGACGGGCAGCTTGTGGAAGTCGAGCAGCTTGCGCAGGGAGCGCCCGCTGTCGTTCATGAAGGTCTGCGGCTTCGCGAGCAGCACGGTGGCGCCGCCGCGCGGCCAGCGGGCGACGCGGGCCTCGAAACGCGGTTCGTTCTTCCACGCGAGGTCCTCGGCGGAGGCCAGCGCATCCACGAGGGCGAACCCGATGTTGTGGCGGGTGCCCTCGTATTCGCGACCCGGGTTGCCGAGACCAGCAATGACCGAGATGGACATGACTCAAAGAACAACGCGCTGGCGGCAGGCCGGGAGGGGCCGGCCGCGCGCGGGCAAAGTTACTTCTTGGCCGGGGCGGCGGCGGGCTTGGCGCCGGCGGCCGGAGCGGCGGCCTTGGCATCGCCGGGCTTGGCCGCGGCCGCGGGGGCCTTGGCGTCGCCGGCCTTGGCATCGCCGGCGGCGGGGGCGGCGGCACCCTCGGCGGGGGCGGCGGCACCCTCGGCGGGCACAGCACCCTCGGCGGCGGCGGGCGTGGCGGCGACTTCCTCGGCGGGCGGCTCGACGCAGAGCACGACGGCCTGGTTCTTGTCGTCGAGGAACTCGACGCCGGGCAGGGCCTTCAGCTCGCCGACGTGGATGGACTCGCCGACCTTGAGATTGGTGACGTCGACCTCGATGAAAGCGGGCAGATCCTTCGGCATGCAGCGGATGCGCAGGCGGTGCGAGGCGACTTCGAGGATGCCGCCCTCGTTCTTCACGCCGGTGGATTCGCCGGTGGTGTGCACGGTGACGTTGATCACCATCTTCTCGTTCTCCTTCACCTCCTGCAGGTCGACATGGAGGTAGCGGTCGGTGATGGGATCGCGCTGGATTTCCTGGAGGAACGACAGGGCGCTGGCGCCGGTGTCGCGCTTGAGCTCGATCAACGCGGCGCGGCCGGCGATCTCCTTCAGGAGCTTGGTGAACTCGGGGGCGTTGACCGCCAGAGTCTCGGGCTTGGTGTGCTTCCCGTAGAGGATGGCCGGGATTTTCTGGGCCTTGCGCAGGCGCCGGGAGGCGCTGCGGCCTGTTCCCTCGCGGGTGGTGACGGATAGGTGGTATTTCTTCATGTTTTCGTTCCCCCTGTGACCCCGGAATTGGGGGCAGGCGTAGTGGAAAAGGGTGCGAGTTGAGGGAACGCGCTGGGGCGATGCAACCAAAACTTTCGCGGAAATTGGCCGCCGCTGGTAAATGTCCCAGAGAGGGGTTGACAAGGCCATGGCGCAGCCTCTTGTTGCCCGCTCTTTTGCGCCACGTTGCCCGGTAGCTCAGTGGCAGAGCAGGTGACTGTTAATCACTTGGTCGCTGGTTCGATCCCAGCCCGGGCAGCCATTCGACGGTTCGCGATTGGGCTGGTTGGCTGGTGGTTGAGGCTTGCCGGGTAAAGATTGGGTAACTCCACGTATTTCATGCCTTTCGGACAGACTTTGCCGCTTGCGGATGGGAAAAAGCCGGCAAAAGTCGGCGCTGGCATGAACCACCCCTGTCCACTGGTTTTCCGGGCCCTCGTCGTGTGCCTGGGTGTCTTCTTTCTCAGCGGATGCGGCCGCAAGGACGCGTCCACCGCCGCGGGCGGGCCGGGCGGGGCGAACCAGAGGCAGGCGGTCGAGGTCGTGCCGGTGAAGAAGCGCGACCTGGTCGAGACGCTCAACCTGGTCGGCTCGCTGGCCGCGAACGAGACCGCGCAGGTGCGTGCGGAGGTGGCCGGTGTGGTCCGCGAAGTGCGTTTCGAGGAGGGCCAGCGCGTCGAGAAAGGCCAGGTGCTCCTCAAGGTGGACGATTCCGAGTTGCGCGCGCAGCTGGCCCAGGCGGAGGCGCGGTTCCGGCTGGCCGAGCTGAATTTCCAGCGCAGCGAGAACCTGAGCGAGCAGCGCTCGATGTCGCAGGCCGAGGCGGACCGGTTCCGCAGCGAATTCGCGGCCAGCACGGCGGAGCTGTCGTTGCTGCGCGTGCGGCTCGACAAGACCGAGATCAAGGCGCCCTTCGCCGGCGTGGCCGGGGCCCGCAACATCTCGCCCGGCGACTACGTCACCGCCGCCACGGTCATCACGACCATCGACGATCTCGACCGCCTCAAGGTGGACTTCCAGGTGCCGGAGCGATTCGCGGGCAAGGTGCGGCCGGGCACGCCTTTTGCGTTGAAGGCCAGCGCCGAGGAGCGCGCGGTGCGCGGCACGGGCGAGGTTTATTTCGTCTCCTCGGTCATCGACCGCTCCACGCGCTCAACCCAGGTGAAGGGCTATGTGTCCTCGGATGCGGCGGGCCTGAAGCCGGGCATGTTTGCCAACATCGAGCTGGTCCTCGAGCGCCGTCCCGGCGCGCTGACCGTGCCCGAGGGGGCGATCCTCGCCAATGCCCGCGGCACGCAGGTCGTGGCCGTCAAGGACGCGGGCGGGGAAAAGACCGCCGAGTTCATCCCGGTGCGCACGGGCCTGCGGGCCAGGGGCTATGTCGAGATCTCCCCCGTGCAGGGCAGCCTCGACGAAGGCCGCGAGGTCGTCGCGGCCGGCGTGGGCGCGCTGATCCTTTTCCCGGGCGCCAAGCTCGATCCGCGGCCGGCGCGCCCCGAGTTCCAGCCCGCCGACTGAGGCTTCCGCCATGGTCCTGTCCGACATCTCCATCCGGCGTCCGGTCGTCTGCCTCGTGGCCTCGATCATCATCGTGCTCGTGGGCGGCCTGGCCTTTGAGAAGCTGCCCGTGCGCGAATATCCCAACACCGATTCGCCGGTCGTCTCGGTGGAGACAGCTTATCCCGGCGCGTCCGCCGAGGTCGTGGAATCGAAGGTCACCGAGCTGCTGGAGAAGGAAATCTCCTCGATCGACGGCATCCGACTGATCCGGTCCAGCTCCCGCGAGGGGCGCTCCGAGATCAACGTCGAGTTCAACCTCGACCGCGACGTGAACGAGGCGGCCAACGACGTGCGCGACCGCGTGGGCCGCGTGCGCAACCGCCTGCCGGAGGAGGTCATCGAGCCGCAGATCAGCAAGACCGAGGCGGATGCCAGCCCGGTGCTGACCTTTTCGCTCAATTCCGACCAGTTTTCCCGCCAGGAGCTCTACGACATGGCCGAGCGCTTCGTCGTGCAGCGCATCCAGACCGTGCCCGGCGTGGGCACGGTGCTCATCCGCGGTCCGCGCTACGCCATGCGCCTGTGGGTCGATGCGGACAAACTGGCGGCGCACCAGCTGACGATCGCCGACGTCGAGCGGGCCGTGCGCCAGCAGAACGTCGAGACACCCGCCGGCCGCATCGAGTCCGTCACCCGCGAATTCTCGGTGCGCACGCTGGGCAACCTGACCAACGTCTCCGACTTCGAGAACATCGTGGTCGCCACCCGCGGCGGCCACCAGGTCAAGTTCAGCGATGTCGGCCGCGTCGAGCTGGGCTCCAGCGACTACCGGTCGGAGGGCTACTACAAGACACGGCCCACGGTCGGCGTCCAGATCCTGCGCCAGTCCCAGGCCAACCTGCTCGACCTGGCCAACGGCGTGAAGGCGCTCATCCCGCTCATCAAGGCCGACCTGCCCGAGAGCGTGAATGTGGAGATCGGCTTCGACAGCTCGGTGTTCGTCGAGCGTTCCGTGCGCGAGGTCTACAAGACGCTCTGGGAGGCCACCGCGCTGGTGATCCTGGTCATCTTCCTCTTCCTCCGCGACTGGCGGGCGACGCTCATTCCCGTGCTGGCCATCCCGGTGTCGATCATCGGCTCCTTCGCGGTGATGAGCTGGCTGGGCTTCACGCTCAACGTGCTGACGCTGCTCGCCCTGGTGCTCGCGGTGGGCCTGGTGGTGGACGACGCCATCGTGATGCTCGAAAACATCTACCGCCGCATCGAGCTGGGCGAATCGCCCATCCATGCCGCGGTGCATGGCGCGCGGCAGGTGGCCTTCGCCATCATCGCCACGACGCTGACCCTCGTGGCGGTCTTCCTGCCGGTTGCCTTCCAAAAGGGCCAGACGGGACGTCTGTTCTTCGAGTTCGGCGTGACGCTGGCGCTCTCGGTCGCCGTCTCGGCCTTTGTGGCGCTCACCCTCACGCCCATGCTCGGGTCGCGGATGCTGAAGGTCCGGATGCTGGCGGGCGAGACCCAGCACGGCTGGTTCTACCGCGTCACCGAGCCGTTCTTCGCCTGGCTCAGCCGCACCTACGCCGCGTGGCTGTCCGCCTCGCTCCGGCACAAGTGGCTCGTGCTCGGCGGCGCCGCCGCGGTGGCCGCGCTGGGGCCCTGGCTCTACGGCAAGCTCCAGCGCGAACTGACCCCGATCGAGGACCGCGGCACGTTCTTCACCCAGTTCATCGCCCCCGTGGGTTCGACGCCGGAATACGCGCACCACTATTCGCAGAAGATGGAGGAGATGATCCTCGCCGTGCCGGAGATGGACCGCACGTTCCGCCGCTCGGGCGACGGCGGCAACCGCGCCTTCATCTTCGCCACCCTGCTGCCGTGGGAGAAGCGCGAGCGCAAGACGCAGGACATCGTCGCGGAGATGCGCGCGAAGTTCCAGCGCGAGATCACGGGCGGGCAGGCGATCCCCAGCAACGCCCGGCCCTTCGGCCAGCGCGGCGGCGCCGGTGGCGGCGTGCAGATGGTGCTGCAGGGGTCCGATTTCGGCGAGCTGCAGCGCTTGGCGGACGTGATGATCGCGGCCATGCGCCAGAGCGGGATGTTCTTCCAGCCGCGCGTCGATCCCTCGCCGACCAAGCCGCAGCTCGACGTGCGCATCGACCGCGCCAAGGCCGCCGACCTCGGCGTGGCCGTGTCCGACATCGGCTCGACCCTGGAATCCCTCTTCGGCAGCCGCCGCGTGTCGCAATTCCAGCGCGGCAACCAGCAATACGACGTGCTGGTCCAGGTGGCGGACGAGGACCGCACCACGCCCGCCGACCTCAGCCGCGTCTACGTGAAGTCGGCCTCCGGCCAGCTCGTGCAACTGACCAACCTGGTCACGACCGACGAGACGGTCGTGCCCGAGAGCTACCCGCACTTCAGCCGCCTCCGCTCCGTGACGGTGTCGGCCCAGATGGCGCAGGGCCGCACGATCGGCGACGGTGTCGCGTTCCTGGAGAGCCAGGCGGACCGGATCCTGCCCACGGGCTACACCTACGCGTGGGACGGCGAAACCCGCGAGTTCGTCGAAAGCTCCGCCGACACGCTCATGCTCTTCACCCTCGCGCTCATCTTCACGTTCCTGATCCTCGCCGCCCAGTTCGAGTCCTGGCTGCACCCGGTCACGATCTTCACCGGCGTCGTGCTCGCGCTCTCCGGCGGCGTGATCGTGCTCTACGCCACGCGGTTCTGGGGCATGCCGATGACGGACAACCTTTATTCGCGCTTCGGCCTCATCATGCTCATCGGACTCGTGGCCAAGAACGGCATCCTCGTGGTCGAGTTCGCCAACCAGCTCCAATTGGAGGGGCGGGACGCCTTCAAGGCGGCCTACGAGGCGGCCACGCTGCGCTTCCGGCCGATCATCATGACGGCCATCGCGACCATCCTCGGCGCGGTGCCGATCGCCTTTGCCACGGGCGCGGGCGCCGAAACACGCAACCCGCTCGGCATCGTGGTCGTGGGCGGCCTGGGCATCGCCACCCTGCTGACGCTCTTCGTGGTGCCCATCTTCTACGTGCTGGTGGACCGCGCCTGCGTGAAGCTCACCGGCAAATCCTCCGCGCACGGCCTGAAGAAGGCCCAGGAGATCGAGCGCGAGACCGAAGGCGCCGCCGTGCCGGTGCACTGAGCGGGCGTCCACGGGGGGCGCAAGTTGACCTAACCGCGGTTCAGGCCGCCTGCGCGAAGAAGCGCGTTGAGGTCAACGCGCTCCACCCCGGCAACTGTCAGCGTGAGTGCCAGGGACGAGCCCGGCCGATAAAGCTCCCGACGCGATCGGAGACACCGGCCCGGTCATCCGCAGGCTAAAGTCCGGCGAGATCGCGATATCGATGCGGCCGCCGGGCATGTGGACGGCGACGTCGGCGTCCACGAGGCCGAGGCGGCGGGCCACGGCGGCGGCGGCGCAGGAGCTGGAGCCGGAGGCGAGCGTGTAGCCGGCGCCGCGCTCCCAGATCTCGATCCGGAGATTGGCGTGGTCGAGCACGCGGGCGAATTGCACGTTGGTGCGGCGGGGAAAATTCGGGTGGGTCTCAAGGACCGGACCGTAGCGGCGGGCGAGGTCGGCGCTGACCTCGGGCAGAAGGATGACACAGTGCGGGTTGCCGATGGTGGCGGCGCTGTAGGTGAAGTCGCGGTCAAGGACGCGGATGGTCTCGTTCAACACTTCGCGCTGCGGGCCGGCGACCGGGATGGCGTCGCTGGCGAAGCTGACGCGTCCCATCGCGACGGTGATGGGGTCGCCGCCGGAGGCGATGAGCACCTCGACCACGCCGCCGGGCACCTCGATGGTGAAAGGCGTGGTCGTGGTCTTGCCCTGATCGAAGAGATAGCGGGCGAAGATGCGCAGGCCGTTGCCGGATTTCTCGGCCTCGGAGCCGTCGGAGTTGAAGATGCGCAGGCCGAAGTCCGCGCGCGTCGACGGCACCGGCCCCCAGAGGATGCCGTCGGAGCCGACGCCGAGGTGACGGTGGCAGATGCGACGGACCTGCTCAGGCGAAGGCGCGGCGAGGCCGGGTTGGTCGGCCGGGTCGAGGACGAGGTAGTCGTTGCCGAGGGCGTGGTATTTGTGGAAACGCACGGGTTTCTATTTGGCCACGGATGGCGCGGATGGCACGGATTATCTGCCGGATGACAGGGAAGACTGCTTGCGCTGCCCAAGGCGGACTCCGGGAGGATGTCGGTGTCTACGCAGACGTCTGTCGCCGCCGGTGACGGCGGCAACCACCTGCCGATCTTGGCTCAGCCAAGAAAGGCGAAGGCGGCGCGGAGGGCGGCCTTGCCGCCGGTTTCGATGTTGGCGCCGTGGCCGACGAGGATGCGGTCGAAATCCCAGGCGAGCACGTGGTCGAGGCTCCGGCGCAAGGCGACGGGATCGGCGATGAGGCTGCGGCAATAGCGCGATGGCCCGAATTTGACCCAGGCGTCGTTGAGTCGCATCAGGATGCGGGTGGGGAGCGGTCCCTCGGGCCCAAGGTTGAAGGCGAGGTCGGTCAGGATCAGGGTGCGACTCGCCCGGTGCAGGAACAGAAACTCGCCGAGCTTCGGCATGCCCTGGATGAAATGCTGGTCGAGGGTGCCCGCCCAGGCCGGATCCGGTGCCTCGCCCAGCACGCGGTCGAAGCGGATCTGCGGATGCGTGGCCGCGAGACCCGGAGTGGCGTGGAAGCAGGCCGCGGGGTATTCCTTCTGGAAGGAGGCGAGACACTCGTCGTGGTGCAGGTTGGGAGCGATCACGTGGGCGACCTTGCCGATGGCGTCGAGGGAGGCGCGCAGTTCCGGCGTCCACGGGATGGGCGAGTGGATCCACAAACCGCCATCCGGCAGGCGCACGACGACCAGTTGGCGGCCGAATTCAAGCAGACCGCCGACGCGGTAGGGCACGCGGTGCACCCGGAGGTCGGCGTGGAGTTGGCTCAGTATCATGGGGAGGCCGGCCGGTAGCCAAAGAGGCCCCGCGCGGCGATGAGTTCCGCCACGGGCGGGGGCACGAGATCGCGCCAGCGGGCATCGCCGGCCTGGATGAGACGGACCACGTCGGGGCCGTAGTTGCCGAGCAGGGATTCATCGGCGCCCTCGAGCGGCTGGACGTAGCCGTTTTCCAGCAGGTGCGTGTAGAGATGGCGCAACCGGGCGATGATGGGGAAGTTGGTCGCGGTGACGAGGCCGGTGACGGGCGCGGCGGTGGCGGGGGCGTCGCGGGTGATGTAGCGCTGGTAGATGTCGGCGCGCATCGGGTAGGCGTAGAGCCGCACGCCCTGCTTGAAGAGGCGGCCGATGGACTCGAGAATGCCGCCGTCGAGATGCTCGTGGGTCTGCTCGCGGAAAAGCTCCAGCAGGCTGTTCACGCCGATCACGACGCCGACCATCTCGGGCGTGTAGCGCCGGAAATAGGCGGTGAGGCGGTGATACTCGGTGTAGTTCGAGATGAGGGTGTGGCCGCCGGTGCGGGCGATGAGGTCGACGCGGGAGAGGAAATCGGCGGGGTCGATCGTGCCCGACGCGAGCAGGCTCGGCATGGTGATCTCGAGGAGCGTGACGACGGGCTTGCCCTGGACGGCGGGCTCGGCCTCGAAGCGCGCGCGGGCGACCCGGAGCATGTCGAGGTGCACGCGCGTGACGGGGCGGAAATGGCCGCGCTGCACGAGCACGGCCTTTTGGAAGAGCGCTTCGGCGGGTTGGAGAACTTCCCCCCCGGGGCTGAACATCACCGCATTGGTCAGGCCGTGGCGGACGAGGTGCAGGGCGAGGAGGCGGTTGTCGGCGGCCTGGAAGGCGGGGCCGGAGAAATGGATCATGTCCACCTCCACGCGGTCGGCGCCGACATTGTCCACGAGGGAGAGGATGAACTTCTCGGGGTCGTTGTAGTAGTGGAAGGCGCCGTAGATGAGGTTGACGCCGACGATGCCGAGCGCCTCCTGCTGGAGGACGTTCTTCTTGTCCCAGAGGCGGACGTGGAGGATGATCTCGCTGGGTTGCTCGAGCGGGCGGGTCTGGAAGCGCACGCCCAGCCAGCCGTGGCCGTCGTTGGTGCCGCGGGCGCTCTTGGCCGCGACGGTGTCGGCGAAGACGAAGAAGCAGGTCTTGTCGCCGCGCTGGCCGGCGAGCCGCTCGTTCAGCAGGCGATACTCGTGGTCGAGCATCCGGGTGAGGCGGTCGCGGGAGACATAACGCGGGGCCTTGCCGTAGATGGCGTCGCTGAAGGTCATGTCGTAGGCCGACATGGTCTTGGCGATGGAGCCGGAGGCGCCGCCGACCTGGAAGAAGATGCGCGCGACCTCCTGGCCGGCGCCGATCTCGGCGATGGTGCCGTAGCGGGTGCCGTCGAGGTTGATCGTCAGCGCCTTGCGGTTGGTGGTCAGCAGTTCCTTCTTTTCGGTCATGGAGGCGGCAACGTAGGCGGCCGGGAGCGTTTTGGAAAGGGCGGGATTGGGAAATAAACGGGAAAAATGCCGGGCGGCGGGGCGGATTAGCCGGTCGTATGCCCCGGACGACCGTCCGGCGCGGTGCCGGGGCGCGTGGCCACTTTTCGCTGGAGAGGTCCGGGGGCCGGGGTAGCTTGGGGGCGATGAAAAACTTTTTCGCCTCCTTCTTCGGCAGCCTGCTCGCCCTGATCGTGTTTGTGGGGGGCGCCTGCGTGCTGGGTTTCATCCTGCTGGCGGCCATCGCGGCGGCCGGGGACAAGCCGGTGACGGTCGAAAAGGGCTCCTACCTGGTGCTGAACATGTCGGTGAACCTCCAGGACAGCCCCGAGCAAAACGAGGACCTCGCCGAGGTGTTGGAGGCGCTCGGGGAAGGCGGCGGTCCGCGGCCGTTGCAACTCCGCGCGGCGGTGCGCGCCATCACCGCGGCGGCCGGCGATGACGCCATCAGCGGCCTTTTCCTCACGGGCAGCTTCCGTTCGATGAACTACGGCTCGGGCTACGCGGCCCTGCGCGAGCTGCGCGCGGCGGTCGAGCAGTTCAAGAAGTCGGGCAAGCCGGTCATCGCCTATCTCAATCTGGCCACCACGCGGAACTACTACGTCGCCTCCGTGGCCGACGAGCTGATCCTCGACCGCTACGGCGCGGTGCTCATGCCGGGCCTCGCCTCGCAGCCGTTGTTCCTCGCGGGGGCCTTCGAGAAGTTCGGCATCGGCGTGCAGGTGACGCGGGTCGGGAAATACAAGAGCGCCATCGAACCCTATGTGCGCAAGGACATGAGCCCCGAAAACCGCGCCCAGACCCAGAAGCTGATCGACGACATCTGGGGGGAGTTGACGACGGGCATCGAGCAAGCGCGCAAGCTGGAGCCGGGCAGCCTGCAGAAGGTGGTGGATGCGGAGGGCCTGCTGCGGGCCGAAAAGGCGCTGGCCGCCAAGCTCGTCGACCGGCTGGCCTATCAGGACGAGGTGCTCGAGGAATTGAAGGAGAAGACCGGCCGCAAGGGCGCCAAGGGGACTTTCCGCCAGATCGCCGTGAAGGACTACGCCAAGCTGGTGACGCGCGACGGGCTCGTGGCCAAGCGCCGCGACGGCAAGATGACCCTCAGCGGCGGCGGAAAGATCGCGGTGGTTTATGCGGAGGGCGAGATCGTCGATGGCGACGGCAAGCAGGAAGGCATGGTGCACGGCACCCGCTTTGCCCGCGAGATCCGCAAGCTGCGGCAGGACGACAGCGTGAAGGCCATCGTGCTGCGGGTGAACAGCCCCGGCGGCAGCGCCACCGCCTCCGAACAGATCCAACGCGAGCTGAAGCTGGCGATGGAGGACAAGCCCGTCGTCGTGTCGATGGGCACGGTGGCGGCCTCGGGCGGTTACTGGATCGGCACCTACGCGGACCGGATCTTCGCGGAAAACACCACGATCACCGGCTCCATCGGCGTCTTCGGCACGCTGTTCAACGTGCAGAAGCTGGCGGGCGAGACGCTCGGCCTGAGCGTGGACACGGTGAAGACCGGCCGCTTTGCCGACATGGGCACGATCATGCGCCCCAAGACGGACGAGGAGCTGGCGATCATCCAGGGCTTCGTCGATTTCATATACGATGAGTTCGTCGGCAAGGTGGCCGAGGCCCGCAAGCTCGACCGGGCCGCCGTGCATGAGATCGCGCAGGGGCGGGTCTGGTCCGGCGCCGAGGCGCAGAAGCTCGGGCTGGTCGACGAGATCGGCACCCTGGACGACGCGGTGCGGCATGCCGCCGGAAAAGCCAAACTGCAGGACGGCTTCCGCCTGGTCGAATATCCGCGCAAAAAACTCTTCGCGGAATCCCTGAGCGAGGCGCTCGAGCCGGGACGGCGCGAGATGACGTCCGCCGGACCCGTCGGCGAGTTGATCCGCGCGGCGACGGCAGAGCTGGAGACGCTGGTCCGCTTCAATGATCCCCGGGGCATCTATGCGCGGCTGCCCTTCAACCTGCAGTTGAACTGACACCTGCCATGCAAAGGGAATTCACCCTGTCCGCCGGCTGCCCCGCCACGCGCATCCCGTCCGGGGAGAAGGTCAACCTCGGCGGCGGCACGAAGGTCTTCGTGATGCAGACGCTGGGCGGCAACGTGACCGTGCGGACCGAGCACGGTCTCTTCCGCATCGACCGCGAGCACGCGGGCGTGGTCGAGGGCCTGAAGCTCGCGCCCGAGCCGGCGGCCGCACCGGCGGCCGGCGAGTTCAGCGAACAGGCGGTGTGGGATGCGCTCAAGACCTGCTTCGACCCGGAGATCCCCGTGAACATTGTCGACCTGGGCCTGGTTTACGACCTTGCGGTCGAGCCGACGCCCTCCGGCGGATACAGCGTCGAGGTGAAGATGACCCTGACCGCCCCGGGCTGCGGCATGGGGCCGGTGATCGCCGAGGACGCACGACAGAAGATCGCGGCACTGCCCAAGGTTGAATCCGCCAAGGTCCACATCGTCTGGGATCCGCAATGGACGCCGCACATGATCTCCGAGACCGGCCGCAAGGTGCTCGGGCTGGAGTAGGCTGGCTCGGGCAGCAATGCCCGACGCGAGCAGCACCGGAGCGCTTCCGTAGGAGCCTGCTTGCAGGCGATTCGAAGCGCGGAGGGTCCATCGCCTGCAAGGACACGTCTTCAATATGCCTTGTCATCGCGAGGCCCGCAGTGCGGGCCGTGGCGATCCAGCTAGAATCAGATGGATTGCTTCGTCGCCTCCCTCTGGGCGGCTCCTCGCAATGACATTTGTAGAAGTCTCCAAGCAAGCTCCCACACCGGAGCAAGGCAGCGGGCGCAGAATAAAAAACCCGCCGCGGGGAGCGGCGGGTCGGGAGGAGGGCCGTGGCCGGCCGGTTACTTCTTCTCGGGCTGTTTCTCCTCGGGCTTCTTGTCGTCCTTCTTGTCCTTGCAGCAGCAGTTGCCGGACTTGCACTCCTTGCATTCGGCGCAGCCGCAGCATTCCTTCTTCTCGGCGTCCTTCTTGTCGGACTTGTCGCCGGCGTAGGCGAAGGAGGTGAACGAGATCGCCGCGAGGGCGAGGATCAGTTTGGTGAGATTCTTCATGGTGCCGCGATTGAGGCCGCACCGGTTTGCGCCCGCAACATCATTCCGGGGCGGATGGCCCGGGTTCAGTCGATCTTCTTGCCGTCAGTAGTGCGGTCGGTCCACACGGCCAGCTCGAGGCCGTTGGGGTCGGAGAAATGGAAACGCCGGCCGCCGGGGAAGGTGTGGGTGGCGGTTGTGATTTTCCCGCCGGCGGCCTTCACCCGGGCCTCCGCCGCCTCGAGGTTGCGGGCAAAGACCACGACCAGGGGATTGGTGGCGGCGGCCTTTTCGCCCTTGCGGAAGCCACCGGCAAGACGCCCGTCGGCAAAGCTGGTGTAATCGGGACCGTAGTCGGTGAATTTCCAGCCGAAGACTTCGCCGTAGAACTTCTTGGCGGCCTCCAGGTCGGGCGCCACGAATTCGATGTAATCCATCCGCCTGTCGTGCAGGGCCTGGGGATCCGCCGCCGGCAGGGTGTCGCCCGGCAGGCCGAACCAGGGATGCGCCTCCACGACCAGGTGGCCGGCCTTCACGGCCGGGTCGCCCTCGGCGAGCCGGCGGGCCTCCTCAATGTTTGCGTCGAAGATGCAGATCCCGCGCAGTGCGGTGTCGCTGGTCAGCGGGCCGTTGATGACGAGCTTCCCCGCCGCGCGCAGGCCGAAGAGGTATCTGAGGTGGGCCAGCTGCAACGCGTCGGCCTCGTCCTTGGCGCGGGAGCGGTTGGGGCCGGCCTGGAGGAGGACCAGCGTGTAGGCGCGGCCGCCCTCGATCTTCCGTTGGATCTCCGCGGCGCTGATTTCCTCGGCCATGAGGGAGAGGCTTGGCAGGAACAGGGCCAACGCCAAGCCCGGACCCAACCGGTGGAGCAGGCTCATTTCGCGGCGGGATCGGGCTGCATCATGCCGAAGATGTTGCCCTCGGTGTCATTGCCGTAAGCCAGCCAGCCGATGCCGGGAATGGGCATTTTCGGCACGCAGATTTTGCCGCCGGCCTTCTGCGTCTTCGCGACGTAAGCGTCGACGGAGTCGACCTCCACCGTGCACACGAAGGCGATGACGGCCTGCCCCTCGACGGGAGCCGGGCCCATGCGGGCGTGGAGGCCGCCGTTGATGCCGGGCTTGCTGTCGGGGCCGGTGGTGACCATCCAATAGGGCATCGGGCCCTCCCATTTCTGGAAGGACCAGCCGAAGACGGACTCGTAGAACTTGATGGCGCGGGCCGGATCGCCGGCCTGGATTTCGAAGTGGGTGGGGCGGGGCATGGGGATTTTGGTTGGTGGCCTCGACGATGCTTCGCCCGGGCGGGGCGTCAACGGCCCGCGGGCTGTAACGGGAAAAATGCACGCCGAGTGGCGATATCGCCGGGCCGGCGGGCTTCGCACTTGCCGGGACGCGGAGGGGCGCAATCCTCAGCGCATGGCATTTTTCGGCCCTCTCGACGATCTCCGTGCCCAAATCGATTCGCCGCGCTTCGCCGCCGCGCTGCGCTATGCGGTGGAAGCGCTCGACCCGGGAGCGGAGGCGCACCGCCGCATCCTGGCGCTCGCGCCCGGTGGATCACACCGGCATGAACTGGGTGGCGGCATCTTTGCCATCGAGGCCGCCTACCCGACCAAACCACGGGCCGAGGGGTTCTTCGAGTCGCACCGCAAATACATCGACGTCCAGGTGGTGGTGGCGGGCCACGAAGTCATGGAGGTCGAGAACATCGAGCGGTTGCAGGAGACGGCGGCCTATGACCCGGAGCGCGACCTGATCAAATACGCGCTGCCCGACAGCCCCTCGGTCCTGCACGTCAAGTCGGGCGACGTGGCGGTGTTCTTCCCGGATGACGGGCACATGCCCTCGATCCAGGCGGCCGGGCCGATGCTGGTCCGCAAGACGGTGGTCAAGGTGCCGGTGGCGTGAACTACCGCCATCAGTTCCACGCGGGCAACTACGCCGACGTGTTCAAGCACGTGTTGTTGCTGCTGCTGCTGCGGGCGATGCAGCGCAAGGAGAAGGGCTTTCTCTACCTCGACACCCACGCCGGCCGGGGCAGCTACGATCTGGGCGAGGCCTTGCTGCTGCCGGGCGGGCGTTCGCGGGAACCCGAGTGGCCGGACGGGGTCGGGCGCGTCTGGGACCGGAAAACCGGACCGCTGGGCGACTACGCCGCCTTGGTGCGGGCGCACGATGGCGAGCGCGGCGGAACCGGCGACCAACCGCACTACCTGCCCGGTTCGCCGTGGGTGGCGGCCCGGGTCATGCGTCCGCAGGACCGTCTCGCGCTCTGTGAACTGAGGTCTGATGACGCGGAGGCGTTGGAGCTGTCCTTTGCCCGGGACAAGCGGGTGAAGGTTCACACCATGGACGGATATACGGCGCTGAAGGCCATGCTCCCACCCCCGGAGAAACGCGCCCTGATGCTGATTGATCCGCCGTTCGAGGACCAAGGCGAATTCGAAGCCATCGGTCGGGGTTTGGCCGGGGCGCTGCGGCGCTTTCCCTCCGGCGTCTATGCGGTCTGGTATCCACTCACCGAGCGCGCGGGATCGGACGGATTTCTGCAGACCGCGGCGGACATGGGAATACCGTCGCTGGCCGCAGAGCTGCGCGTGCTGGGCGACGAATCCCCGGCACGCATGAAGGGTTGCGGACTATTGGTGCTCAATCCCCCGTGGAAAATCGAGGAGGAGATCGCAGCGGCACTGCCGGTGCTGCGGGACGCCCTGGCCGCAGGGCCGGGTGCCACCGCACGGTCCTGGTGGGTGGTGCCGGAGCGCTGACGGTCAGCGGGAGCGGCGCGCCGGCTGGGTGACGCGGGCGGCGG